>NZ_QQXK01000015.1 GCF_003575975.1 Galactobacter valiniphilus | reverse complement strand
TACGCGGCCTTCAACTCCGCGGCGGTCGCCGTCTTGTTGAGCCACCGGTAGTACGGGGCTCTGGCGAGCTTCAAGACCCGGCACGTCACCGCCACGAGGATGCCGTCGGCGGCGAGCTCGCTCACGAGCGGGTAGAACCTTTTGGGCCCAGATTCGCCTGCGAGAGATAAGCGGCGGCCCGGCGCAGAACCTCGTTCTCCTGCTCCAAGAGCACGATCCGTTTCTTCGCTTCGCGCAGCTCGACCGACTCGTTCGCAGCCACGCCAGCCGGTGAGGGCCGTGCCGAAGTCCGGTCATCGATCGTGATCCACCTCTTCAAACACGAGGCAGAGATCCCGAAATCTTTGGCGACCTGCGCCAGGGACGAATCAGACTCCCGGAACACCCGGATCACGTCCTGACGGAACTCCTTGGGAAACGCTTTAGGCATGAGGCACATCCTTCCAGCGCCGAGACTCATCGACGCAGATTCAGTGTCTCAATCCGTGCAGCAGTCCCTTGTCGTCCGGGCTCCACCTTTGTTGGCGATAAGCGGCCGCAGTTTCCGCTAGCGCTTTCAACCCGTCGGGTGGCTTCTCCAGGAAACGTACGCCGAGTCCCGCGCGCATGGATCGCTCTGCGAAGGCGCGCTCGGCGTCTGTGATGCGGCCTGGCTTGAAGATCAGATCGACCTCACCTGAGGCGGTCTTGCCCAGCGCCCACGGCTCGCGGGGGAGTGGGGACGAACCCCTCGGGGAAAGGATGGTGAGCGAGCCTGTGACCACAGCCACATACAGCCCCTCGTAGTCGAGCAGGGTCAGAAGCGAGCGTTCCGCCAAAGATTCAAAATGGGCGTGGGCACCTGACCTGCTGTAGAACCACCGACCTTGATACGCGCCGCGCTGCGGCCAGCTTGGCGCGAAACTGCCGTTCATCAAGCACCGAAGGTCAAGTCTGGTGATTTCGGCAAGGCTGAGATTGGCTGGTTCGTCGCCCGATTCCAGAACACACAACGCTCTGTACTCGACCAGCAAGTTCTCGACGGCCATGTCGGTCCTTCCCACCACGACGATGCCAGGGGGCTTGGGGACAGTCTTGCCGCAGTGGCCTCTCGCTGCAACCAACTCCGCGGCGCCGTGTCAGGAGACGCGTCAACACGTACGCCTGCTCCTAGTGACACGCGCAGTGAGACGAACTGACAGATCACATGACATCAGGCAGCGACGCCGAGCCGAGGGGAGCACCCTCTCAACGTTAGTTGACATAATGTAGATTATCGGCGTTGCTGGCTCCCGCGTGCCTGGCCGCCCGCGAGACGCCCCAAACCGCGTCGTAGCGCGAGCGTCAACAGTGATTCACCCCTCACTGGAGGGCTCCCTGTGATCGCAACCGGACCGCGCGCACCACGCTTTGCTGGGAATCGACCGGAGACGCGCCCTGCAAGCGCAGGGCCAATGCCGGGCGTGAGCCACGGATTCAGTGGGCAATGGGCACCACCCGGCCCCGCATCCTTGCCCGGATCCTAGAGTGATGTTCACCACATTCGTGACGCTCTCCAGGCCGCGCGGCGGAATGTGATGCCCGCGAAGCGAATCCATTTCGAATCCTCCCCAGACGGAGCAGTCGCCCCTCCCCGGGCGGCCGCGGGGCTCCGCTCCCTCTCACGAAAGATCATCGATGGCTCTGCGTCTGCGCTTCCTCCGCCCCGCCGTCTGGCGCGGTGCGGCCCTTGTCCTGGCCCTCCCCGTCTCCACCCTCGCCGCGCCGCCGGCGCTGGCGGCCGACGCGCAGCTCGACCCCGCATCGAAGGTGCGCGTCGCGGCTTCCCCGAGCCAACCGAAGGTCTCCCGGACCACCCCCTTCGGCACCGCTTCCCGCGCAACCATCCTTGGCCAGGGAACGCAGCTGTGGATCGAGGGAACGGGCGGCCGTGTCACGCTCGAGCGCAAGTCCGGTGCACGCTGGGTCACGGCGGCCTCCCTGGGGGTCACGCTGCAGAACGGACGACGCTACGCCACCGTCCGCGTCCCGGCAGCCGTGGCCGACTCCCTCGCGGGGCGCACCGTCGAGTTCCGCATCAAGGCGGCTGCTACGCCCACAACAAGCGCCTGGACCAGCGGCGCCCAGCGCCTCACCCTGCCCAAGCGCACCACCAAGGTGGTCTCGTCGACGCTCGCGAACCTCAGCGGCTCCATCGTCTCGGCCGTGAAGACCAAGCGTGTGAGCGCCTCGTTCATGAACGCCGAGGGTCGCACCGCCGCGTTGCAGCGCAAGGTCAACGGCTCCTGGCGCACGGTGGCCTCGGCCAAGGTGCGCGGAGCCATCGCCACCGTCAAGATGCCCGTGCCGGCGTCCGCACGGGCCGTGTCCAGCTACCGCTGGGCGGTCTCCGCCACAGCCGCGGCCTCCGCCGCCAACTCCGGCACCGCGAAGATCGTCACCGAGAACCCTCGCAAGTACACGGGCTACAAGGGTGTCCTGCATCGGCAGATCAAGGCCTATTGCCCCAACACCGTGATTCAGATCCACTCCCGCACGGGCGGCTACGCCGGTTTGGCCTACATCGGCACCGACCAGATCGCCATCGTCAGCGGGCTGAGTGGCAACTTCCGCAAGCTCGCCGCCCTGCACGAGTGCGCGCACCTGCGCCAGTATGCCGTGGCGACCAAGCGCGGCGCGTCCTGGGAGCAGCTCAAGGCGCGGCTGAACAAGATCTACGGCACGAGCGGCAACCTCGGCATGGAGATGAACGCGACCTGCACCGCCAAGGCGATGGGCGCGAGCCTCATCAAGGGAGCCGGCTACACGACGAACTGCTCTGGCGCCCGCGGCCGTGCCGGTGCGGCCATCAAGGCCGGGCGTACGCCGTAGGCCCGGCGCAACGCCCGCCTCGAGCCAGCGGCGCCCCTCCCGCGTGAGTCGGGAGGGGCGCCGCTTGCGTATGCCCCTCCCCTTGCGGCGATGCAGGGTGTAGGCTCGAGTCACGCAATTGTGAGCCGCTCGCTCAAAATAGTTATCGGAGGCAGCCATGACCGCAGTCGCACCCCGCATCGACCCCTTGCACCAGGCGTGGGACGCGATCGATGAGGCTGAACTGCGGCGTCGGCACAGCCTCAAGTGGTCCGACGTCCCCGAGGCGATGGGCGCCTTCATCGCCGAGGCCGACTTCGGCACCGCCCCCGCCGTGGACGCCGCCATGCGCGATGTCATCGACCGCGCCGGCTACGGATACCTCCCCCAGTGGCTGCTCGCCGAGCTACGCGAGGCCTACACCGACTTCGCCCGCGAGCGCTACGGGCAGTCGATCGCCCCCGAGCGCGTCCAGATCATCCCCGACGTGCTCGCCGGGCTGGAACACGCCATCAACTACCTCACGCGCCCGGGCAGCCCCGTCGTCGTGCCCACCCCGGCCTACATGCCCTTCCTCGAGATCCCCGTCCGCCTGGGTCGCGAGATCATCGAGGTGCCGATGCTTCACGACGATGCCGGCTGGCGCCTCGATCCCGTGGGCATCGACGCTGCCCTCGAGGCCGGCGCCGGGCTGGTCATCCTCTGCAATCCGCACAATCCGACGGGCCATGTGGCCTCCCGCGCGGAACTCGAGGAGCTCAGCACCGTGGTGGAAAAGCACGAGGGCGTGCGCGTCTTCGTCGACGAGATCCACGCACCCGTCGTGTTGGGCCCTGCCCGCCACCTCTCCTACGCCACCCTCTCCCCCGCCGCGGCCCGCCAGGCCGTCACGGCCACGAGCACCTCGAAGGCCTTCGCGCTCCCGGGCCTCAAGTGCGCGCAGCTCATCCTGAGCAACGACGACGACCTCGCCGGCTGGGCGCAGGACGGCGTGCGCGCAGGCAAGCTCGCAAGCACGGTCGGTGCCGCAGCCAACGTCGCGGCGTACCGCGAGGGTGGAGCCTGGCTCGCTTCGCTCCTGGGCTATCTCGAGTCACTGCGGACGGAACTCGACGCGCTCGTGGAACAACACCTTGCCTGCCTCGGTTACGACTCCCCCGAGGGCACCTACATCGCCTGGCTCGACTGCTCCTCGCTTCACCTGAACGAATCGCCCGCCGCCTTCTTCCTGCGCGAGGCCGGCGTGGCGGTGTCTGACGGCGCCGCTTGTGGCGCCGGATTCGCCGCGCACGTGCGGCTCGTCTTCGCCACCCCTCGGCCCGTGCTGCGCTCCATGATCGAGCGCATGGGCGAAGCCGTGCGCCGCCACCAGGCCTGAGCCCCTGAGCGCCCGGGAATGGAAGAATGGGGAGCATGAGCGTCCCCTTCGGCCTGCAGCCCACCGTCAAGATCGTCCAGGCCGGGGACCCGGTCCTGCGCTCGAGCACCCCCGAGTGGGACGACTCGCTTGAGCGCACCGAGCTCGAGGCACTCGTGGAGCTCATGCGCTCCACCATGCACGCCGCGCCCGGCGTGGGTCTCGCGGCCCCCCAGATCGGCCTGTCCCTGCGCCTGGCCGTGCTCGAGGACCTCTGGCCCATCGATCAGGAGACGGCGGCCGCCAAGGAGCGCGAACCGCTCGAGTTCATGGCCGCCATCGACCCGCGCTACGAGGCCGTCGGCGCGCGTACCGCCACCCACTTCGAGGGGTGCCTGTCGGTCCGCGGGTACACCGCGAGCGTGGAGCGCCCGGCCGACATCCTCGCCTCCTGGACCGATCTGGAGGGCGTGCGCCACGAGCGCGAGCTGCACGGCTGGCAGGCCCGCATCTTCCAGCACGAGACGGATCACCTCAACGGCATGCTTTACCTCGACAAGGCCGAGCCGCGCAGCCTCTGCACCGACGAGAACTTCGCTCGCCTGTGGTCCTACGAGGAGCCGGAGACCGTGCGCGAGGGGCTGGGGTTCTGAGCGTGCAGAGTGCCTCCGCATGGCCGCTGCTGTGCCCGCAGTGCGGCGAACCGGCCCGCCTGGAACTGCGCCCCACCGGGCGCCCGGCGGGGCTGCGCTGCGCCAACGGTCACCGCTACGACGCGGCGAAGCAGGGCCACATCAACCTGCTGACGGGGAAGCCAAGCAAGTTCCTTGAGGACACCCCGGCCATGATCGCCTCCCGCGAGGCATGGCTCGAGTCCGGTGCCTACTCGCCCATCTCCGCGGCGCTCGGCGAACTCGCCGTCCGCCTCAATGATGACGCCTCCCCCCTGCTCGTCGACACCGGCTCCGGCACCGGTTGGTACACGCGCGCCGTGCTCGACGCGTTGTCCGCCGCCGGCCGGGACCCGCGCGCCGTGGATCTCGACCTTTCCCGCGCAGGCGCCCAGCGGGCGGCGCGCGATCCGCGGGTGCTCTCCTTCGTCTGGGACACCTGGCGTCACTGGCCCCTGGCCGAGGCGAGCGCCTCGGTCCTGCTCGACGTCTTCGCGCCGCGCAATCCCCCGGAGTTCGCCCGCGTGCTGCGCCGCGGGGGCCTGGCCCTGGTGGTCGTCCCGCTCCCCGGGCATCTCGCCCAGCTGCGTGAGGACGCCGGCCTGCTCGGCATCGATGGGGACAAGGAGGAACGCCTCGCTGCCCACCTCGAGACTGACTTCGAGGAGCTGGAGTCCGTCGACGTCAACGCGTGGATGCGGCTCGAACCCCACGCCGCCGCGTTGGTGGCGCACATGGGCCCCGCCGGCCACCACCGCGCACTCGCCGACATCCTCGCGGAACTCGAGACGAGCGGTCCGCGTGACGTCGAGCTCAGCGTCCGGGTGCACGCCTACCGCAGGCGCTGACGCCGCGCAGATCATCCGCCCGAGTGACGCCCGGGCACCCGACAGCTGGCAGAGTGAGGGGGCGGCCATCCCCGGTCGCGCTCTAGGTTTCTTTGGAGGCGAGATGTTCGAGTGGCTGGTCCAGAATTCGTGGGCCATCTGGCTTGCCCTGGTGCTGGTGTTCATCGCGATCGAGGCGCTGACCCTCGATCTGTGGTTCGCCACGCTCGCCGGCGGCGCCTTGGCCGGCATGTTCACCGCCCTCGCCGGCGGCCCTGGGTGGTTGCAGATCGTGATCTTCGCGCTCGCGGCGCTCATCCTCATCTTCGGCTTGCGGCCCATCGCCCTGCGGCAGATCCGCAAGAGTACGGCCGATTCGCTCTCCAACATCGATCGCCTCATCGGGCAGGACGCGCTTGTCCTCGAGCCCACCTCCCGCGTGACCGGCACGGCCAAGATCCACGGTGAGACGTGGACGGCGCGCAGCGAGGACCACGGCCCGCTCTCCCCCGGCACCCATGCCGTCGTCGTGCGGATCTCCGGTGCCACGGCGTATCTCTCCGCCGCCCCGGCCTTCCCTGCCGGCGAGGCGAGCGGACCCGCCGCACCCCTGAGCCGCTAGGCCCCTCCCGCGCGGCTCTCACCCGGCGGCGCCCCCAGCACCCCTGTCCCACACCACTCGTACGGAAGGACTTCCCATGGACTTCAATCCCGGATGGATCGTCGCGATCGTCCTGGCGATCGTCGTGATCATCATCCTGGTCCGCTCGATCCACATCATCCCGCAGGCGAGGGCTCGCATCGTCGAGCGCCTCGGCCGCTACCAGCGCACCGCCACGGCGGGTCTGACCATGGTGATCCCGTTCATCGACCGCCTCGGCCCGGTCATTGACCTGCGCGAGCAGGTCCAGCCGTTCCCGCCGCAGCCGGTCATCACCGAGGACAACCTCGTCGTCAACATCGACACGGTCGTCTACTACCAGGTGACGGACCCGCGCGCGGCGACCTACGAGATCGAGAACTACATCCGCGCCGTCGAGCAGCTCACCACCACCACGCTGCGTAACGTGGTCGGCGGCCTGCAGCTCGAGGAGGCACTGACCTCGCGCGACCAGATCAACAGCCAGCTGCGCGGCGTCCTCGACGAGGCAACGGGCCGCTGGGGCATCCGCGTCTCGCGCGTGGAGCTCAAGGCCATCGACCCGCCGATGTCTATCCAGGACTCCATGGAGAAGCAGATGCGCGCCGAGCGAGATCGCCGCGCCGCGATCCTCACGGCAGAGGGCACCAAGCAGTCCGAGATTCTGACGGCTGAGGGTTCGCGCCAGGCGGCCATCCTCACCGCGGAGGGCGAGGCCAAGGCCGCCGTGCTCAAGGCCCAGGGCGAGGCCGAGGCCATCCAGACCGTCTTCCAGGCCGTGCACGAGGCCAACGCCGATCCGAAGCTGCTGGCCTACCAGTACCTGCAGGCGCTGCCGAAGATCGCCGAGGGAACGTCCAACAAGCTGTGGATCATCCCCTCGGACGTCACCGACGCCCTGAAGGGGCTCGGCGGAGCGTTTGGCGCCTTCGGGCCGGAGAACGGCACACCCAAGAACTAAGGCGCGCGGCGCCGCCAGCGGGCACGGTCGCCATCCCCTACAATGGATGGCGACCGTGCCCGCGTCCGGGTTGCGGGAATGCACCGCCGCCCGTCCACGTTTTGCATGTGGTCGAGAGCAGTGAAGCACGTGAGGAGTCAGCATGAGTGATCGCAGCCTGCGCGGTATGCGCCTGGGTTCGCAGTCGATGGAGTCCGAGGCCGGCGTCGAGCCCGCGGCCCGCCAGACCGTCGAGTACGTCTGCGAGGACGGCGAGAAGGTCCAGGTCATCTTCGCGATGGAAGCCGACGTGCCCACGGTGTGGCACACCAAGACCGGCAAGAAGGCCCTCCGCGTCGACGGCGGCGAGGAGGAGCCCAACAAGGACAAGCCCCAGCGCAGCCACTGGGACATGCTGCTGGAGCGTCGTTCCATGGAGGAGCTCGAGGTCATCCTGAAGGATCGCCTCAACTTCCTGAAGGAAGCCCGCGGCGAGAAGATCGACGCCTGAGCCTTCCGCCTCGGAGCACACAGGAGGGGCCCGCACCATGCATGGTGCGGGCCCCTCCTGTGTGTGGTGACGCTGGCGGCGCGGTCAGCGGCCGACCTTGGAACGCAGGGTCTCCCAGCGGGCGGCCAGGCCCCACTTGACGACGTTGACGCCGGCCTCCTGGATGATGGAGCCGCTCATCTTGGACTCGCCAAACTCGCGCTCAACAAAGGTGATCGGCACCTCCGTGATGGAGAATCCAGCGCGGGCCGTGCGGAAGGTCATGTCCACCTGGAAGCCGTAGCCCACCGAGTCGACGGCGCCGAGGTCGAGGCCGCGCAGCGTGCTTGCCTTGTAGGCGCGGTAGCCGGCGGTGATGTCACGCAGCTTGAGACCGAGGAAGAAGCGGGAGACGAAGCTGCCCGTGCGCGAGATGAGCTTGCGGGAGAGCGGCCAGTTGACGACCTCGCCGCCCGGGACCCAGCGGGAGCCGATCACGAGGTCGGCGCCGGCCTCGGAGGCCTGCAGCAGGCGCGGGAGCTGCTCGGGCTGGTGGGAGCCGTCGGCGTCCATCTCCACGAGCACGTCGTAGCCCCGCTCGAGACCCCAGGCGAAGCCTGCCAGGTACGCGGCCCCGAGGCCCTCCTTGCCCTTGCGGTGCAGCACGTGGATGTTCGCATCCTCGGCGCTGAGGCGGTCGGCGAGCTCGCCGGTGCCGTCCGGGGAGTTGTCATCGGCGATGAGCACGTCAACCTCGGGGCAGGCGGCGCGCAGTCGGCCCACGGTCTTGGGCAGCGACTCCAACTCGTTGTACGTCGGGATGATGGTGAGCACTCGCACGCGCTGATCGGTCCTTTGGTGGCTGGATTGCGGCCCGGGACGGGCCAGCGTTCATTGTATCCCGGTGGCGGCGCGCAGCAGGTGTGGCCCGGGTTAAGCCGGGCCACGCCGTGCTCAGGCGCTGTGCAACACCGCACCGTCGGCCAGCGTCAGGAGGCACCGCGTTGCGCGGGCCTCGGCGAGTCCGAGGATCGCGGGGACCGGATCGTCGCCCGCCTCGCCCGGCCCGACGTCGGGCGCTTCCCAGAGCGCGAGGCTCGCCGGGGCGCCCACGGCCAGGGTGCCCCGGCCGCCTTCGGCGGCCCGCGCCGCCGCGTAGCCGCCCGCCGTGTGGGCGCGCACCGCAGCGAGCGCGCCGAGGCGTTCGTCCGGGTGGTGATGGCGCAGCGCGGCCAGGATGCTGCGCCACGGGGCGGCCCCGGTCACGGGTGTGTCGGAGCCGAAGGCCAGCGGGGCCCCGGCCGCGACCAGCGAGCCGAAGGGGTTGAGCGCGCCGGCGCGCTCCCGGCCGAGCCTTTGCTCGTAGAGATCCCCGGGGAAGCCCCAGAGCTCGTCGAAGCGCGGTTGAACGGAGGCGTGGACGCCCCACGCGGCGAGGCTGCGCGCTTCCGGGGCGTCGACGCCCTCGAGGTGTTCGACGCGGTGACGCGCGCGGCGCAGCCGCTCCTCCCCCACGGCCAGGGAGGCCAGACGGAAGCCCTCGACGGCCGCCTCGACGGCGGCGTCCCCGATGGCGTGGAAGGCGGCCTGCGTTCCTGCCAGGGTGCACGCGATGACGTGCGCGGCGATGGCGGGGGGTTCGAGCAGGAGCTCGCCCCTCGTGTGCGGAGCGTCGGTGTACGGGGCGCGCAGGGCCGCCGTCCTGGCGCCGAGCGATCCATCGATGGAGAGGTCGCCGCCGAGCCCGGACAGGGCGCCGCCCCAGGCGGCCAGCTCGGCACGCGCGTGCTCCTCGCTCTCGACGAGCCGCGCCCAATAGGCGTAGACCGTCGGGACCGGCTCCGGCTCGGCGGCGGGGGCGAGGAGCAGGCGCAGATCGTCCTCGCCGGAGACGTGCGGGGCCGCCATCTCGGTCACCGCTGCGTGGCCGGAGGAGGCGAAGTGGCGCAGGGCCCTGCGCTGCAGGGCGCGCGTCTCGTCCGGGCCGGTGACGGTGGCGAGCGCGCGCACGGCCGCGTGGTCGGCCTCCTCGAGGAGGGCATCGCTTGCGTAACCGGCGCGCGCGAGCAGGCCGGCCGAGGCGAGCCCGGCGTGCACGTCGATCCGCGAGAGAAAGACCTCGCGGCCTCCGGCCGCCGCCTCGAGCTGCTCAGGGGTCGGCAACAGCGGGTCGGCCCACGTCGACTCGTCCCAGCCGTGGCCGAGGAGGAGCGCGCCGGCCGGGGCCGTGCGGGCCAGCGCCGCCACCGCCGCGAGGAGTTCCCCGGCGCCGCGCACCGCAGAGACATCGAGCGAGGCGAGGGCGCGGCCCGTCTCGGTGACGTGGGCGTGGCCGTCCACGAAGGCCGCGAGCAGCACCGCACCGTCGGCCCCGATCACGCGGGTGCCGGCGTCCCTGGGCGCGTCGGCGGAGCGCCCGGCCCACGCGATGCGGCCGTCGCGGATGAGCACGGCCTCGGCCCGTCGGGCTGGCTCGCCCGCACATGGGGCCACCCAGGACCTCACCCCGTCCAGGAGCAGGGGCGCGGCCGCCGGGGGCGACCCGGTGGCGCCGGGCGGCCCGGCCGGAGCGCGGCCGCTCACCGACGCCGCCGAACGGGCCCCGCCGCGTCGTCGTGCGTTCCCTGGCCCGCTCCGGGCTCGCCACCCACGGCGGCGCTCACCACAGCGGACGCGGCCACGACGCCGCGCCGAATCAAGTCCGAGGCGGCCGAGGCGGTGTCGGAGACCTCCGGCGCCACGGCCGGGTTCTGCGCGAGCTGGCCCAGGAAGTCGATGACCTGCTTGGCCCAGCGCACAAAGTCGCCGGCCTCGACCTGGCTCTCGGCGAGGGCCGACGCGAGGTCCTCGCCGCAGGCCCAGCGGTGCATGGCGTCCACGAGGCCGGCCTCCGGCGCCGGCGTGAGCTCGACCCGGTGATCCGATTCGAGGTCCTCGAGCCGGGACCACTGGGCCACGGCCAGGTCCCACACATCGCGCACGCCCTGGGGCCAGTGTCGCGGCCCCGCCTCGGCGTCGCGCTTGGGCTGGTACACGAAGAGGGTCGCGGCGGCGGCCATGGCGGCCGGGCTCAGGCCCTGCAGGCCACCCTCGCCAAGCACGAGCGCCGTGAGCAGATCCCGCTCGCCGTAGATGCGCAGCATGGTGTGCCCCGCGTCGGTGATCCGTGCCGCCTCGCCCTCGCCCCGCACATAGCCCACGGAACGCAGCACGGCGGTGACGCGGTCGAAGGTCCGCGCGATCGTGTGGGTGCGGCCCATGATCTGGGACTCGAGCCGATCGGACTCAACCTTGAGCTTCTGGTAGCGCTCGGCCCAGCGCGCATGCTGTTCGCGCTCGGGGCAGCCGTGGCAGGGGTGGCGCTTGAGCTTGCGCTCCAGTTCGTCGATGAGCGCCTCCGGATCCTCGTCGCCGGCGAAGGCGAAGCCGGGCGTGCGCCGATGCGGATCGGGGCGGGCATCACGCAGGGCGTTGCGCAGGCTCGAGGCCAGGTCGTTGCGCTCCTGCGGCGAGCGGCCCGTGAACGTCTTGGGCACGCGCAGGGTGCCAAGCACCTCGAGCGGGCCGTCGAGGTCGGCCGCTGAGAGGCGGCGCAGGCGCCCGTCGAGGGTCAGGATGGTGGGCCGGGGATCCTTGAACGACGGCGCGAGGTGGGTCACGACGGCGTGGCCCAGGTTGCGCGGGCCGCGGATCTCCACGATGTCACCCCGCCCCACCGCCTCGAGGGCCAGCTCCGCCGAGGAGCGCCGGGCGCGGCCCCGCGACTTCGAGGCCGACTTCTGGGCCTTGTTCAGGCGCTGACGCAGGCGCGCGTACTCCTGAAAGTCGCCGAGGTGGCAGGTCATGGCCTGCTCGTAGCCGGTCAGCGACTCCTTGCGACCGGCCAGCTGGCGGGCCAGGCCCACGACCGAGGCATCAGCCTGGTACTGCGCGAAGGACTGCTCCAGCACGCTGCGGGCCTGGCGCACGCCGAGCCGGCTGAGCAGGTTCAGGCTCATGTTGTAGGTGGGGCGGAAGCTCGAGTTAAGCGGGTAGGTGCGGCGGGAGGCGAGGCCGGCCACCGCGAGCGGATCCATGCCCTGGTGCCACGAGACGACGGCGTGGCCCTCCACGTCGATGCCGCGGCGGCCCGCGCGGCCCGTGAGCTGCGTGTACTCGCCGGGGGTGACGGGCGCGTGGGTCTCGCCGTTGAACTTGTCGAGCTTCTCGAGCACCACGGAGCGGGCCGGCATGTTCACGCCGAGGGCCAGCGTCTCCGTCGCATACACGACCTTGCACAGGCCGCGGGCGAAGAGCTGCTCCACCGCCTCCTTGAAGACGGGGATCAGGCCGGCGTGGTGCGAAGCAATGCCGCGCAGCATGCCGTCGCGCCAGGCCCAGTAGCCAACGACCTCGAGGTCCTCGGCCGGGAGCCGGCGCGCTGCTTGCTCCAGCACTTCCTCGATCTGGCGGCGCTCCTGGCGGGTGGTGAGGTCCACGCCGGCTCGCACGTTCTGCGCCACCGCGGCGTCGCAGCCCTTGCGGGAGAAGACGAAGACGATCGCGGGCAGCAGCCCTGCGTCGTCGAGGCTCGCGACGGTGGCGGGGCGGGAGGCGCCGCGCGAGCGCTGGCCACCGCTGGCCGTGAGCGAGCCGGAGCCGGTGGCGTCGCCCCGCGGACCCGGCCGGCCGCGTCGTCGTCCGCGATCCTGGCGGCCGCGGCCGCCCCGGCCGTCCACGCGGGCGGTGTGCTCGCCCCAGCCCCCGCTCAGCGAGGCGGGGGAACGACGCGCGAGCTTGACCAGCTCGGGGTTCACCACGGCGCCCGAGTCGGCGCTGGATTCGAAGGAGACGTCCTCGGCGAACAGGTCAAGCAGCTCCGAGCCCACCATGACGTGCTGCCAGAGCGGGACCGGACGGTGCTCGGACACGATGACGTCGGTGGCGCCGCGCACCGCCTCGAGCCAGCCGCCGAACTCCTCGGCGTTGGAGACCGTCGCGGAAAGCGAGACCACCTTGGCGCTCTGGGGCAACTGAAGGATGACCTCCTCCCACACGGCGCCGCGGTCCTTGTCGGCGAGATAGTGCACCTCGTCCATGACCACGTACTCGAGCCCCTGCAGCGTGGGCGAGGAGGCGTAGAGCATATTGCGCAGCACCTCGGTCGTCATCACGACGATCTCCGCCTCTGAGTTCACGGCCGTGTCGCCCGTCAGCAGGCCCACGCGGTCGGCGCCGTGGCGGGCGGCAAACTCGGCGAACTTCTGGTTCGAGAGCGCCTTGATCGGCGTCGTGTAGAAGGCCTTGGTGCCGTGGGCCAGAGCGAGGTGCACGGCGAACTCGCCCACGACCGTCTTGCCGGCGCCCGTCGGGGCGGCGACGAGCACGCCGCGGCCGGCCTCGAGGGCCTCGCACGCGCGCTGCTGGAAGTCATCCAGCGGGAAGTCGAGGCCGTCGGTGAAGGCGCCGAGTTCGGTCCGGGCCTGCTCGCCGCGGCGCTTCGCCGCGGCGAAGCGTTCGGCCGGGCTGGACGGGGCCTCGACGTCGTGGGACGTGGGACGGGACGCGCCCGCCCCGTCACCTGGGGCGACGGGGCGGGCGGTACGACGGCGGCTGGGCACGTCTCAGAGCTCCTGGAGGGGTTGTGCCGTGTCGGCGTTGGCGGCGAGGTCCTCTTCGTTCTGGGCGAGGCGTTTTGCCTTGCGCTTGTCGAAGAGGAAACACAGACCGGTCGCCAGTGCGAAGAGGATGAGCATGGGTCCGGCCAGGATCACCATGGACATGGCGTCGCCGCCTGGGGCGGCCACTGCGGCGAAAACGGCGATGATGAAGACCGTGATGCGCCAGTGCTTCAGGATGAGGCGGGCCGGCAAGATTCCGATGAGATTCAGGCCCACCATCATGACGGGAATGATCATGGCCACGCCGAACGCCAAGGTGAGGCGGATGACGAAGGAGAGGAACTCCTGCATCTGCAGCATGAAGACCGAATCGGTGACGGTCAGCCCAAAGAAGAAGCGCAGCGCGTGCGGGATGACCAGCACGCCGAGCGCCACTCCACCCACAAAGAGCGGGATACTCACTGCGATGAAGGCGAGCGAGATCCGCTTTTCCTTCTTCTTCAGCCCCGGAACGATGTACGCCCAGATCTGGTAGAGGATGACCGGTGAAGCCAAGACCACGCCGATCCACAACGAAACCTTGATGCGGATGTCGAGGGGAGAAACGGCGGACGAGTAGTTCACCGACGCGCCGGCGTGCTTGGCGGTGCTGACGAGGTACTCCAACACCCACCCCGAGAGGAAGGCGCCGGCGATGGTGGTCAGCACCAGGGCGGCCAGCGCGATGAAGAGGCGATTTCGCGCCTCGCGCAGGTGCTCCTTGAGGGGCATGCGCCCCTCGGCGTCCTTGGTGCGTTTTTTGATCACAGCGATGCGGTGCGGTGCGTGTCAGCTCGCGCGAGCGAACCTCAGGCGCGCGGTCCCTGCTGACCCTCGTCGATGATGCGCCCCTCGACGGGCGAGTCGGCGGTCTCTCCCTGCGGGGTGGAGGTCGACGCCGGCTTGTCGTCGTCCTTCATCTGCTTCATCTCCGACTTGAAGATGCGCATGGACTGGCCGAGGCTGCGTGCAAGCTTGGGCAGCTTCGGCGCAGCGAAGAGCAGCAGAACCAGGACGATGATGATGATCCAGGCGGTTGCCGAAGGCATATGCATGAGAGGGACTCCTGAGGTGGAAGGGGGTCTGATTCAAAGTCTAGAGGACGTGGGACCTCCGGGGGGCTATTGCCCGGGACTGTTCTCGTCCAGGTCGCCCCAGCGGCGGGGGCGGCCGTGGGCGTACAGCGAGGCGATGCGGCGTTCTCGCCGCGCCTCGACGCGGGCGTCCTTCTCCTGGGACCGCAGCTGTCGCACGGTTGCGGGATCCGCGAAGGCGGCATCCCAGCCGGAGGGAAGCGCGCTGCGTGCGTCTTGCGGGGCGGTGAGCGGCACCGCGTCGGGGTTGTTGGCCTGCGAGAGAAGCTCCTGGGCGTCCGAGACCTCCCCGAGCAGCCCCTTGGCCTTGCGCCACAGGTACACGGTGCCGAGCACCAGGACGAGCAGCAGCACGAGAGCGAGCACGATCCACAGGAGGAGCCAGAACCACCACGGCATCAGCGGGCCCTCCCCTCGGCCACGGCCGCCAGCTCGTCCGGCACGACGCCGGCCGCGGCCGCGTCGGTAAGCGCCTGGTCGAGGCGCGAACGGAGCGCTCGGTGCGTCGCCTCACGCAGGACGGCGGGCTCCAGCACGACGACGTCGCCGGCGGCCGAGGCGGCCAGGCGCACGAGGTAGGCCGAATCGCGCACACGGATCTGCGTGGCGAGGAGTTCCCCCGCCTTGCCCGTGCGCAGTGGCGCGTGTGCCAGGGCCCGATCGGCCCAGGCAGGTCCCCACGCGAGGGTCGCCTCGACGTCGGTCTCCGAGGGTGTGAACACTGCCCCGCGGACGGCGGCGGCACGTTGGGCATCGGGTGCGAAGTGTTCCTCGAGCACGGTCGCCCCGACCACGCGGTCAAGGCGGAAGGTGCGCGGGGCCTGCCGCGTGCGGCACCAGGCCTGCACGTAGCTGCGCTCCCCCACATCGAGGACGCGGATGGGCTCGATGACCCGCCCGCCCGGCGTGCTGGATCCCGCATAGTCGAGCTCCACGAGGAAGCGCTCCTCGCCGGCACGGGCCAGGGCGGCGGCGAGGCCGGCGCGCTCGCGGGAGGACGCGCGCACGGCCAGGAGCTGCTCAAAGTCGGCCAGCTCGGGGCGCAGCGCGCGCAGGCGGGCGGCGACGGTGGAGATGGCTCCCAGCGCTTCGGCGGTGTAGCTGCCCTCGGGGGCCGAACTCATGGCGTCGAGCCCGATAAGCAGGGCGGCCGCCTCGGCCAGGTTCAGATTGATGGGCTCAGCCAGCGCCTGGGCGTTGGAGATCGTGACGGAGCCTTCGTCCCACTCGACGTCCAGGAGCTCGTCATGCAGGCCGTTGGGCACGCCGCAATTGCGCAGCCGCGTGAGCTCCGAATCGAGCTCGTCCCGCGAGAGGCCGAAGCGCTCCATGACCTCGTCCGGCGTGGGGGCGCCGCGCTGCACCACAAAGGCCACGAGGTCGAGGGCGCGCGAGACCGTGGTCTCGGCGGCGACCCTGCCGCCCCGACGGGCGCTCAGGCGCGAGGCGGGGGCCTCGCCGCGATGCGGCGCCTCGGCCGCCGCGAGGACGCGCACGACCTCGGCGGCGAGGCTGGCCGGTTCCAGGACGCGGGCGCCCTCGGCCGCCACCTCGGCGGCGAGCGAACGCGCGTCGCGATAGCTGACCTCGAGGTGCACGCCGTCGGCGCCGTGCGTGCGCACGTGGGCTCGGGCGGCCAACGTGCCTCCGCCGCCCTCGGGAACCAGCAACCTGGCGGTTTCCGAGGGGGTGGCCAGCGCGAGCCGGTCGAGCGCCGCGGCCATACTGAAGCGATCCGGGCGGCCGTAGGCCTGCGGGACGAAGTCCTCGGCCTTCGGGGACAGCTGGGCGACCGAGCCCTGGATCCGGTCGAGCCGGAAGAGCCGCTCGCCGTCGCGGCGGGTGTCGCCCGCCGCGAGGTACCAGTGCCCGTGGCGGTGGCCGAGGCCCCACGGCATGACGGCGCGCGGCTCGGTGCGTCCGTCGGCCGTGCGGTAGGTGAATTTCACCGGATTGCCGAGCGCGGCGTGCCGGATGAGGGGTTCGAGGTGCTCGGCCTCGGTGTCGATGACGGCGCTGAAGGCCGGCTCGCTGAGATCGGTGCTCAGGCCGAGGCGTTCGGCGGCGCGCGCCGCCTGGCGCCCCAGGCCGCCGCCGGCCACGACGCGCGCGGCCAGGCCGAGCACGGCGGCCTCGGTGGCCTCGAGCTCGAGCGCGGGCAGCGGATAGTCGCTCGGCAGCACGCGGTAGCGGCGCTCGGGATCCCCCGCGTCCCACGAGCTCTCGCTGCGGCCCTTGCCGTCGACAATCACCACGCCCAAGTTGCGCAGGGTCTCCTTGTCGCGCTCGAACTTGCGCTCGAACGCCTCGTCGCTCAGGCCCGCGTAGTCATCGACCATGCCGCGCAATTGGGCGCGCGTGTAGCCGATGCGGGTGGTGGTCAGCGCATACGTGAGGCTGACCAGTTTCTCCGTGCGATCGGGCTTACTCTCGGTGCTGGACACCACTTCAGGCTATACGAGAACTCCCCGGCCCCCACGCGCATGGCGGTGGGTGACCGGGGAGTTTTCAGGGGTGGTTCGCGCTCAGCGGACAGCCACGAGGTCGACCACGAAGATCAGGGCCTCGTCGGGGCCGATGGCCGGCGGGGCGCCGCGGTGGCCGTAGGCCAGGTGCGCCGGGATGTCGAGGCGGCGGCGGCCGCCGACCTTCATCCCGATGAGACCCTGGTCCCAACCGGCGATGACCTGGCCGATGCCGGCCGTGAAGTCCAGCGGCGCGCCGCGGTTCCACGAGGCGTCGAACTCCTCGCCGGTGCTCCAGGCGACGCCCACGTAGTGGGTCGAGACCGTATTGCCGGCCTTCACCTCGGTGCCGGTGCCCTCGATCAGGTCGGTGATGACCAGATCGGCGGGGGCGTCGACGCCCGGGAAATCGATCTCCGGCTTGCCTCGGTCGAGGTCAAAGTTGCGCTGTCCAAACGACATGGCTTGCTCCTAAACGGGATGAGTGAACGGGTCAGTTGGAGGAGGGGGCAGCGGAGGACGCTGCGGCGGCGGGCGCCACCTTGGTGAGCTTCACGATGAAGACGAGCGGGCCCGTGGGCTTGCCCGTGCTCGCATCCGTGCCGTAGGCCTGCTCGGCGGGGATCGTCAGCGCCACGACGGTGCCGGCCTTGAGGCCCGTCAGGCCCTTGGTCCACCCCTCGATGACCTGGTCCAGGCCGAAGGTGGCCTCGGTGCCCTCGAAGTTGCCGTCGAACTCGGTGGCGTTCTCCCATTGGGCGCCGGAGTAGAAGGCGGTGACCTGCGAGGTGGCCGTCGCGGCCTCGCCCTCGGTGCCCTCCTTGAGGACCTTCACCTCGAGCTTGCTCGGCGCATCGCCCTTGGGGATGGTGATGGCGTAGCCGTCGCCGCTCTCCTTGACCTCGAGCGCGCTCGGGGAGGCCCCGGTGGACTTCTTCCAGGCGATCGCCGGGTCCTTCGCCTCGGACACGTGCAGGACCATCAGCATGCCGCTGCTGCCCGTGACGGTGGCCGGGGCGTACACCAGGACGGTCGCGCCCACCTTGGCCTGGCCGAGGAGCTTGTACGCGTCGCCCAGGTTGTTGAAGTTGCTCTCCGTCAGCGCCACGGACTGCCCCGTGGCGTAGGTCGTCTCATCCTGGGCGGCGCCATCGGCCGAGGAGTAGTAGGCGAGGTTGAGCTGCAGCTTCTGCCCGGCCTTGAGGGCGGCGCCATCGCCGTCCTCGACCAGCACGGCGGTGGACACCGTGCCGTCAGCGAGGGACTCGGGGACGGTGACCTTGGGGGCGCTCTTGCCGCCGTCCTGGATCTCCACCTTGACGTCGGAGAGCTTGCCGTTGCCGGGCGCGGCAGACGAGGCGCTGGCGCTCGCGGACGTCGAGGCGCTGGAGCTCGTGCTCGGGCTGGAGGACTGGCCGCAGGCGCTCACGGACAGGAGGAGGACGCCGGCCAGGACGGCAGCGGAGAGCTTACGCACGGCAAATAATCGCTTTCGTTGAGGAAAGAAAAGAAGGGGTCGCATGGAACCCAGCTGAGTTGAAGCCTACAAGGAGGCGCTGTGAATCAGCCTAGGAGCTCATCAATGAGTGACTCGGCCGCCGCGTCGCTTGTCGCGAACGGGTCGGGCAACAGGACGGTGCGGCCCGGGTCCTGCGTGAGCTTGAGGTGAAGCCAATCCACCTGGTGCTCCACGCCGGCGCCGCGCGCCGCCGCGAGGAAGCGGGAGCGCAGCTGGGCACGGGTGCCGCTGGGCGGCGTGTCTTGGGCCGCCTCGACGCGGGCCGGATCCGTGAACCGCCGCAGCAGCCCGCGCGCCTCGAGGGACTCGCGCAGCCCCGCCCCCGGCGCGACGTCGTGATAGGCCAGTTCCAGCCGGGCGACGCGCGGGTCGTCGAGCGCCAGGTCCTGACGCTCCGCGTAGCGCGTCAGGAGCTCCCGCTTGGCGGCGAAGTCGAGCGTGCCCTTGACGGCGTCGAGGTCTCCCCCGGCCCAGGCGTCGAGGGTGAGGCGCCACAGCCCAAGCACCTCGGCCACGAGCCCCTCGGCGATGCCCTCGGCCGCGGCATGAGCCGATGCCGCCTCCAGGAAGTACTCCTGGATCTGGAGCGCCGTGACCGTTCGGCCGTCCGCCAGCGTGACGAGGGTGGAGCCGGTGGCGTCGCGGGAGATGTCCCGCAGCGCCTTGACCGGGTTGGCGATGGCCCACGAGGGCATGACCCGGGCCGTCTCCAGGAGCGAGAGCACGAGCGAGGTGGAGACCGTCTTGAGCAGGGTCGATCCCTCGGCCATGTTCGTGTCGCCCACGATGACGTGGAGACGGCGGAAGCGTTCGGCGTCGGCGTGCGGCTCGTCGCGCGTGTTGATCATGGGGCGCGAGCGGGTCGAGGAGGCAGAGACGCCCTCCCACATGTGCTCGGCGCGCTGCGAGAGCACGAGCCGCGGGCCGTCCTCGGTCTTGGCGACGTGGCCGGCGCCCGAGAGAAGCTGTCGCGTCACGAGGAACGGCAGCAGCTGCTCGGTGAGGCGACGGTACTCGAGTCGGCGCGGGATGAGGTAGTTCTCGTGGCAGCCGAAGGAGTTGCCGGCGGAGTCCACGTTGTTGCGGAACAGGTGGATCTTGCCCTCGAGCCCCTCGGAGCGCAGGGAATCCTCAGCCGTGGACACGAGCCGCGCGAGCGTGAGCACGCCGGCCCGGTCCTGTTCCAGGAGTTCGAGCGGGTCGACGCATTCGGCCGTGGCGACCTCTGGGTGCGAGCCGACGTCCAGGTAGAGCCGCGAGCCGTTGAGCAGGAAGACGTTGGTGGAACGACCCCACTCGACGACGGGCGCGAAGAGTCGGCGGGCCACCTCCTCGGTGGTCTGCGGGCGCGTGGAACCGGCGTCGTAGGCCAGACCGTACTCGGTCTCGAGCCCGATGACGCGAGTGATCACTGGCCGCCCTTTTGCACGTAGCCCTTCACGAACTGCTCCGCGTTGGTCTCCAGCAGGCCGTCGATCTCATCGAGCAGATCGTCGACCCCGGCGTCGCGGCTGCCCTTGACGGCGCCGAGGGCCTCCGTCTCGTTGACCTGTGCCTGCTCCCACGCGCTGGGCTTGCCCTGCATTCGCTCCTGTGCCATGAAACCCATCCTGCCACGCGGCGGCGCTAGGCCAGGCCCCGCAGCGACTTGATGAGCTCCTGAACCCTCGCCCCGTCGTCGAACAGTCCATCGGTCTGGGAGGCCGTGGCCGCCCACGGATCGGGGAGGCCGACGCGCTGCACCTGCGGCAGACACTCCAGAGCAAGCGAGAGCGAGTCCCAATTGGCGGCGACGACCGCCTCGGGGAAGCGTGTGATGCTCTTGCCGCGGGTCCAGGCGCGGGTGTCCTGCGGCGGCGTGACCATGGCGCGTTCGACCGCCTCGGGGGAGGCCAGCGCGTCGACGGTGCCGCGCGCCATGAGCGCGGCGGCGAGCCCCTTCCCGGTGCGCAGATCGGCCCACTGCAGGTCGATGAGGGCGAGCTTGGGGCTATCCCAGTCAAGCCCCCCGCGCTCGCGGTACCCCTCCAGGAGCGCCTGTTTGGCCTGCCACTCCACGAAACGCTGCGCCGAGTCGTCCCCAGCGCGCAGGGCGTCGACGGCGCGGCGCCACCACGTCAGGGCGGCCGCCTCGGCGTGGTTCTGCGTGCCGTAGTGCCGCTCGGCCGCCTCGAGGTAGGCCTCCTGGATGTCGAGGGCGCTCAGCCGCCGCCCGCCGTCGGCCACGAGCACCGCTCCCAGCGAGGGGTCCTGCGAGACGCGGGCCAGGTCCTCCACGGGATCAGCAAGCGTGATCTGCGGGGCCAGCCCGTCCTCGATGAGCCGCAGGGCCAGCGAGGTGGAGCCGAGCCGGATCAGCGCGGAGGTCGGCACGAGGTTGGCGTCACCCGGGATGACGTGCAGGCGGCGCCAGCGGGCGTCGTCGGCATGCGGCTCGTCGCGGGTGTTGACGATGGGGCGCCGGATGGTGGTCTCGAGGCCCACCGTGTTCTCGAAGAAGTCGGCGCGCTGGGAGATCTGGAAGCCGGGACGCTCGCCGCGCCGGCCCAGGCCCACCCGGCCGGCGCCGCACGTTACCTGCCGGCTCACGAAGAACGGGAGGAGGCCGGAGACGAGCTCCTGGAACGGGACGGAGCGGGGCACGAGGTAGTTCTCGTGCGTGCCGTAGCTCTGGCCCTTGCCGTCGGTGTTGTTCTTGTGCAGGAGCACCTCTGCGCCGAGCCGCTCCCCCGCCAGCTCGGCTGCCCGCGCGGCGAGGCGATCACCGGCGAGGTCCCATTCCATGGCGTCCCAGGAGTTGGTGGTCTCCGGCGAGCTGTACTCGGGGTGGGCGTGGTCCACGTAGAAGCGCGCGCCGTTGCCGAGCACGAGGTTCATGAGGATCGAGGAATCCTCCTTGAGCTGCGCCCAGGCGTCGCCGTCTTCGAGCGCGATCTGACGGGCGTCGAGCACGTCACCCTCGTCGGTCAGCTGGCTCTCGTGGGCCGCTCCGCGCTCCATGCTGAAGCCGCGCGCGTCGTCCAGCGGGCGCTCGTGCACGTAGTCCCAGGGTGCGCCGGCGCCCCGGGAACCGAGCTCCCGGGCCACGTCGACCATCGCGGTCGTGACGGCGGCGCTGAGCTGCGTGGGGCTGAGCCCGGGCGCTCCGGGCGCCAGCACGCCGAACTCCGTCTCCGTGCCCATGATGCGCGAGCCGGGCCGCAGGCCCTGTGGCGCACCGAGCCCGACGGCGGTCGGCCGGGGCGCGCTCACGCGCCGGCCGCCAGCGAGCGCACCTTCACGAGCCGGGCGCCGCGGCGCCCGGACACGCGGGCCCACTCCTCCGGATCGCCACTGGCCGGCATCTGGCCCAGCTCGGCGAACTCGTCCTGCACCGCGTGGCGCACCAGCTCGGCGTCGAGGCCGCGCTCGCCGCCGGCCAGGACGCGCTTGATCGCCGCCCGCTTGGCGCGGTCGACGATGTTGCGCAGGGAGGCGCCGGAGACCAGGTCGCCGCGGTGCAGCACGGTGACCGTGCCGTCCTCGTCGGTCAGCTCCAGCATCGCCGTCATGGAGTCGCGGTGGAAGATCTCCTCCACCGCCACCTCGCACAGTCCGGTCGCGGCGCCCGCCGCCGAGCCGTAGTGCTCCAGCTCGGCAGCAGCGAGCGGCACGCTCTCGTTGAGATAGAGCGAGAGGACCTGCGAGGAACCCTCGCGGTCGGGGCGACGGATGCGGACCTTGACGTCGAGGCGGCCGGGTCGCAGCAGGGCCGGATCCAGCATATCCTCGCGGTTGGTCGCGCCGATGACGAGCACGTTCTCCAGCTTCTCCACGCCATCGATCTCGGCGAGCAGCTGCGGGACGATCGTGGTCTCCACATCGGAGGACACGCCCGTGCCGCGCGTGCGGAAGAGGGCGTCCATCTCGTCGAAGAAGATGACGACGGGGTGGCCGGCCGCCGCTTTGTCGCGGGCGCGGTCGAAGATCAGTCGGATCTGCCGCTCGGTCTCGCCGACGTACTTATCCAGCAGCTCCGGGCCCTTGATGTTCAGGAAGTAGCCGCGCGTTCCGGCCTCCTCCGAGAGCGAGTGGGCGACGGCCTGAGCGATGAGCGTCTTGCCGCAACCGGGAGGTCCGTACAGCAGCACGCCGCGCGGGGCGCGCAGCTGGTGCTCGGCAAAGAGCTCGGAATGGAGGAAGGGCAGCTCCACTGCGTCGCGGATCGCCTCGATCTGCGGGCCGAGCCCGCCGATGTCCGTGTAACGCGTGTCGGGGACGTGTTCCAGTTCCAGGGCGGAGTAGCCCTGCGGGCGGACCACCTGGGTGGCGACCATGGAGCGTTGCTCCACGAGGACCAGCTCCCCCGGGCGCGGCGGCGTGGCCGTGAGCTCCCCGCCCAGCACGACGACGCGCTGATCGTCGGCGGGGCCGCTCACCAGGAGCCGCTCGCCGGGGAGCACCTCCTTGACGGTCATGAGTTCGCCCGTGCCCTGCTGCGGCAGGAGGGCGACCACCACGAGGGCCTCGTTGAGGAGCACCTCGGTGCCGGGGCGCAGCCCGGCAAAATCGACGAGCGGCGAGACGCTCGTGCGCACGCGGCGCCCGCCGTGGGCGATGTCGACGCTGCGCACATCGGCCGACTTGATGGAGGTGCCGGGGGCCGCCGTGCCTCCGCGATGCACACGCACCACCACGCCGTGCCCGAACGGCAGATCGCCGTCGTGCTCGAGCGCCTGGCGCATGCCCTCCATCTTTTCGCGGGCGCGCTGCAGGGCGTCCACGAGCCGGGAGTTCTGGGTGCTGACCTCCTGGAGCTTGCCGGAAAGCTCGAGGGCGCGCTTGCGGGCGTCGCTCAACTCGGTGCGCAGGCCGTCTTGGGCCGCCGGGGTGCTCATGGGTGCTCCTCCTGAAGCTTGTGGTTCGTGCCTCATTTTGCCGCGAGGGCGCCCCGCCGGCGACATCGAGTCCACCAGGCGAAACGCCCTCGCGTGTGCGGCGGCAGTGCGCCGCCGAAGCTCAGTCCTGCGCGTCCGGCTCGGGGGTGCCCGGCTGCGGGACGGTGCGCTCGAGCGCCTCGGCGAGCTCGGCGCTCACGTCTGCGCCGCCAGCGGCGGCGGTGCGCAGGGCCTCGCGGCCCGACTTGCGCAGCTTCTTCACGCTCACGCCGCGCTCGCCGAGCGCCTCGGGAACCCAGGCCTCCTCGGCGTGATCCTGCGTCCACGCGGAGAGGTCCTCGGCCGAGTAGCTGGCCTCCTTGACGCGCTTGGCGTGCGGGATGCCCACGGCGCCGTCGGCCAGGCGACGGGTGGTCATGAGGAAGCCAGTGTGGGCCACCATGCGGTGATCGGGGCGCACGGCGAGGCCGTCCACGTGCCAGCCGCGGACCATCGACTCGAAGGAATCGGGCTCGGTGAAGCGGCCATCGGCGCGGATCGCCTCGACCACGCGGGAGAGCTGCGTGACGGTGGCGACGTAATTGACCCACACGCCGCCGGGCGCGAGCACCGTGGCGACGGCGTCGAGGCACTCCCACGGGGCGAGCATGTCGAGGACCACGCGGTCGACGCTGCCGGGGGCCTTGGCCTTCAGGACCTCCTCCTGGAAGTCACCGATGGACAGCGACCAGGCCGGGGGCATGGCGCCGAACATCGTGGCGACGTTGCCGCGGGCCACGTCCGCGAACTCCTCGCGGCGCTCGAAGGAGTGCACCGTGCCCCCGTCGCCCACGGCGCGCAGCAGCGAGATGGTGAGCGCGCCGGAGCCGACGCCGGCCTCCACGACGTTGGCACCCGGGTAGATGTCGCCCATCGTGACGATCTGGCCGGCGTCCTTGGGGTACACCACGGCCGCGCCGCGCGGCATGGAGAGGACAAAGTCCTTCAGGAGGGGGCGCAGCACCTGGTACCGCACGCCCTCGTTGTTCTCGACGACGCTGCCCTCCGGCTCGCCGATCATCGCGTCGTGCTTGAGCACGCCAACGTGCGAGTGGAACTCCCCACCGATGCTGAGGGTGATGGTGTTGATGCGGCGCTTCTCGTCCGTGATCTGCACGCGTTCGCCGGCGCGCAGGGGTCCGCGCCGGTGGTCGGCACCGGTCGGCGAGGCGGAAAGCTCGTTGTTCACTGCTGGGGTTCCTTCCTGGGGCGCGCCTGGATGGCCGCCACGACGTCTTCTCGGCGCACGGCGCCGACGCAGCGCCCGGACTCGTCGACGACGAGGACGGTGCCGCTGATGGATTCAAGGGCGGCGCGGGCCAGCCGGTCGCCGTCGGCGTCCGGGCTCACCACGGCGCCGTCGTCGGCCGGCACGCCGGCCTGGGTGGCGGGCGTGCCCCCGCGCAGGGACTCGGGAACGGCGAGGACCGCCTCGGGAAGCACGCGCAGCAGGCCGCCGCCCGGGGCGGTCGCCAGCACCACAGTGCCGTAGAGCACGCCGGCGGCCTCGGCCCCGGCGACGCTCGCCCCGGCGGGGAGCAGCTGCACCGGACGCAGCAGGGTGGAGGCCTGCATGCCCTCGAGGTTCAGGCGCAGGCGTCCGTGCTGCAGTGACCGGCCGGCCCCGGTCCAGAGCGGCACCAGCACCAGGGCCAGGGCGGCGAAGGTGAGAGGCCCTGGCGTGAAGCCCCCGCGCACGAGGGCGAAGACCACGGCGCTCACCACACCGATCACGACCACGCGCCCGGCCCATCCGGCCGCGATGGTGCCCTTGGCCTGCGAGCCAGTGATTTTCCAGGCGATGGCTTCGACCACGCGCCCGCCGTCCAGGGGCAGCCCGGGCAGCAGGTTGAAGACACCCACGGCAAAGTTTGACCACACCGCCATGTAGAGCAGAAGCTCGCTGACGCCTTGGGGTGCCCAGGGCTGCTGCAGCACGAGCCCCAGGCCGCCCAGCACCAGATTGACGAGCGGCCCCACGATGGAGACGAAGAGCGAGCGCCCGGGGCTCTCCTCGTGCGCCTCGAAGCTCGTGTGCCCGCCCCACAGGGTGATCTCGATGCTGGAGTCACGCCAGCCTACGGAGCGGGCCGCCAGCGCGTGCGCCACCTCGTGCAGGAGCACGGAGACGGCCAGGATGAGCGTGTACACGAGGGCCACCGCACCGGCGGCGATCCACCCCAGCTCGGGGAGGGTGCGGCGGATCTGCGGAGCAAAGATGGCGACCATGCCCACGGTCACGAGAATCCACGAGGTGGAGACGGCGACGGGCACCCCGGCCACGGCGCCGAGGCGCAAGGGCCGGTCGTACCAGGGGCGCGCGGTTCCGGTGGAGGGCATGCGATCCAGTCTACGGCGTGCGGGGGCCGCGCCCGCCCGTGGGCCGGCGTGGCCTACCGTGGTTCCATGACGCAGATTCCCGGGGCGGCGCGCCCCACGCTCGTGATCGGCAGGGGCGCCTCCGACGCGGGCGGGGCAGCGAGCCTCGCCGCCGCGCGACTGCGGCACGCATGGGCGCTCGGGCCCTCCCCCGCCCCGGCCGCCGATGCCGCTGCCGGGGCCGAGGCGGCCCTCGCGGGGCGGCTGGCGGCCGAGGGAACTCCGGTGCTTCTCCTCCTGGCCCAGGCCGGCCGGGCCAGCCACCGCATGGATCTTCCCCTACGCGTCGATCCGCTGCCCGGTTCAGGCGGCGGCGCGGTCTTGCTCGTGACGGTCCCGGCGTACGCGTCCCACGCCCCACAGCCGGCCGCCGCCATCCGCCTCATCGAGGCCGCGGCCAGGCTCCTGGGCGGGCCTGGTGCGGATCGTGCCCTCCACGAGGACGCCGAGGCGTGGCGCCGCGGGGCGGACGAGCTGGCCACGCGGGACCCGCGCGTCGCGGGGCTCGTGCGCGAATGGGAGCACCGGCTCGAGGGTGAGCTGCCGGGCGGCGACGAGATCGCCGACGGCCTCACGCGCCTGCTCGACCGGGCATAGCTCACGACCCAACGCCCGACGGCGGCGGGCCGGGCTGGTGCCCGGCCCGCCGCCGTCGTGGTGGTTGAGGTGAGTGGCGCTCAGGCGAGCGTCAGGCCCAGGAGGGCGTCGGCGGCGTCGCGCACCAAGGCGGTGGCGGCGGCGTCGGGCGCCGAGGGCTCGGCCGCGGCCCACGCGTCGAGCGCCGCGAGGGCGGCCGGTGCGTCGAGGTCCTCGGCCAGCGCGGCGCGCAGCCCCGCCACGAGGGCCTGCGCGCGCTCGGGGCTCGTGGCCCCGGCCGCCGCGGACCAGGCCGCCAAGCGCCCGGCGGCGCGCCCCAGCATGGAGTCCTCGTAGAACCAATCGGAGCGATAGTGCTGGGAGAGCAGCACGGCGCGGATCACCGCGGGCTCCACGCCCTGCGCGCGCAGCTTCGAGACGAGCACGAGGTTGCCGAGCGACTTGCTCATCTTTTCGCCGTCGAGGCCCACCATGCCCGTGTGCACGAAGTGCTCGGCCAGCGGGCGCTCGAGCAGCGCCGCGGTGTGACCGGCCGAGAACTCGTGGTGCGGGAAGATGAGGTCGGAACCGCCGCCCTGGACCGTGAGGGTCCCCGGGACGCAGTGAGCGGCGATGAGCGAGCACTCGATGTGCCAGCCCGGGCGGCCGGCGCCGAGCGTGCGTCCCTCCCACGCCGGCTCGCCCGCGCGCTCCACGCGCCACAACAGCGGATCCAGCTGGTCTCGCTTGCCCGGGCGCTCGGGATCGCCACCGCGCTGGGCCGCCAGCTCGAGCATCGTGGGGAGCGAGTAGTGCGATTCGTCGCCCAGGCTCCACACGGCGCCTTCGGCGGCGCGGGTATCGAAGTACACGTCGCCGTCCGGCTCGCCGTGCGTGCCGGGCACGCGGTACGCGAGGTCGCGGCGGACGAGCTCCTCGACGGCGTCCACGATCCACGGGATGGACTCGACGGCGCCCACGTAGTGCTCGGGGGGAAGCACGCGCAGCGCCTCCATGTCCGTGCGGAAGAGCTGCACCTGGCTCTCCGCCAGTTCGCGCCAGTCCACACCGGTGGCCGAGGCGCGCTCGAGCAGCGGGTCGTCCACATCGGTCACGTTCTGCACGTACTCGACGGCGAGGCCGGCGTCGCGCCACTGGCGCTGCAGCAGGTCGAACGCCACGTAGGTGTTCGCATGTCCCAGGTGCGTGGCGTCGTAGGGCGTAATGCCGCAGACGTAGAGGGACGCGGTGCCTTGTGCCGTCACGGGAACGACGGCGCCGGCCGCCGTATCGTGCAGCCGCAGCTGGGGCGGGGTCCCGGGGACCGCTGGGACGACGGGTGCTGACCAGGCATGCACGAGGAAGGACTCCTAGGGGGTAAGGCGGGTGGCGCGGGTGCGTTGCGCGAGGGCGCCGGGGCGCGCGCTCGGGGTCATCACGCGGTGGCGTTGATGAGGCCCAGCCCGAGCAGCAGGTAGAGCAGGAAACCGAGGGCGATGCGGTACCAGACGAACGCACGGAACGAGTGCGTCGAGATGTACTTCATGAGCCAGCCGATGATGACGAAGCCCACGACGAAGGCGACGAGGGTGGCTACGGCCGTCTCACCCAGGCCGTACGGGCCGGTGAAGCCCTCGTCGAGGGACTTCACGAGCTTGTAGCCGCCGGAGAGCACCACGGCGGGAATGGCGAGCAGGAAGGAGTAGCGGGCGGCGGCTTCGCGCGTGAAGCCCATCGCCAGGCCGCCCGTGATGGTGCCGCCCGAGCGCGAGACGCCGGGAATCAGGGCAAGGGCCTGGAACAGGCCGTAGAGCAGGCCCTGCCCCGCCGTCATGTCGCGCAACTGCTTGCGCTGCTTGCCGAGCGAATCCGCGAGGGCCAGCAGGATGCCGAACACGATGAGCATCGTGGCCACGATCCACAGGCTGCGGAAGGTCGTGTCGATCTGGTCCTGGAAGAGCAGGCCGAGCACACCGATCGGCAGGGAGCCGAGGATGATCCACCAGCCCAGGCGCGCGTCCGGATCGTTCCGCGGCAGCTTCCCGACGAGCGAGAGGAACCAGTGCTTGATGATCTTGACGATGTCCCGCCAGAAGAACACGATCACTGCCAGCTCGGTGCCGAGCTGCGTGATCGCGGTGAAGGCGGCGCCCGGGTCACCGCCCGGCATGAATCCGCCCACGATGCGCAGATGCGCCGAGGAGGAGATCGGCAGGAATTCGGTGAGGCCTTGGACCAGTCCGAGCAAGGCGGCGTACAACCAGTTCACGGAAGTGAACCCTACTTCACGCGCGCGGCCTCAGGGCCGCGCGCCGGGAACTCAGGACTCCAGCGTGTCCTCGTCCGCGTCCTCGTCGTCGTCATCGCTGTCGTCGGGATCCTCGTCGAAGAGGTCGAGCGGGGTGGACTCCTGGTAGGCATCCCACAGCGCGTCCTCGTAGTTACCGAACGTCTCAGCAATGCGGTCGTAGGCCTCATCGACCCGCGGGTCGTCGTCCGAGCGGCGGGCCGCCACGGCGTTGAGGTGCTCGGCGAGGGCCGAGGTGAGGGATTCGAGGGCGAGGCGCGGATCGGAGCTCATGGGCCAAACGCTACCCCGCCGCGCCCGCACGCGGCAGTCCCCGGTTCCAGCGTTCGGGAACCAGCGCGCTGACCGCGCCGCGGCGCCCGGACTTTGGCACAATGGCGCCACCATGTTGCAACGCCTTGAGGGAGCCGATCCCGCCCGCGCCCACGGAGAGAGCTCCTATGAGTACCTCGTGATCTCGCTGAGCCCGGGCGAGTCGCTCAGCGACGCCCGCAGCGCCCTGCGGGAGCACTCCGAACTGGGCCGCTGGGAGCTCGCGCGCACCCTCATCTACCAAGGTGGTGCCCGCCGCTACTGGATGCGCCGGCGCGTCATGCGCGTGGAATCCTCGCTCGGCCCCGCGCGCTAGTCCGAGCCGCTCGGGCGGGCCGGCGTTCCCGCGCCGCCCCGCCGCGTCGTCGTGCTGTTCAGGCCTGAGCCAGCGGTCCCAGGAGCCAGTCGGCCACCGTCCGGTGCGCCGACTCGGCGTCGGAGGGGTGGTAGAGGCTCGCGAGCACGTCGCGATAGAGCCGCTCGAGCTCGGTGCCGCGCGAGAACTCGGAGCCACCCGACACCTTGAGCGCCTCCATGATCAGCTCGCGGGCGGTGTCGCCCGCCTGCGTGCGGAAGGTCACGAGCCGGGGGAACCAGGACGCGCCGTGGTCGGCGCCGGCGTCGAGGTCTGAGGCCAGTTGCCGCGCCTGCGCGTCGAGGGCCAGCTGGGACATGCCGGCCTCCGAGACCCGCCAGCGCAGGGCCGGGTCCTGCGCCAGGCTTTCCCGCGTGGCGCGGGAGCGGCGCAGCGTGAGGTTGCCTGCCGCCAGCTGCACCGCACGATCGGCCACGCCCGCGTAGACGGAGCCGGTCAGCGTCAGGAAGGAGGCAAAGATCCCGAAGATGAGCGGATCGCTCGCCTCCCCCACCCCCAGGACGCTGTGCACGTCCTCGGCGCGCAGCAGCGCCTTGTCCAGCTTGGTGCCGTTGGAGGCCGAGGCGCGCATGCCCAAGGCGTCCCAGTTCGGCAGCACCTCGACGCCTGGCTGGCGCTGGACAAAGCCGTGCACGAGCCGCGCGTCTTCCCCCTCTCCCTCCTTGCCGAACACGCCGAGGCGCGTCCAGGCGGCCGAGAGGGAGGTGAAGATCTTGGCGCCGGTGAGCTCGTAGTCTCCGTCCTCCCGGCGGCGGGCCTCGGTGAAGGAGTCAAAGAGCACGGCGTCGTTCCCCGGCTCGGAAACGCCGAAGGCCAGCACCTCCCCCTCCGCGGCCCAACCGCGCATGCGGGCGAGCCGCTCATCTCCGCGCGCTCGCAGCAAACGATCCACGCCGAGCCACACGAGGTGCATGTTCACGGCCAGCGCCGTGCCCGGCGCGTGCGCCGCGACGAGCCGCTGGCCGGCCACCGCCTCGGCGAAGCCCCAGTCCCGCCCGCCGAGCTCCACTGGGAGCATGGCGGTGAGGTATCCGGCCTCGCGCAGGGCGGCGAGGTCCTCGTGGGCAAAGGAATTCTCGCGGTCGTGGCCGGCGGCCCGCTCGCGCAAGCCGCGCAGCAGGGCCGGGGTGAGGATCTCGGAAACGGGGGCAGGCACGGCAGGACTCCTTGGTGACGGGACGCGGTTCGGACGGGTGGGGAGGGGTGGGCTGGCGGTGCGGTGGGCGCGGCGCGCTCAGAAGCGCCGGATGAGGGCGCCGAGGACGTCGAGTCCAAAGTGCAGGGCGGAGACGGGCACCCGCTCGTCCACGCCGTGGAACATGCCAGTGAAGTCCAATTCTTCCGGGAGCCGCAGGGGCGCAAAGCCGTAGCCGGACACGCCCAGGCGGGCGAGCGCCTTGTTATCGGTGCCCGCCGGAAGCATGTAGGGGAAGACCTCCGCCCCGGGATCTGCCTCCCGCAGAAGCTCGCCCATGAGCGCGACGAGCGGGGCGTCGGCCGGCGCGTGCATCGACTCGAACTCAATCCCTCGCTCCAGGGAGACCTTCTCCCCCGCGAGCTCCTGCAGCTTGACGATGGTCTCGTAATGCTGCCCGGGCAGGGTGCGGACATCGATGCGGGCGCTCGCCGTGGACGGGATGACGTTGTCCTTGTAGCCGGCGCGCAGCACGGTCGGGTTGACCGTGGTGGCCAGCGTGCCCGTGACGAACTTGGCAGCGTCCCCGAGGGCGGCAAGCGTGGGGGCCGGGTCCTCCGGGTCGAAGGTGGTGCCGTTCAGCCGGGCCACGCCCTCCAGCAGTTCGAGCGTGGAGGGGTGGTAGCTGCGACCCCAATCGTGCTCGCCGATGCGGGCGAGGGCCTGGGCCAGGTGCAGCACCGCGTTGTCCGAGTTGGTCTGCGAGCCGTGACCCGCGGTGCCCTGGGCCGTCAGGCCCAACCAGGCCATCCCCTTCTCGGCGGTCTGCACCAGATAGGCGCGGGTCCCGGCCACCGTGGTCGAGAAGCCGCCCACCTCCGAGATCGCCCACCCGGCGCCCTCGAACTCCTCCGGGTGGTTGTCGACCATCCACTGGGCCCCGAACAGGCCGCCGGCCTCCTCGTCGGCAAACATCGCCACGATGAGATCGCGCGGGGGCTGCTCCCCCGAGCGCACGAGCTCGCGCACGGCCGTCAGGATCATGGCGTCCATGTTCTTCATGTCCACGGCGCCGCGGCCCCAGATCATCCCGTCGATCAGCTCGGCGGCGAACGGATCAACGCTCCAGTCCTCGGCGGCGGCTGGCACCACGTCGAGGTGGCCGTGCAGGATCAGGGCGGGCAGGGTGCGATCGCGCCCCGGGATGCGGGCCACCAGATTCGCGCGGCCGGGAGCCGACTCGTAGATGCGGGACTCGACCCCGACCTCCGCGAGCAGCTGCGCCACATACGCCGCGGCCGGCGCCTCGTTGGCGGAGGCCGCGCCGGAGCCGTCGTTGGAGGTGTCGATCCTGATGAGCGAGCGGGTGATCTCAACGACCTCGTCCTGGGCACTGGGGCGGGCTGACTCCACGATGCTTCCTCTTCTCCTGGGCTGGGGGCTGCTAGGCGTTCAGAGGCACCCCGGACCTGCGGGGCGTTCCGCGCCTCACCCTAGTGCGATCACGTGTTAGCGCACCCGGACAGTTGCGTTGAGGAGGCCTCGATTTGTTCCTTGGCCGCCACTCGTGTAAGCTCTTACTCGTTGCCACGGCGGCCGAAAGGAAGCCGGAGACACCACCTGCGCGGGTGGCGGAATAGGTAGACGCGCTAGCTTGAGGTGCTAGTCCTGGAAACGGGGTGGGGGTTCAAGTCCCCCTTCGCGCACAGAGTAGAGGCCCTCGGGAGTGATCCCGAGGGCCTCTTTTGTTTACTCCATGAGACCCTTGAAGGTGGAACTCTCACCGCCGAAGGTTTCGCCAGCGCAACCGTGCATCGTTTTTCTTCAGGAGCCCGGCGTGAGCACCCCCATCGTCAACGTTCTCTCCCTGCATACCTCGCCCCTGGCCCAGCCCGGGGCCGGCGATGCTGGCGGCATGAACGTCTTTGTTCTTCAAAGCGCACTGGCGCTCGCCGCCACGGGCTCGCGGGTCAACATCTTCACGCGTTCGCGAGCCGCCTGGACCCGCTCCCCCGCCCCCGGCGTCTACGTCTACGGCGTGCCGGCCGGCGGTGACCGGCACCTGAGCAAGGAACAGCTCGCTGAGGCCGTCCCCGACTTTGCCGCCGCCCTGCTCTCGCACGCCGACTTCGACGCGCGCGCGCCGCTGCACTCGCACTATTGGCTCTCCGGCGCCGCTGCGGCGCTCGTGCGCCGTAGGCATCCGGGGCCGTGGGTCCACACGATGCACACCACGGCGGCCCGAAAGCACCGGCATTCCCCCGGCGTTCCCCTGGAGCAGCCGCGCGCGAGCGCTGAGGCGTCCATCGCCGCCACGGCCAACGCACTCACGGCCAACACGCCGTCGGACCGCGAGGAACTGCTCTCCGACTTCGGGTTGCCGCCGCACCGGGTCAGCGTGGTCTCCCCCGGCATCGACACCGCGGTGTTCACGCCGGAAGGCGAGCGGGCCGCGTGGCCGCTCAGCTGTCAGGGCCCCCGCCTACTGTTTGCCGGCCGGATTCAGCCGTACAAGGGACCGCAGGTCGCCATCTCCGCGCTGGGCCTCCTTGCCAGGCACGGGATCGGCGGGACGCTGGTGCTCCTGGGCGATCGCTCGGGTGCGGGGGCGCAGGATCCGGCGGCGCTGGCCGCGGCGGCCGGGGTGGGTGCGCGCGTCCTCTCGCTGCCCCCGGTCCCGCACACCGAACTGGCGGCCTGGTACCGCTCGGCCGACGCCGTGCTCATGCCCTCGCGGCACGAAACGTATGGGCTCGTGGCGGCCGAAGCCCTGGCCTGCGGCACTCCCGTGTTCGCGCACGCTGTGGGCGGCCTGCGCACGCTCGTCAACGACGGCGTGGACGGGCGGCTGCTGCCGGATCTGGATCCGGTGCACTGGGCGGAGGCGCTCGCGCGGCTGCAGCACGGCGCCCCCTTGGCCTGGCGCAGCGCCGCCGCGGAGACCGGAGCGCACCGCGGCTGGGACGCCACGGCGCGGCTGCTCCAGGCGCTCTACGCCCGCCTGGAGCAGCCCCGCGCCGCCTGAACCCCCTTACAGGGGCGTGACCTCACCGGCGAAGTGCGGCTTGGAGGCCTTGGCGTTCCAGCCCGAGAAGCGCACGACGCCGCCCGGCTGGCTCGTGCGGTTGACCTCCACCGTGCCTGGCAGGAACACGGGCGTCGCGAAATCGACGCTCCAGGCGTAGCCCGTGCCGTGAGGCGCACACTGCGCCAGGGCCCGGCCGGCCAGGTACATGCCGTGGGCGATCGGCGCCTTGAGACCCAGGACCTTGGCGCTGAGCGCGCTGAGGTGGATGGGGTTGTAGTCGCCGAGCACCGCCGCGAAGCGGCGGCCCGTGGAGCCATCCAGGCGCCAGCGCGCCGTCGTGCTCGGTGGAACGAAGGCCGCGCGTTCGGGCGCCGGGGGCGCCTCGACGCCCTCCAGGCGCACGCCCTTGGCCAGGTAGAGGCTGCGCCCCTCCCAGACGAGCTCCCCCTCCGAGAACAGCCGGGTCTCGATCGTGACGGCCGTGCCGGCGTGGTGGGCCGTGAGGCCAACTGCCCTCGCACTCACGGCCAACGTCTCGTCCGGCCGAACGACGCGCGGCTGGCGCACCTCGTTGCGCAGGTGGACGAGTCCCAGCAGCGGGAGCGGGAAGTCCTTGCGGGACATGAGCCACAGCGCCACGGGGAAACCGAGGCCGTGCAGCAGCACGCTCGGGAGTTCCTCGCGCACCGTGTCGCCCACGAGCCGCTGGTAGGCGGTGAGCTGCTCGCGGGAGCAGCGCACCGCCTCAACGTACGCCTCGGTGTCGGGCAGGGCGTCCGGCGCCACCGACGTGACCTTGCGCAGCACGCGCGGCGCGGCGGAGGCGTACAGAGTGCCGAGCGTCGGGACCTCGGGCAGCGTCTCTCGCACGGCTCAGGCCCCGATCAGGCTCTGGCCGCACACGCGCAGCGTGCGCCCGTTGATGCCGCCGGCCGCGTCGGAGGCCAGGAAGGAGATCGCCTCGGCGACGTCGAGCGGCAGGCCGCCCTGCTGCAGCGAGGGCAGGATGAGTCGCCCGGCGGCGCGCGTGCCGAAGGGAATCTTGGCCGTCATCTCGGTCTCGATGAAGCCCGGAGCCACGGCGTTGATGCCGCCGCCCAGCGCGCCGAAGGCCCGCGCCGAGGCGCCCACCATGCCGATGACGCCGGCCTTGGAGGCTCCGTAGTTGGTCTGGCCGCGGTTGCCGGCGATGCCGGAGGTGGAGGCCAGGCTCACGAGCCGCAGCCCGGGCAGGCCCGCGTCGAGGAAGGCCTGATTCATGCGCAGCTGCGACTCGAGGTTCACGGCCATGACCGAGTCCCATTTCGCAGCGTCCATGTTCACCAGCAGCTTGTCTCGCGTGATGCCGGCGTTATGGATCACGATGTCGAGGCGGCCGTGGCGCCTCTGGGCGTGCTCGATGATCTTGGAGCCCGCATCGGGCGCCGTCACGTCCAGCTGCAGCGTGGTGCCGCCCACCTCGTTGGCGACCTTGGCGAGGGCGTCGCCGGCCGCCGGGACGTCGACGGCCACCACGGTGGCCCCGTCGCGGTGCAGCACCTTGGCTATCGCGGCGCCGATGCCGCGGGCGGCCCCCGTCACGACGGCGACCTTGCCGGCGAGCGGGCGGTCCGGGTTGCTCGGCAGCGCGCCGCCGGTCCCCTCCACGCGGATGAACTGACCGTCCACATACGCGGAGCGGCCCGAGAGGAGGAAGCGCAGGGCGCCCTGTGCGCTCGGCGCGTCGAGGCCGATGCCTTCCGCCAGCTCGATCCCGTTACCCGTGGCGCCATCGCGCAGCTCGTGGGCGAGCGAGCGCAGCAGGCCCGTGACACCCTGGCGCGCGGCCGCCACGGCCGGCGCGTCGTCGTTCGAGGCAGGGCGGGCGATCGTGATGACGCGGCCGCCGGGGGCCAGCTTGCGCAGCGCGGGCGAGATGGTCAGCGCGGGCGCGGAGAGCCCGGAGGGCGACTCGAGGTCATCGAGCACGGCGACGATGGCGCCCAAGGCGGCGTCGCCGGCGTCGTGCGTGCGGACCTCCTGACCCCAGCCCAGGAGCAGCTCGCCCAGCTCGGCGGCCAGGGGGCTCGAGCCCACCACGAGGATCGCGCCGGGGACGAGCGGGGCGCCCTCACGGTAGCGGCGCAGGGTGACTGGCGCCGGCAACCCGAGCTGCTTGACGAGCGAGCGGCCCAGGCCGCTCGTGGCGAAGTTCAGGTACTGATCGGCCATGTCAGCGCGCCTCCAGGATCGCGACGATGCCCTGGCCGCCGGCCGCGCACACGGAGATCAGGCCGCGGCCCGAGCCCTTCTCGTGCAGCAGTTTGGCGAGCGTGGCGACGATGCGCCCGCCCGTCGCGGCGAAGGGGTGTCCGGCGGCGAGGGAGGAACCGGCCACGTTGAGCTTGCTGCGGTCGATCGAGCCGAGCGGCGCGTCAAGGCCGAGGCGTTCGGAGCAGAACTCCGGATCCTCCCAGGCCTTCAGCGTGGAGAGCACGGTGCCGGCAAAGGCCTCGTGGATCTCGTAGAAGTCGAAGTCCTGCAGGCTCAGGCCGTTGCGGGCCAGCAGCCGCGGCACGGCGTAGGCGGGGGCCATGAGCAGGCCCTCCTCGCCGGAGACGAAGTCGACGGCCGCGAGCTCGTAGTCGACAAAGTCGGCCAGCACGGGCAGCGAGTGCTGGGCGGCGAACTCCTCGGAGCCGAGCAGCACGGCCGAGGCGCCGTCGGTCAGCGGGGTCGAGTTGCCGGCCGTCATGGTGGCCTGCTCGCCCAGGTTCTTGCCGAAGGCGGGCTTGAGCTTGGCGAGCTTCTCCACCGTGGAGTCGGCGCGGAGGTTGTTGTCGCGCGTGAGGCCGCGGTACGGGGTCACGAGATCGTCGAAGAAGCCGCGCTCGTAGGCGGCGGCGAGGTGCTGGTGGCTCGCGGCCGCGAGCTCGTCCTGCGCCTCGCGCGTGATCCCCCAGCGCTGGGTGGTGAGGGCCTGGTGTTCGCCCATGGACAGGCCGGTGCGCGGCTCGTTGGTGCCGGGCGCTGCGGGGGCGAGGTCTCGCGGGCGCAGGGACGCCACAGCGCCGAGCCGATCCTTCAGGGTGCGGGCGCGCCCCAGGGCCAGCATGCCGGCGCGCGCGCCGTCGGACAGGGCGATGGGGGCGTCGGAGATGGTGTCGACGCCGCCGCCGATGGCCGAGTCGATCTGGCCGAGCTTGATCTTGTCCGCGAGCGAGCCGATGGCCTCGAGGCCCGTGGCGCAGGCCATCTGGACGTCGTAGGCGGGGGTGGCCGGATCCAAGGCCGTGCCGAGCACGCTCTCGCGCGTCAGGTTGAAGTCACGCGAGTGCTTCAGGACGGCGCCGGCAGCGACGGCACCCAGGCGTTCACCCTGCAGCCCGAAGCGGGCCACCAGGCCGTCGAGCGCGGCGGTCATCATGTCCTGATTGGAGGCGCCGACATAGGCGCCGTTGGCGCGGGCGAAGGGAATGCGGTTGCCGCCGATGATCACTGCTCGGCGCGGGGAAGGGCTCGAAGCCATGGTGTCCTCGTGTTCCTTGACGGGTGACGTCGCTGAAGGGGTGGCCGGCGCTGAGCCGACCAAGCGGGGGGCGTTCTGTCCGATACCGAGCGTACCTGATACGCTCGGTATCGTGAAACAGATCACCCCTGTCAGTGAGCCGCGTCATGTGCCGCGCCAAGAGCTCCTTCCGCCGCGCCACAGCGACGGCCGCGCGACCCGCTGGGACGAGCACCGCAACCAGCGCCGCGACGAGCTCATCCTGGCCGCGCGACGCGCCATCCACCGCGGCGGACCAGGGGTCGCCATGGGCGACATCGCGGCCGAGGCGGCCACGAGCAAGTCCGTCTACTACCGCTACTTCGGCGACAAGGACGGCCTGCGTCGCGCCATCGGCGACGACGTCGTGAGCAAGCTCAGCTCGGCGGTCCAGGCGGCGGGGCGCAACGCCCCCGACCCGCTCGCCGCCCTGTCTGCCATGATCGGCACCTACCTGGCGCAGGCCGAGGCCTCGCCCAACACCTACGCCTTCGTCATGGCCCCGGGCGACGCCGGCCAGGCCGATGCGCTCAAGCACGTGAGCGACCACCTCGCCGAGCTCTTTCGCGAGCGCCTGCAGGAGCTCAACCCTGGCCCCTCGTTGCTCGCGCAACTGAGCCTCTGGCCGCACGCCGCCCTCGGCTTCATCCGCGCCGCCGGCGAGGCCTGGCTCGAGCGCGACGCTGGCGAGCGCGAGGGCGCGGCCGAGCTGACCTCTTACCTCACCGCCTGGCTGATTTCCGGCCCCACGTCCACCCCCGCGGACGCGGTCCGCGCGGTCTCCCTTCCTTCCGCCCCCGCGGCACAGCAGTAGCCAGAATCGAAAGGATTCGTTGATGAGCACCACCGAGAGCACCACCCCCCGCCTCGACGTCGCAGCGCTCGGCGAGCAGCTCCTGGGCCGCTGGGCCGAGGTGCGCCGCGAGGCCCGCGCCCTCTCCGCGCGCCCCGAGCTGGCCAAGATCGAGGGGCAACCCATGCCCGAGCATCGCGAGCGCACGCTGCAGAATCTCTACACCCTCGTCGAGGCCAAGGCCGTGCACCGCGCCTTCCCGAGCCACCTGGGCGGCGGGGACGACCACGGCGGCAACATCGCGGGCTTCGAGGAGCTCGTCACGGCCGACCCCTCGCTGCAGATCAAGGCCGGCGTGCAGTGGGGCCTCTTCGGCGCCGCCGTCCTGCACCTCGGCACGCGCGAGCACCACGACAAGTGGCTCCCCGGCATCATGAGCATGGAGATCCCCGGCGCCTTCGCCATGACGGAGACGGGCCACGGCTCCGACGTCGCCTCCATCGCCACGACGGCCACCTACGATCCGCAGGCCCAGGAATTCGTCATCAACACCCCGTTCCGCGCGGGCTGGAAGGACTACCTCGGCAACGCGGCCCTGCACGGCAAGGCCGCCACGGTCTTCGCCCAGCTCATCACCAACGGCGTGAACCACGGCGTGCACTGCTTCTATGTGCCGATCCGCGACGAGGCGGGCACCTTCCTGCCCGGCATCGGCGGCGAGGACGACGGCGTCAAGGGCGGGCTCAACGGCATCGACAACGGCCGCCTGCACTTCAGCGACGTCCGCGTCCCGCGCACCAACCTGCTTAACCGCTACGGCGATGTGGCCGAGGACGGCAGCTACTCCTCCCCCATCGAGTCCCCCGGCCGCCGCTTCTTCACGATGATCGGCACCCTGGTCCAGGGGCGCGTCTCGCTCGACGGCGCCGCGACGGCCGCCTCCAAGGTGGCCCTCCAGATCGCCGTCACCTACGCGAACCAGCGCCGCCAGTTCAACGCGAGTAGCGATGTCCAGGAGGAGGTCATCCTCGACTACCAGCGCCATCAGCGCCGCCTCATCCCGCTCATCGCCCGCACCTACGCCGGCTCGTTCTCGCACGAGGAGCTGCTCGAGGCCTTCGACGGCGTCTTCTCCGGCGAACGCGCCTCGGACGCCGACCGCGAGGATCTCGAGACCCTCGCCGCCGCGCTCAAGCCCACCACGACGTGGGACGCGCTCGGCACGCTGCAGGAGTGCCGAGAGGCGTGCGGCGGTGCCGGCTTCCTGGCCGAGAACCGCTTCACCGGGCTGCATTCCGACCTCGACATCTACGCGACCTTCGAGGGCGATAACAACATCCTGCTCCAGCTCGTGGGCAAGCGCCTGCTGACCGACTACGCCAAGTCCTTCAAGGGCATGGACGCCGCCGGCATGGCCCGCTTCGCGCTGCGCACCGTTTCCGATGCCGTCCTGGCCCGCACCGGCCTGCGCGCCCTGGGCCAGGAGGCCCGCGACACGGGCAGCGAGAAGCGCAGCGCCACCGTGCTCAAGGATCCCGAGGTCCAGCGCGCGCTGCTGACGGAGCGCATCAACGTCACGGTGTCCCAGATCGGCCGCGCGCTCAACGACGTGGCGAAGGCCTCCTCGGCCGAGAAGGCCCGCGTCTTCAACGAGAACCAGGACGCCCTCATCAAGGCGGCCGCCGCCCATGGTCGGCTCCTGCAGTGGGAGGCGTTCACGCGCGGCCTGGAGGCCGTCGAGGACGAGGACACCCGCACCATTCTCACGTGGCTGCGCGATCTCTTCGGCCTGGGATGCATCGAGGAGGAGCTCGGCTGGTACCTCATGCATGGCCGCCTCTCCGCCCAGCGCGCCCGCACGCTCATCGAGTATGTTGACCGCTTGATCGCCCGCCTGCGCCCGCACGCCCAGGACCTCGTGGATGCCTTCGGCTACACGCAGGCGCACCTGCGCGCCCCCATCTCCTCGGGAGCCGAGCAGGCCCGCCAGGACGAGGCGGCTGAGTACTACCGCCACCTGCGCGCCGATCCCAACTCCCCCGTGGACGAGAAGGTGTTGCTCAAGCGCCGCCGCGCCGAGGCGAAGGCGGCCGCCAAGGCCGGCCGGCGCTAGGCGCCCGGGCGCCCCCACCTGGCGCCACCCACGGCAAGGGCCCGACGGCGGGTGAGCACCCGCCGTCGGGCCCTTGCCTTACGCTGGTTCTCACCTCCTCTCCCGCCTTTGTCGTCGAGTCCCGCACGATTCGTGCGGGACCCGACGACAACGGCGGGAGTGGGCGGGCGTAGGGGGCGGGGCGAGGGCTGGCGGGCGGGGTCCCCGCGCCACGCCCCTGCCCGGTGGGAGACGGCGCGGGCAGCGGTGAGAAGATGGACGACATGAGACTTGAAGCACGCCCCTCCAACGAGAACCTGCGCCGCGACGAGGCGGCGGAGCGTTCCGGGCTGGTCACCACCCACGACTACGCGATCCACGTTGACTTCTCGCAGGCCGAGGATCCGGCCGTCCCGAGCTACCCCGTCACGACCCGCATCGCCTTCGACGCCACCGAGGGCTCCGCCACCTTCCTCGACTACCTGGGCTACTCCCTCGAGTCGATCACGCTCAACGGCACGGCGTTGAACCCCGAGGACGTCGTGGACGGCGCGCGCCTGCGCCTGAGTGGCCTGGCCGCCAGCAACGTCGTCGAGATCGTCAGCGCCTCGGCGTACTCGCGCTCGGGCGAGGGCGTGCACCGCTTCGTCGACCCGGCTGACGGCAACACGTACCTGTACTCCCAGAACGAGCCGGCCGACGCGCGTCGCATCTTCCCCAACTTCGAGCAGCCCGACCTGAAGGCCCGCTTCTCGATCTCCATCACGGCCCCCGATCAGTGGCACGCCGCCTCGAACGGCGCGCTCGTGGGCCTGCGCGAGGCCGGGGGCGCCAACAGCACCCGCGAGTTCGCCACGACCGAGCCGATGTCCACGTACATCACCACGTTCCTGGCCGGCCCCTACGCCCTCTGGAACGACCACTATGAGGGCGTCACCGCCTCGGGCGAGGCCGTCACGGTGCCGCTCGGCATCGCGACGCGCGCCTCGCTCGCCGCCTCGATGGACGCACACGAGGTCTTCGACTTGACCAAGCGCGGCCTCGATTGGTTCCACACGCACTTCGACATCGCCTACCCCTGGGGCAAGTACGACCAGGCCTTCGTGCCCGAGTACAACCTGGGCGCCATGGAGAATCCGGGCCTCGTGACCTTCACCGAGCGCTACGTCTTCACGTCCCCGGCCACCGAGGCCCAGCACGAGCAGCGCGCCAACACGATCATGCACGAGATGTGCCACATGTGGTTCGGCGACCTCGTCACCATGGCCTGGTGGGACGATCTGTGGCTCAAGGAGTCCTTCGCCGACTACGTGGGCACGCTCGTCGTGGACGAGGCCACCGACTTCACGACGGCCTGGACCACCTTCGCCTCGCGCCGCAAGGCCTGGGCCTACCGCCAGGACCAATACCCCACGACGCACCCCATCGTCGCCGACATCACCGACCTCGAGGCGGCCGACCAGAACTTCGACGGCATCACCTACGCCAAGGGCGCGTCGGTGCTCAAGCAGCTCTCGGCCTTCGTGGGCCAGGACGCCTTCCTCGCCGCCGCGCGCGCCTACTTCACGCGCCACGCCTGGGGAAACACCCGCCTGAGCGACTTCCTCTCGGCCCTCGAGGAGGCCTCCGGGCGCGACATGGGCGCCTGGGCCGAGGCCTGGCTGCAGACGGCCGGCGTCAACCGCCTGAGCCTCGAGCTCACCGAGGCCGAGGGCAAGATCGCCTCCGCCACGCTCGTCCAGGACGGCATCGACCCGCGCTCGGGCGAGACGGTCCTGCGCCCGCACGTGGCCAAGGTGGGCGTGTACTCCCCAGCGGCCGACGCGCCGGCCGCGCGCACGGCGCAGGTGGCGGTCCTCGTCGAGGGCGCCAGGACGCCCGTCCCCGAGCTCGTCGGCACGCCGCTCGGCTCCGCCTGGCTCGTCAACGACGAGGACCTCAGCTACGCCAAGATCGGCATGGACGAGTCCACGCTGCGCATCGCCCTCGGCGAGGGGCTCGACGACGAACTGGCCCGCGCCACGGCGCTGGCCGGCGCCTGGAACCTCGTGCGCGACGCTACGCTCCCCGTGGAGCGCTTCGTGGACGGCGTGGTCTCCAACGCCGGGCTGATCGAGGACTCGGGCGTGCTGGCCCAGTCCTTCGCGCAGGCCGGTTCCGGCCTCGAGTCCTACACGCTCGCGGGCGACCGCCAGGAGCTCCTGGCCCGCTGGGTCACCTACCTGCTGGAGTCGATCGTGGAGGCCCCCGAGCCCTCCGACGAGCGCACGGTGCGCCTGCGTGCTCTCTTCGCCTCGCTCGCCGAGCAGCAGACGCCCGACGCCCAGAGCCTCGAGGTGACCGAGGCCTGGCTCGCCGACGACGAGTTCGCGCTCGGCGAGGAGCTCGCCTGGGCCGCGCTCGTGGCCCTGGCCGCCCACGGCCGCCGCTCCGAGGAGGAGCTGCGGGCCGCCGACGCCGCCGCCCCCACGGCCATCTCCGCGACGGGTCTCACCCGCGCCCTGGCCGCCCGCCCGCTCGCCGCCGCCAAGGACGCTGCCCGAGCCGCCGCGTACTCCGGTGCCGACGCGAGCGGCGCGACGCTCTCCAACGATCACCTGCAGGCCACGATCGACGGCCTGGGCATCGACCCCTCTGGCGTCGGCGTCGGGCACGAGGACGAGTACTTCGAGCGCATCGCCGACGTATGGGCGCAGCAGACCCAGGGACAGGCCACGCGCGTCGTGGAGGGCCTCTTCCCCGCCGGTGCGGAGCTCGACGACGGCGACGGCGCGACGCATCCCACGGTGCTCGCCGCCGAGTCCTGGCTCGCGGCGCACGCCGAGGCCCCGGCCGCCTTGCGCCGCCTCGTCATCGAACGGCTCGACGACGTCCGGCGCCGCCTGGGCGCGCAGGCCGCCTCCCAGCGCGGCTGAGCCGGGCGGCCCGCCCGGGCCCACCGACGCCGACGGCGCCGCTCCCCCGTCAAGGGGAGCGGCGCCGTCGTGCTTTCGTAAAGGCCGCGCCTACGGCACGCGGGCCGTCCACTCCGGCGTGTCGAACTTGCTCTCCGCGAGCGCCTCGGCCTCCGCGAGCGTCGCGGCGTCGAGCGTGGCGGGGGTGGCGCCGTAGCGCTGCGTGAACACCTCCGTGAGCGTCTCCAGGATCTGCTCGCGGCTGCGACCCGTCTGGCGCTTGAGCGGATCCACGCGCTTCTTGGCGCTCGTGATGCCCTTGTCCGAGATCTTCTCGCGGCCGATGCGCAGCACCTGGGTCATCTTGTCCGCGTCGATGTCGTAGCTCATGGTCACGTGGTGGAGCATGCCGCCACCGGCGAGGCGCTTCTGCGCGGCGCCGCCGATCTTGCCGGCCTCCGTCGCGATGTCGTTGAGCGGGACGTAATGCGCCTCAACACCGACCCGGGCAAGCGACTCCATGACCCACGCGTCGAGGAAGGGGTAGGAATCCGCGAAGGACATCCCGTCCACGAGCGAGGTGGGCAGGTAGAGCGAGTACGTGATGCAATTGCCGGCCTCCATGAACATGGCGCCGCCGCCCGAGATGCGGCGGACGACCTTCACGCCGTAGCGCTCGGCCTGCTCGGCATCCACCTCATTCTTGAGGGACTGGAAGGAACCGATCACCACGGCCGGCTCGTTCCACTCCCACAGGCGCATGGTCGGCGGGCGCAACCCGGCGCCCACCTGGCGCGCTAGGACCTCGTCGAGGGCCGCGTTAACGGCGATGGGGTACGGCGTGGGGCCGAGCACCTGCCAGGCGTGGTCCGTCCATCCCGTGGCCAGGCCCAGGGCGCGGCGCACGGCGGTCGCGACGGCGCGGGCGTCGAAGCCGAACATCACGGCGTCCGAGCGCAGCTTGGCCGTCACGGCGGCGGCGAGGTCCTCGTGGCTCGTGCCCACGGCGAGGCCGACGAGCGCTGCGTCGATGTCCTCAAGGGCCTCGTCCGGCTCCAGGAAGAAGTCGCCGTTGATGCTCGCGGAGGCGATGATCCCGTCAGCCACCGTCAGATCCGCGACCACGAGCTTGCCGCCCGGGACCTTGTACTCGCCGTGATGAATGCTCTGCGCTGGCTCTGTGCTCACGCTTCCCCAGCATAGTGCGCCCGTTCAGGGGCGCCGGCCCCTTCAGCGTGCGCGGCGCGCTTGGCGTGGGCCGGAAACGGACCGGGCCCCGCGCCCTCCCTTGCGGGATGACACGAGGCCCGATCGTTCAAGAGGCGCGCGGTTCAGCACCGCGCGCGACGGCTCACTTGCCGCCGAAGCCCTTGAAGCGCTGGTTGAAGCGCTCCACGCGGCCGGCGGAGTCCATGATGCGCTGCTTGCCCGTGTAGAACGGGTGCGAGGCGGCGGAGATTTCCACGTCGATGACGGGGTAGGTGTTGCCGTCCTCCCACTCGATGGTCTTGCCGCTGGAGGCGGTGGAGTGGGTCAGGTACTTCTCGCCGGAAGCGAGGTCACGGAACACGACGGGACCGTAGTTCGGGTGGATGCCAGCCTTCATGGGATCACCATTTCTCTTGGGCCCCTGGATTTGGCCAGGGGCAATGAAAGTGGAGGCGCCGCACATGCGACGACGCTCCATTCTACACGGAATTTGGGCGGGGGCTGACGCGCGGTCAGCGCGCCCGGAGCTCCCACATCGCCACGGCGGCCGCGGCGCCCACGTTGAGCGAGGAGACCCCCTCGCGCATGGGAATGAGCACGGCGCCGTCCACGGCCTCGAGGGTTTCGGGGCGGATGCCTGCACCCTCCGTGCCGAGAACGAGGGCCAGCCGCTCCGGCCCGCGCGCCGCCAGCTCCTCGATGCTGAGCGCGTCGTCCGTCAGCTCCAGGGCGTGCACCTCGAAGCCGTGCCGCTTGAGGGCTGCGATGCCCTCCGGCCACGTGTCGAGGCGGGCCCAGGGCTGCGAGAACACCGTGCCCATGGAGACGCGGATGGCCCGGCGGTACAGCGGATCGGCGCTGCGCGGGCTCAGCAACACCGCATCGATGCCCAGGCCGGCGGCGCTGCGGAAGATCGCTCCCACGTTGGTGTGCTCGGCGACGTCCTCCAGCACGACGACGCGGCGGGCGCCTTCCAGCAGGGCGTCGAGGTCCGCGGGCGCCGGGCGCTCGAAGGATCCCAGGGCACCGCGGTGCAGGTGGAAGCCCGTGAGCGCCTCGAGCACGGGGCCCTCCCCCACGAAGACGGGGGCCTCGGGGTGCGCCGCGGCGAGTTCCGCCACCACGGAGCCGTGGCGCTCGTCCACGAGGAAGGAGCGCGGGACGGCACCCGAGGCGAGCGCGCGGCGAACCACCACTGTCGATTCGGCGATGAAGCGGGACCGGGTCTTGGCCAGGGCAGCGTCCGTCAGGCCCCGGTAGTCCCCCAGGCGGGGATCATCCAGCGACTCGATGCGGATCATGCTCATGCGGACACCAACTGCCAGATCAGGTGAATAAAGGCCACGACGCCGAGCACCACGATGCACGCACGCAGCACGAAGGGCGAGAGCCGGCGGCCCACCTTGGCGCCCAGCCAGCCGCCGAAGAGCGAGCCCGCGGCGATGAGGCCGGCCACGAGCCAATCGATGCGCTCGAAGGCGAAGAGGAGATAAGCCACCGCGGCGACGAGGTTGACCGCCAGCGAGAGGACCACCTTCACGGCGTTGGCCTGCTGCAGGCTGCCGTGCAGCATGACGCCGAAGATGCCCATGAGAATGACGCCCTGGGCGGCCGTGAAGTAGCCGCCGTAGATGCCGGTCAGGAAGACGAGGAGGACGAGCGCCGAGGAGAACGGCTGCGCGTCAGGTCCCTCGTCCACGCCGCCGGAGCGGGCCTTGGCCCACGCGGCGAGCCGCGGCTGCAGGATCACGAGCAGCACGGCGAGGGCCACAAGGATCGGGGAGACGATCCCGAAGACGCTCTCCGGCAGGTGGAGCAGCAGCCACGCGCCGAGGAGCGCTCCGACGATCGAGGCCGGCAGCAACCGCTTGAGCGTGCGCGGGACCGTGCGCAGCTCCTCGCGATAACCCCAGGCCCCCGACACGCCGCCGGCCACGAGGCCGATGGCGTTGGACACGACGGCGTTGACGGGGTTCAGGCCCATCGCCACGAGGACCGGGAAGGTCACGAGCGAGCCGGAACCCACGATCGTGTTGATGGTCCCGGCCCAGACCCCGGCCAAGAGGATCAGCAGCGACTGCCAGAGCTCCACGTCGAACGGTGCCCCTTCGGATCAGCGCGCGAAGGCGCTGAAGCGCGAACCCTGGCGGTTCAGGGTCAGCTGCAGGCCGAAGGTCGCCTCGAGGTTGCCCTGCGTGACCGTCTCCTCGAGCGGGCCCTGGGCCACGACCTCGCCGTCGCGCAGTAGCAGCGCATGCGTGAAGTTCTCGGGGATCTCCTCGAGGTGGTGGGTCACGAGCACCATGGCGGGCGCGAGCGGGCTCGCGGCAAACGCGCCGAGGCGGCGGACCAGATCCTCGCGGCCGGCCAGGTCGAGCCCGGCGGCCGGCTCGTCCAGCAGCAGGAGCTCGGGATCGGACATGAGCGAACGGGCGATGAGCACGCGGGCGCGCTCGCCCTCGGAGAGCGTGGAGTAGCGGCGCGAGAGCAGCGTGCTGGCACCCCACTGGTTTAGCAGCTGGAGGGCGCGGCGCTCGTCGTCGGCGTCGTAGTGCTCGCGCCAGCGTCCCGTCATGCCGTACGACGCGGAGACGACGGCGTTGAGGGCCGTCTCCTCCTCGCGCATCTCCCGGCCGAGCAGGGCCGAGCTGACGCCGATGGCCGGGCGCAGCTCGGAGAGGTCCACCTTGCCCATGCGCTCACCGAGCACGTCCACGGCGCCGCGCGTGGGGAACAGCCGGGTCGAGGCGATGCGCAGGAGGGTCGACTTGCCGGCGCCGTTGGCACCCATGACGATCCAGCGCTCGTCCTCGCCCACGCTCCAGCTCACGTTCTTGAGCAGGTGGCGGGCGCCACGGATCACGGAAACATCGTCAAAGGCGAGGACGGCAGTCATGCCCCCACCCTAAGACACACGAGTGCCCCACGCCCGCGCCGGGCGCGTGTCACGGATGCCCGATGGGTCGGGCAGAGCGCTCACACTGGTGACATGAACCAGCAGTACCGCCTCGTCTCCTTCAGCTCCGACGCCGTCACGACGCCGCATCCCGCGCCGTCGTGGATCGAGACGATCGGGGCGCAGGCCTCCCCCGCCGAGCTGGCCGTGCCAGCGGGCCTCAGCGGCGCCGCCTGGGAGCTGGACCTCGAGGAGGCCCAGCTGAACTCCCTGCGCGCCCTGTTGCGCGAGGACACCGCGGCGGGCCAGGCCAGCCTCCTCGTGCCGCCGGCGCTGCGCGGTTCCCGCCGCAGCCTGATCGTCACGGACGTCGACTCGACGCTGATCGAGCAGGAGGTCATCGAGATGCTCGCGGCACATGCAGGGCGCGAGGCCGAAGTGGCCGCCGTGACCGAGCGGGCCATGCGCGGAGAACTCGACTTCGCCCAGTCCCTGCACCACCGCGTGCAGGCCCTGGCCGGCCTGCCGGTGAGCCTCATCGAGGAGGTCGCCGCCGACGTCGTGCCGACGGCCGGCGCCCGCGAGCTGATCGCGGCCGCGCACGCGGGCGGGCACAAGGTGGGCGCCGTCTCCGGCGGCTTCATCCAGGTGCTCGAGCCCTTGGCCGAGGCCCTGGGCCTGGACCACGCCCACGCGAACGTCCTCGGCGTGCGCGACGGCGTGCTCACGGGCACCGTGGAGGGCCCCGTCGTCGACCGGGCAGCCAAGGCGGCGGCGCTGCGCCGCTGGTGTGCGGCCGATGACATCGAGGCCCAGCGCACGATCGGCCTCGGCGACGGGGCCAACGACATCGACCTGCTCACCGTCGCGGGCCTCGGCGTGGGCGTCGAACCCAAGCCCGCCCTGCGCTCGGTGGCGGACGGCGTGTTGGGGCTGCGACGCCTCGACACCGTGGCCGCCGCGCTGGGCTGGGATGCCTAAGCCCCCCAATCAATATCCAAACGTGACCTGCCGCCGCCCGGTTCGCGATGGGCGCGCGCCGTGGTCCGTCCTAGGATGATCCAGGCCCTTGCGCAGTTCATGCGCCAAGTGGCGGAACCGTTGAAGGAGAACACGTGAGCGAGAACCCGACCTCGGGACCGGTCGAGGAGAACGCGCCCGAGCCGCCGGCGGGCGAGACGGACGAGACGATCGAGCCCACGCCGGGCGAGCGAGCCAGCGAACAGGCCGGAGAGCAGGCGCAGCGCGTCGAGCACCCGCCCATCGCCGCGCCCGCTGAGTCGCTCCCGGTCGCAGCGCAGCCCGCCGAGGCCGCTCCGGCGATCCAGCCGCCCGTCGCCGACGACGCCACGCGGCTCGACCTCGATCCCGTGCTCTCTGCCGCCCCGGCCGCCGCGGCCCCGCAGGCCGCACCCGAGGAGCAGGAGGAGCCGGACGTGGCACCCAAGAAGAAGCGTCGCGGCGCCAAGGTCGCGGCGTGGACCGTGTTCGGTGCCGTGGTGGTGGCCGGCGGTGCCTACGCCGGTGCCGCCTTCCTGACGCAGGACAAGCTTCCCGCTCACTTGAGCGTCGACGGCATCGACCTCTCGGGCCAAAGCGCGGAGCAGGCCAAGTCGACGCTCTCGGAGCAGCTGCTCCCCCGGGCCCAGAAGGCCCTCAAGCTCACGGCCGGCGAGCAGTCCGTGGCACTCAAGCCCGCCGACGTCGGCCTGGGCGTTGACGTCGACGCCACGGTTGACCGCTTCACCGGCTTGTCGTGGGACCCGAGCGTCATCCTCTCGCGGATCATGGGCTCGCAGGACGCCCAGGCCGTCACGACGGTGGATGACCAGGCGCTCACGGGCGCCGTGGCCAAGGCGGCGAAGTCGCTCTCCACCGCCCCCGTCGAGGGCTCCATCGTGGTGGCGCAGGGCAAGGCCGACTACAACGAGCCGCGCGACGGCGTGGCCATCGACGCCGCCGCGACAGCCACCTCGCTCAAGGAGCAATGGCTGCACGCCGACGGCTCCATCGCCGCCACCTCCTCCACGCAGGCCCCCGCCGTCTCCGCGGCTGACTGGAAGGGCTTCCTCGACGCGAGCGTGCAGCCGCTCCTGGACGGCCCCATCACGGTCAACAACGGCACCGCTGAGGCCCAGCTCCCCGCAGCCACGGTGGGCGCCGCCGCCACCGTCGAGGTCAAGGACGGCAAGCCCGCCCTGACCCTGGATGGCGAGAAGCTCGTCGCGGCCGTCGTGGAGGTGAACCCCAAGATGGCCTCGGAGGGCCGCAACGCCACCGTCAAGATGACCGGCTCGGGCGCGTCCGCCGCGCTCTCCGTGGTCCCGGCCCAGGAGGGCAAGGGCATCGACGCCGCGAAGCTCGCCGCCGCCGTGCAGAAGGCCTCCACCGAGTCGGCCCGCAAGGCGACCGTGGAGCTTCAGGTCACGCAGCCCACCATCTCCACCAAGACCGCCGAGTCGTGGAACATGGTCAAGGTCGCGGAGTTCGCGACCCCGTATCCCACCTACGACACGCAACGCACCAAGAACCTGCGCCTCGGCGCCTCGCGCGTGAACGGCACCGTGGTGGATCCGGGCAAGGAATTCAATCTGGCCGACCAGTTCGGGCCGATCACCACCGCCAACGGCTACGTCGCCTCCGGCGTGGTCGAGAACGGCAACGCCACCACCGCCCTCGGCGGCGGCATCTCGCAGATCTCGACGATGTCCTACAACGCCGGCTTCCTGGGCGGCATGGACATCCTGGAGCACAAGCCCCACTCCCGCTGGTTCGATCGCTACCCGGCAGGCCGCGAGTCGACCTACTGGGAGGGCCAGGTCAACATGCGCTGGAAGAACAACACCAAGGCCCCCGTCGTGGTGCAGATGTGGGTCACCGACTCCCAGGTCAAGACCGTGCTCTGGGGCGTGAAGACCTGGGACGTGAAGACGACCACGTCGGATCACTACAACATCACTTCGCCCACCACGGTGCACTCCTCCGCGGCCAAGTGCCAGCCGGAGTCCGGCGGCAAGTCTGGCTTCACGGTGACTGTCACGCGCAGCCGCACGTCGGCCGAGAAGCCGCTCCCCAAGGAGTCCTTCGTCTGGACGTACTCCCCGTGGAACCGGATCGTCTGCGACAAGTGACCGGCGACCGCCGCCGTTGAACGCGAAAGGAGGCCCTCCCCGCTCGGGCGGGTTCTAGCGGTCCCCGCAACACCTTCGATTTGAAGGAGTTGCGGGGATTGTGCTTTCTACGGAGCTGAAGCGGGCGTTCTTCGAGGCCTACGACCGCCTTGACGGGAACGTCACTGCCGCGGCCCAGGCGGTCGGTGCGAACAAGAACACGGCGGCTGGCTGGGCACGCGATGCTGGCCTGAAAGGTCGCGGTCGCCCCGGCACCGGCCCCCACCCGCGCCGAGCCGAATACGAGCAACTACGTGCGGTGGGAACGTCCCGCCGGCAAGCCGCGGCAATCGTGGGCGTCCACCTGCGCACGGCTCAGGACTGGGACAAAGGCATCCGCAAAGCCAGGGACCGCCGGTACTACCCCGATGGCCGGATCGTCGACTACAAAACAGGGATGACCACCCAGCAACGCATACCCCTGGCGGCCATCGACGCGGAGCTGCATCCACGCTTCCTCACCCTCGAAGAACGCGAAACGATCGCCGACCCGCACCGGGCTGGCACTTCTCTGCGGAAGATCGGTGCCGAGCTGGGCCGCCCGGCCTCAACCATCAAACGCGAACTCGACATGCACAGGAGCCACGGTTCGTACCGTCCGCATGCCGCTCAACGCGCTTGGGCCGGTAGCCGTGCCCGGCCCAAAGAATCCAAACTCGCCATGCCCGGGCCGCTGCGCGACTTCGTTGCCGCTGGCCTGCAAGATGAGTGGTCTCCGGAACAAATCAGTCATGCTCTGCTCAAGAACTTCCCCGACGACGAGGGCATGCGCGTGAGCCACGAAACGATCTACCAAGCCATCTACGTCCAGGCCCGAGGCGGCCTCAAACGCGAAGTCGAACACACCCTGCGCACCGAGCGCACCCGCCGCAAGCCCCACCGCAACCCCGAAGAGCGCACCCAACGCTTCGTGGACGAGATGATCATGATCTCCGAACGTCCCCCCGAAGTCGAAGACCGCGCCGTCCCAGGCCACTGGGAAGGCGACCTGATCGTCGGCACCAACTCCCAATCAGCGATCATCACCCTGGTGGAACGCACCACCCGCATGGTCCTGCTCGGCCACCTGCCCGGCGGGCACACCGCCGAAGAAGTCCGCGACGCGCTCATCCCTCTGATCGGCTCACTACCAGAACAACTGCGCGGGTCCCTCACCTGGGATCAAGGCTGCGAAATGGCCGCCCACCAGCAATTCAGCATCGCCACCGGCGTGGACGTGTACTTCTGCGACCCGCACTCACCCTGGCAGCGCGGCACCAACGAAAACACCAACGGACTGCTGCGCCAGTACTTCCCCAAAGGAACCGACCTGTCCGTCTACGGGCCAGAAGACCTCGAACTCCTCGCCAACAAACTCAACCGCCGCCCACGCAAAACGCTCGGCTGGGAAACCCCAGCCGAGCGCATGCGTGATCTCATCAAAGCCACCTAAACCACCAGGTGTTGCGAGGACCCCCAGAAACCGCCTCGGGGAGGGCCTCCTTTCGCGTTGAGCGCGTGGCGCGGAATCAGGCCACGAAGCCCTTGCCGCCGCCCACGAGCTCCGTGTGGCCCGTCTCGACGTCGGCGGTCACCATGGCGGCCACCTCGGCGGCGAACTCGGCCACCGAGTAAAGCTTGCCGGCCTCGGCGCGGCGGGCCTCGATGGCGCCCGGCTCCACCCGGTCCAGCAGCGTGGCGGTGATGGTGCCCTCGATCATGTCGCCGGAGACGACGACGAAGGTGATGCCGAGCTCGGCCAGGGCCGGGATCTGCTCGCGCAGGGCCAGCTCGCCCGCGCGCTTGGAGCGGGCCACGGGCTCGTAGGCGTCGAGGGTGGGCACGGTGTCGATGAAGTGGGCCTGGTGGCTCGTCACAAACACCACGCGGCCGCCGCGCGGAAGGTGCGGGGCGGCCGCCTCCAGCATGCCGACCTGGGCGTCGCGGTTCAGCGTCAGCGCGTAGTCCGCGCCGCGGTCGGTCTCCATGCCGCCGGAGGCGTTGAGCACGAGCACGTCGAGCGTGCCGAAGGCCTCGATGGCCGCGGCAACGAGCGCCTCGCGGTCCTCGGCCGAGGTCAGATCGCCCTGAACGGCGATGGCGCGGCCGCCCGCCTCCTCGATCGCCTTGACGACCTTGTTGGCGCGGGGCGCCTTGGAGCGGTAGTTGATGACGACATTGGCGCCCTCGGCGGCGAGCAGCTGAGCCGTGTCGGCGCCGATGCCGCGCGAGCTGCCCGTGACGATGGCGGTCTTCCCGGTCAGGGATCCCATGGTGTTCCTCTCTTGCGCCGCTGACGCGGCGGGATGGGTGAAGTCGAAAGCGAAGGGGTCAGTGACCCATGCCGAGGCCGCCATCCACGGGGATCACGGCCCCGGAGATGTACGCGGCGTCGTCGGAGGCGAGCCACGTGACGACCTTGGCGACCTCCTCGGGCTGCGCGAAGCGCCCGGCCGGGATCTGCGCCTGGTAGCTCTTCTTGAGCTCGTCCTCCAGGACGGCGGTCATCTCGGTCTCGATGAAGCCGGGCGCCACGACGTTGGCCGTGATGCCGCGGCCGCCCAGCTCGCGCGTGAGCGAGCGAGCGAAGCCCACGAGGGCCGCCTTGGAGCTCGAGTAGTTCACCTGGCCGGCACCGCCGAGCAGGCCCACCACGGAGGAGATGAAGACCACGCGGCCGCGGCGGGCCTTGATCATGCCCTTGAGGCTGCGCTTGACCACGCGGAAGGAGCCGGTGAGGTTGGTGTCGAGCACCGAGGTGAAGTCGTCCTCGCTCATGCGCAGCATCAGCGTGTCCTTGGTGATGCCGGCGTTGGCGACCAGCACCTCGACCGGGCCGAAGTGGGCCTCAACCTCGGAGATCGCGGCATCGACGCTCGCGGTGTCGGTGACGTCAGCCTTGACCGTGAAGAGACCCTCGGGGCCTTCCCCGGAGCGGGACGTGATGGCGACGTTGTCACCCTGCGCCGCGAAGGCGCGGGCGATCGCCAGACCGATGCCGCGATTGCCACCCGTCACCAGAACGGTGCGGGGCTGCTGGGCGGGCTGAGAGCTCATGAAACCTCTTCGCTAGTGGACCGTGCTTCGCACACGTGGCCTTCATCCTATCCAGGCGGCACCCCGCGCGCCCGCCGCCGGGCCGTCGCGCGGAGGTGACCGGCGAGTAGCCCCGTGCCCCGGACCGATTGGTCGCCAACCGCGCCGCGGTGGGACAATGACAGAACCATGAGCAAGAACGAGCCGAGCCCCGAGCATCCGCGCGTCCACGCGATCACGGACGCCCGCGAGGCGGCCTCGATCGAGGCGAGCAAACGCATGCGCTCGTACGGCATCAAGATGGCGCTGCGCGCCGTGCTGTTTGTCTCGGGCGCGATCATCGCCGCCACCTGGAACATCTGGGTCGGCGTCGCCCTGCTGGCCGCCTCCGCGATCCTGCCGTGGATCGCGGTCGTCGACGCGAACCTCATCACGGATCCGGGCGGTGACGATTCCGCCACCTTCCTGGAGGCGCCCCCGGCCGACGCGCTCACCGGGGCGCCCGACGACGCCGCTCCCGGCCCGGACGGCGCGGACGGCGCAGACGGTTCCGTCTACGCCGACGACGACGCTGGCTCCGACGTCATCGAGGGCAGTTTCGAGCCGGAACCGCCGGCGGATCCGCCGGCCAACGGCGACGCACCGGAGGCCCCGGGCCGTGGCTGAGTTCGATCTGCTCTCCGCCCTGCAGGCCGGCGGCACACCGGCCCCCGGCCACACCGCCGCGACAGCGGGCCCCGGCGAGCACCCGCCGTGCTCGCGCAAGGGTTGCCGCACGCCGGCGGCCTGGGCCCTGCTCTGGAACAACCCGCGCCTGCACACCCCCGAGCGGCGCAAGACCTGGCTCGCGTGCGAAGAGCACCGGGTGTGGCTCGCCGACTACCTCTCGACGCGGGGCTTCCTGCGCGAGGTGACCCCCTTCCGCTTCCCGCCCCAGGAGGGCTGATGTACCGCTTCCTCGCCAGCACACGCTGGGTCGGCTGGCTCATGATGGTGATCGTGTTCGCGATCGTCTGCGCCGCGCTGTCCTGGTGGCAGTGGGATCGGCGCGCCGAGGTCTCCACCGAAAACAAGCAGGTGGCGGCGAACTGGGACGCCACCCCGCTCACGGGCCACGACGCCGTCGCGCTCTTCGAGCAGCTGCCAGCGGAGCAGGAGTTCCTCCCGGTCAAGCTGACGGGCGAGTACCTCAGCGACTCCACGCTCTTCGTGCGCCAGCGCACGCTCAGCTCGGCCTTGGGCATGGAAGTCCTCGTTCCCTTCCGCACGCAGGAGGGCACGATCGTGCTCATCGACCGCGGCTGGATGAAGAACGGCGACGGCCCCGTGCAGGCGCCGGAAAACGTGCCGGCTCCCCCGAGCGGCACCGTCACCCTCACCGCCCGGCTCAAGGCCGGCGAGCCCGACATCGGGCGCGACGCCCCGGAGGGGCAGATCGCCTCGATCGACCTGGCCGGCGTCTCCCAGCGCACGGGGCTCGACGTCGCGGGTTCGGCCTACGGCCTGCTGGCCTCCGAGGATCCGGCGCCCGCCACCAAGCCAGCGCCGCGCCCCAAGCCCGAGGCGGACGAGGGCATGCACTGGTCCTACGCCCTGCAGTGGGCCGCCTTCGGCGTGCTCTTCTTTGTTGGCTTCGGCTACGCGGCCCGCCAGCAGGCGCGCATCAACCGTGAGGACCGCGAGGCGGCGGCCGAGGCCGCGGCCAACGGCGGCGTGCTGCAGCACAGCGCGCGGCGGCGCCAGCGGGCCAAGGTGATCAAGCCGCGCCGCGACGGCGCGCTCCACGACGAGGAGGCCGAGGACGCGCTCATCGACGCCGAGGAGAGCCGCGGCAACGACGTCACCAACTCCTCGCTCGTGACGGGCGTCCAGAAGCCCCACTAGGGCTTGACCTTGTCACAGCGCGACGGCGGCCGGTCACCCTGAGGTGACCGGCCGCCGTCGCGCTGTGTCCGGCTGCTCTAGCCGCGCCCGCGCGGGATCACGCCAGGGTGACGAGCTCCAGGTACTCGTCGTTCCAGAGGTCCTCCGTGCCGTCCGGCAGGAGGAGGACGCGCTCGGGGTTGAGCGACTCCACGGCGCCCTCGTCGTGGGAGACGAGCACCACGGCGCCGGCGAAGGACGCGAGGGCGTTGAGGATCTGCTCGCGCGAGGCGGGGTCCAGGTTGTTGGTCGGCTCATCGAGCAGCAGGACGTTGGCGTGGCTCGCCACGATCATGGCCAGGGCCAGGCGGGTCTTCTCGCCGCCGGAGAGCACGCCGGCGGGCTTGTTGACGTCATCGCCGGAGAACATGAACGAGCCGAGGATGTTGCGCACATCGGCGTCGCCGAGGTGGGTCGGCGCGGAGGAGCGCATGTTTTCAAGCACGCTGCGCTGGATGTCGATCGTGTCGTGCTCCTGCGCGAAGTAGCCGATCTTCAGGCCGTGCCCGGGCACGACCTGGCCGGAATCGGGCTTGTCGACGCCAGCAAGCATGCGCAACAGGGTGGTCTTGCCAGCGCCGTTGAGGCCCAGGATGACCACCTTGGAGCCGCGGTCGATCGCGAGGTCCAGGCCCGTGAAGATCTCGAGCGAGCCGTAGGACTTGGAGAGCCCGTCGGCCGTGAGCGGCGTCTTGCCGCACGGGGCCGGATCGGGGAAGCGCAGCGCCGCGACGCGATCGCTCTGGCGCTCCTCCTCGAGCCCGCGCATCATGCGCTCGGCGCGCTTGATCATGTTCTGGGCCGCCACGGCCTTCGTGGCCTTGGCGCGCATCTTGTCGGCCTGCGCCAGGAGGACGCCTGCCTTCTTCTCCACGTTGGCGCGCTCGCGGCGGCGGGCCCGCTCGTCGGTCTCGCGCTGGGTCAGGTACTTCTTCCAGGAGAGGTTGTACTGATCGATCGTCGCCCGGTTGGCGTCCAGGTGGTAGACCTTGTTGACCACGGCGTCCAGCAGCTCGGTGTTGTGCGAGATGATCAGGAAGCCGCCCTCGTAGGCGATGAGGAAGTCGCGCAGCCAGGTGATGGAGTCGGCGTCGAGGTGGTTCGTCGGCTCGTCCAGGAGGAGCGTGTCGGCGTTCGAGTAGAGGATGCGCGCGAGCTCCACGCGGCGGCGTTGGCCGCCGGAGAGCGTGCCGATCGGCTGGTTCAGGATGCGCTCGGGCAGGGCGAGGTTGTTGCAGATCGCCGCCGCCTCGGACTCGGCAGCGTAGCCGCCGCCGGCGATGAATTCTGCCTCGAGGCGGTCGTACTGACGCATCGCCTTGGCGCTCACCGCCGGGTCCTCGCTCGCCATGTCCTCCTGGCACTTGCGCAGCTTGGCGCTTACAACATCCAGGCCGCGTGCCGAGAGGATGCGGGCGCGCGCCAGCTGCTCCATGTCGGGCAGGTGGGTGTCCTGCGGCAGGTAGCCGAGGGTGCCCGTGCGCGTCACGGTGCCGCCGGCCGGCAGGGTCTGCCCGGCCAGGACCTTCGTCATCGTGGTCTTGCCCGCGCCATTGCGCCCCACCAGGCCGACCTTGTCGCCGGCATCGATGCGGAAGTTCACCTCATCCATGAGCAGGCGCGCGCCGGCGCGCAGTTCGAGGTCTGAGACGGAGATCACGGTTGGGGGCTCCTTGGGGCGAGGCGTGGGACAAGTTTTCGGGTGTCCGGGGCGCGGACAACCTCTCTAGTCTACGCGGTTCCGACGCGCCGCGTTGGTCAATTGAACGGTGTTCAAGTAGGCTCCCGGACCATGACCGCTTCAACCCCCACCGCCGCGGGAGCGACCCTCCCCCGCACGCTCTCGCTCGTCGTCGTCTTTGCAGCGCTCATCGCTGCTCTGACCATGGCGCCGGCGATCCCCGTTGGCCCGCTCGGCGTGCCCATCACGCTGCAGACGCTCGGGGTCGCGCTCACGGCGCTCGTGCTCGGCGCGAAGCGCGGCGGCCTCGCCGTGCTGCTCTACGTGGTGCTCGGCCTCGCCGGCCTGCCGATCTTCGCCCGCTTCTCCGGCGGCCTCGGCGCGCTGGCCGCCCCGAGCGCCGGCTACCTGCTTGCCTTCCCCGTGGCGGCCCTCGTCACCGGCGCGCTCGCCACCCTGGTCCTGCGCCGCTCCCTGCGGGCCAAGGGCCTGTGGCTCTTCGGCTGCGCGCTGGCCGGTTCCTTCCTCGTGACCCATCCGGCCGGCATCCTCGGCATGATGATCAACGGGCACCTCTCCCTCCAGGCCGCCTTCCTCGCCGACCTGGCCTATTGGCCGGGCGACCTCGTGAAGTCGGCGCTGGCCGCAGCCCTCGCGGTCGGCATCCTCAAGGCCTTCCCGGCCCTCGCCGCCCGCAACCCGTCCGGCCTGTGAGCTCCCCCGTCCCCGTCGTCCTCGAGCGCGCCGCCGTCACCGCACCAGCGGTCGGCGGCGTCGCCGCGCGCGAGCTGCTCTCCCCCACCACGCTGCACCTGAACGATCGGCGCATCGCGCTCATCGGCGCAAACGGCCAGGGCAAGACGACCCTCCTGCGCCTGCTTGCCGGGCTCGTGGCCCCGTCCTCCGGCAGCGTGAGCGTCGCGGGGCTCCAGTGGGCCCGCGACGCCAAGGCCCTGCGCGGCGCGGTCGGCATGCTCTTTGCCGACACGGCGGCGCAGCTGATCATGCCCGTGGTCCAGGAGGACGTGGAGCTCTCCCTGCGCCCCCGTCGGCTGCCGCGCCATGAGCGCCGCGCCGAGGCCCTCGCGCAGCTGCGCGCACTGGGCATCGAACGGCTCGCCGAGCGCAGCGTCTACGAGCTCTCGGGGGGCGAGCGCCAGCTCGTGGCCCTCGCCGGCCTGCGCGCGGCCGCCCCGCGCCTGCTCCTCGCCGACGAGCCCACCGCGGCGCTTGACCTCGTGCACCGCGACAGCGTCGCGGCCGCCCTCCTGGGCTCCGAGGCCTCGCTCATCGTGGCCACCCACGACCTGGAGCTGGCCGCCGAGTGCGAGCGCGCCGTATGGATCCACGGCGGGCGGGTGGTGGCCGACGGCCCCCCGGACGAGCTCATCGCCGCCTATCGCGCGAGCGCCCGCGGCCTGGCGCCGTGGCCCGGCGCGGAGACGGGGGCGGAGGCATGAACCCGGGTCCCGGCGCGCTGCTCGCCTGGATCCCCGGCGCCTCCCCCGTCCATCGCGCCCCGCTCTGGCTCAAGTACCTGGTGCTCGTGGCGCTCGGCCTGCTCGGGACCGTGTGGCGGACGGCCCCCGTGGGCCTCGGCCTCCTGCTGCTCTCCGTGGCGCTGTACGCCCTGGCCGGCCGTGCCGTCCTGCGCACCTGGGCCACGCCCCTGCGCTTCTGGTGGTGGATCCTGCTCCTCCTCGGCACGTATCAGTGGTTCTTCGTCTCGCCGCCCGCGGCCGTGGGGCTCGTGGCTTGCATGTTCGCGCTCGTCCAGTGCGCGCGCCTCCTCCTGCTCACCACGCCGACGTCCGAGCTGCTCGACGGCCTCTCCGCCGCGGCCGCCGCCGTGCGCATCCCCCCGGAGCGCACGGCCCTCGTGCTCGCGCTCTTCCTGCGCACGCTGCCGGAGCTGTCGGCGAGCTGGGGGCGGTCCCGCGAGGCCGCGGCGGCGCGCGGGCTCAAGCGGGCTCCGCTGCGCACCGCGACCTCGCTCGGCGTCATGGCCGTCGCCAGGGCGCGCGACGCCGGCGACGCGATGGCTGCCCGCGGGCTGCTCGCCGAACCGGCCGAACACCCGAGCGAACCCCGGGCCACGCGCTAGAGCGCCCGGCGCGGCGCGGCGCCCGCGTCATCCGCGCGCCGCGCCAGCGCGAAGGGGAGCTTTGGGCCCCCGCCTTATGTACGCTGGCGCGCATGAGCTTCAATGACGGATCCCGCCTGGACCCCTCCCGCGTCGAAGACACGCGCAGCGGCGGCGGAGGATCGCGCGCAGGCATGGCCATCGGCGGTGGCGGCGGCATCATCGCCCTCATCCTCGCCATCATCTTTGGACCCCAGGCCGTCTCCGGCATGGTGAACACCCCAGCGGAGCAGGAGGTGACGCAGGTCCAGAGCACCGACGGCGCCGCGATCGACAGCTGCACGAGCGGCTCGGCCGCGAACCAGCGCGACGATTGCCGCATCGTCGGCACGCTGAACAGCCTCGATTCCTACTGGGTCAATGGGGCCACGGACCTGCGCATCGAGGGCTTCAAGGCGCCGGGCGCCCGCATCTTTGCCAACGGCACCAACACGGCCTGCGGCCAGGCCAGCAGCGCCATGGGCCCGTTCTACTGCCCCGGCGACTCGAAGATCTACATCGATCCGACCTTCTTCAACGAGCTCGTGCGCAACTACGGCGCGGACACGGGCGCCCTCGCCCAGGAGTACGTCGTGGCCCACGAGTACGGCCACCACATCCAGAACCTGACGGGCGCCATCCAGAACTCGCAGGTCGGCTCCGGTTCCCAGGGTGGCTCCGTCCGCGTGGAGCTGCAGGCCGATTGCTACGCGGGAGTGTGGGCCAACCATGCCTCCTCCACGACGGACAAGGACGGCAAGCGCTTCATGCAGCCGCTGTCCGACGCCGACATCAAGAGCGCCCTCTCCGCCGCCGCGGCCGTGGGCGATGACCACATCCAGAAGAAGTCCACGGGCTACGTCAACCCCGAGGGCTGGACCCACGGCTCCTCGTCGCAGCGCCAGGCCTGGTTCACGACGGGCTACCGCTCGGGCGACCCGGGCGTGTGCGACACCTTCTCCGCTCAGGACCTCGACCACCCCTGAGCCGCGCCAGACACAGCACGACGGCGGCCCGTCACCTTTGAATCAAAGGTGACGGGCCGCCGTCGTACAGCGGGGATCCGGAACGGATCAGATGTTGAAGCCCAGGGCCCGCATCTGGTCGCGGCCGTCCTCGGTGATCCGCTCGGGACCCCACGGCGGCATCCAAACCCAGTTGACGCGCCAATCGTCCACCATGGAATCCAGGGCCTTCTGGACCTGGTCCTCGAGGACGTCGGTGAGCGGGCAGGCCGCCGTCGTCAGGGTCATGTCGATGAGCAGCGTGCCCTCATCGTTGTAGGCCATGCCGTAGAGCAGGCCGAGATCCACGATGTTCACGCCCAGCTCGGGGTCGATCACATCGTGGAGCGCCTCGGTGACGTCCTCCAGGGACGTCTGCTTGTTGCCCTCGGTCATGCCGCTCAGGCCTTGGCCAGGTAGCGGTCGTAGCCCTCTTCCTCGAGGCGATCCGCGAGCTCCGGGCCACCCTGCTCGGCCACGTGACCGTCGACGAAGACGTGCACGAAGTCGGGCTTGATGTAGCGCAGGATGCGCGTGTAGTGCGTGATGAGCAGCGTGCCCATGTCGTTCTCCTCCTGGGCGCGGTTGACGCCCTCGGAAACGATCTTCAGGGCGTCGACGTCGAGGCCGGAGTCGGTCTCGTCCAGCACGGCGAACTTGGGCTTGAAGAGCTCGAGCTGCAGGATCTCGACGCGCTTCTTCTCGCCGCCCGAGAAGCCCTCGTTGACGTTGCGGGCCGCGAAGTCGGGGTCGATGCGCAGCTTCTCCATGGCGCCCTTGACGTCCTTGGTCCACGTGCGCAGGCTCGGGGCCTCGCCGTCGATGGCCGTCTTGGCGGTGCGCAGGAAGTTCGTCATGGTGACGCCCGGGATCTCCACGGGGTACTGCATGGCCAGGAACAGGCCGGCCTTGGCGCGCTCGTCGACGGACATCTCCAGGACGTTCTCGCCGTCGAGCAGGATCTCGCCGCCCGTGACGATGTAGCGCGGGTGGCCGGCGATGGTGGAGGCGAGCGTGGACTTGCCGGAGCCGTTGGGGCCCATGATGGCGTGCGTCTCACCCGTGTTGATGGTGAGGTTGACGCCCTTCAGGATCTCCTTGTGGCCCTGCTCGGTCTCGATACCGACCTTCAGGTCCTTGATTTCCAGGGTAGACATAAGTTTTCTCCTCGTCGCCGCGCGGCAGGCGCGGCGGAACGTGATTGAGGTGGGTCAGTTCTCGGTCTGCGCCAGCTCGGCCTCGATGGCCTCGCTGAGCTGCTCTTCGATCGAGGCGACCCCGATCTTCTGGATGATCTCGTTGAGGAAGCCGCGCACCACCAGGCGGCGGGCGGTCTTCTCATCGATGCCGCGGGCCATCAGGTAGAAGAGGTGCTCGTCGTCGAAACGACCCGTCGTGGAGGAGTGACCGGCGCCGTCGATGGCACCCGTCTCGATCTCCAGGTTGGGGACGGAATCGGCGCGGGCGCCGTCCGTGAGCACGAGGTTCTTGTTGGCCTCGTAGGAGTCGGTGCCCGTGGCCTCCTTGCGGATCAGCACATCGCCGATCCACACGGCGTGGGCGTCCTCACCTTGGAGCGCGCCCTTGTAGAGCACGTTCGAGGTGCACTTGGGGGCGGCGTGGTCCACGAAGAGGCGGTGCTCCAGGTGCTGGCCGGCGTCGGCGAAGTACAGGCCGAACATCTCGGCCTCGCCGCCCTGCGCGGACAGGCGCGCCGACGGGGTCACGCGGACCACGTCGCCGCCGAAGGACACCGCGGTGTGCTTCAGATGGGCCTCCCGCCCGATACGGGCCTGCTGATCGGAGGCGTGCACGGAGGCGTCGTCCCAGCGCTGCAGGGTAACGACGTTGAGGTCGGCACCCTCCTTGAGGTCGATCTCGACGTTCTGCGAGAGCACGGCCAGGCCGCTGTGGTCCAGGACCACGGTGGCGCGGGCGCCGGGCTCGCCGACGATCACGATGTGCTGGGCGGACGGGGTGGCGTTCTCGCCCTTGATCGAGGCGACGATGACGTCACCCTCGGCCGCGGCCGGAACCGTGATGACCGTGGCGGTCTCCACGGCGGCGTAGGCGTTGGCCGCCACGCGATCCTCGGGGGCCAGGAAGCCCACGCGGGCATCGCTCTTGGCGACCTGCTCCACGCCCACGGCCAGCTCGAGGTTGCCCTCGGTGACCTTGACCTCGATGGCCGGCGCAGCGGCGGCGTCCAGCGCCTCCGTGTGCAGGCCCTTGAGGCGCTTGAGCGGGGTGAAGCGCCAATCCTCCTCGCGGCCCGTCAGGGCCGGGAAGTCGTTCGGGTCGAACGAGGCCGGACGGCCGGCGCGGGAGGAATCCTCCACGCCGACGCCGCCGCCGTGCGAGTGCTCCTTGGCGGCGTCGCCGCCCAGGGTGGACAGGTTCGTCGCGGCCAGGTTCAGCGGCGAGAGATCCTCGCCCTCCTCCGTGAAGCCGGCGATGAGCGGCGCGCCCTTGGCGCGCTCGGTGATGATCGAATCGGCCATGATCAGCCCACGGACCCTTCCATCTGGATTTCAATGAGGCGGTTCAGCTCGAGCGCGTACTCCATGGGCAGCTCGCGGGCGATCGGCTCCACGAAGCCACGCACGATGAGGGCCATGGCCTCCTGCTCCGCGAGACCGCGGGCCATGAGGTAGAAGAGCTGCTCCTCGGAGACCTTGGAGACGGTCGCCTCGTGCCCCATCGTCACGTCGTCCTCGCGGACGTCGATGTAGGGGTACGTGTCCGAACGCGAGATCTGGTCCACCAGGAGGGCGTCGCAGACCACGTTGTTCTTGACGCCCTTGGCGCCCTCGCGTACCTGGACCAGGCCGCGGTAGCCGGAGCGGCCGCCGTTGCGCGCGATCGACTTGGCGACGATCGAGGAGGAGGTGTTCGGGGCGATGTGGACCATCTTGGAACCCGTGTCCTGGTGCTGGCCGGCGCCGGCGAAGGCGATGGACAGCGTCTCACCGCGGGCGTGCTCGCCCGTGAGGTAGACGGCGGGGTACTTCATGGTCACCTTGGAGCCGATGTTGCCATCGACCCACTCCATGGTGGCGCCCTCTTCGCAGACGGCGCGCTTGGTGACGAGGTTGTACACGTTCGTGGACCAGTTCTGAATAGTCGTGTAGCGAACGCGGGCGTTCTTCTTCACGATGATCTCGACCACGGCGGAGTGCAGGGAATCCGACTTGTAGATCGGAGCCGTGCAGCCCTCGATGTAGTGAACGTAAGAGTCCTCGTCGGCGATGATGAGCGTGCGCTCGAACTGGCCCATGTTCTCCGTGTTGATACGGAAGTAGGCCTGCAGCGGGATCTCGACGTGCACGCCCTTGGGGACGTAGACGAACGAGCCGCCGGACCACACGGCGGTGTTGAGCGCGGCGAACTTGTTGTCGCCGGCCGGGATCACGGAGCCGAAGTACTCCTCGAAGATCTCCGGGTGCTCCTTGAGCGCGGTGTCGGTGTCGAGGAAGATGACGCCCTGCGCCTCCAGGTCCTCACGGATCTGGTGGTAGACGACCTCGGACTCGTACTGCGCGGCCACGCCGGCCACGAGGCGGTTGCGCTCGGCCTCGGGGATGCCCAGCTTCTCGTAGGTGTCGCGGATCTCCGCCGGGAGCTCCTCCCACGACTCGGCCAGCTTCTCCGTGGAGCGCACGAAGTACTTGATGTTGTCGAAGTCGATGCCGGAGAGGTCGGGACCCCACGTCGGCATGGGCTTGCGATCGAAGTACTTCAGCGCCTTCTGGCGGCGGGCGAGCATCCACTCGGGCTCGGACTTCTTCGCCGAGATGTCGGCCACGACATCGGCGTCGACGCCGCGCTTGGCCGCAGCACCGGCGGCATCCTCATCGGCCCAGCCGTACTGGTAGTTGCCGATGCCTTCGAGCTCGGGATTGTTCTCGAGGATCTCGGCGATCACGCCGGGATCCGCGGCGCTTGGCGCCATCTGCTCCGTCATCGCGTCCTCTCCTGCTTCTTGGAAATCGTGATTCTGGTTCGCTTCTCGGGAACGACGCTTTCAGCGTCGCGCCCGAGGGGAATATGGGTGGTGCACACGTGGCCGCCCGCGGCCAGCGTGGCGAGTCTTCTCACGTCAACGTCGAGAAGGCGGGCAAACATTTCCGCCTCGGCCTCGCAGATCTCCGGGACCTCGCGGGCCACGTCGACGACGGGGCAGTGCGCCTGGCACAGCTGGAGGCTACGCATGGCGTGCGTGCCGGTGGAGACGTCGACGACGCGGGTGAAGGCCACGTAGTCGTCGTCCGCCAGGGCGGAGGCGAGGGCCTCGGCCCGCTCGGCGCCGGCCGGGGCGGCCTGGACGCGCTCGTGGTAGCGCTCCTCCTGCTCGGCCGCGCGGCGGCGGGCGAACTCCTTGACGGCGTCCTCGCCGCCCAGCTCGCGCAGCATGGCCACGGCGTCGGCTGCCAGGCGGCCGTTCTCGTTGCCGAGGCGGACCTGGGCGGCCGGGTTGACGACGTAGTGGCGCGCCGGGCGGCCTGCCTTGGCGCGCTGCTGGGGCACGTCCTTGACGCCGATCAGGGCGTCGGATTCGAGCCGGTCGAGGTGGCGACGGACGGCCGCCGGGGTGAAGCCAAGGCGGCGCCCGAGCTCGGCCGCCGTGATGGGGCCATGCTCGAGCACGGTGCGCAGCACGCGGTCACGCGTGCTCGCGTCTGCGTCCTTGGCGTTGACCGCGGACTCGTCCGCGCGCGGGGATGCTGAAGCCTCTGAATACACAAGAACATCATCCCCTAATGGGGCACCGGGTTCTAGTAAGGCATGCCTTGGCGTGAGGCACCACTCACGGTGGCGTGCCGGCGCTCACGCGCCCCGGGCGGAGCCCTCGGCGCCGCCCGGGGATCGGCCTGACCCGCAGCGCGGCGACCGCGGTAGCGCGTCACACTCGCTCTACTACACCCTGTCGAAGACGCTAGGATTGGACGGTGCATGCCTCCGATCCGAGCCGTCCGTCCGCGCCCCCCGCGGTCTTCGTCGACTCCCTGACCAAGTCCTTCCGCGCGGCCGCCGGTCGACACCAGCACGTGCTGCAGGGTGTGTCCTTCAGCGCGGAGGCCGGAGCCGTCACCACGCTGCTCGGCACCAACGGCGCAGGCAAGTCCACCTCCCTCGCGTGCGCCCAGGGCCTCCTGCGCCCCGACGGCGGCACCGTGCGCCTCCTGGATCAGGACCCGTGGCTAGCCCCCGCCCAGTTGCGCGCCCGCGTGGGCGTCATGCTGCAGGACAGCGGCCTCCCGCCGGCCCAAAAGCCCCTCGCCTACCTCTCGCACGTGGCCTCGCTCTACGCTCAGCCGCGCCCCGTCGCGGAGCTGGCCGAGCGGCTCGGCCTGAACGAGTTCGCCCGCACCCCCATCCGCCGGCTCTCCGGCGGCCAGAAGCAGCGCGTGGCCCTCGCGGTGGCGCTCGTCGGCTCGCCCGAGGTGCTCTTCCTCGATGAGCCGAGCGCGGGCCTGGACCCGCAATCGCGCCAGGTGGTCTTCGAGATCATCGAGGAGGAGCGTGCACGCGGGCGCGCCATTGTTCTGACGACGCATCTGCTGGAGGACGCCGAGCGCCTCTCCGACACTGTCTACGTCATCGATCGCGGCCGCACGGTGGCCCACGGCAGCGTGGCCGAACTCATCGGCAACGACTCTCCGCCCTCACTCACGGTCTCCTTCCCCGAGGGAGCCGAGCCGGCCTGGCCCGCCGGGGTAACGCCGCGGCGCGAGGGCGGCGCCTACATCCTTGACGCCGTGACCTCCCCCGCGCTCCTCGCGAGCCTGACGAGCACATGGGAGGCCGCCGGGATCCTCCCCGTCAGCCTGCGGCTCGAGCGCCGCTCCCTCGAGGACGCCTTCCTCGCCCTCGCGAGCGAGGCCTCGCACGATCTGCTGGAAGGAAGCCGCCCGTGAGCGCCACCGCCCCCCTGGCCCCGGCACAAGCCGCGGCCCGTCCCGCCCCGGTTCTGGTGCGCTGCCTGCGCCAGGCCCTCTATGAGACCCGCTCGATCCTCGGCAACGGCGAGCAGCTCATCGTCTCGATCGCCCTGCCGCTCATGGCCATGATCGGCCTGACCTGGCTGGACCTCCTGGATGGCTTCGCCTCCTCCCGCATCAATGCCGCCGCCCCCGGCGTCTTGGCGCTGTGCGTCGTGTCCGTGGCCTTCACGGGCCAGGGCATCCAGACCGGCTTCGACCGCCAATACGGCGTGCTCCGCTCGCTCGCCACCACTCCCCTGGGCCGCGGTGGCCTCATCGCGGGCAAGGGCCTGGCGGTGCTCGTGGTGGTGTGCGTGCAGGTGCTCGTCATCGGCCTCGTCGCAGCGCTGCTGGGCTGGACCCCCGTCGCCTCCGGCTGGCCGGCGGCCGCGCTCATGCTGCTGCTCGGCTCGATCGCCTTCACGTCGCTTGGCCTCCTCATCGCCGGCACGCTGCGCCCCCAGGCCACGCTCGCCGTCACCAACCTCGTGTGGGTGCTGCTCGCCGCCGTCGGCGGCCTGCTCCTGCCCCTGTCCAAGCTGCCCGGCCTCCTCGGCACGGCGGCCACCCTCCTCCCCTCCTCCGCCCTGGGCGAGGGCATGCGCGCCGCGCTGATCCACGGCCGCATCGATCCTACGAGCCTCCTCGTGCTCGCCGTCTGGTCGGTGCTCGGCACCGCCGCGGCCGTGCGCTGGTTCCGCTGGGAGTAAGACACATGAAGGACACGCTCTCCATGGCCACCTCCGCCACCGCTGCGTCGACGGGCATCTCCCGGACGGCCCACCGCCTCGCCATCGCCTCCCTGGTTTCCCAGATCGGCATCATCGTCACGGGCGGCGCCGTCCGCCTGACGGCCTCCGGGCTGGGTTGCGACAACTGGCCCAATTGCATGCCTGGCACCATGACTCCCGTCCCGGAGTCCGGCATCCACGGACTCATCGAGTTCGGCAACCGCCTGCTGACCTTCGTCCTCGTGGCGATCGCCATCGCGACGATCGCCTCGGTATGGAAGGCGCGCAGGCAGTTCCCGCGCATCTTCTGGCTCTCCCTCGGCCTGCTGGCGATCATCCCGGTGCAGGCCGTCATCGGTGGCATCACCGTGTGGACCAAGCTCAACCCGTGGGTGGTCTCCCTGCACTTCCTGGCCTCTGCCGCGCTCGTGTGCATGGCCACGCTGCTCGTGAACCGCACGGGCCTGGCCTCCAACCCGCAGCCGGGCGGCATCACGGGCGGCCCCGTGGCCCCCACGCTGCGCACCCTGGGCTGGGCCATCTGGGCGCTCTCGGCCGCGGCCGTGGTGCTCGGCACCATCGTCACGGGCACGGGCCCGCACGCCGGCGACCCGCAGGCACCCCGCCACGACTTCAACCCCGATCTCGTCACGCGCATCCACGTGGTGCCCGTGTACCTGCTCGTCGCCGCCGTGGCCGTCGCGATCTTCCTCGCCATCCGCACCAACGCCCCCGCGCACCTGCGCCACGGCCTCTGGTGGATGGTGGGTGTCCTGGTGCTGCAGGCGGCCATCGGCTACACGCAGCACTTCACGGGCCTGCCCGTGCCGCTCGTGCTGGCACACATGCTCGGTTCGGCGCTGCTCATGGTTGCCGCAACCAACGTCTGGGACCGCTCCACGGGCCTCGTGCAGGCCAAGTAGCTCCCCCACAGCACCGCTGACGGCCGGTGCCCGTCTCGCCCCGAGCGAGCCGGGCGCCGGCCGTCTTCTTTGTCCGCGTCCTGACCAGTCGGTCCGGTTGCTGCACCTTGAGACGACAAAAATCGGACCAGGTCCGGTCACAGACAGGGGCCGGCGCACGGTCCCGCCCGCGGGTCCCCTGCCGCTTCTCGCGGCCCCGACTGCCCGACGGCGCGGGCTCGCCTCCCGCCGTCGGGGCGCCCGGCGCCCGGCGCGGCCAGGCGCCGTCGCGCCGTCGCGCTGTATCCCTCCGCCGGCCGTCGGGCCCTACCCGACCACCCGCCGTCGGGCCCCTCCCCCGTCCCACGCGGCCACCACCGGGAACGCAACGGGCCCGCGTCGACATGCGACGCGGGCCCGGTGCTGAAGAAGACCGGTGGCTTCCCCCTAGAGCAGCGGCTGCCCCACGAAGGGATCGATGGCCACGGCGATGAAGAGGAAGGTGAGGTACAGGTTCGAGAAGTGGAAGACGCGCATGGCCTTGCGGTTGAGCGACTTCGGGTTGTGATCGGTCTGCGCCTCGCCGTACAGGCGGTGCGTCTCGGCGATGAACCAGCCGCCCACCACGAGGGAGACCACGGTGTAGACGATGCCCACGGCGCCCATGGGGATCAGCAGCAGCGAGCAGGCCACGGTGGCCCACGCGTACAGGACCACCTGGGCGGAGACCGTGCGGCCCGCCGCCACGGCGCCGAGCATGGGCAGCTCGGCGGCCTCGTAGTCGTCGGCGTACTTCATGGACAGCGGCCAGTAGTGCGACGGCGTCCAGAGGAAGATCACGAGGAACAGCACCACGGCAGGCCACTCGATGCGGTTCGTGACGGCGGCCCACGCGATGAACACGGGCATACAGCCGGCCACGCCGCCCCACACGATGTTCTGGGTGGTGTGGCGCTTGAGGATCAGCGTGTAGAAGACCACGTAGAGCAGGATCGCGACGACGCCGAGGACGGCGGCGAGCAGATTGGCACCGGCCCACAGGATGGCGATGGAGACCGCGCCCACGATCCAGGCAAACGCCAGGGCCTTGCCCGGCGTGATCTCGCCCGTCACGAGCGGACGGTTCTTGGTGCGCTTCATGATCTGATCGACGTCGCGATCGAAGTAGCAATTGAAGGCGCCGGCCGAGCCGGCGGCGAGGGCGCCGCCCGCCATGGTGGCGACCATCGTGATGACATCAGGCCAGCCGCGCTGCGCGAGCAGCATGGTGGGCAGGGTCGTCACGAGGAGCAGTTCGATGACGCGGGGCTTGGTGAGAGCCACGTACGCCTTCGACTTGCGAGAGATGAACGCCCCCAGGGCCTCGCCGGGCTGACGAATCGACAGATCCGTCCGCTGCGGCGCCGCTGGGGCGGTGGTGGTGGACATGCGCATGGACCTCTTCAACGGCACAGGTGATCCCAGTCAGTCTACAGCGTGTAGAACACGCGGGCGCGGCGGCGGGTGCGTGAGCCGGATGACGCCACGAGGTGACGCAATGTATCTGTGCGCCGGCGGCATCGGCGTTAGGGTGGATCACGGTAAGCGTCCAGGGCAGCACGACACCGCATCCCTGCGCCGTCGTGCTTAGCCCTCCGCATCAGCCAGGCCTGCCCATCAATGGCTGCAGGCATAGCCCGGATTCTCGGAGGAACCCAAGGTGTCTAACACTGAGACCTCGCTCGTGTGGAGCGAAGCAGACCAGCGCGCCGTCGACACCGCGCGTGTCCTGGCCGCCGACGCGGTCGAAAAGGTCGGCAACGGCCACCCAGGCACCGCGATCTCGCTGGCCCCCGCCGCGTATCTGCTCTTCCAGCGCCACCTGCGCCACGATCCCTCCGACGCCGATTGGCTCGGCCGCGACCGCTTCATCCTCTCCCCCGGCCACACCTCGTTGACGCTGTACCTGCAGCTCTTCCTCTCCGGCTACGGCCTCGAGATGAAGGACCTGGAGGCGCTGCGGACGTGGGGTGCGCTGACCCCGGGCCACCCCGAGTACGGCCACACGGCCGGCGTCGAGATGACCACCGGCCCGCTGGGTCAGGGCCTCGCGACGTCCGTGGGCTTCGCCTACGCCCAGCGCCGCCTGCGCGGCCTCTTCGACGCCGAGGCGCCCGCCGGCACCTCGCCGTTCGACCACCGCGTCTACGTCATCGCCTCCGATGGCGATCTGCAGGAGGGCGTCACGGCCGAGGCCAGCTCGCTCGCCGGCCACCAGCAGCTCGGCAACCTCGTGGTCATCTACGACGACAACAAGATCTCCATCGAGGACGACACCGATGTGGCGTTCACCGAGGACGTCCTGGCCCGCTACGAGGCCTACGGCTGGCACACCCAGAAGGTCGACTGGACCAAGACGGGCGAGTACGTCGAGGATCTCGACGCGCTCGACGCCGCCATCAAGGCCGCCGAGGCCGAGACCTCCAAGCCCTCCATCATCTCGCTGCGCACCATCATCGGCTGGCCCTCGCCTGGCAAGCAGAACACGGGCGGCATCCACGGCTCCAAGCTGGGTGCCGAGGAGCTCGCCGGCCTGAAGACCGTCCTGGGCTTCGATCCCGAGGAGCACTTCGCGATCGACGCCGACGTGCTGGCCCACGCCCGCTCGGTCTCCGAGCGCGGCGCGGCCGCCCACGCCGAGTGGGACGCCGCCATGAGCGCCTGGCGCGAGCGCACCTCCCCCGAGCTGGTCGCCGAGTACGAGCGCATCACGCGCGGCGAGTTCCCCGACGGCTGGCTTGACTCCCTGCCGGTCTTCGAGGCCGGCAAGGCCGTCTCGACCCGCGTCGCCTCCGGCCAGGTCATCAACGCCGTGGCCCCCGTGCTGCCCGAGCTCTGGGGCGGCTCCGCCGACCTCGCCGGCTCCAACAACACGACGATCGAGGGCGCGAAGTCCTTCAATCCCGTCGAGTGGACCACGAAGTCCTGGAACGCCGACCCGGCCGGCCGCGTGCTGCACTTCGGCATCCGCGAGCACGCCGCCGCGGCGATCGTCAACGGCATCGTCACGAGCTCCACGACGCGCGCCTTCTCCGGCACCTTCCTGATCTTCTCGGACTACCAGCGCCCGGCCATCCGCCTCTCCGCGCTCATGGGCATCCCGTCCATCTACGTGTGGACGCACGATTCCATCGGCCTGGGCGAGGACGGCCCGACCCACCAGCCCGTGGAACAGCTCGCCTCGCTGCGCGCCATCCCGAACCTCGACGTGATCCGCCCCGCGGATGCCAACGAGACCGCGCAGGCCTGGCGCCGCATGCTGGAGATCCAGGACCACCCGACCGGCATCGTCCTGACCCGCCAGAACGTCCCGACCTTCCCGCGCGGCGAGGAGGGCTTCGCCTCGGCCGAGCTCGTCTCCCGCGGCGGCTACACCCTCAAGGACGCCTCCACCGGCGCCCCCGAGGTCATCCTGATCGGCACGGGTTCCGAGGTGCAGCTCGCCGTCGAGGCGCAGGCGGCGCTCGAGGCGGAGGGCGTCCCGACGCGCGTCGTCTCCATGCCGTCCATCGAGTGGTTCCGCGCCCAGGGCGCCGAGTACCGCGAGCTGGTCCTGCCCGCCGCCGTGCGCGCCCGCGTCGCCGTCGAGGCCGCCTCCAGCCAGGGCTGGCACGAGTTTGTCGGCGACGCCGGCCGCCTCGTGACCCTCGATCACTTCGGCGCCTCCGCCGACGAGAAGACCCTGTACACCGAGTTCGGCATCACGACCGCAGCCGTCATCGAGGCCGCCCGCGCCTCGCTCGCAGCGTCCGCCTGAACCGACGCGAACCTCACATCTAAGGAAGCAGAGCATGAGCACACACACCAGTGCACTGGCCGGCGCAGGGGTCTCCCTGTGGCTGGATGACCTCTCCCGCGAGCGCCTCACCTCCGGCTCGCTCGCCGCGCTGATCGAGGACAAGGACGCCAGCGGCGTCACGACAAACCCGTCGATCTTTGCTGCCGCCCTGTCCCAGGGCGAGTCCTACGCGGTCCAGGTGGCCGAGCTGGCCGCCGCCGGCGCCGATGTCGACACCGCGGTCGTGGAGATCACGACGCGCGACGTCGCCGACGCGTGCGACGTCTTCGCCGGAGTGGCCGCGGCCACCGACGGCGTCGACGGCCGCGTGTCGATCGAGGTCGACCCGCGCCTGGCCCACGACACGGCCGGCACCGTGGCGCAGGCCAAGGAGCTCTTCGCCAAGGTCGCCAAGGACAACGTCCTCATCAAGATCCCCGCCACCCCGGAGGGCCTGCCGGCCATCTCCGAGGTGCTGGCCGCCGGCATCAGCGTCAACGTCACGCTGATCTTCGACCTCGAGCGCTACCGCGCCGTCGTCAACGCCTTCCTGGTGGGCCTGGAGAAGGCGAAGGCCGCCGGCCTTGACCTCTCCAAGATCCACTCGGTCGCCTCCTTCTTCGTCTCCCGCGTGGACGCCGAGATCGACGGCCGCCTGGAGGCCATCGGCACCGAGGAGGCGCTCGCCCTGCGCGGCAAGGCCGGCCTCGCCAACGCCCGCCTGGCCTACCAAGTCTTCGAGGAGTCCATCGACTCCGAGCGTTGGGCCACGCTGGCCGACGCCGGCGCCCGCCCGCAGCGCCCGCTGTGGGCCTCCACCGGCGTCAAGAACCCCGCCTACCCGGACACGCTGTACGTGGACGGCCTGGTGGCTCCCGGCACGGTCAACACCATGCCGGAGAAGACGCTCGACGCCGTGGCTGACCACGGCGGCGACGGCACCGACACGGTGTCCGGCAGCTACGAGGCCTCCGACGCCGTGCTCGACGCCCTCGCGGCGCTCGGCATCGACTACGACGAGGTCGTCTCCAAGCTCGAGTCCGAGGGTGTCGAGAAGTTCGACGTCGCGTGGGCCGAGTTGCTGGAGAACCTCCAGGCCTCGCTCGACGCCGCCCGCGGGGAGGCCTGACATGACGGACTTCGGCATCGCCGTGAGCTCGGCGGCCTCCGCCGTGCTCGACGAGCAGCTGCCCGGCCTGGTCGAGGCGCGCATCGCTTCGCGCCTCGCCGCGCTGGATGACACGCTGTGGGGCCCCGAGGCCCAGCCCGAGGCGTCGATCCGCCTCGGGTGGGTCCACCCCTCCGCGGCCTCGCGCCCGCTCGTGGAGCCCATCCTGGCGCTCCGCGACGAGCTGCGCGCCCAGGGCGTCGACCGCGTCGTGCTGGCGGGCATGGGCGGTTCCTCTCTCGCTCCCGAGGTCATCACGCGCACGGCCGGCGTGGAGCTGACCGTGCTCGACTCGACGGACCCCACGATGGTGCGCCGCGCCGTCGAGGACCGCATCGAGGCGACCGTCCTCGTGGTGTCCTCCAAGTCCGGCTCCACCCTGGAGACCGACTCGCAGCGCCGCATCTTCGAGCAGGCGTTCACCGACGCCGGCATCGATCCCGCCGCGCGCATCGTGGTCGTCACCGATCCGGGTTCGCCGCTGGACGCCTCGGCCCGCGAGGCCGGTTACCGCGTGTTCAACGCCGACCCGAACGTGGGCGGGCGCTACTCGGCGCTCACCGCCTTCGGCCTGGTTCCCTCCGGCCTGGCCGGCGCCGACATCATCGAGCTGCTCGATGACGCCGAGGCGGCAGAGGAGGAGCTCGCCGAGGACGACGAGGCAAATCCCGGGCTCGCGCTCGGCGTGGCCCTGGCCGGTTCGGCCCCCGCGCGGAACAAGATCGTCATCGTCGACGAGGCCTCGGGCCTGGTGGGCTTTGCGGATTGGGCCGAGCAGCTCATCGCCGAGTCCACGGGCAAGCTCGGCAAGGGCGTGCTGCCCGTCGCCGCGCACCCGGGCGACGCCGACGCGGTGGGCAACTTCGCCGATGTGCGCCTCATCCGTCTGGTGCCGGATCTCGACGCGCCTGCCGGCGCGGACAGCGACGCCGCCGTGGTGGATCAGCTCATGCTCTCCGGCTCTCTCGGCACGCAGTTCGCCATCTGGGAACACGCCACCGCCGTGGCCGGCTACCTGCTGGGCATCAACCCCTTCGATCAGCCCGATGTGGAGGCCGCCAAGGCCGCCGCCCGCGGCCTGCTCGACGCGACCCCGGCCCCCGAGGCCCCGGTCGCGGTGGACGGTGCCGTGGAGTTGCGGGCCTCCGCGAACATCGCCGGTGGGGTCTCCGACCTCGCGACGGGCCTCGGCGCGCTCTTCGGCGCCCTCGGCACGGACGGCTACGTGGCGGTCCAGGCCTACCTCGACCGCATCGGCCTGGCCGATCTGGAGGAGATCCGCGCCGAGCTCGCCGCGGCGCTGCAGCGCCCCGTGACCTTCGGGTGGGGCCCGCGCTTCCTGCACTCGACGGGACAGTTCCACAAGGGCGGCCCCGCCCAGGGCGTCTTCCTGCAGCTCAGCGCGGCCGACGGCGAGGATCTGCCCATCCCGGGCCGCGAGTTCACCTTCGGTGGTCTCATCCGCGCCCAGGCCGACGGCGATGCCCAGGTCCTGGCCGAGCACGGGCTGCCCGTGCTGCGCCTGCGCCTGAACGACACCGCAGCCGGCCTCGCGCAGCTGCGCGCCGCCGTCTCCGCCCTGGCCTAAGCGGCCAGCCCCTCGCCCGCGGGCCCGCCCTCCGCGTCGTCGTCGACGCGGAGGGCGGGCCCGCGGCATGAGGTCACGGGCCGCCACGGCGGCCGCCCCACCCAGCGCCCAAAGATAGACTGGGTGCGGCCCCTGTCCACCACCCCCGCCCTATGTGGAGGCCCCACCCGTCATGCTCCCCACCCCCAATCCCCTGCGCGAGAAGGACGACCGTCGCCTCAAGCGCATTTCCGGCCCCGGGACGCTGATCTTCTTCGGCGTCACGGGCGACCTGGCCCGCAAAAAGCTGCTCCCCGCCGTGTACGACCTGGCCCACCGCGGCCTGCTCCCCACGAGCTTCGGCGTGATCGGTTTCGGCCGCCGCGACTGGAGCCACGAGGAGTTCGTGGCCGAGGCCCGCACCTGGGTCGAGGAGCGCGCCCGCACGCCCTTCGACGAGGACGTCTGGAACCAGCTGGCCGGCGGCTTCCGCTTCGTGACCGGTGGCTTCGACGACGACGACGCCTACGAGCGCCTCGGGGAGGTGCTCCAGGAGCTGGACGACACCCGCGGCACGGGCGGCAACCGCGCCTTCTACCTCTCCATCCCGCCCAAGGCCTTCGAGGCCGTCTGCGGCAAGCTGAGCGAGCACGGCCTCGCGGATCAGGCCTGGGAGGACCCGGAGACGGGCCAGCAGCCCTGGCGCCGCGTGGTCATCGAGAAGCCCTTCGGCCACGATCTGCTCAGCGCCCGCGAGCTCAACGACGTCGTGGAGAGCGTGTTCCGCCCCGACGACGTCTTCCGCATCGACCACTACCTGGGCAAGGAAACGGTCCAGAACCTGCTGGCGCTGCGCTTTGCGAACCGCCTCTTCGAGCCGCTGTGGAACGCGCAGCACGTCGACCACGTGCAGATCACCATGGCCGAGGACATCGGCATCGGCGGCCGCGCCGGCTACTACGACGGCGTGGGAGCGGCCCGCGACGTCATCCAGAACCACCTGCTCCAGCTCCTGGCACTCACCGCCATGGAGGAGCCGGTCGGCTTCACGGCCGACGATCTGCGCGCCGAGAAGGAGAAGGTGCTCAGCGCGGTCAAGGTCCCGGCCCACATCGCCTCGGCCTGCGCCCGTGGTCAGTACGCGGGCGGCTGGCAGGGCGGCGAGAAGGTCACCGGCTACCTCGAGGAGGAGGGCTTCGACCCGCACTCCACGACGGAGACCTTCGCCGCGATCCGCCTGGAGATCGCGACCCGCCGCTGGGACGGCGTGCCGTTCTACCTGCGGGCCGGCAAGCGCCTGGGCCGCCGCGTCACGGAGATCGCCGTGGTGTTCAAGAAGGCCCCGAACCTGCTCTTCCACGACAACTCCGGCGCCGACTTCGGCCAGAACGCCGTGGTCATCCGCGTGCAGCCGGACGAGGGCGCCACGCTGCGCATCGCCTCCAAGGTGCCAGGCACCCAGATGGAGGTGCGCGATGTGACGATGGACTTCTCCTACGGCAGCTCGTTCACCGAGTCCTCCCCCGAGGCCTACGAGCGCCTCATCCTCGACGTCCTGCTGGGCGAGCCGCCGCTCTTCCCGCGCCACGCCGAGGTGGAGCAGTCCTGGCGCATCCTCGATCCCTTCGAGGAGTACTGGGCCTCCCTCACGGAGCAGCCCGAACCGTACGCACCCGGCAGCTGGGGCCCGGACTCGGCCCACCTACTGCTCGCCAAGGATGGAAGGACGTGGCGTCGCCCATGATCGTCGATCTCCCAGACACCAAGACCTCCCAGGTCGCCAAGACCCTCGTCATGCTGCGCCGCGAGGGCCACGTGGGCTCCAACGCCCGCGTCCTGACCCTCGTGGTCTCCACGTTGCCCGGCCACGAGGAGGCGGCCGTCGAGGCGGCCCAGGCCGCCGCGCGCGAGCATCCCTGCCGCGTCATCGTGGTGGTGCGCGAGGGCGCCGATCGCCCCACGCGCCTCTCGGGCGAGGTGCGGGTGGGCGGCGACGCCGGCGCCTCCGAGGTCATCATCCTGCGCACCTCCGGCGAGCTCAACGAGCCCGACGAGTCGCTCATCTCGGCGCTCCTCCTGCCCGACGATCCAGTCGTCTCCTGGTGGCCCTCGGGCGTGCCCGAGGACGTCTCCTCGACGCCCCTCGGCGTCATCTCGCAGCGCCGGATCACGGACGCGGCCGCCGAGCCGGATCCGCTCGATGCCCTCGGCCGCCTGGCCGCCTCCTGGCGCCCGGGCGACACCGATCTCTCGTGGACCCGCCTGACCTTGTGGCGCACGCAGCTGACGTCGATCCTCGACCAGTACGGCACGCGCGGCCTGCGCGACATCACGGTGCACGGGGCGCTCACGTCCCCCAGCACGGTGCTCCTGGCCGCGTGGTTGCAACACCAGCTGTCGGCCGTCCCCGTGCGCCTGGCCGAGGCAGAGGGCGAGGCGCCCGTCCAGGGCGTGCGCCTGGCCCGCCGCGGCGGCGACGTCGAGATCTCGCGCCCCGTGGGAGACGTGGCCCAGCTCTACCTGCCGGGCCAGTCCGTCCAGCACGTCGCGCTTCCCGTCCGCACGCTGCCCGCGTGCCTCGCGGAGGAGCTGCGCCGCCTGGACGACGACGTCGTGCTGGGGCGCGTGCTCACGCACGGCCTCCCGGCCTGCAACCTCTCCCCCGTCGCGCCCAGCCCGCGCTAGGCCGGAACGGCAGAAAAGCCCGGCGTCGCGCGCTTGAGCCAAGCGCGCGACGTCGGGCTTTGCTGTTCCTCGGGGGCGCCTGTGGCGGTCCGGTGACGCAGAAGGGCCCGGGACCTCCTTCAAGGAGGTTCCGGGCCCTTCGGGTGCCGCGGCCGGGCCGCGGCGGGAGAATCAGACCGTCGGGTTGAAGCGCATGAGCAGCGCGAGCCCGATGATGCAGGCGATCCAGATGACCGAGATCCACACCGTGATGGTGGTGAGGGTCTTTTCGGCGCTACCGGAGGAACCCAGCGAGGAGGTCATGCCACCACCGAACATGTCGGAGATGCCGCCACCGCGGCCCTTGTGGAGCAGGACCGTCAGAGCCAGGAGCACGCTGGTGATGGCCACCAGGACCTGAAGGACGATCGTCAGCACGTTCACTGCGGGGACTCTCTTTCGTCTAAGGGATTCGCTCAGCGCTGCCCGTCGGTGACGAGGTGCTGCTCGAACCGTGCAATATTAGCAAATTCCCCGGCGTCGAGGCTCGCGCCGCCGACCAACACGCCGTCCACGTCGACCTCGGCCATGATGGCCGCCACGTTGGCGGCCTTCACGGAGCCGCCGTAGAGCAGGCGCAGGCCCTCGGCCGCCTCGTCGCCGTGCGAGGCACGCACGGCCTCGCGCAGCGCGGCGCACATCTCCTGGGCGTCGGCCGGCCCGGCCACCTCGCCCGTGCCAATGGCCCACACGGGCTCGTAGGCGACCACGAGGTTCGCCACCGTGGCGGCGTCCAGCTGGCCGATCACGGCGGACAGCTGCCCCAGCGTGTGGGCCACGTGGGTGCCGGCCTGGCGCACCTCGAGGCTCTCGCCCACGCACAGCACGGGGACGAGCCCGTGGCGCAGGGCGGCCTGCACCTTGGCCAGCGCGACGTCGTCGCCCTCGCCGTGCAGGGTGCGGCGCTCGGAGTGGCCCACGAGCACAAACTCGCAGCCGAGGGCCTTGAGGAAGGCGCCGGAGATGTCGCCCGTGTAGGCGCCCTCGTCGGCCGGGGAGAGATCCTGGCCGCCGTAGGCGACCGGGAGGTCATCGCCGGCCACGAGCGTCTGCACGCCGCGCAGATCGGTGAACGGCGGGAAGACGGCCACCTCCACGCGGTCGAAGGTGAAGTTGGCGTCCTGGAGGGTCCACACGGTCTTCTGCAGCAGGGTGATGCCCTGGCGGTGGTCCATGTTCATCTTCCAGTTGCCAGCGATCAGCGGGCGACGGAGGAACTTCCCATCGACGATCTTCGCCATGGTGTTACTTCCCTTCGAGTGCGGTGAGGCCGGGCAGCGCCTTGCCCTCGAGGTACTCGAGGGAGGCGCCGCCGCCGGTGGAGATGTGGCCGAAGTCGGAATCGGCAAAGCCGAGCGAGCGCACGGCGGCCGCGGAGTCGCCGCCGCCGACCACGGTGAACGCGGAGGTGTCGGCGAGGGCCTGCGCCACCGTGCGGGTGCCGCCGGCGAAGGCCTCCATCTCGAACACGCCCATGGGGCCGTTCCAGAAGACGGTCTTGGCGCCGGCGATGCGCTCGGCGAACGCGGCGGCGGAGTCCGGGCCGATGTCCAGGCCGAGGCCCGTGGCGCCGATGGCACCTCCGGCGATGTCGTCGGCGGGACGCACCTCGTGCGCCGCATCCGCGGCGAAGGTCGCGGCCACCACGACGTCGGTCGGCAGCACGATGCGCGCCGCGCCGGCCTCCGAACGGGCCAGGTAGGAACGCACCGTGTCCAGCTGATCCACCTCGAGCAGGCTGCCGGCCACGTCGTGGCCGAGCGCCTTCAGGAAGGTGAAGGCCATGCCGCCGCCGATGAGCAGCTCGTCTGCCACGTCCAGCAGGCGGTCGATGACCGCGAGCTTGTCGGAGACCTTGGACCCGCCGAGGACGACCACGAAGGGGCGCTCAGGGTTCTCGGTCAGGCGGCGCAGCACCACGAGCTCGTCACGGACCAGATCGCCCTGGTACGCCGGGAGGGCGAAGGCGATGTCGTAGACGGAGGCGTGCTTGCGGTGCACGGCGCCGAAGGCGTCGTCGACGTAGGCGCCGTCCTCGCCGGCCAGCGCGGCGTAGCGGGCGGCGAGGGCGATGCGCTCGGCGTCGTCCTTGCTGGTCTCGCCCGGCTCGAAGCGGACGTTCTCCACGACGAGCACCTCGCCGTCGGCCAGGCCGGCGGCCAGCTCGCTCGCGGAGGCCCCCACGACGTCCTCGGCGATCTGCACGGGCAGACCGGAGAGCTCGCGCAGCTTGAGCGCGGCGGGGCGGATGGAGAAGCGGGCCTCGGGGGCGCCCTTGGGGCGGCCGAGGTGGGCCAGCACGACGACGCGGGCACCGGCGGAGGCCAGCTGGGAGATGACGGGAATCGAGGCGCGCACGCGGCCGTCGTCGGTCACATTGCCCTCGGAATCCAGCGGCACGTTCAGGTCCGAGCGGACCAGCACGGTGCGGCCGGCAACGCCGGTGGCAAGAAGATCATCAAGGGTCTGAGCACTCATGGCATCAACTTTAGGTCAGTGCACGGCGCCCGCCACACCGAGGTCTCGGTGTGGCGGGCGCCGTGCTGCACTGAACCTACGCTCAGAGCTTCTCGCCGACGAAGGCGGCGATGTCGACGAGGCGGGAGGTGTAGCCCCACTCGTTGTCGTACCAGCCGAAGACCTTCACCTGCTGGCCGATGACCTGGGTCAGCGGGGCGTCGAAGATCATGGAGTGCGAGTCGCCGACGATGTCGGAGGAGACGATCGGGTCCTCGTTGTACTTCACGTACGGGGCGAGGGCGCCCTCGGAGGCCGCCTTGGCGTAGGCGGCGTTGACGGCCTCGACCGTGACGGGCTTGCTCACCGTGACCGTGAGGTCGGTGATGGAACCCGTGATGACCGGGACGCGCAGGGCGGAACCGTTGAGCTTGCCGGCCAGCTCCGGAAGCACCTCGCCGATGGCCTTGGCGGCACCCGTGGAGGTCGGGATGGTGTTCTGCGCGGCGGCGCGGGCGCGACGCTTGTCGCCCTTGTGCACGTTGTCGTGCAGGTTCTGGTCGCCCGTGTAGGCGTGAACCGTGGTCATGAGACCCTCGACGACGCCGAACTCGTCGTTGATGATCTTGGCCAGCGGGGCCAGGCAGTTGGTGGTGCACGAGGCGTTGGAGATGACGTTCATCGTCTCAGGGTTGTACGTGCCCTCGTTGACGCCCAGCACAAAGGTGCCGTCGACGTTCTTGCCGGGGGCGGAGATGATGACCTTCTTGGCTCCACCGGCGAGGTGGGCCTTGGCCTTCTCACCATCGGTGAAGAGGCCGGTGCACTCAAGCACGATCTCCGCGCCGGCGCCGGCCCAGTCGATCTCGGCCGGGTCGCGGTGCTGCGTGACCGTGATGGCCTTGCCGTCCACGATCAGCTTCTGGCCGTCGGCCTCCACCGTGCCCGGGTACGCACCCAGGATCGTGTCGTACTTGATGAGCATCGCGATGTCGTCGACGGGGGCGAGATCGTTGATGGCCACGATCTCCACGTCGCGGCCCTGGGCCTTGATGACGCGAAGGACGTTGCGACCGATGCGGCCGAACCCGTTGATGCCGATGCGAGTGGTCACTGCTGTGCTCCTTGAGACGAGCAGGCCGCGACGAGGGAGCGAAAGAGGGGCTCCCGGAGTTCAAGAGACCGACGCGGCCCGGATTTCCATGATGGACCGGGGACACACCGTCGTGTCTCGGCCGCCTTCTGCAGGCGGCCCTTGGCGCTTCTCGCGGGTGATTTCCCCGCGGTTTCGCGCTGATGTCTTTCAGTCTACACGCTTCGCGCCCGGGGCGTGAGAGTCATCTCACAGCACCGGGCGCGAAGGGTCAGAACAGCTGACGTGCGGGGCCGAATCAGCGACCCGGGACGATAAGCTGCTGGGCGCCGGAGCGGGCGGCCTCGAAGCGGGCGGAGACGTCGGCCCAGTTCACGATGTTCCAGAAGGCCTTCACGTAGTCGGCCTTGATGTTGACGTAGTCCAGGTAGAAGGCGTGCTCCCACATGTCCAGCATCAGCAGCGGGGTCGTGGCCACCGGCACGTTGCCCTGCTGATCGTAGAGCTGCTCGATGACGAGGTTGCCGCCGAGGCCCTCGAGGGCCAGGAGGGCCCAGCCGGAGCCCTGGATGCCGAGGGCGGCCTGGGTGAAGTGCGCCTGGAAGGCCTCGAAGGAGCCGAAGGCGTCGTCGATGGCCGCGGCCAGCTCGCCCTCGGGGCGGTCGCCACCCTCCGGGGAGAGGTTGTTCCAGAAGATCGAGTGGTTGGTGTGGCCACCCAGGTTGAAGGCCAGGTCCTTGGAGAACTTGGCGACGTTGGCGAAGTCGTTCTTCTCGCGGGCCTCGGCCAGCTGCTCCAGAGCCTTGTTGGCGCCGGCCACGTAGGTGGCGTGGTGCTTGTCGTGGTGCAGCTCCATGATGCGGGCGGAGATGTTCGGCTCCAGAGCGGCGTAGTCGTACGGCAGCTCCGGGAGGGTGTACAGCGACATGATTCCTCCAGTTCATGGGCGGCACACGTGCTGTTGCCGCCCGTTCTTCTTGTGTGCAGGCCGCGAGGGCCCACTTCCCTAGACCCTAGCGCGCCCGGGGACAGCAGGCACAACCGCGCGCAACGCGGCGTCTATTCCCCGCCCGCGCGTGTCGCGCTCGCGTCCCGGTGCCCGACGGCGCGGGGCCGCCGAGGGCGGTCGGGTCTCAGTCCTCGAGCGCCTCGAGCGGGACTGCGGCCTCCGTGCCGGGCTCGCCGCGCTCGGCGGCCGCCTTGTCGGCCATCGCGAGGAGGCGGCGGATGCGCCCGGCGATCGCGTCCTTGGTGAGCTGCGGGTCGGCGAGCCGGCCCAGCTCGTCGAGGCTCGCGTCCTTGTGCTGCAGGCGCAGGGTGCCGGCGTCGCGCAGGTGCTCCGGGACGTCGTCGCCCAAGATTTGCAGGGCGCGGGCCACGCGGGCACCGGCCGCCACGGCGGCCTGGGCGCTGCGGCGCAGGTTCGCGTCGTCGAAGTTTGCCAGGCGGTTGGCGGTCGCACGGACCTCCTTTCGCTGGCGGCGCTCCTCCCACACGGAGAGGGTCTGGCTCGCGCCCATGTGGCGCAGCAGTTCGGCGATGGCGTCGCCGTCGCGCAGCACCACGCGGTCCACGCCGCGCACCTCGCGGGCCTTGGCGCTCAGGCCGAGGCGGCGCGCGGCGCCCACGAGGGCGAGCGCCGACTCGGGTCCGGGGCAGGTGATCTCGAGGGCGGAGGAGCGCCCGGGCTCGGTCAGCGAGCCGTGGGCCAGGAACGCCCCGCGCCAGACCGCGCGGGCGTCGAGCACTGAGCCGTTGACCACGGTGGAGGGCAGGCCGCGCACGGGGCGGCCGCGGCCGTCCAGCAGGCCCGTCTGGCGGGCCAGGGCCTCGCCCTCGCGGACCACGCGCACCACAAAGCGCTCGCCCTTACGCAGGCCGCCGCCGGAGACGACGATCACCTCAGCGCGATGGCCGTAGACCTCGGCGAGGGCCCTGCGCACGCGCTGCGCGGTCGCGGCGGAGTCCACCTCGGCCTCGATCACGATGCGGCCGGAGATGATGTGCAGGCCTCCTGCAAACCGCAGCAAGGTGGCGACCTCCGCCCGGCGCTGCGAGGTTTGCCTCACTTCGAGCCTGGCTAGTTCGTCCTTGACGGAAGCGGTCAACGCCATGGGTGCACGGATCCTTTCGGGTGCGTTGGTCTCCGTGACGCGCCACGGGGGCGCTCAGAAGGAGGAAATCACGTCGCGATAGGCCGCCGCGAGCCGCAGCGGATCGTGGATGGGCTGGCCATCGCGCTGGCCCACTCTATCGAAGAAGACCCGTGCCCCGAGCCGGTGGGCCGCCTCCCGGAAGCGGCTCACGTCCTCCACCGAGGTCGGGTCGGCGAGCACGGCATCCACGCGCAACTGCGGGGCGTAGCGGCGAATGAGGTCGAGGTGATCGGCCGCATCCAGCTCCAACGTCTCGGAGGTGTCTGTGGTGAGATTCATGGTCACGAGCGTCTTCGCCTTGGACTGCTCCAGGGCGCGGCGCACGTCCGGCAACAGCAGATGCGGGAGCACCGAGGTGAACCACGAGCCGGGGCCGAGCACGTTCCAATCGGCCTCCATGATCGCCTCGAGCGCCTCCGGGGTGCCGGGGGCGCCCGCCGGGTCGAGGCCGATCTCGGTGACGCGGCCCTTCTGGGCGGCCCTGGCGAGTTCCACCTGCCCCACCACCGCGCGGGAGCTCAGCGCACCGTCGGCGCTCTGCGAGAGCACCGTGCCGTGAATCGTGAGCGGGGTGGTGCTCACGGGCAGCACGCGGCCGCGGGCGCCGAGGAGGCTACCGGCCCAGCGCAGGCCCTCCACGGGGTCCTGGAGCATCTCCCAGAGCGCCACGATGAGCAAATTGCCCAGGGCGTGGCGATCCAGCGTCCGCGCCGACTCCGGGCGCGAGGCGAAGCGATGCTGCATGACATCGGCCCAGGTCCTCCCCCACTCGGTGTCGTCGCACAGGGCGGCGAGGGCCATGCGCAGATCGCCAGGAGGCAGGACCCCAAACTCGTCGCGCAGGGTGCCGGAGGAGCCGCCGTCGTCGGCCACCGTGACGATGGCCGTCAGGTCGGTGTCGAGGCGCCGGAGCGCCTGCAGGGAGGCAGAGAGCCCGTGGCCTCCGCCGAGCGCGGTGACCTTCCACTGAGCGGCCGGTGCGTGGGGGCTGAGCTTCGGCGCCAGCATGGGGAGAAAGCCGGTGGGGATGTCCACGCTCACTCCCGCCCGAGGTCGCGGTGCACCACTGAAACGCGCACGTCGCGGAAGCCGGTGAGGCGGCGGGCGATCTCCTCGGCGATGGCGACGGAGCGGTGCTTGCCGCCCGTGCACCCCACGGCGATCGTGGCGTAGTGCTTGCGCTCGCGGCGGTAGCCCTCGAAGACGGGGGCCAGGGCGGCGACGTAGTGCTCGATGAATTCGCGCGTGCCGCCCGCGGCCAGCACGTAGTCGCGCACGTCCGGGTCCTGGCCCGTGTGCGGGCGCAGCTCCGGGATCCAGTGCGGGTTCGGGACAAAACGGACATCGGCCACATAGTTGGCGTCGACGGGCAGCCCGTACTTGAAGCCGAAACTCATGACGTTCAGGCGCAGCGTGATGGGTCCCTCGTCGGAGAAGACCTCGTGCACGGCGGCCGCGAGCTCGTGCACGTTGAAGCGGGAGGTGTCCATGACGATCTCGGCGGTGTCCTTCAGCTCGGCCATGAGGACGCGCTCGGCGTCGATGCCGTCCACGATGCGCCCGTCGCCCTGCAGCGGGTGCGGGCGGCGTCCCTGCTCGAAGCGGCGGACGAGCACATCGTCGTCGGCGTCGAGGAAGACCACGCGGTAGTTCAGGCCGGCCGCGCGCATCGCCTCGAGCGATTCGCGCAGCGCGGGGAACAGGCCGCGGGAGCGGATGTCGACGCCCACGGAGAGCTTGGGCAGCGCCTCCGGCGTGCGCGCCACCAGGTCGGTCAGGGTCTGGAGCATCTGCGGCGGCAGGTTGTCCACGACGTACCAGCCCATGTCCTCCAGGGCGTGGGCCGCGGTGGTGCGTCCGGCGCCGGACATGCCGGTGAGCACCACGATCTCCGACTGCTGGGGCTTGTGCACCTCGGGCGTTGCATTCATGCACCCAACCCTAGCTGTATTGCCCCGCCAGGTTGGGTACGCGGCTGGCGGGGGTGGAGCCCTTGAGTGATGTGTGGCCGCGGTGGTGATTG
>NZ_QQXK01000014.1 GCF_003575975.1 Galactobacter valiniphilus | reverse complement strand
GGCGCGGGCTGGAACGTCATCAAGGTCGTCTGGGGCCGCGAGTGGGACTCGCTGCTGGCCAAGGACGACGAGGGCGCCCTCGTGGACATCATGAACTCCACGCCGGATGGCGATTACCAGACCTACAAGGCCGAGTCCGGCGCCTTCGTGCGCGAGCACTTCTTCGGCAAGGACCCGCGCACCAAGGACATGGTCGCGGACCTCTCCGATGACGAGATCTGGAACCTGAAGCGCGGCGGCCACGACTACCGCAAGGTGTACGCGGCCTACAAGGCGGCGACGGAGCACCAGGGTCAGCCCACGGTGATCCTGGCCCACACGGTCAAGGGTTACGGCCTGGGCACGCACTTCGAGGGCCGCAACGCGACCCACCAGATGAAGAAGCTGACCCTGGATGACCTCAAGGCCTTCCGCGACCACCTGCGCATTCCGATCACGGGCGAGCAGCTGGAGAAGGATCCCTACCGTCCGCCGTACTACCACCCCGGCATGGACGCCCCGGAGATCCAGTACCTCATGACGCGCCGCCACGCCCTGGGTGGTTTCACCCCGGAGCGCCGCACGCGCCACACCGAACTGGCCCTCCCGGGCGACAAGGCCTACACCGCGGCGACCCGCGGCTCCGGCACGCAGCAGGCGGCCACGACCATGGCGTTCGTGCGCCTGCTCAAGGACCTCATGCGCGACAAGCAGTTCGGTCAGCGCATCGTCCCGATCGTGCCGGACGAGTCTCGCACCTTCGGCATGGACTCGCTCTTCCCCACGGCCAAGATCTACAACCCGAACGGGCAGAACTACATCTCCGTGGACCGCGAGCTCGTGCTGGCGTACAAGGAGTCGGCGCAGGGTCAGCTGATCCACCCGGGCATCAACGAGGCGGGCGCGGTGGCGGCCTTCACCGCGGCCGGCACCTCCTACTCGACGCACGGCGAGCCGCTCATCCCCGTGTACGTCGTCTACTCGATGTTCGGTTTCCAGCGCACGGCGGATGCCTTCTGGGCCGCCGGCGACCAGATGGCCCGCGACTTCGTGATCGGCGCGACGGCCGGCCGCACCACGCTGACGGGCGAGGGCCTGCAGCACGCGGACGGCCACTCGCACCTGCTCGCGGCGACGAACCCGGCCGTGGTGTCCTACGACCCCGCGTACGGCTACGAGATCGGGCACATCATGCGCTCCGGCCTCGAGCGCATGTACGGCGGCAAGCACGCCGATCCGGACGTCATGTACTACGTCACCGTGTACAACGAGCCGTACGTGCAGCCCGCGGAGCCGGCGGACGTGGACGTCGAGGGCATCATCAAGGGCATTCACCGCGTGTCCCCGGCGGCCGCTGCCGCCGCCGATGCGCCCAAGGCCCAGCTGCTCGCCTCCGGCGTGGCCGTGCCGTGGACCATCGAGGCCCAGCGCCTGCTGGCCGAGGACTGGGGCGTGGCCGCCGATGTGTGGTCCGTGACCTCCTGGAACGAGCTGGCCCGCGACGGTCACGCCGCCGACGCCGCGACCTTCGAGGACGGCGAGGACCGCGAGGCCTACGTGACCTCCAAGCTCGCCGGGGCCGAGGGACCGGTCGTGGCCGTGTCCGATCACATGAAGGCCGTGCCGGAGCAGCTGCGCCCGTTCATCCCGGGCGACTACTCCGTCCTGGGTGCCGACGGCTTCGGCTTCTCCGACACGCGTGCCGCCGCACGCCGCTTCTTCCGCATCGACGCCCACTCCGTGGTCGTCAAGGCGCTGCAGCGCCTCGAGAAGCAGGGCCAGGTCCCGGCCGGCACGTGGCGCGAGGCGTACAACAAGTACCGCATCGACGTCGTCACGGCTGGCATCCCCGGCAACGCCGGCGGCGACGCCTGATCCGCCCGAGTCCTCCCGGCGCCGCACCGCCGGGACCATGAACGGCCGCTCTCCTTGCTCACGCAAGGAGGGCGGCCGTTCGGCGTTGTTATCCCTCACAGTGGCAGGAAATGCACGACGGCGCGTGGCGCGCACACGCCGTCGCCCCGACGTGCGATTCTGGGGCCACGGCGGTGGTTTTGCTGGGGAGGAGGCGCACCATGAGGCCCGGTGAGAGCGACGAGTGGGACGGACACGGTCCGGAGGACGAGCCGTGGATGGACGGCGAGGAGGATCGCTTCGATCGTTCCAAAGCGCGGGCCATTCAGGCCGGGGGCTTGAGCCCCACGGGTGGACTGCGCTCCGGCTTTGAGGACGAGGTGGACGGCCACCTGCTCTGGATCGGTGCGCTCGCGCTCCTGGTGCCGGGGCCGTACCCGGCCGGCTTCCTGGGCGGGCTGTTGGTGGCCGACTCCGAGTCGGATGACACGCCCGCCGTCACGATCAACACGGGCGTGAGCGCCGGGGCGGTCTTCGTCTACACCGAGGCCCTGGCCATGCGGCCCGCGCAGGTCGAGGCGGGCTTCGAGGACGTCGTGGAGCTGTCGGTGCGCGTGGACCAAGGCCCCGTCTTCGTCGAGGGCGGCCTGGACCGGGACTCCTCGCTCGACCGCCGCCTCGATGGACACGGCCCCGGCTGGTACCGCGTGCGCGTTCACGCCGTGAACCGTGACCTGGAGGACGGCGAGGAGGCCACGGCGCCGTGGGAGCAGTATTTGGTGCAGGCCTGGCCGGAGGACGGCTGCCGCGACGCGCTCGTGTGGCGCGAGATGAGCCGCGTCTCCGCGACGCTGGATGATCTTTCCGAGGAGAGCGAACGCCCGTGGGGCAGCGACGAGGTGCCGCGGATCATCGCCATGACCCCGGACTGGGTCGAGCCGGCGCCCACGGTCCACTACGACCGCCCGCAGATCCCGCGCCCCGAGGCCGTTGACTGGTCCGGCGAGGAGTGGGAGGAGCTCTACGGCGAGGAGGGCCCGGCCGAGCCGGCCCTTGGCCTGGAGCGCCGCTACCTGGAGCTGCTGCTGGGCCGCGGTTTCGTTGAGGACGACCCCTCCGACGCCGCCGTGCTGGCCGCCGTGCGCCTGCGCGTCACCGAGGAACAGATGCGCGAGCGGGTGGCCGGCTGGGAAGCGGAGCGCGGGGCGGAGGCCTAACTCAGGGGGCCTGGGCCGCACCGCGCCGGGGTGCTCAGCGCTCGCGTGCGGGCCGCTCAATGAGGCCGGAACCCGGCCGTGCGCCGTCGTGCGCTCTCTGGTTCAAGACGGTGAAGGGCCCCGGAACGTGGCCGACGGTTCCGAGGGGATAGTCGGCCCTCGGAACCATCGGTCCCGCTCCGGGGCCCGTTGACCCCGTCCCGCGTGTCCGCGCGAGGGTCGGGGTGGCTCGTGGTGTGCGGCGATCAGCCGCGGACGAAGCGCAGCACGCCGTGCACCACGCCGCCGAGGCGGGAGGGGCGGCGCGGGCGCGAGGAGCCCGGGAAGTCCGGGTCGCAGCCGCCGGCCGGGAACTCGGGCCACTGCAGCTCCGTGCCGGGCTCCACGATGCGTGCGTGGATGGGCAGGGAGCTCGTGAGGGGCCGCGGTTCCGCGGGGGAGTGGGAGCCAAGAATGGCCGGAGCGTGCGTGTTCGCGGTGTTGTGCTGGAGAGTCATGACCCACCTCTTTCCGTGGCCTACATTCCGCAATGTGGAATGTGAAGTTCGAATGGTGGAACTAGCCTGCATGCGCTGCGGGTGGAGCGCAAGGGGTATCCCATTTTTCGATCTCATATGAACAGGGGGTTGACAGGGGGAGTGTGACCCCGGTTACATGGTTCTTAGCAGGAAAATGGAATCGAAATTCCGCCATACGAAACATGGAGTCAATCCCGGGCACCCCAGCCCGTGGGGGTAAGGGTGTTCAGCCGGGCGGGCCACATCACGAGTGGAAAGCGCTGACACCCATTCTTTTGTCGATCTTCAACACCCTAGAGCCCGTCGAGGCCGCCGCAGCAGTGCGGCCCGCCGTCGACGTGGACCGCTGGGTGGACGCCGTCGTCGACGGCCGGCCCTACGCCAGCCGCGAGGCCCTCCTGGCCCACGCCGCGCAGATCCCGGCCTTCACCGATCAGGAGATCGCCGCCGCCCTGGCGCATCACCCGCGCATCGGCGAGAAGCCGCAGGGTGACTCCGCCGAGGCCGAACTCTCCCGCAGCGAGCAGGCCGGCGTCGGGGTCGACCGCGACGCGCAGCTCGCCCGGAAGCTCGCCGAGGGCAACGCCGCCTACGAGGCCCGCTTCGACCGTGTCTTCCTCATCCGCGCGGCCGGCCGCTCGGTTCCCGAGATCCTCGAGAACCTGGAGCGCCGCCTCGGACAGGATGAGGCCACTGAAAACGCGGAGGTTGCCGATCAGCTCGCGCAGATCGCCCTCCTCCGCCTCGAGGGGATCGTGGAGGCCGACGCCGTAGGCGACACGCGCAGCCACATCACCACCCATGTGCTCGACACCGGGACCGGGAGGTCTGCCTCCGGTGTCAAGGCCACGCTGGAAGCCAACACGGACTCCGGCTGGCAAGAGATCGGACGAGGTGAGACCGACGACGACGGTCGCATCAAGAACCTCGGTCCGACGGAGGTCGCAGTAGGCCACTACCGGTGCACGTTCGACACCGGCGCCTACTACGGGAACAAGGGTACGGAAACCTTCTTCCCCGCTGTCGTCATCGAGTTCACCGTCGCCGACGCGCTCGCTCACTACCACGTGCCTCTTCTCATCAGCCCATTTGCCTACTCGACGTACCGAGGGAGTTAACATGACCGCCACCGCTGACACCACCGCCGGCACCCGCATCGTTCTGGGGAAGAACCAGTACGGCAAGACCGAGGTCCGCCTCGTTAAGATCACCCGCGACACCGATCGCCACCAGATCGAGGACCTCAACGTCACCTCGCAGCTGCACGGCGACTTCAACGCCGCCCACCGCGACGGCGACAACGGCCTGGTTGTCCCCACCGAAACCCAGAAGAACACCGTCTACGGCCTGGCCCGCGACGGCGTCGGCGCGGTCGAGGACTTCCTCATCCGCCTCGGCAGCCACTTCGTGAACGAGTTCGAGTGGATCGAGGGTGGCCGCTGGGCCGCCGAGCAGTACTTCTGGGATCGCATCAACGATCACGACCACGCGTTCTCCCGCAACAAGTCCGAGGTCCGCACCGCGGTGCTGGAGATCAAGGATGGCGAGAAGAACGTCGTCGCCGGCATCCAGGACCTGACCGTCCTGAAGTCCACCGGTTCCGAGTTCCACGGCTTCCCCGTGGATCGCTACACCACGCTGAAGGCGACCTCCGATCGCATCCTCGCGACGGACGTCACCGCCCGCTGGCGCAACTCCGCCGCCGCCGTCGAGGCCGGCATCGACTTCGACGCCGTCTACGCCGACGTCCGCAAGCGCCTGCTCACCACGTTCGCCAACACGCACTCCCTGGCCCTGCAGCAGACCATGTTTGCCATGGGCGAGGACGTGCTGAACGCGCATCCCGAGATCGAAGAGATCAAGATGTCGCTGCCGAACAAGCACCACTTCCTCGTTGACCTGGAGGTCTTTGGCCAGGACAACCCCAACGAGGTCTTCTTCGCCGCCGATCGCCCGTACGGCCTGATCGAGGCGACCATCCAGCGCGAAGGCGGCGCTGAGTCCCACCAGATCTGGGAAAACATCCCCGGCTTCTGCTGATTTCCCACCCTTGATGACCGGTTGAGTCAGGCGGGCCGCGCCGCACCGCGGCCCGCCTGCGCGCAACAAAGGAGTTTCGCGTGATGACAAGCAAGTCGAAGACCCCCGCACCCCCCTCCACCGCACCGGAGGACGAGCGCCTGCCGTTCGGCCGCACCATAGCGTTTGGCCTCCAGCACGTCCTGACGATGTACGGCGGCATCATCGCCCCGCCGCTCATCATCGGCCAGGCCGCCGGCCTCTCGAGCGACCAGATCGCTCTGCTCGTGGCCTGCTGCCTCTTCATCGGCGGCCTCGCCACCATCCTTCAGTCGTGGGGCATCCCGTTCTTCGGCTCCAAGCTTCCGCTGGTCCAGGGCACCTCGTTCGCGTCGGTGTCCACCATGGGCGCCATCGTCTCCGGCGCCCCGGACCACGTGCACGGGCTGCAGTCCGTCTTCGGCTCGGTCATCGTGGCCGGCGCGATCGGCTTCCTGATCGCCCCGTTCTTCGCGAAGATCATCCGCTTCTTCCCGCCGGTCGTGACCGGCGTGGTCATCACCATGATCGGCGTCTCGCTCACGCCGGTCGCGGCCAACTGGGCCATGGGCGGCAACGCCAAGGCCGAGAACTACGGCTCGCTGCAGAACATCGGCCTCGCCGCCCTGGTGTTTGCGCTGACGATCCTCTTCTCCAAGCTCGGCAACGCCGCGATCTCCCGCCTCTCCATCCTGATCGCCATGGTGGTCGGCACGCTGGTCGCCATCCCGCTGGGCATGGCCGACTTCTCCAAGGTCGGCACGGGCGCCATCTTCGCCTTCCCGCAGCCGCTCGCCTTCGGCATGCCGGTCTTCGAGTTCGGCGCCATCCTCTCCATGACCATCGTCGTCATCGTGATCCTCACGGAGACCACGGCGGATATCCTGGCGGTCGGTGAGATCACCGGTGCCAAGGTCGACTCGAAGCGCATCGCCAACGGCCTGCGCGCCGACATGGCCTCCACCTTTGTTGCCCCGTTCTTCAACACCTTCACGCAGTCGGCTTTTGCGCAGAACGTGGGTCTCGTGACGATCACCGGCGTGAAGTCGCGCTTCGTGGTCACGGCCGGCGGCGGCATCTCGGTGATCCTCGGCCTGCTGCCGATCCTCGGCCGCTTCGTCGCCGCGATTCCCACGCCCGTCCTGGGCGGCGCCGGCATCGTGCTCTTCGGCACCGTTGCCGCCTCGGGCATCCGCACGCTCTCCAAGGTCAACTACGACGGCTACAACCTGATCATCTTGGGCGCCTCGATCGCCTTCGGCGGCATCCCGATCGTCAAGCCCGAGTTCTACAACCACTTCCCGGACTGGGCCGCGACCATCCTGCACTCCGGCATCAGCTCCGCCGCCATCATGGCCGTGCTGCTGAACATCATCTTCAACGAGATCCAGGGCGGTAACTCCAAGAAGGGCTCCGTGTTTGTGGCGGCCCCGCCGCGCATGGTCCGCGAGGAGGAGCTGGACAACCTCGAGGACGGCGACTCCTACATCGGCGGCAAGCTCGTGGACGCCGAGGGCAACGAGGTCAAGGTCGTCACGGCGCAGCAGCAGCTCACGGAGCTCAAGCGCCACGCCAAGGCCTGCGAGAAGAACAACGTGCCGGTGCCGGAGTCGGTCACGGCCGCGCTGCAGAAGATCGAGCGCGACGGCACCCTGCCCTCCGGCGCATGCAGGAGGCGCTCCCCGTGTGGGGGAGCGCCTCCTCGCGCGTTGGGTCGCTCACGGCCAACGGGAATCTTGGAGTGCGAAATGCGCCGAAGGGGGCGGTCGTGAGCGCATTTCGCACTCCGACTTCGCGTGCTCCCGGGCCGTCGGAGTGTGCGTGTCGTGCGCCGTGAAGCGGGGCGTGTGGGCGGCGTGCGGCGCGCATTTTCGGGTGCCCGACGGCGCCCGGGCGCCTGGGGTGCCTCCCGTCCGCCCGGGGGCGGGGCTGGGACCGGGCCCCGCGCCGTCGTGCGTTGGCCGGTGCGGCGGGGCACACCGCGTTCGCGAGTGCCTTGTGCCGCCCGGCGTCTTTGGCGAGTGCCGCGTGCCGGCGAAACGGCGCGGGAGGCGACACGCGGCACTCGCGAACGAGCCTCCGGCAACTACTTGGAGTGCGAAATGCGCCGAAGGAGGCGACCTTGAGCGCATTTCGCACTCCAACTTCGTGTGGGCCCGGGGCCGCCGGAGTTTGCGTGGCGTGCGTCGTGAAGTGGGGTCCCTTCACGGCGCACGGCACGCAAAGTAGCAGCGACACCAAGAAAAACCGCGGGCCGGCCTCCCCTCAAGGGAAACCGGCCCGCGGCGGGGCGCCGAAGCGCGGAGGAACTCAGGCGCCGGAGCGCAGGGCCTGCGAGATCGCGGCGGCCGCGGCGGTCAGGGCCGGCACGGCGCGGTCGGCGAAGGACTCGTCCACGCGGGAGATCGGGCCGGAGACGGACACGGCCAGGCGGGTCGCGGAGTCCGGGATGGCCACGGCGTAGCAGCGCGAGCCCATCTCCTGCTCCTGCTCGTCCACGGCGTAGCCGCGCTCGCGCGTGGCCTCGAGGTCGGCCAGGAGCGACTCGACGTCGGTGTGCGTGTTGACGGTGCGGGAGGCCATCCCGGTGCGTTCCATGAGCGAGCGGACCTGCTCCTCGGGCAGCTGCGCCAGGATCGCCTTGCCCACGCCGGAGTAGTGCAGCGGCACGCGCTGGCCCACCTCGGTGAACATGCGCATGGCGTGCGGCGAGGGCACCTGGCCCACGTAGGTGACGCGGTCGTCGTCGAGTACGGCCAGGTTGGCGGTCTCGCCGAGCTGCTCCACGAGTGAGCGCATGATCGGCTTGGCCAGCGCCCCGAGCTGGCGGTTCGCGACCTCGCCCAGGTGGATGAGCCGTGGGCCCAGCGCGTAGCTGCGGTCGGGCAGCTGGCGCACGTGGCCCATGCTCACGAGCGTGCGCAAGAGGCGGTGGATGGTAGGCAGCGGCAGGGGCGTGCGCTGGCTGAGCTCGCTCAGGGTCAGCTCGCCGCCGGCGGCCGCGATGGTCTCGAGGAGAGCGAAGGCTCGCTCCACGGATTGGACGCCGCCGGAACGGGTCGGGGTCTCCTGCGTTCCTTGTGTCATGACAGGCATCCTATCGCTATGTGGGGGAATCTTTCCGCACTCTGGATAAGTTCCGCGTGATCTGGTTCACTTGTGCCAAGATCTCATCAGTCAGAATCTTTCTTCCACGATACGAAATCTTGAGGAGGCACTCATGGCCGCTCCTAGCCCCGGCTACTCGATGACCCTGCGCGTGGAGGCTCCCGCGTCGTTCACCGCCACGAGCGAGATCGCCAACGCGATCGGCGCCGCCGGCGCCGCCGTGACCGCCCTGGACGTCGCCGAGTCCACGCACTCCAAGCTCGTCGTGGACGTCACCTTCGACACCACCGACGCCGATCACGGCCAGCGCGTGCGCAACGAGATCGACGCCCTGGAGAACATCTCGGTCCGCCAGGCCTCCGACCGCACCTTCCTCATGCACCTCGGCGGCAAGCTCGAGGTGGTCCCCAAGGTGCCGCTGCGCAACCGCGACGATCTCTCCCGCGCCTACACGCCCGGCGTCGCCCGCGTCTGCATGGACATCTACGAGCACCCCGAGAACGCCCGCAACCTCACGGTGAAGCGCAACACGGTCGCCGTCGTCACCGACGGCACCGCGGTCCTCGGCCTGGGCGACATCGGCCCGGCCGCCGCCCTTCCCGTCATGGAGGGCAAGGCGGCCCTCTTCAAGCAGTTCGCCGACGTCGACGCCTGGCCCGTCTGCCTCGACACGAAGGACGCCGACGAGATCGTCGCCATCGTGAAGGCCCTCGCCCCCGTCTACGGCGGCGTGAACCTCGAGGACATCGCCGCCCCGCGCTGCTTCGAGATCGAGGCCCGCCTCCGCGAGGAGCTCGACATCCCCGTCTTCCACGACGACCAGCACGGCACCGCCATCGTGACCCTCGCCGCCCTGCGCAACGCGCTGCTCGTGGTGGGCAAGAAGATCAAGGACGTCAAGATCGTCGTCTCCGGCGTCGGCGCCGCCGGCCACGCCATCATCCAGCTCCTCATCGGCGCCGGCGCGTCCAACATCGTCGCCGCCGGCCGCGCCGGCACCATCGCCCGCGGCCAGCAGCACTCCGACGAGCACCGCCAGTGGATCGCCGACAACACGAACCGGGACGCCTTCGAGGGCACCATCCACGAGGCCCTGGTCGGCGCCGACGTCTTCATCGGCGTCTCCGCCCCCGGCCTGCTCCAGGAGGAGCACGTCGCCTCCATGGCCGACGGCGCCATCGTCTTCGCCATGGCCAACCCCGACCCCGAGGTGGACCCCGCCGTTGCGGCCAAGCACGCCGCCGTCGTGGCCACCGGCCGCTCGGATTACCCGAACCAGATCAACAACGTTCTGGCCTTCCCGGGTGTCTTCCGCGGCCTGCTGGACGCCAACGTCTCCGACATCACCACCGAGATGCTCGTGGCCGCGGCGGACGCGATCGCCGATCGCGTGAGCCCCGATGAGCTCAACCCCGGTTACATCGTCCCCAGCGTGTTCGACGCTCAGGTCGCACCCGACGTCGCGGCGGCCATCGCCGCGGTGGTGGCCAAGAGCCGCTGACCCGAACACGTTGATCCCCCAACACACACAAGAGAAGCCAGTAGGAGGCAACTCATGAGCATCACGCTGACCCGCCACCCCGAGCACGCCCGCGCGGCCGAGATCCTTTCGGACGACGCGCTGGCCTTCATTGAGGAGCTCCACCACCGCTTTGCCGGCCGTCGTGCCGAGCTGGTGGCGGCGCGCGAGGATCGTCGTCAGGAGGCCAGCGCGAGCGGCACCCTGGACTTCCTTCCGGAGACCCAGGCCGTGCGCGAGGGTGACTGGAAGGTGGCGCCGGCTCCGGCCGCGCTGCAGGACCGCCGCGTGGAGATCACGGGCCCGGCCTCGCCGGCCAAGATGGCGATCAACGCCCTCAACTCCGGCGCCAAGGTCTGGCTGGCGGACCTCGAGGACGCGTCCACCCCCACGTGGGAGAACGTCGTCGACGCCGTCGCGAACCTCACCGACGCCGCCCGCGGCACGCTGGAGTTCACCTCGCCGGAGGGTAAGGAGTACCGCGTCCGCGAGGACGGCAAGACGGCGGTCGTGGTGGTTCGCCCCCGCGGCTGGCACCTCCCCGAGGAGCATGTGCTCGTGGACGGCCAGGAGGGCGTGGGCGCGCTCGTGGACTTCGGCCTGCACTTCTTCCACAACGCGAAGGCGCTCACGGCCTCCGGCCAGGGCCCCTTCTACTACCTGCCCAAGATGGAGCACCACCTCGAGGTGCGCCTCTGGAACGAGGTCTTCACCTTCGCCCAGGAGTACATTGGCATCCCGCACGGCACCATCCGCGCCACGATGCTCATCGAGACCATCCCGGCGGCCTTCCAGATGGAGGAGTTCCTCTACGAGCTGCGCGATCACGCCTCGGGCCTGAACGCCGGCCGCTGGGACTACCTCTTCTCCATCGTGAAGACCTTCCGCGATTCCACGGCCGGGGACTTCGTGCTCCCGGACCGCGGCGCCGTCTCCATGACGAGCCCCTTCATGCGCGCGTACACCGAGCTGCTCGTGAAGACCTGCCATCGCCGCGGCGCCTTCGCCATGGGCGGCATGGCCGCCGTCATCCCGGACCGCAAGCAGCCCGAGGTCACGGCCGCGGCGTTTGCCAAGGTGCGCGACGACAAGACCCGCGAGGCCGGCGACGGCTTCGACGGCTCGTGGGTGGCGCACCCGGACCTCGTGCCCGTGTGCCAGGAGATCTTCGACGCCGTGCTCGGCGACAAGCCGAACCAGGTTGACCGCCTCCGCGAGGAGGTCCAGGTGACCCCGGCCCAGCTGCTCGACGTCGCCGGCGCCTCCGGCGAGGTCACCGAGGCCGGCCTGCGCACCAACCTCTACGTGGCGGTCGCCTACACGGCCGTCTGGCTCTCCGGCAACGGCGCCGTGGCGATCCACCACCTCATGGAGGACGCGGCCACCGCGGAGATCTCCCGCACGCAGATCTGGCAGCAGGTCAACCAGGGCGTGAAGGCGGCCGACACCGGCAACGTCATCACCTATGACCTGGTGCAGTCGGTGCTCGCCGAAGAGGTGGAGCGCCTGCGCGGCGAGGTCGCCAACGAGGAGCGTTTCGAGCGTTACTACGCCGCGGCCGCCGCCCTCATTTCCCGTCTCGTCTCCGGTCGCCCGGAGGACTACGAGGATTTCCTCACGCTGCCGGCGTACCGTCTGCTGGATCAGCTCAAAACCCAGGCAGGCGCACGATAACCACGTCCCCGACCAGCACCGACATGGGCGTCCTCTCCGAGGCCGACCTCAGCCGCGCCGACGAGGCCCTCGCGGGCACCGACGCGCTGCTGGCCCGGGAGTACCCGGGTGATCGCGAGGTCCGCCAGCCCGTGCACACCGTCTACGTGGGCATGGATCGCTACACCCCGGAGCTCCCGGCGCAGTGGGGCCAGCAGGCCCTCGCCGCGGCGGCGGCTCACGGCGGCGTGGCGGGCGTGGCCGAGCTCGTCGGGCTGGCCGGGGACGCCGGCCTCATCGCCAACGTCCAGCGCAAGCTGGAGAACGAGCCCATCGAGGACCTGCGCCTCGATGCGGAGGACGGCTACGGGGATCACCCGGAGCGCGAGGATCAGGACGTCGTTCTCATGGCCACCCGCGTGGCCGAGGCGATGGAGCGGGGCCTCACCACCCCGTTCATCGGCACGCGCTTCAAGTGCCTCGAGGAGCCCGCCCGCCGCCGCGGCCTGCACACGCTGGACCTGTTCGTCTCCACGCTCATGAGCCGCGCCGGGCGCCTGCCCGAGGGTGTGACCATCACGCTGCCCAAGGTCTCCACCCTGGAGCAGGTCGAGGTCATGGTCGAGGTCTGCCGCAAGCTGGAGCAGGCCCACGGCCTGCCCGAGCGCGCGCTGACCTTCGAGGTGCAGGCCGAGACGCCGCAGATCATCCTGGGCGGCGACGGCACGGTCACCGCCGCCCGGCTCCTGCGCGTCGGCGACGGACGCATCACCTCGCTGCACTACGGAACGTACGACTACTCGGCGTTCCTGGGCATCGATGCGGCGCACCAGTCGATGGAGCACCCCGTGGCCGACGCGGCGAAGGACCTGCTCCAGCTTGCCGTCGCCGCGACGGGCGTGCACCTCTCCGATGGCTCGACCAACATCCTGCCGATCGGCGATCAGGCCCCCGAGGCCTGGAAGCTGCACGCGCGGCTGGTGCGCCGTCACCTCGAGCGCGGCATCCGCCAGGGCTGGGACCTCCACCCGGCCCAGCTCGTGACGCGCTACCTGGCGACCTACGCCTACTACCGCGACGGGTACGAGCAGGCGGCCATCCGCCTCGCGAACTACCTCGGCGGAGTCCAGACCGCGATCATGGACGAGCCGGCCACGGCCCGCGCACTCGCCGGCTTCCTGCACCGCGGCATCGTCTGCGGCGCGATCTCGGCCGAGGACCTGGCGGCGGTCGCCCCGCTCACGCCGCAGCAGGTCGCCGAGGGCGCCCGCCCGCCGGCCCGCTGAGCCGCCCGGCCCGCCCGCCCCGCCCGCCAGGGCGGTGCACCCCACGGCACGACGGCGCGTGGGTGCCTCCCAGCGATGGGAGGCACCCGGGCGCCGCGGCCCACAGAACCACACCGACCGCCGTCGGGCATTCTTGGGATCACGGAACCACGGCGAAGCACCAGCCCCACCCCGGCCCATGCCGGAGCAGGGGCGACACGAAGAAGGAGATGACCACCATGAGCGAGACCACCGCTGCCCAGCTCGGTGAGGCTCCCTACTACGCCCCGCACGGCGGCCACCCGCCGCAGAGCGACCTGCTGACGGATCGCGCGATCGTCACCGAGGCCTACACGGTCATCCCGCGCGGCGTCATGAAGGACATCGTCACCTCGGTCTTCCCCGAGTGGACCGGCACGCGCGCCTGGGTGCTCAACCGCCCCGTGGCCGGCGGCGCCACGACCTTCGCCTAGCACATCCTCGAGGTGCTGCCCGGCGGCGGCGCCGAGAAGCCCGAGCCGCAGGAGGAGGTGGCCGGCTTCCTGTTTGTCATGGAGGGCGAGCTCACCGTGATCCACGAGGGCGAGAGCCACGTGCTCGCGCCGGGCGGCTTCGCGTTTGTCCCGGCCGGCAGCGGTTGGAGCGCCAAGAACGACGGCGACGAGCCGGCCCGCTTCCGCTGGTTCCGCAAGCGCGCCGAGCCCCTCGAGGGGCACCCCGCCCGCTTCGCCGTGGGCAACGAGCGCGACGTGGTCCCGGGCCCCATGCCGGGCACCGACGGCCGCTGGCGCACCACGCGCATGCTGGATCCGCAGGACCTCGGCTACGACTTCGGCGTGAACATCGTGACGTTCGAGCCGGGCGCCTCCATCCCGTTTGCCGAGACCCACATCATGGAGCACGGCCTCTACGTGCTGCAGGGCAAGGGCGTCTACCGCCTCAACGCCGACTGGGTCGAGGTGCAGGAGGGCGACTACATGTCCCTGCGCGCCTTCTGCCCGCAGGCTTGCTACGCCGGTGGCCCGGAGCCCTTCCGCTACCTGCTCTACAAGGACCAGAACCGTCAGGTCATGCTCTGATCTCCAAGCGGATCGGGACCGGTGGTTCGGGCGGTGGGCGCGGGCGCGCACCCACCGCCGCCGGGAACGGCGCGGATTCAATGTGTGTAGCCGTGCTGGACGCCCGGGCACGGCGGGGCGCCGTCGGCCTCTTCCCTGTGAGGGGAGAGCCCGACGGCGCCCTGTTGCGTTCCGGGGTGGCTTGGGTTTGCTGGTGCCCGACGCCCGCTCAGAAGGCGGCGATGTGCTCGAGGTCCAGCTCGGCCAGGGCCAGGTCCAGCCCGCCGCGCAGCGGCGCGGCGTGGAGTGAGAGCGCGGCGTTCACGAGCAGGGGCGGGCGGTGGAGCATGGTCGCGAGCTCGCGTTCCAGGCGCGGTGCGACGATGTCGCGGATCTTGGAGAGCACCCCCCGCACCGAGGTGGGTGCGCTTGACCTGGTGATCCGCGCAGAGCAGGCTTACACGCCCGAGGGCATCCGCGCCGTCGAGGTGGGCGTGCGCGACGGAAAGACCGTGGCGATTGAGGAGCTCGGCTTCGGCCTGAGCGGCGACTCGGTCGTGGACGTGCCCGCCGGCCAGGTGCTGCTGCCCGGCCTCGTGGATACGCACGTGCACGTTAACGAGCCCGGCCGCACCGAGTGGGAGGGCTTCGCGTCCGCCACGAAGGCCGCCGCTGCCGGCGGCGTGAGCACCATCATCGACATGCCGCTGAACTCCATCCCGCCCACCGTCACGGTGGACGCGCTGAACATCAAGCGCGACGTGGCCCGCGACAAGGCGTTCGTTGACGTGGGCTTCTGGGGCGGCGCCATCCCGGGCAACCGCGGCGACCTGCGCCCGCTGCTGGACGAGGGCGTGTTCGGCTTCACGTGCTTCCTGCTGCACTCCGGCGTTGACGAGTTCCCCTCGCTCACGGCCGATGAGATGCAGGAGGCCATGGAGGAGCTCGAGCCCGTCGACGGCCTGCTGATCGTCCACGCCGAGGACGCGCACATCATCGATTCAGCGCCCGAGGCCCACGGCCAGCACTACGCCGACTTCCTCGCTTCGCGTCCGCGCGGCGCCGAGGACCGCGCGATCGCCGACGTGATCGAGCGCGCCGAGCGCACGGGCGCCCGCGCCCACATCCTGCACCTCTCCAACGCCGACTCCATCCAGCGCGTGCGCGAGGTCAAGGCCCGCGGCGTCCGCCTGACAGTGGAGACGTGCCCGCACTACCTCACGCTCGTGGCCGAGGAGGTCCCCGAAGGGGGCCACCGCGTTCGAGTGCTGCCCGCCGATCCGCGAGGAGTCCAACCGCGACGCCCTCTGGGCTGGCCTGCTGGACGGGACGATCGACCTCATCGTGTCCGACCACTCCCCGGCCACGGCCGAGCTCAAGGGCGTGGAGCACGGCGACTTCGGCATCGCGTGGGGCGGCGTAGCCTCCCTGCAGCTGGGCCTGCCGCTCGTGTGGTCCGAGGCGCGCCGGCGCGGCGTGCCGCTGGAGCAGGTGCTGACGTGGATGGGCTCGAACACGGCCGACTTCGTTGGCCTCACCGAGAAGGGGCGGATCGCCGTGGGCAACGACGCCGACTTCTCCTTCTTTACCCCCGAGGAGTCCTTCGTGGTGCACGCCCAGGAGCTGCGCCACAAGAACCCCATCACCCCGTACGACGGCCGCGAGCTGACCGGGCGCGTGCACCGCACGCTCCTCGGCGGCACCGACGTCGACTTCGAGACGCCCACCGGGCGCCTGCTGCGCGCTCACTCCTGACGCGCGCCTCAGGCCTCGCGCCGCCGTCGTGCCTTTCATTGAAAGGGCACGACGGCGGGCCGCAAGGCTAAGCTCCTTGGCTCACCACCCCGATCGGTGGGCTAACGCAGGGAGCCCCACAGGCCTCGGCCGGCAAGGAATCGGGTGCCTCCGGCCGAACCCGGCGCCGACCTACCTCCGGCGACGAACACCTGCGCAACTCTCGCGCGCGGGCCGGGACCCATTGCGGCGTCGCCCCTCACGTCATGGAGGGGGCGGCGCCGCTGTGGTTTTTGGCTTTCCTGTAAGTCAAGGTTCTTTCGGCGTCTCCGCATTGTTATTCATGGATGCTTGATTGTCGGTGCCCACGGGAGCAGGCTGGGGGATTGACTCCGGCCTGCTGGGCGCGTCGTGCGCGCCCGTGGCCGGGAGAGCACGCTCGTGTGGGAGCGCGGGCGCGAGGCGAGTAACGCTAGGGGAGCGGCATGGCCAAGCACGAGGCGCACACACCGGAGCCCGACGACGCCTCCAGGGCCGCGGGCGGGGCCGGTGGGGCGCCGACGCTCGATGCGCACCCGATGGGGTTCCTCGGCGGTGGTGCTCACCGCGGGGGCGCCCAGGAGTTTGTGGTGCTGACGGACGCCGAGGAACCGCCGGAGGAACTGGCCGGTGCGCGCCCGGTGCGCGAGGCCGGGAGCAAGCGGCGCTGGATCGCTGGGGGCGTGGCCGCCGGCGTGCTCGTGGCCGGATTCTTCGTGTGGACGCTGCCCGGGTCCGGGGCGCTGGAGACGCAGGGCGGCGCCACGTGGTGCACCGGGGCCATCCCGACCACGGAGGACGCCAGAACCGTGGAGATCTACGCGGCCTTCAAGAACTTCTCGTCGCTTCCCGTGACGGTGACCGGGGCTGGGGCCCAGCAGGTGGACGGCGTGACGATCGAGAAGGTCGAGGCCAGCGTTCGCACCGACGCCGGCGGAGGCGGGCTGGCCCGCAGCGATAGCTTCCGGCAGCGCGACGGCGCTCCGCCGGTGGCCCAGCTCGGAGCGGGCCGCAGCGTGGAGGTGGCACCGGGGAAGGAGCTCCTCGTCGTGCTCACGGCCAAGTCGCTCGCTGGCGGGTCATGGTCGGGGCAAGTCTCCGAGGTGCGGGTCGACTACCACTCGTGGACGCAGGCGCCGCATCGCAGTGTCGATGGATCGATCATGCAGTTCACCACCGGGAAGTGCCCCGAGGTGTGAGGCGGGGAGCTGGGGCCGTGAGTGGCGGTGGCGCCTCAGGCGGTTCGTGGGCCTCGGCCGGGGAGCGGCCCTGCCTTAGAGGCAGCTTGCGACCGTTGGCCCGCTCCCCGGAGCGCCGCCTCGAGGGCCTGCCGCGCCGACGCAAGGAGCGTGGGATCGCCCGGGGCGCGAAGCGCCGCGGCCCGCGCAAAGTCTGCTGCCGCGTCGTCGTACTGGTGTGCCGCGAAACGGACCTTGCCTCGGTGCTGAAGGAAGGTGGCCTCGTGGGGTGTTCCCGCGTGGTCGCGGACCAGCTGGTCATAGATCTTGAGGGCCTAGGTGTGAGCACCGAGATCGCGCAAGGCGTCCGCGTGCAGGGCGAGACGGCGGGCCGCGGGGGGATGGGTCGCGAGCTCGTCGATCGCTGCGGAGGGACAACCCGACCACAGCAGCTCGATGGCCTTGCCCAGTGGATCAACGCGCACGTGTTCCCTGAACGCTGACACATCCACGATCTGCGGTCGAAGCGTGACGGGGTCGGTGAGTCAGCCCTCGGCGGGAGCGGGTGGGGCAAACGGCCAGTCATCGGCATAGCTGAATGGAAGGGCGACCACCTGGACGTCGTCCTCGTAGATGATCCGGCCGGGGGTTGTGGTGGTGAGCAGGGTCCATGGAACCTGGTGGGCGTCCAAGAGGCGCGTGTAGCCGCGGGCGTAAGCGATGATGTGCACTACTTCCGCCTTGAACCAGGCCTGGGCCCCTGGGTGTTTCGTGTGGTCGTAGGTGTCCGGGTGGGTGCTGCTCGGGTCCGGGTAGAGGCGGTGACCCAACTCGTTGTTCTCCCGCCACCACCGTTCTTCTTCCTCGCTGAGGCGGCCGTCCGCCTGGAGCCCGTTGGCAAGAGCGAAGAGCCCCGGGAAGCGGCCGTGGCGGTTGGGGACGGCGCTGTGGAAGCGGAGGAACTCGGCGGGCATGCGTTCGATCTTGGTGGTGGCCCGCGGTGGAGTCAACGATCGTCGCGTGGGGTGAAACGTTCCCATGCCGATTGGCGTGTCATGCCCAGGGCGGCGCCGATGCGGGCCCAGCTCATTCCACGCTCGCGGGCCGCGCCAACCCACGACTGGAGGTGTTCCTCCACTTGGGTGCCGGCCGCGGCAACCTGGGGCAGGCGGCCAAGCAGCTCGTCGTCGCTCAGGTGGGACCAGAAGCTGAACGGGGCATCCGGGTCCCTGCGGGGGTGCTCCGTGGCTTGTTCCATCTTTTCCAGCGCTCCGCGTGCGCAGTCCCGGCAGATCGCGGCGAGGGGGCTGAAGGCCATGGGGCCCGTGACGGAGCGCCCGCGGAGGCAGTAACTGCACAGGACGTCTTCGAGCATGGCTCAAGTATGGCGCAATCGCCCCTTGCCGTGTCAGGTTCGACCTGACAATCTGTCAGGCATGACCTTACGCGAGGGCTTCAGGCCCAACAGGACGGCGGACTCGGCGCTCATCCGCAGCGGTGGGCTTGAAGGCGCGGCGGACGCCATGGTCCGCGGTGTCCTGCCCGTGGTAGCCGTCGCCGGGCTCGGCGCCGGCACGGGCCTCGTCGGCGTGCTCAATGCGCTGGGCCTGGCCGCTTTCCTCGTTCTCGGGGTGTGGGTAGGCAGACGCATCGACGCGATGGTAACGCCCGAACGGGCGATGGCGCTGAGCTCGCTCCTCCGAGCGGCCGTGGGCCTGGTTGTCGTGCTCGCGTGGTGGGCAGGGCTGCTCCGCGGTGCCGGAGGCGCCGCGATCCTGATCGCCACCGCGGCCATCGTGGGCGTGGCAGAGGTGTTCTACGGGGCAGGGCAAGGCGTGGCCGTGGCCCGCACCGTGCCGGTTGAGGAGGTGCGGAACAGCTACGGGCGAATACAGACATCGGCGCTGATCGGCGACGGCGTGGGGAGGCTGGCGCTCGCGGGGGTGCTGATGTGGGGGCCAGCGAGTTGGGCCTGGGCGGCCGCTGCGGTGCTCTACGTCCTGTCGTGCGCCAACCTCAATGGGGGAGTGCGGCGACTCTGTGGTGCTCGGAGGCGGTTCGCGTCGACGTTGGAAGCGGGGGCCGGAGCGTCTCCAACGGTCTCCTCGAAGCCGGTTCCTCTCCGTTGGTGGCGGTCGTCACGGGGCGAAGTGGCTCCGGGGGCCCGCGCGGAGTCATCGCGCACGGAGTCGCCGGAGGGCGAGCCCGGGGCCTTCTCGCTGCTGTTCGCCTCGGTGCCACTGCGGCGTCTCGTGGCGGTCAATGCGGTGAGCAACGCGGCGGCGATGGCGTCAAACACGGTTCTACCGGTCCTGGCACTTGCTGCGCTGGGAGTGCCGGCCCAGGTGTACGTGGGCGTGGGCGTCCTCGGTGCAGTGAGCTCCGTGGCCGGTGCCGCTGCGGCGGCGTCGTGGACCGCGCAATGGGGGTTGGTCCGGGTGCGTGTGGTCGGCGCGGTGGCCTGCCTGGCCGGTGGTGCGTCCGTGCTGGGGTGGGCCTGGTGGAGCCTCGGGCACGAGGGCAGTGTCGGTGGTTGGGGGCTGGCCGTGTCTGCTGCGCTGTTCGCTCTCCAGGGAGCAGCGCACGGTGCCGGGACCGCCGTCGCCAACGTGGCGGGAGCAGACCTTCTCCCTCGCTGCGTTCCACCACACCGACTAGGTGCCGTAGCAGGTGCGCAACGGACCATCACGCTGGGGGTGATGCCGCTGAGTGCCGCGTTGTTTGGAGTGCTCGGTCAATGGCTTGGCGTGCTCGGCGCGGCAGCGGTGTGGGTGGGTCTTTTGTTGCTCGGGGTGGTGCTGTCCGCGCGGCTCGTGGCGCCGAGTGCCGCTGCCGATACGGCATCCGGTCCGGAGTCCTGTCCGGACTCCTGCACCGATCCGGTTGACGCCCCGGACGTCGGCACGGGTTCGCTTGACGACCGGGCGCCTCGCTCTCGCGAGAGTCGGAACTGACGGGTGGGCTCGGCGGCGGCTGGCCACGTCGCGGTGGCCGGGCCTGTTTTCCCTCACAGGTGCTTTCTTGCGGCGTGTCATCCACATTCTGCGTGATTCCGGGGTTCTTGGGTGGTTTCGGTGGGAGAATTGAGGGGTCGCAGAGGCCCGCGGGGAGGGGCCTCGAAGCCGACGATTCTGTCCGTGAGCAGAGCCTCGGAGGGTGGTGGTGCTCGTGTTGGATGTCGACGCTTTGGAGCGCGCCGCCGCGCTGGTTCGAGGGGTGCTGAGCGGGGCCGAGGCCACCTGGGACGGAGCACCCGAGGAAGTCGTGGTGCGGGCGCTGCAAGCGGCAGCGGACGTGGCCCGCGCCGTGGACGGTCTCAAGGTGGCGTCGGCGGGGGCAGTGGAACGGCGCTCCACGCCGTACACGCGCTCGGAGGCGCTCGCGAGCCGCCTGGGGCAGTCCTCTCCCAAGGGTCTGCTGACCGAGGTCTTCGGCGTCGGCTTCTACCAGGCGCAGAGCTGGTTGGAGCTGGCGGCGGCCTCGCGTGAGGCTCGTCGTTGGCCGGCCCTTCGGCAGGCGTTGGTGGGCGGGGAGCTCAGCATCGAGACCGCCAAGGTCATCCACGAGCGCCTGGGTGGTGTGAAGAGCGAATCCATCCCGGGCGGCATCGGGGTCGCGGAGGCCACACTGGTCGCCAACGCCACGGCCGGGCGCGTGAACCTGTTCGAGCAGTGGCGGCGGGAGCAGGAGCGCGACGCCGCGCTCGCCGCCCAACAAGCCGCCTACCAAGACGCCAAGCGGGCCGCGAGCGAGCAGGGAGCCAGCGGTTTCGGGGACGCCCCCGGTGCCGAGGGACGGTGGGGCGACGGTGCGAGCGGTGACCACCAGGAGCGGCACTCGCAGGGTGCCCAGGACGGGCCCGACGCCGAGGGGCTTTGGGGATCCGGAGCGAGCGGCGCTGACGGCGACGCTTCGGAGCCGGGTGGGGTCGAATGGCAGGGCGCCGGTGTCGGAGTGGGCTACGTGCCGATCGCAACGCCGCGCTTCCTCCCACAGGGCCCGTCGGATGGTGGTGGCGTGCCTGACGGTGCGGGGTGGTCCGGAGCCGGAGCCGGAGCCGGAGCCGGAGCCGGAGCCGAGGCTGGGGCCGTGCTCGGCGCTGGGGTCGGCCTCGGGCGGGGCGCGGAGACGGGGCCCGGGGTGGGGTCCGCCGTCCAAGAGCCCCGACGAGAGCCAGACGCTGGTGGGCCCGCGGGCTTCGGCTGGTTCCACCCGGGCCAGCGCCCCGCGAACGTGGATCGGCGCGGTGGATTTGTGGGCGGCGGCCTGGCCGCTGCCGGTGGGCGCCTCTCGCCCAAAAACGTGCTGCGCGAGGCCAAAGACTGGGCCGCCGTCCTGGACCCGCAGGCGCTGGAACGCGCGCACGAGGAGCAACACCGTCGGCGCTTCTTTGACCTGAAGCACCTCGCCGAAGGCGGCTACGCCATCAGCGGCTTCGCACCCGAGCTCGAAGGTGCGGCCATGCGCACCCTGCTGGACGCCCACCTGTCGCCCCGCACGGCTGAGCCGGAGCAGGTGACCCTGTTCGAGGACACCGCGGACGCTCACCGCGTGGGCGACGCCAGCCGCGTGCTCGGCGGGCCGGGCACAGCAAACACGGTTGGGGCGGCTGGCGTGGGTCGGGCGGCTGCCGCCAGCGGCCGGGCCGGGGTTGCCGACCGGGGCACCCCCGCGGACCCCCGCACGCACCGGCAGAAGACCTTCGACGCCTTGGCCCAGATCATGCGGGATCAGGCCGCTTCGGCCTCGGCGCCCCGAATCGGCGGCGCTGCACCCACGTTGCTGATCACTGCCTCGCTCGAGGCCCTGGACGCCCACCTGCGCTCGTGCGCCGAGCATCACGCTCCGTCCTCGGAAGCCGCCGTAGATTCCGCGCGGGGCGCTGAGTGTGGCGATGCGGCAGATTCGGGCCGGGTCTGGCCCTGCTCACTGCAGGAGCCTCCCCTGGACGCCAACGGGCTCCCGGACGGCGAGCGGCTCGCGGACCTCCGTTTTGCCCGGGTGGGGCGTGACGGAACCCCCGTGCCGATGGGGAGCATCACCCACCTTCTGTGCGATGCGGCCATCCAGCTCATGCTCACCGACGAACGCGGCGCACCGCTGCGGCTCGGCCGGGAACAACGGCTGTTCAGCAAACACCAGCGCAGGGCCCTGATCGCCAGGGACCGGCACTGCAGGGCACCGGGGTGCGACATCCCGGCCACCTGGTGCGAGGCCCACCACGTCGTCCCCTGGAGTAGCGGCGGGTACACCGACGTCGGCAACGCCATCCTGCTGTGCTCGTTCCACCACCACGAGATCGACCGCGGCCGGCTGCGCGTCGAACACCTCGAGGAACGGGGCGGGACACCAGGCCAGGGCGGGTCACCAGGCCTGGGCGCCGTCACCCCGTACCGGGTGGTGGCCGCAGGCGGGGGAGTCGCCCGTGAGGCGCTCTGCGGATAGTGGGCCTGTCGCCGCGGTGGGCTGCGTGGGCATGGGGCCGCACAGCCGAGGACAGACGAGCGCGGAATCGTCGTGATCGGTGACCAGCGACCGGTGGCGAGAGAACGAGAGAGCGTGGGGGCGTCTCACCGTGGGCCGTGTGAAGGCCGGGCCTCGTTTCCTACACTGGCTCGCGTGAAGACTCCCATCCCGGAATACCTGGTCGAGGTGCTCGACGGCACCCAGGACGGCGGCGAGGTCGCCTCCTACATCCCCGAGCTGGCCCGCGTGAACCCCGATCGCCTCGCCGCAGCCCTGTGCATGTCGGACGGCCGGCTCTACACCGCTGGCGACGCCGACACCCGCTTCACCATCCAGTCGATCTCCAAGCCCTTCGTCTACGCGCTCGCCGTTCAAGAACTCGGCCTCGACGAAGTCCTCAAGCGCATCGGCGTCGAGCCCAGCGGTGAGACCTTCAACTCCGCCTCCCTCGACCCCCACACCCAGCGCCCCGACAACCCCATGGTCAACATCGGCGCCATCGCCACCCACGCCCTCGTGCGACCCGACGCCACCGTCGCCGAACGCGTCGAACACATCCGCGCCGGCCTCTCCGCCTTCGCTGGCCGCGAGCTCGAACTGGACCTCAACGTCTGCTCCTCCGAGCTCGAGACCGCCTTCCGCAACCTCTCGCTCGCCTACCTCGTCCGGTCGGTGGGCGGCTTCGAGCAAGATCCCCGCGGCATCGTCGAGGGCTACACCCACCAGTGCTCCCTGCTGGTCGACGCCCGCGACCTCGCCGTCATGGCCATGACCCTCGCCAACGCCGGGATCAATCCGGTGGCCAAGGAACGCGTCGTCGACGAGGCGGTGGCCCAGCAGGTCCTCTCCGTCATGACCACGTGCGGCATGTACGACGCCACCGGCGACTGGATGACCCAGGTCGGCATCCCCGCCAAGTCCGGAGTGGGCGGCGGCATTATCGGGGCTCTCCCCGGCCAGGTCGGCGCCGCGGTGTTCTCGCCCCGCCTCGACGACGTCGGCAACTCCGTCCGCGGCGTCCAGGCCTTCGAACGCTTCTCCAAGGACATGGGCATGCACCTGCTCAAGGCCCCGCCGCTCTCCCGCGATGTGGTCCGTCGCGCCGGCGTTCGCGAGTCCAACCACGGGCCCGTCCACGCCATCGAGCTCCAGGGCCCGCTGCGCTTCTCGAGCACCGAGCGCGTCCTGCGCCGCCTCCAAGACATCCCCGAGGACACCCACGGCGTCGCCCTCGACCTCACCCGTGTCTCCTCCGTGGACGACGTCAGCCGCCGCATGCTCATGGAGGGACTGCGCCGCCTGCGCCTCGAGGGACACCCCGTCTACTTCGTCGACCCCAAGAGCGCCATCCCCGACCGCGATCTCGGCGACGGCTCGTACCCCACCGAGGCGGAGTCGCTCGACGAGCTCGGCCTGACGGGCCTCGCGTGAGCTCGCCCGTCCCGAAGGGTTGGGAGGCCGGCGCCGGCTGGGGCCCGTGGGCCGTGCTCCTGCGCCAGGCCGACGGCGCCTACCGCGAGGAGCAATCTGGTCCGCTCGGGCGCCTGATCGCCGGCTGAGCCGCGCCTTAGCGCCGTCGGCCATCCGCGGACCTACTCGCCGCCCAGCAACCCGAGCACCTCGGTGGTGACATCGACCTCGCGACCCGGCCCCGCGCCGTCGGGCGCCCCGGGGTGCCGCCCGCGCTCCGGAACGAAGCGGGCCCGCCCGGCCCACCGCTCGCCGCCCGGCGTTGAGGCCGCGAAGAGCTCGAATCCCGGCCCGCCCCCGCCGTGTCCCGCGACGGTGGGTGTCCCGCCGACCATGAGCCCCAGCCCGTAGCGTGCCGGCTGCAGCGGGTGTCCTGGCGCATCGACGGGCAGCGCCTCCAGCATCAGCCGCGGCAGTCGATCCGCCAGCGCCCCGCCCAGGATCAGCGCGATCCCTCGGGCCGCCTCCTGCGGATCGCCGATCAGGCTGCCGTGATAGACCCAGCCGGGATCGTAGGCCCGCAGGCGCTCGCCGACGCCGGGATCGGTGACGGCCGCCCAATCGCTCGCGTCGAGGAACAACCCCAGATCGAGGTCGAGGGGGGTGAGCACGAGCCGGGTCAGGACCTCCGAGAGCCCGGCGCCGTGGTGGGCCTCGAGGGCCATCCGCACCAAGAGGTAGCCGGCGTTGGAGTAGGAAAACGCCTCGGGGGCGTGGAGGTCGCTCGGCGGGCTGACCGCGAGCCGCTCGAGCACCCGCCACGCGGGCCAGGCGCCCTCCCGCGCCTCGACGGCGGCGCGGTACTCGGGCCACGCCGCGTAGTCGTCGAGACCGGAGCGGTGCGCCAAAACATCGCGCAGGACGAGCGGCTCGAGTGCGGCCGGGAGTCCCGTGATGAGCGAACCCAGGGGAGCCTCCGGCTCGAAGCTCAGCAACGCGGCCGCCGCGAGGTACGGCTTGGTGATGCTGTAGAGAGGGACGGCAACCATGCCAGCAGTGTTGCCGGGGTGCCGCGACGAGCACAAGCCGCGCGACGCTCCATCCGGGCGATGCGAACGCCGAGGGGTGTGGGCGAAAGGGCGCTCCGGCTCGACGCGTGCAAAGATCCGGGGCATGAGCAGAGTGAATCTGGACGGCCGGCTGATCTGCGATACAGGCGAGCAGGCGGCGACGGTCGCGCGCCACCTCCCGGAGCACGCCCGGCTCAGCCTCGCCGAGGCCGGGTGCCTGCGCTTCGAGGTGAACGCGATGAAGGACCCGCTGATCTGGGAGGTCAGCGAGTCCTTCGCGAGCCGCGAGGCCTTCGACGCGCATCAGGCGCGCGTCGCGGCCAGCGCGTGGGGTGCCGCCACGGCGGGCATCCGCCGTGAGTACACGGTGGTCGAAGCCGAAGCCGAAGCCGAAGCCGAAGCCGAAGCCGAAGCCGAACCGGACGCGCGGGGCTGAGCGGCGCAGCCCAGTCCCAGGGGTCGCAGCGTCGCGGCTGTCGCCGTGCCCCAGCTTTCGCCCTGCCGAGGCTTAGTGCGCCCAGTCGCCGGAGCTGAACTCGAAGACCCAGCCGAGCACGCCGACGATCGCGATGCCCGCGCCGATGAAGAGCACCCACAGGCCCACGGCAAGGCCGAGGAAGGCCACGGCCGTGCCGATGCCGAGGACGAGCGGCCACCAGGAGGCCGGCGCAAACGTGCCGTAGACACCCGAACGCTCGGCGATCTCGCCGCCGCTACGGTCCTCGGGACGCGGGCCCATGCTCTTGCCGGTCTTGCGCAGGAAGATGCCGACCATGAGCGACATGGCTCCGAGCAGCAGGAAGGCCGGGAAGCCCACCCACTCCTTGAACTGGGTGAGGAACCCGTAGGTGATGCCGAGCGGGATGAAGATGATCCCGCCCAGGAAGATGTTGGCCTCGGGGCGCATGGGTGGTCCTCTCGGGGTGGTGGCCCGGCGAGGGGCTCGACGTTTAGTTGGCGCGCTAATCATTAGTGTACCAACTAAATGGGGAAGGGGAGACCAAGGGGAGGGGCGCACGGACAGACGCGCGGACGGTTGCGCGGGCGTCGGAGCTTCGGTGCTGAGGCTGGTGGGGCGGGCGGGGGCGGGCCGCCGGGCAAGCGCAGGGCCGCGGCCCCACCGGCCACGGCCCCACCGGCCACGGCCCCGCCGGCCGGGCGCCTAGAGTCGCCCGTCCGCCACGGCGACGTCGATGAGCTTCATCATGGAGCCGTGCAGGGCGCGCAGCTCGGCCTCGTCCATGCCGAGCCGATCCATCATGATCCCGGGGATCTTCTCGGCCTCCTCGCGCAGCACGGCGCCGCGCTCCGTGAGCACGATGGACAGGGAGCGTTCGTCCTGAGGGTCGCGCTCGCGGCGCAGGTACCCGAGCGACTCGAGGCGCTTGGCGATGGGCGAGGCGGTCGCCGGGTCCTGGTAGAGCAGCGCGGAGAGCTCGCGCAGGGACAGCGGCGCGTACTCCCACAGCGCCAGCATCATGAGGTACTGCGGGTGCGTGAGGCCGAGCGGCTCCAGCACGGGCTTGTATGCGGCGATGACGCTGCGCGAGGCCAGAGACAGGGCAAAGCAGACTTGGCTTTCGAGGGCCAGGGGGTCCTGCTGCTCCGGCATGTGGCGCTCGCTTTCCTTGAGAGGCGTGGCCGCGCCAACGGCGCGCCCTCGCGCGGCCCGGGGGCGGGCCACGCCCTCCACTCTAGGCTCAGCGCTCGCTTCCGTGCCCGACGGCGGGTGGTCGCGTCCGGGGGACGGCGTCGATCCCTGGGTGGACGGCTGGCCGAGGCTTCCGCGTGGCCCGTCGGTGCAGGGAGCGCGCTACCGGCAGGGTGTGTCGGCCCGCGGTGTGCGCACGGCGGCGTGGCAGTGGTGGGCCCGGGGCGTGACCATTGATCGGATGAGTCGGGCCCGACGGGCGCCGCGCGCCCGCGCGAGCACGCGCCGTCGTGGCGTCTCCGTGGGCCCGCGGCCCGCTGCTACGCGCCGCTCGCGAGCGACTGCCCGAGGTCGGAGCGGTAGTAGAGCACGCTGCGCCCGTAGCGCGTGCGGTTCAGCAACCCGGAGCGTTCGAGCACGCGCAGGTGTTGGTTGATCGCCGAGGTGCTCACGCCGAAGCGCAGGGCCAGCTCCGTGGAGGAGGCCGGCTCGCCGAGCGCCGCGAGCAGCTCGGCGCGCGTTGCCCCGAGGAGCTGCGTCAGCGCGCCGCGGTCGGCGCCGGGGTGCGAGCTCCACATGGCGCCCTGCCCGCGCGCCGGATACATGAGCATGGGCGGCCGATCGAGGTCGATGAGCGTGCTCGCGTCCGTCACGAAGATGGAGGGCATGAGCGTGAATCCGCGCCCGGCGACCTCCTGCTCGGCCTCGAAGTTGCTCATGGTGCGCACGTCGAGGTGCTTCCCGTCCCAGGCGATCCGCTTGGCGAGCGAGGCGAACATGTCCTCGTAGCCGCCCGTGGCGAGGAGCCGGCTGCGGTGCGTGATGTCGGCCTGCAGCACGGAGCGCATGCGCGGCCAGTGCGGGGCAAAGCACAGGTGCCACATGCTCGCGATCGCCTCGACGATGCGCCTGACCACCTCGCGGTGCGGCCCGCGAAACACGGCCGGAAGCGTGCCGTGGATGGGCTCGAGGTCCGCGCGCAGGCGCTCGGGGGTGATCCGGGAGAGTGCCGCGAGCTCGTCGTCGATCGAGGTGAGCGGCGAGGCGGGGCGCGGATTGAGGAAGTCGGCCACCCAGCGGCGCTCGTCCACGAGGTGCAGGAGCACCTCCTGGTCCAGGACGGGGAGCACGGGGTGGATGTGCGAGATCCAGGCCTGCTGCAGCGGGTAGTGCTCGGGCAGGCGCAGGACGCGCAGGCCCAGGCCGAGCTCGTTGAGCGGGGAGATGCCGAAACGCAGGGCCGCGACGTCCGGCGCGCGGAATGTGTACCGGATCATGAAGCAATACGCTACATCTCTGTTCGCCGGCACCCGCCCAATGGGACAAAGGTGTCATGACATCCCCCGCCCCCACCGCGTCGGACGAGGCGACCCCCGCGCCGCTCACCCAGCTCTGGCGCACCGACATCACGCTGCGCACGCTGCTCATCGCCAACGCCCTCAACACCCTGGGCCGCGGCGTGTTCTTCACGCTCACGGCGCTCTACCTCACGCTCATCCTGGGCTTCGACGCCCTGCAGGTCGGCCTGGCCCTGACCATCGCGGGCGGCGTGGGGGTGGTGTTCTCGCTGCTCGGTGGCCACCTGGCCGACCGCCTCAGCTCCCGCACCATGCTCATCGTGTCAGCGGCGATTCAGGGACTGGGCCTGTGCGCCTACACGCTCATCTCCGGCTACTGGATGCTCCTGCTCATCGCCTCCATCACCATGGCGGCGCAGCAATTCGGCTCTTCCGTCCGCTCCGCCGCGATCGGCCGCGCCTTCACGGGCGATGACCGCGTGCGCATCCGCGCCGGCATGTACACCGTGACCAACGTGGGCATCGGGATCGGCACGGCGATCGCCGCGATCCCACTCGCGATCGGCACGGGCGGGGCGTACCGCCTCACCATGGTGCTCTCCGGCCTGCTCCTCGTGGCCGGGGCCTTCTCGCTGCGCGGCCTCGAGCCGGAGCGCGTGGACCGGCGCGCCGCGCCGGAACCGGTCGCGGCCGGAGAGGGAGGCGGGGTGCCCGACGGCGCCGGGTCGCCTTCCGCCGGAGACGTCGCCGTCCGCGCGGAGGACGGTTCAGCGGGCGGCGAGGCGGGGGCACCGGGTGCCGACTCGGCGTCGGCTGCCCAGACAACCTCGGCTGCCCAGGCTGCCCAGGCCGACCCGGCCGCCTTGACCGCTCCGGCCGCGCCCCGACCGGTGCCGGCCGCCGCGGACCCGACCGCCGCGTCGTCGTCCGCGAAGGCCGCGGCGCGGCGCCCGCGCTCGCCCTACCGGGACGCCCGCTACCTGCTCCTGACCCTGCTCAACGGCGCCTTTTCCATCCAGTTCGGGCTCTTTGGTGTGGCCGTCCCGCTGTGGGTGGTCAACCACACCGAGGCGCCGAGCGCCGCCGTCTCGGTCCTGCTCATCATCAACACGGCGGTCGTCGCCTCGCTCTCGGTGCGGCTCAGCCGCGGCGCGGGGGACCTCCCGGGGGCGGCCCGCGCCATGGCCAGGGCCGGCTGGCTCATGGCGGCGGCGTGCGGGCTGTGGGCCTGGGGCGGATTCCTGCCGCTCTGGCTCGCGCTCGTCGTCCTCGTGGCGGCGGCGATTGCCCACTCCCTCGCCGAGGTGCTCTCCTCGGCCGCCGGCTGGGCCATGAGCTACGAGCTCGCCCCGCCGGAGCAGATGGGCGCCTATCAGGGCGTCTTCGGCACGGGCTTCGCGCTCTCCAATATGATCGCTCCCGTGGTGGTGACGGTGACGGCCGTGAACATGGGCCCGCTGGGCTGGGGCATCCTCGCCGTCGGTTTCCTGGCCTGCGCGTTGGGCGTCGTGGCGCTCGTGAAGGCGGCGCGGCGCCAGGGGTAGCTGGGCGGCTAGCCCGCCGGTCGCTGCCGGGGCGCCCTCACGCCGTGGCAGGGGACGACCCGCCCCCGACTCATCCCGTGGTTGCATGGCGCGCGGTATGCGGGGATGCCAGGCTAGAGGGGCCGGCAGCGCATCCGCGCCGCCGGCCCATCACTCGGGCTGTCGCCGTGTCGCGGCGCCCACCTTCGAGGACCGAGGCCATGGATTTCCTGACCGCCATCAAGACGTGTTTCACCAAGTACGCCGAGTTCGGCGGCCGTGCCAGGCGCCCCGAGTTCTGGTGGTTTGCGCTCTTCCTGTTCCTGGTGAGCATCGCCATCGACATCGTGCTGCCCGGCAGCACCTTCGTCCCGACGGACGACGGGCTCGGCCTCGTCACGTGGCGCACGCCGGCCGACACTGTCAGCAACCTCTGGGCCCTCGCGACCCTGCTGCCCTCGCTCGCCGTGACGGTGCGCCGCCTGCGCGACTCCGGCCGCCACTGGGCCAACATCTTCTGGATGCTCTTCCCGATCGTGGGCTGGATCGTCCTGATCGTGCAGTGCGCCCAGCCGAGCGTCCCTGAGCAGCGCTTCTTTGGCTTCGGCGGCCCCGGCTACGGCCAGCCCGGCCAGCAGGCGTACGGCCAGTCGGGCTACGGGGCGCCGACCGGGTACTGAGCACCCCGTCGGTCCCGGCGCCGCGGGCCTGGCCCGCCGAGCCGGGACGACCTACACTCGGTCAAGTGATTGACAAGTCTCAACTCCTTGCCGAGTACGACCGCCACCTCCGCGCCGGGGTCGAGATGGCCGGCACCGCGAGCGTGGACCGGCTCGGTCCCCTGTACCTGGGCGTCTACGGCACCCCCGGTGAGGAGCAGACCGGCTTCGTGAGCTACGCGGGCCTCGGTGTGGACCCTGAGCACCCCGACACACCGGCGGACCGCGCCCGCGTGGACGAGGTCGTCCGCCGCATCGTCGCCTGGCGCGACGCCCGCCCCGAACTCTCCGAGGTGGAGGTCAAGACCCGCGCCCACGACCGCGCGGAGGGCCTCTCCGAGGCGCTCGCCGCCGCCGGCTTCGAGCCGGAGGAGCCCGAGTCCGTCATGATCGGCCCCCTCGAGGGGCTGGTCGGCACCCCCGCGCCCGAGGGGATCACCATCGCCCCCGCCCTCACGGAGGAGGCCATGTGGGCCGCCGCGCGCATGGAGGACGAGGTCTTCGGCTCCACCTTCGCGCAGCGGATCGTCCCCGAGCTGCTGCGCCGTCGCGCCGCCGGCGAGCCCGTGACGCTGTGGTCCGCGATCGCCGACGGTCGGGTCGTGAGCGCCGGGCGCATCGAGCCCGTCGCCGGCACGCCGTTCGCCGGCGTGTGGGGCGGAGCCACGCTGCCTGAGTACCGCGGGCGCGGCATCTATCGGGCGCTGACGTCCGCGCGCGCCGCGTCGGTGGCGGGGCTCGGCGTGCGCCTCATTCACTCCGATTCGACGGAGGACTCGCGGCCCATCCTCGAGCGGGCCGGCCTCATCAAGGTCACCGAGACGACGCCGTTCGTGTGGCGCCGGGGCGGAACCGCCTGAGGGCGTGCCGCGCTCAGTCGGCCCGGTGCCGGATCGGCCGGTGTTCGACGGCGGCCCGGAAGGCCTCGTGCGTGCGCACGGCCACGAGCCACCACACGGCCGCGGCCACGAGCGCCGACACGGCGGCGCCCCACCACGGGGTGATCAGCAGCGAAAACAGGACAAACAGCAGGCCGATGCCGCACGCCGCGTCCACGGCCACGAAGGGCCGCCGGGCCTTGATGAGCGGGCGCAGCACGGCGGCGAGGGCCTCGGCGATGAGGAACCAGAGCGGCACCCCGAGCAGCAGGATGGCGCAGGCCGTCACGGGCGAGAGCGAGGAGGTGAGGGTCGAGGGACCGATCACCCCGGCCGCGAGCCCGGCGGCGAAGGGGAGGCAGGCCAGGCCCGCCACACGAGACCATCGGCCGAGCGTGAGCCAGGGGGAGGCCGTGCGGGCGAGGGGGGAGCCGTCCGCGAACTGCTGTTGCATGCGGAAAATGCTAGGGCCGTGCGTCGATGAATGGCCATGACGGAACGGTGGATTTAGCCCTGAGCATGGCAACGATTCGGAAACGGCAGTGAACGACGGCGGCCGGGAACCTTTCGCGCGAAAGGTTCCCGGCCGCCGTCGTGCAGGGTGAAGGCCTCAGAGGCCGAGGGCCTCGCGCAGGCGCAGGACGTGGCCGTTGGGGTCAACGTCGTACTCGGCGTAGGCGAGGCGGCCGTCCTTGCCCACCACAAAGGTGGAGCGCTGGGTGCCGGTGAAGGTCTGCTCGCCCACCACGCGGGAGCCGTAGGCGCCGTAGGCGCGGGAGACCGCGAAGTCGGGGTCGGAGAGCAGGGAGTAGCTCAGGTGCTGCTCGTCGCGGAAGGCGCGCAGGGCCTCGGGCAGGTCGGGGGAGACGCCCAGGACGGTGTAGCCGGCGCCCTGGAGCGAGGCGAGGTTGTCGCGGAAGTCGCAGGCCTCGGTGGTGCAGCCCGGCGTGGAGGCCTTGGGGTAGAAGTACACGACCACGCCGGCGCTGGCGGAGCTCACGGCCTCGTCCAGGCCGATCGCGTCCCCGTCGGCGTCGACGATCGTGAAGTCCGGGGCCAGATTGCCCGCGGCGAGGCGGGGGAGGGTCTGCGTCATCATGACTCCTTACAGCTCGTGGTCCGCGCGCTGGCTGCGGACGCGGAGGGGCGCACCGTGGCGCGCGTCACGCCCAGAGTATCGCTTAGTGAAGTCGGATTTCCACCATTAGGAAAAATTGCCGTCGGCGAGGAGCCGATCCGCCACCACCACGGGCTGCCCCGCCACGCTCGCCGGCACCGCCGTGGCCCACACCGTGGGGTCCCGCGGCACCCGCGTGAGGAGGCTCGCGCGCTCCACCGGCACCGCCTCGAAGCCGGCCGCCCGCAGGTCCACTGGCGTGCGCAAGAGCACCTCGACCCGGCCCGCCTCGAGCCCCGGCGTGTGCACCTGCCGCGCCACGGAACCGCTCAGCAGGGCCGAGGCCCCGGCCCGCTGGGCCAGCAGCGCCGCGGCGCGTGCCTGCCCCAGGGGAGGCAAGGGGTGCCACCAGCCCTCGCTACGCCCGCCCGGCCCCGGATACGCGGCGAGCCACGCGCCCAGGAGGGCGGCGTCGTCGTGCGCCGTCCACACGCCGGAGCCGTCGCGGCGCACCAAGGCGCCCCATTGCGTCAGGGCGCGGCTCACGGCTTGGCGCGAGACACCGAGGACATCGGAGAGGTGCCCCACGGGGGCGCCGCCGCGCAGCAGGAGCAGGCGCGCCACGGCCCAGCGCGTCCAGGCCGGGCGCCCGCCGGTGTGGGAGGGGAGCGCCTCGGCGGCGGGGAGCCGCTCCAGGAGCCCGGCCGGCAGCGGGGCCGGTTGCGTGAGGGGCGCGGGTTGGCCCAGGCGGTCGCGGCGGCGCGGGGCGTCGCTCGGGACGCCCGTGCCGATCGCCTCGTAGGCCACGCCGTTGATGAGCGCGAGCGGCGCCTCCCACAACAGGAGGTCCCAGCGGCCCAGGCGCGCGGCGTCCAGCACACCGGGGGAGGCGGACGGCGCGACGAGCAGGACGCGCTCCGCCCCGCCGACGTCCCCGCGCTTGCGAGCCTCGGAGAGCGTGATGCGCCCGCGGTCCCCGCGCAGCGTGCGGCGGGCCGGGCGGGCGTTGGGCAGGATGAGCGCCCACGAGTCCCCGACACGCTCCCCGATCCTGAATCCGAGCGCGCGCAGGCCGGCCTCGCTGGCGGCGGCGACCTCGTTGAGCACGTGCGTCCTTGGTGGGTGGAGTCGGCGGGCGACGCCCGGCGACCGGGCGCAATGACTAAGCATGTCAGGTTCGGGCGGGGTCATGTCATGGCACGATGATCTCAGTCACATCGGCGTCTGTAGGGGGAAGAGATGGCGGCAACGGGGCCCAGCCCGTTCCAGAACACGCTCACGGAGCTGATCCGGGCGCGGCACCCCGTGCTGCTGGTGCAGACCCAGGAGGCGGACCGCGTCATCGCGGCCGTCTCCGAGCTGCTCACGCACGGCATGGTTCCCCGCGGCCGCGGCCTGCAGCTCTACTCGCTCACCCGCGGCCTGCACGCCCCCGGCGGGGGCGCCGGGCGCCGTGTGGCGCCCGAGCAGGCGCTCGCCGACGCCGCCAACGTCACCGAGCCCACGGTCTTCATCTTCCAGGACCTGCACCATCAGCTCGGGGCCGGCGGCTCACGCGCCGAGCCGGTGCTCATCCGCGCGATCCTCGACACCGCCATGCAGTTCAAGAACGGCCCCATCCCGCACACGCTCATCATCGTCTCGCCCACGCTGGCCCTGCCGCCGGACCTGGAGAAGGCCGTGACCGTTGTGGACCTCCCGCTGCCCACGGAGGAGGAGATCGGCGCGGTGCTTGAAAGCATCGTGAGCGTCAACCGGGACGCCATCACCGACAACCTGAGTGAGGACGACCGCCGCCGGCTCATCCAGGCGGCCCAGGGCCTCACGCTGTGGGAGGCCGACAACGCCTTCGCGCGCGCCCTCGTGGCCGACCGCATGCTCGATGCCGGCGACATCACCATGGTCCTGGAGGAGAAGCGCCAGACCATCCGTAAGGCGGGGCTCCTCGAGTTCATCCCGCCGGCCGGCTCGCTGGACGACGTCGGCGGGCTGGGAAACCTCAAGACCTGGCTGACCCAGCGCGGCCACGCCTGGTCGGCGGACGCCGCCAAGTGGGGCATCCCGGCGCCCAAGGGCCTGCTCATCACGGGCGTGCCCGGCTGTGGAAAGTCGCTGACCGCCACGTGCGTCTCCGCGCAGTGGGGGTTGCCGCTCCTGCGCCTCGACGTGGGCCGCGTGTTCGCGGGCCTCGTGGGATTCAGCGAGGAGAACATGCGCCGCGCGCTCTCGCTCGCCGAGGCCGTGGCGCCCGCCGTGCTGTGGATCGATGAGATCGAGAAGGGCTTCGGCACGGGCCAGGGCGGCGACGCCGGCACGAGCCGGCGCGTGCTCGGCACCTTCCTGACCTGGATGCAGGAGAAGGACAGCCCCGTCTTCGTCATCGCCACGGCCAACGCGATCGACGCGCTGCCGCCCGAGTTCCTGCGCAAGGGCCGCTTCGACGAGATCTTCTTTGTCGACCTGCCCACGCGCGCCGAGCGCGAGGACATCTGGCGCCTGCACCTGACCCAGCGCCTCACGAAGGGCCCCTCGGCGGCGGGTGGGATCGAGATCGAGCCCGCCGCGGTGCAGCTCGCCGAGGCGACGGAGGGCTTCTCCGGCGCGGAGATCGCGCAGGCGGCCGTGGCCGGTTGCTTCGACGCCTTCGAGGCCAGGCGACCCCTGAGCATGGAGGACCTGCTCACGGCCGTGCGCAATACGGTGCCGCTCTCGGTGACGCAGGCCGAGCAGATCGCTGCGACCCGCCAGTGGGCGCAGACCCGCGCCGTGGCGGCGACCGCCAAGGCGGCCCGCGAGGAGTATGCCGAGGTCACCCCGGAGGGCAAGGCCCCCGAGGGCGACATCGGCTCTTGGCGCGGCGGCCGCACCATCGACTTTTAGCCCCGCCGGCACCGACCGGCACTCCACACGAACAAGGAACAAGCAGATGAGCATCGGAGCACTCCTCATCCCCCTCGGCATGGCGCTGATCGGCGCCGTCACCTCGGCCGCGACCAAGCTCGAGGAGCAGGGCCGGACCGAGTTGACGCCCATCCGCGTCTCCGACCCGCAGCTCGTCGCCGCCGCCCTCGAAAGCCTCGGCGCCACCAACGTTGCGGTGGAGGAGCACCTCGTGACGGCCACGACCGCCACTGGCGTCATCCGCTTCGAGCGCGTGGGGCAGGTCTTTGCCGGCGTGCTGCTCGGGGCGCCGCAGGAGGCCTCGGCCCGGGCGGCGGCAGACGTCGAGGCCGCCGCCGGGCGCCTGGCCCAGGCCCGCACGGCCGAGCTCGCCAAGGCCCAGGCCGCCGAGCTCGGCTTCACGCTCATCGAGGAGCGCACCGAGCAGGGAACCATCAACTACGTCTTCGAGGAGATCGCGTGACCCGCCGCCTCAGCGTCAGCATCCGCCCGGACGGGACCATCGCGGCGGAGGCCTCCGGCACGCCCGGACCCGATTGCCTCGAGGCGCTCGAGCAGCTCAAGGCGCTCCTGCACGCCGAGGTCGAGGCCTCCAAGCCCACGCCGGAGTTCGCGCTCCTGCCCGAGACGGTGCAGGACGAGGCGGCCGCGCGGCAGCGCCTCGAGGGGCAGGCGTGAGCTATGCCCCCTACGGCCCGCGCCCCACGGCGGGGTGGCGGATCGTCAACAGCCTCTGGATGCTCACCGGCTTCCTGAGCCTCGGCCTCTTGTGGTTCATCGGCTTCTGGATGGTGGCCATCCGGCGGCGCACCAGCGCGCTCTGGTACATCGCGGCAGTGGTCGTGACGGCCCTCGACGTGGCTGTCATCGTGCTTGTCGCCCTCAGTAACGCCGACCCGGACAACTCCGTCCTGGACACGCTCGGCAGCACGATCTTGGGGATCATCTTGCTCGGCGTCCCCGTGGCCGCGTTCACCATGAACGTCTCGTGGCTTCGCTGGCTGTGGCAGGACCAGCTCGCGAGGGGCGGGGGCGGCTGGACCGCCGCACCCGCCGGCTTCGCGCCCTCGCCGTGGACCAGCAGCCCGGGTGTGGGCCACGTGCCCGAGGGCGCACCGGTGGCCTGGGCCCCGGACCAGGCAGGCGGCCAGAGTGGCTACCTGGGCGGCGCTGCGGCGAGCTACCCCGCTGGGCAGCCGGCGGGGAACGCCGCCTGGGGCCGGTCCGGGCAGAACCCCCCGGGGCGCCACGCGGGCGGAGCGGGGGCCCCGGTTTCGGGGCAGCCAGCGCCGTTCGGACAGTTCGGCCAGCCCGGCCAGCCCGGCCAGTCGAGCCGGGCCACGCCCACCGCGTGGGAATCCGCTCCGTACCCGGGATCCCAGCAGCCGGCCCGGGTGCCCGGTGCCCACCGGGGATCGGCCCACCAGGGAAGCCCCGCGCCGGCCCCCGCCGCCCCCGCGGACACCGGAGCGGTCCCCGTCATCGGCGGCCCTCAGTTGGATCTCAATGCCGCGAGCGTGGCCCAGCTCGCCGCGCTGCCCGGCGCGGGGGAGGCGCTCGCCCGCGCGATCGTCGCGGAGCGCGACGCCCGCGGCGCCTACGCCCGCGTGAGCGATCTCGTGGCGCGCGGCGTCGTGCAGCCCCACGTCTTCCTCGCCTTCTCCACCGGGCTCTTTGCCGGCCCGCTCGCCGCCCCACCCACGCCCGGCCTGGACGGCGAGCCGGCAGCGCGGCGCCGAGACGACGGCGGCGAGGCGGGAGGCGGGCGGCGCCTTGAGTTCTGAGCTGCGCGTTGGCCGCATCTTCCACGGGACCACGGCCGAGGGGCCGGGCAAGCGCACGGCCGTGTGGGTCCAGGGCTGCACCATCCGCTGCCCCGGCTGCATCAACCCCGAGCTGTTCGACGCGCGCGGCGGCTCGCTCGTGAGCGTGCGGGATCTCTTGGCCGAGGCGCTCGCCGAGGAGGTGGAGGGCTTCACGTTCCTGGGTGGCGAACCCTTTGAGCAGGCCGATGCGCTCGGCGAACTCGCCGAGCTGGCCCGCGCCGAGGGCCTCGGCGTCATCGCCTTCACGGGCCACCGGCACGAGGAGCTGCTGGCCCGCCCGGAGGCCCAGCGGCTCCTGGCCAACGCCGACCTGCTCGTGGACGGCGAGTACCAGGCCGCCCATCCGGAGACCCAGCGCTCCCTCGTGGGCTCCGCCAACCAGCGCTTCCTGCACTTCACGCCTCGCTACGAGGGAGTGCTTCCCGCGCCGCAGCGCAACCGCGTGGAGCTGCGGATCGGCGCGGACGGCTCCGTCGAGATGGCGGGCTTCCTCACGAGCGAGGGCCTTGGCGAGTGGGCCGACGCCCTCGGCGCCCGGCGCCGCCCGCGCCGGGCCGGGAACTCGACGCAAGGGAAGCAAGGGGAGGCATGAGCGCGCTGGAACGCACGGAGGTTCGGGTGCCCGACGACGGCGGGCTGGCCGCCGCGCTCGCCCTGGCCGGGACGCGGGGCGGGGACCCGGCGCGCACCCCGGGCGGCGGGGAGCGCGAGGGCGCGCCCGGCGCGGCCGGCGCGGGCGGTGTCGATGTCGCTTCCGCGGAGGCGCACCGACGGGCGCAAGGGCGTGCGGAGGGGTGCAGGCACCCGGACGGGGTGTCGGGCCTGCTTCCGGGGCGCGAGGCGCTCGCCGACGTGAAGGTCTCCGGGCCGCGGCGCTGGTGGGGCGGACCGCTCGACGTGGAGGGCCTGGCCCTTGGGTCGTCCCGACTCGCCGCCGCGGCGCTCGCCCGCCTGATCGGCCGTCCGGGCGCGCTGAGCCTGCGCAGCGAGCGGGTGGCCGCCGCCTTCGATTCCTTCCGGCTCCTGCGCGTGGGCGGCGAGCCGGTCCAGGGTTTCGCGCCGCTCTCGCGCTTCTGGCCGTGCGCCGACGGCTGGCTGCGCACGCACGCCAACTATCCGCACCACCGCGCGCGGCTGCTTGCCGCGCTGGGGCTCGGTGAGGGCGCCGGGCCCGGGGCCCTGGGCGCGGCGCTCGCGCGGCTGACGGCCGCCGAGGCCGAACACCGCATCGTGGAGCGCGGCGGGGTCGCGGCCGCCGTGCGTTCCCGCACCGACTGGGCGGCCAGCGCCGCGGGCGTGGAGGCCTCGCTCTTCGCCCACGCGCCGCTGCGCCTTGAGCGGTCCGGGCCGGACGGGCCCGGCGCGGCCGGCCGAGGCTCCGAGGGGCAGACCGGGGCCGGCCGGGCGGGCGGGCCCGGAGAACCTGCCCCTTGGCCGGAACCTCGAACCGACGGGGTGCCACCACTCCGGGAGCCCTGGCGCCCGGAGCCACGCCACGCCCGCGCCCCGCTGAGCGGCCTGCGCGTGCTGGACCTCAGCCGCGTCATCGCTGGCCCCACCGCCTCCCGCACGCTCGCCGCCCTCGGGGCCGACGTGCTGCGCCTCGACCCGCCGGTCCTGCCGGAGCTGCGCGATCAGTACCTGGACACCGGCACGGGCAAGCGCCGCGCGAGCGTCGACCTCGGCGCGGAGGCGGCGCGGATCCACGCCCTGCTCGCGGACGCCCACGTGGTCATCACGGGCTACCGCCCCGGCTCGCTCGAGGCCCTGGGCTTCGGCCCGGCGCAGCTCGCGCGCCGACACCCGCACCTCGCCGTGGCGAGCCTGAGCGCATGGGGCCCCGGGCCGTGGGCCGAACGCCGCGGCTTCGACTCGATCGTCCAGGCGGCCAGCGGCATCTCCCTCGAGTACCGGGACGGCCACGGCCACCCCGGCGCCCTGCCGGTGCAGGCCCTCGACCACGCCACGGGTCAGCTGCTCGTGGCGGGTCTCGCCTCGCTGCTGTGGGCCCGGCTCGACCCCGCCGCCGGATCGCCCGCGCCCGGCTCGGCACCGGGCGACGCCACGGCCTCCGGCCCCCACCCCGGTGGCCTCGTCACCGCCTCGCTCGCCCACACGGCCGAGGCGCTCTGGGCGCTGGGAACCCACCGGGACCCCGCGCCCGCCGGACACGCGGACCCCGCGGGAGCCCCGCCTGCCGGGGCCGCACGCGTCGTCGAGCCCGTGAGCTGGCGGCCCGAGCCCGGCGGCCCGGAGGTGCTCGCTGCCCCGTCCGCGCTTGACCTGGACGGCGCCCCGGCGGCACCGGCGGCGTGGTCGCTGGCCCCCACGGACCTCGCGTGGAACGAGGGGCTTGCAGCTGACACGGTGTCAGCACCCACGGTGGAGCCATGACCACCAACGCCGGCCTCAGCATCGGGGAGTTCAGCTCCCTCGCCCGCATCAGCGTGCGGATGCTGCGGCACTACGACCAGCACGGCCTGCTCGCGCCGGCCGCTGTCGACCCGTTCACGGGCCGCCGCAGCTACTCCCGCGAGCAGCTCGTGAGGGCGGGGGACATCCGCCGCCTGCGGGACGTGGGCTTCGGCGTGGCGGCCATCGGGGCCCTGCTTGCCGCACGCGGCACGGAGGACTTCGCCAGCGCCATCGCCACCCGGCGCGCCGAGCTCCTTCGGGAGCTGGACGAGGCCGCGGACCGGCTGGCGCTGTTCCGCCAACTGTTTCCAGAGGAGGGCGACATGCCTGCCATCACCGTTTCGACCGCCACCGTCCCCGCCACGACCGTCGTGGCCCTGCGCGGCACCATCCCCAGCTATCCGGAGGAGGGGGTGCTGTGGGGCCGCCTCATGCCGCTGCTCGCGGCCGCCGGCGTGGTGCCCACCGGCCCGGGCGGCGTCATCGAGCACGACGGCGAGTTCCGCGAGAGCGACGTCGACGAGTCGGTCTGGGTGCCCGTGGCGCCCGGCACGCACGTGCCGGAACCGCTCGAGGTGCTCAGCCTGCCCACGCGCGAGACCGTCGTGGCCCGCGTCGAGGGGCCGTACTCGCTCATCACGGAGGCTCACGCACGCATCGGCGCCTATGCGCTCGAGCACGGGCTGACGCTCGCGGCCGGGGGCCCCGACGCCCCGCTGCCCGAGCGAAACTTCAACGTCTACCTCAGCGAGCCGGACGCCGAGGGCGGCCCGGTCACCGAGGTGCACATGCCGCTCGCCTGAGCGGCGGGCGGGCGCCCCGTTCCGGGCGCCGCCTGCCCGACGGCGCGGGGAGGCGCGGGTGCCGCCCCGCGCCCCGGGCGCGGCGGGGCGACAACCCGGCCACCCGCCGTCGTGCATCGGTGAATTCCCGGGCGAATCATCCGTTTGGGGGATACCAACCAGTCGGGGTCGCGGGTTATTCTTTTCGTCGCTTTGGGGGCAGCCGGCCCCCGTGGCCCACCCGCCGATCTCCCTCACCTTTGCCCACCTGGCCGCCGGCACCGCGCGCCCGGGCCAGGGGAGGAAGACGGGGCGGAGCCTGACGAAGGAAGAACATGCTTCTCAAGCTCATCGCACGGCACGCCAAGCCGTACGTTGGGTGGATTTCCCTTGTGGTGATCCTCCAGCTCGCATCCACCATCACGACTCTCTACCTGCCCGCGCTGAACGCCAACATCATCGACCAAGGCGTCATCGTGGGGAACGTTGCCCGCATCTGGGAACTCGGCGGCATCATGCTGATCGTCGCATTCATCCAGGTCATCGTGGCCGTCGCCGCCGTGTACTTCGGCTCCAAGACCGCCATGGCGATCGGCCGCGACATCCGCCGAGACGTGTTCCACCGCGTTTCCGACTTCTCGGCCCGCGAGGTCAACAAGTTCGGCGCTGCCACGCTCATCACGCGCGGCACCAATGACGTCCAGCAGATCCAGATGCTCACGCTCATGGCCCTGAACTTCATGGTCAGTGCGCCGATCATGTGCATTGGCGGCATCATCATGGCGCTGCGCGAGGACGCCGGGCTGTCCTGGCTCGTGTGGGTCTCCGTGCCGTTGCTCTTCCTGGTGGTCGGCCTGCTGGTCATCAAGCTCATGCCGCTCTTCCGCGAGAACCAGGAGCGCCTCGATTCCATCAACGGCGTCCTGCGCGAGCAGATCACCGGCATCCGCGTGGTCCGCGCGTTCACGCGCGAGCCGCACGAGACGAAGCGTTTCAACGAGTCGAACGACGCCCTGACCGGCGTGGGCGTGCGCGTCGGCAACCTCTTTGTGCTGATGTTCCCGCTCATCATGCTGATCCTCGAGGCGGCCACCACGGCCGTGCTGTGGTTCGGCGGCCACCGCGTTGACGAGGGTGCCATCCAGGTCGGCTCGCTCACGGCGTTCATGCAGTACCTCATGCAGATCCTGACGGCCGTCATGATGGGCACCTTCATGGCCATGATGATCCCGCGCGCCCTGGTCTCCGCCGAGCGCATCGGCGAGGTCATGGACACCGAGCCGTCCATCGAGGACGCTCGCGTTGAGCCGGCCCCCGTGGCCGGTGCCCCCGCCGTCGAGTTCCGCGACGTCTCCTTCGGCTACCCCGGTGCAGAGGCCAACGTCGTCTCCGGCCTGAACTTCGTGGCCGAGGCCGGCAAGACCACCGCCATCATCGGGTCCACCGGTGCCGGCAAGACCACGCTCCTGAACCTCATCCCGCGCCTCTACGACGCGGACTCCGGCGAGGTGCTGATCAACGGTGTGCCCACGGAGCAGATGACCCGCAAGGGCCTCTCCTCCGCCATCGCCGCCGTGCCGCAGAAGCCCTTCCTGTTCTCCGGCACCGTGGCGTCCAACCTGCGCTTCGGCGCGCGGGACGCCACGGAGGAGCAGCTCTGGGAGGCGCTCGAGGTGGCCCAGGCCGCCGACTTCGTCAAGGAGCGCGAGGGCCAGCTGGAATCGGCCATCTCGCAGGGCGGCACCAACGTCTCCGGCGGCCAGCGCCAGCGCCTGTGCATCGCCCGTGCGCTCGCGGCCAAGCCGCAGGTCTACCTCTTCGACGACTCCTTCTCGGCGCTCGACGTCGCGACGGACGCCCGTCTGCGCGCGGCGCTCGAGGAGCCCACCAAGGAAGCGGCCGTGATTATCGTGGCCCAGCGCGTCTCCACGATCCTGGAGGCCGACCAGATCCTGGTCCTGGAGCACGGCGAGATCGTCGCCCGCGGCACCCACGCGGAACTGCTGGAGAGCAGCCCCACGTACCAAGAGATCGTCGAGTCGCAGATCAGCGCGGAGGAGGTGGCCTGATGAGCCCGCGAAAGAACAAGAAGGACACCGCGGCCCAGACCGAGGCCGCCACCGAGCTCGAGGGTGCCGTGGCCACGGCCGAGGCGGACGCCTCGGCGGACATGAGCATCGACGACGGCTTCGGCGGTTCCATGTCGGTGCGCAAGGCCGAGCACTTCTGGCCCAGCGCCAAGCGCCTGCTGGGGCTCCTCGCCCCGTTCAAGCTGGCCCTCTCCGCGGTCTTCGCCCTCGTGGCGATCTCCGTGGTCTTCAACGTCGTGGCCCCCAAGGTCATGGGCCGGGCCATGGACATCATCGCCGGCGGTTTGGTTGGCCGCGGCATGCCCTCCGGCGTGACGAAGGAGCAGCTCATCGCCGGCCTGCGAGCGGAAGGGAAGACCGAGGAGGCGGACCGCCTCAACACCATGGTCTTCACGCCGGGCCAGGGCATCGACTTCGTGGCCCTCGGCAACGTGCTGCTCGTGGTGCTCACGCTCTACGTGCTCGCCTCGCTCTTCATGTGGGCGCAGGGCTGGCTGCTGAACAAGCTCGTCATGCGCGTGGTGCGCGGCCTGCGCCGCGACGTGGAGGCCAAGCTCAACCGCCTGCCGCTGAACTACTTCGACACGCGCCAGCGCGGCGACGTGCTCTCCCGCGTCACCAACGACGTCGACAACATCCAGCAGTCGCTGCAGCAGGCCCTGAGCCAGCTCGTCTCCGCCGTCATGACGGTCATCGGCATCATCATCATGATGTTCGTGGTCTCGTGGCAGCTCGCGCTCATCGCCCTCGTGGCGCTGCCGCTGACGGGCGTCATCATGGCCGGCATCGGCAAGCCCTCGCAGAAGCGCTTCGTGGCGCAGTGGCAGGCCACCGGCGCGCTCAACGGCCAGATCGAGGAGTCCTTCTCCGGCCACGAGCTGGTCAAGGTCTTCGGCCGCGAGGAGGACATGCGCGAGCGCTTCGAGGAGCGCAACGAGTCCCTCTTCAAGGCGGCGTTCTCGGCGCAGGCGCTGTCCATGTCGATGATGCCGATCATGACCTTCGTGTCCTACCTGTCCTACGTCGGCATCGCCGTCGTGGGCGGCCTGCGCGTCGCCGCCGGCCAGATGAGCCTGGGCGACGCCACGGCGTTCATCCAGTACTCGCGCCAGTTCACGCAGCCGCTGTCCGAGATCGCCGGCGTGGCCAACATGTTCCAGTCGGGCGTTGCGGCCGCCGAGCGCACCTTCGAGCTGTTGGACGCTGACGAGGAGGAGCAGGAGGAGCCCTCCGGCAAGCTCCCCGCCCGCACCGAGGGCCGCGTGCAGTTCCAGAACGTCTCGTTCTCCTACTCGGAGGACAAGCCGCTCATCGAGGACCTCTCCTTCGAGGCGGACCCGGGCCACACCGTGGCGATCGTCGGCCCCACGGGCGCAGGCAAGACCACGCTCGTGAACCTCGTGATGCGCTTCTACGAGATCAACTCGGGGCGCATCCTGCTGGACGGCGTTGACACCAAGGAGCTCTCCCGCCAGGAGCTGCGCTCCAAGGTGGGCATGGTGCTGCAGGACGCGTGGCTGTTCGGCGGCACCATCATGGAGAACATCCGTTACGGCCGCCTCGAGGCCACGGACGAGGAGGTCATCGCCGCGGCGAAGGCCACCTACGTCGACCGCTTCGTGCGCGCCCTGCCGGACGGCTACGACACGGTGCTGGACGAGGACGCCACGAACGTCTCGGCCGGTGAGCGCCAGCTCATCACGATCGCCCGCGCGTTTGTCTCCGACCCGAGCCTGCTGATCCTCGACGAGGCAACGAGCTCGGTGGATACCCGCACGGAGCTCCTGGTCCAGCAGGCCATGAAGGCCCTGCGCTCGGACCGCACGAGCTTCGTCATCGCCCACCGCCTCTCCACCATCCGCGACGCCGACACCATCCTCGTGATGGAGGCCGGCCGGATCGTGGAGCAGGGCAACCACGAGCAGCTGCTCGCGGCGCGCGGGGCGTACCACCGCCTCTACATGTCGCAGTTCGTTGGCCCCGCCGACACCGAGGTGGCCGAGGAGGAGCGCCAGGCCGCCGAGGCCGAGGTGCTTGCCACGGGTTCAGTGCCCGTCGTGACCGAGGACGCCCCGGCGGCCGACGCCTCGCAGGGCGCCGACGCGCAGGCGCCGGAGCACGGCAAGCACGGTGCCGGCGAGCCCGGTGCCTAGGTGAGCGCGGCTCACGAGAACGAGGCCGTGCGGGGTCGAAGGGCCCCGCACGGCCTCGTGCCGTTAACGGGAAGGGACCCGCGTGAGGCCGAGCGCGCCGGCTCGCCGCTCGAGCTGATCTTCGACCTCGTGGCCGTGGTGGCGGTCTCCATCGCCGCCTCCAACCTGGAGCACCTCCTGGCCGAGGGGCACTGGGTGCAGGGCATTGGCACGTTCGCGTTCGCGACCTTCGGGATCACGTGGGCGTGGTGGAGCTACTCGCAGCTCCTGAGCGCCTTCGACACCGACGACTGGGGCGTGCGCCTCGTGACGCTCATGCAGATGGCCGGGGTCCTGGTACTGGCCCTCGGCATCGCGCCCATGGTCGCCTCGGTGGACGCCGGCGGGCCGCTCGGCAACCAGATCATGGTGCTCGGCTACGTCTTCATGCGCGTGGGAAGCATCATCCTGTGGCTGCGCGTGGCGCGCAGCTCACCCGAGTACCGCACGACGGCGCTCGCGTACGTCCGGGCGCTCGTCATCTCCCAGCTCGGCTGGGTGCTGCAGGCCTTCCTGCCGCTGCCGGCGGGGGTCAGCTTTGTGCTGATGGGGATCTGGCTCCTGCAGGAGGTGGCCTACCCGCTCCTCGCCGAGCGGCAGGGGCGCATCCCCTGGCACTCGTTGCACATGGCCGAACGGCTCTCGGCGTTTGTCATCATCACGCTGGGCGAGGTGGTGCTCGGCACCTTCACGGCCGTGCAGGCCGAGCTCTCGGAGCCCGACCGTTGGGCGGATGCCGCCGCCGTCGGGGCCGCGGGCCTGAGCCTGGCCTTTGGCCTCTGGTGGATCTACTTCATCGTGCCGGTTGGCGAGGTCTTCGCCGTGCGCCGCGGGGCCCTGCACTGGATGGGCCTGGCGCACATCGTGCTCTACGGCTCCATCGCGGCGATCGGCGCCGGGCTGCACCTCGCCGCCACGTACGCGGAGGGGGAGGAGGGCCTCGGCGCCACCGCCGTGGTGCTCGCGGTGGCCCTGCCGGCAACGCTCGCCGTGGTCATGGTGTTCGTGTGCTTCACGGCGCTCGTGCCCGGCTTCGACGCCTTCCACCTGCTGCTCCTGGCGCTGACCTTCGCGCTGGGCGCGGCGGCGGTGCTGCTCGCCGCGTCCGGTGCGTCGCTGGGCGTGTGCCTGCTCGTGGTCATGCTGTTGCCGTGGGTCGGCGTGGTGGGCTGGGAGCTCAAGGGGCACCGGGACATGCGCCCCCGGCTGGAGCGGACCCTGGCGGCGTTGCGCGTGCGCCCGTAGGTGCACACTGGTGGCATGCCTGCCTCCCGCCAGCCCCTCGCCCCGGCCGCCCCGCGCGTTCCACTCGCCGATCCCTCGGCGGCCACCCGCCCCGTCTCCTGGGAGGACGTCGGGATCGGAGGGGAGTTCGACCAGGTGCTCCTGACGGGTGCCCCCGAGGTGGACGACCTGAGTGATGTGAGCTTCAGGGACTGCACGCTGCGGCAGGCCGGGCTGGACGGCGTCGACCTCTCCCGCATCCGCGTGGAGGGCTGCACGATCGCCTCCGTGGACGCCGCCGAGCTGCGGGCCACGCGCTCGCACTGGCGGCACACGGTGATCCGCCACCTGCGGGTGGGGGCCGCGGACCTCGTGGACTCCAAACTGCAGGCCGTGGCGGTCTCCGGCGCCCGCCTGGGCCGCGTGGACCTGCGCCGCAGCATCGTCTCCGATGTGGTGCTCGAGGATGCGGTCATCGAGGAGCTGGACCTCGAGGAGGCCAAGGTGACGCGCCTGGCCCTCAGGGAGGTGAGGATCGGCCGGCTCCTGCTCGGGGGCTCGGTGCTCAAGGACGTGGACCTGCGCGGGGCCCAGCTGAGCTCCGTGGGCCCCGTGCAGGGCCTGCGCGGCGCCACGATCTCCGATTGGCAACTGCAGTCCCTGGCCCCGGCGCTGGCCAGGGAGCTCGGCCTGCGCGTCCTCGGCGAGGACTGAGCGGCGGCTCCCGCCTAGCATGGGGTCCATGAGCTACCCGCCGCAGCCGCCCGTGATGCCCTGGGCCCCCGCGCCGCCGCCCCGGCGGCCGCGGCACCCCGAGGCCAAGCTGGGAAAGTTCACGTGGCGGGACCTCATCACGGTCCTCGCCTACGCCCTGCTCATGTTCGTGGGGCTCGGGGCGCTCGTCCTGTTCATCCCCGGCGTGCCGGAGCTGCTGGGGCGCGACGAGAACGCCATGGTGTTTGCCGCCAACTTCGTCAGTTATGCGGTCTCCTTCGCCCTGGTCCTGTGGGCGCTCGGCCCGGAGCTGTGGCGCTCCTTCAAGACCTTCCGCTGGTACCCGTGGGCCAAGTACCTGGGCATCCCCGGCGCGTGGCTGAGCACCATCATCACCTCGGCCGTGATCGTGGCGGTCGCCGCGACCGCCATGGGGATCAACCCGGAGGACATCAGCCAGAGCGCCAACCAGCAAGAGGCGAGCGAGCTCATCTCCGCCATGCCGTTCGGGCTCATGCTGATCATGGTGGTCATCATGGGTCCGCTCGTGGAGGAGTTCGTCTTCCGCCACCTGCTCATCGGCAAGCTCTCGCGCTGGATCAACCCCTGGATCATGGTGGTCGTCTCCGCGTTGCTGTTCATGTCGCTGCACTTCATCGGCAAGGAATGGCCCACCGTCATCACCGCGGCGCCGTATGTGGTGATGGGCGTGTCCTTCGGCGTGGGCTACGTGCTTTCAGGCAAGAGCATCGGCTACGCCTGGGTCATGCACGCCTTCTCGAACTTCATGGCGCTCTCGCTCTCCACGCTGCTGGCGCCGTACCTGCCCTCCTAGGAACTGAGCCGTACCGTGTCATCCTCTTCCGCCGCCGGGGGCTCGCCCTTTGGCGGGCACGAGCGTGGGAGCGCCGGCTACCGGCGCATGATCCTCGCGTTGTTCGCCGCCGGCGTCGCGACCTTCTCGCAGCTCTACTCGGTCCAGGGCGTGCTCCCCGAGCTCGCCGCGGACCAGCGCGTCTCCGAATCCACCGCGGCGCTGGCCGTGTCGATGTCCACGCTCGGCCTCACCGCGGCCGTCATCCCGTGGTCCATCCTGGCCGACCGCCGCGGGCGCCGCGCCACCATGCGCGTCTCGCTCACGGCCGCCGTGATCCTGGGCCTGCTGGTGCCGTTCGCCCCGACCTTCGAGGTGCTCCTGGCGCTGCGCTTCGTCGAGGGCCTCGCGCTCGGCGGCATCCCGGCGATCGCCCTGGCCTACCTCACGGAGGAGATCAGCCCGCTGGCCGCCGCCGTGGCGAGCGGAACCTACATCTCCGGCACCTCGCTGGGCGGGCTGTTCGGGCGCATCGTGGCCGGCCCTTTGAGCGAGTTCGTCTCCTGGCGGGCCGGGACGCTCGTGGTCTCCCTGCTGGCGGCCGTCGCGGGCGTGATCTTCTTCCTCACGGCGCCGGCGCCGCGCGGCTTTGTGCCGGTGGTGCGGCACTCCTCGCGGGACATCCCGCTGGCGCGCAAGCTGCTGGCCTGCCTCAAGGACCGCCGCCTCGTGGTGCTCTTTGCCCAGGGCGGCCTGCTGATGGGCGGCTTCGTGGCGGTCTACAACTACCTGGGCTTCCGGCTCCAAGCCCCGCCGTTCCTGATCCCCGCTGCGATCTCCTCCTTCCTGTTCCTTGCCTACCTCTCGGGGACCTGGTCCTCCGCGTTCTCCGGCCGGCTCGCGTCCACGCGCGGGCGCCTCCCGGTCCTCCTGGGCTCCGCGGCGCTCATGCTGCTGGGACTCGTGGTCACGGCGTCGAGCTGGCTGCCCGCTGTGGTGCTGGGCCTGTTGGTGTTCACGGCCGGCTTCTTCGCCGCCCACGCCACGGCCTCCGGCTGGGTGCCGCGGCTCGTGACGACGGGGCGGGCGCAGGCCTCCAGCCTGTATAACCTCGCCTACTACGGCGGCTCCTCGCTGTTCGGGTGGGCCGTCGGGCTGGCCTTCCAGTCGCTGGGCTGGGGCGGCGTGGTGGCCGCCGTGGGCGCCATGGTGCTGCTCGCCATGCTCCTGGCGTGGACCGTGCTGCGCGGCGAGCCGAGCGGCAGGCCCTCGCCGCGCCCAGCTACGCTCTGAACTCGGGTCCGGCGCACGACGCCGGGTGGGAACGTAGAGCTCGCCGCGTCCGCGGCGAAGGGGAGACGAGGTGCACCGTGGGGCTGTTCAGGAGCGAGGAAGAGAAGGCGGCCGCCGCGGCGGCCCGGGCCGAGGAGGACCGCCTCGAGGGGTTGCGCCGCCAGGAGGCGAACAACGAGCGCGTGCGCCAGCAGTGGCTCGCCTCGCCCGTGGGTGGCGCGGAGGCCGCGCTGGCAGCGGGGGAGCGCTTCTACGAGGTGCAGCTCGCGGTCAACGCCCAGGAGCGCGACGCCATGTTCGGCGATCGCCGGCACGCGGCGACCGGCCAGGTCACGAGCGCGGCGACCACCCTGGGCCAGATCGAGGCGCTCGGCTGGCGGCTGGAGCACGTCGGCTACGTCTACCAGGTGACGGGGCAGTCGAGCTCCTCGCGCGTGTTCGTCTCCGGCGAGGACACGGCCGTGAGCGGCGTGACGGTGGGCATCTATCTCTTCAGGAACCCGGCCTTCGCGTAACCGCGGCCCGCGGCGGAACCCGGTGCCCGCCCACGGGGCTCGGCCCGGCCGGGGCGGCGTTTCCCCTTCCGCTGGGCCGCCGCGCGGGCCAGGATGGGGCCAAGCCGCTGGGCAGGGCCCGGCGAGCCACGAGAGGCGTTCGAGCCGAGCGAGCAAAGGAGCACGCCATGCACTTCACGATCCTGCTGTACGCCCCGGAGCCGGCCCCCGGCGAGATCGCGCCCGAGGTGATCGAGGCGGCCAAGGCCGGCTACCGCGCCTTCGCGGCCGAGCTCGTGGAGCGCGGCGTGTTTGTGGCGGGAGAGGTGTTCGACACCGAGGACACGGCCGTGTGTGTTGCCGAGCGCGACGGCGCGGTGCACCTCACGGTGGGCCCGCCCGAACGCCTCACGCAGCCGCTCGGCGCCGTGTTTGTCGTGGACGTCGACTCGCGCGACGAGGCCGTCGCCTGGGCCAAGAAGTGCCCGGGCGTGGCCTACGGGACGCTCGAGGTCCGCGCCGCGGCCACCTCCATCACGCCGCAGGGGACGTGGGCGTAGGCCACTCCTCGGCCAGGAGGGCGTAGGCGACGCCGTCGATCCAACCGCGGGTCCCGTGCAGGGATTCCTTGACGTTGTAGGCCTCGCGGCGCAGGCCCAGCTGCGTGAAGCACAGTCCGATGACGGCGCGGACGGCCTCGCTCGCGTAGCCGCGCCCCTGGAAGTCAGGGTGCAGCGTCCAGCCGAGCTCGGCCTCGACCCCCGTGGCCAGGTCCTTGACCTCGCGCTGGCCCCAGCCGTCGCCGATCCGGATCATGACGTCGCCGATCACCCGGCCGTCCAGCTCGATCGCCACGTTGATGCCGTGGCGCCCCGGGTACTCGGCATCCCAGTCGGCGCGATCCGCCGGAATCCAGCCGAGCCACTCGCTGACCTCGGGGCGTCGGCGGTACTCCCACATGGCGTCGGAGTCCTGCAGCGTCGACCGGCGCAGCACCAAGCGCTTGGTGCGCACGGGCCAGTCGATGGCGTCCAGCGGGTCGGTGCTCTGCTCATCACTCACGCACCCCAGTATGGTCGGTGTTCACAGCACGACGGCGGGAGGTCGCGCCCGGCGCGTGCCGTGCCTGGGGCGCGGTGCCGGGTGAGGCACCCGGGGTGCGGCACGCACCCGTGCCGGCCACGCGCCGTCGGGCAGTGTGGACAGAGCAACGGGAGGAACCATGGCCGAGGCCTACATCGTCGACGCGGTGCGCACGCCCGTGGGCAAGCGAGGCAAGGGGCTCGCCTCCGTGCACCCGCTGGACCTGGCCGCCGCGCCGCTCGAGGCGCTCCTGGGGCGCTCGGGCGCGGACCCGGACGGAGTGGACGAGGTGATCCTGGGGTGCATCGATCAGCTGGGGCCGCAGTCAATGAACATCGCGCGCAACGCGTGGCTCGCGGCCGGGCTGCCCGAGGGGGTGCCCGGAACCACGGTGGAGCGGCAGTGCGGCTCGGGGCAGCAGGCGGTGAGCCTCGCGGCGCGGGCCGTGCTCTCCGGGGCGGCCGACCTGGTGGTGGCCGGCGGCGTGCAGTCCATGAGCTCGGTGCCGCTGCAGGCCTCGAACCGGGCGGGGGAGGCCTGGGGCTTCGCGGATCCCTTCGCCGGCTCGCAGCGGTGGGCCGCGCGCTATGGCGGGCAGGAGATCTCGCAGTTCCGCGGGGCCGAGCTCATGGCCGCGCACTGGGGTTTTTCCCGCGGCGAGCTCGAGGACTTTGCCGTGCGCTCGCACGAGCGGGTGCTGGCCGCGCAGGCGGCGGGTGCGTTCGAGCGGGAGATCGTGCCGCTGGCCGGCCTGAGCGCCGACGAGGGGCCGCGCACGCCGGACCGTGAGCGCATGGCCGCCCTGGAGCCGATCGTGGCCGGCGGCCTGCACACCGCGGCGACGGCATCGCAGATGTCGGACGGCGCGGCGGCGCTGCTCATCGCCTCTGAGCGGGCCGTGCGCGAACGCGGCCTGACGCCGCGCGCGCGGATCACGCACACCTCGGCCCGCGGCGGGGACCCCGTCATGATGCTCGCGGCGCCCATCGAGGCGACGCGGCGCGCGCTGGCCCGGACCGGGCTCGGGATCGGGGACATCGACGTGTTCGAGGTCAACGAGGCGTTTTCAGTGGTGCCGCTCGCCTGGCAGCGCGAGCTCGGCGTGGACTCGGCCCGGTTCAATCCTCGCGGCGGGGCCATCGCGCTGGGGCACCCCATCGGGGCGACGGGCGCGCGGTTGCTCGTCTCGCTGCTGCACATGCTCGAGGACACCGGCGGCCGCCGCGGGCTGCTCACGATGTGCGAGGGCGGCGGCCAGGCCGACGTCACGATCCTGGAGCTGGTTTAGGCGCGGTGGAAAGAAAAGTTTCCTTGAGCCCAGATTTCTTTCCCGGTGGGGTGGTCGGGGAACAGGCTGCCGCTTGGGACGGGGCCAGCCCACGGCGAGGATGAACACATGGACTTTCGCGGCCTGAGCGCCTTTGCCCCCACGCCCTTCGTCGACGGCACCCCGGATGAGGCGGCCTTCCGCCGCATCATCGCGGGGCTGGCCGCGAGCGGCGTCGACTCCATCGGCGCGCTCGGCTCCACGGGGCACTATGCCTACCTGAGCGTCGAGGAACGCGTGCGGCTCACGCGCGCGGCGGTCGAGGAGGCCGGCGACGTGCCGGTGCTCGTGAGCATCGGGGCGCCGGCCACGCGCACCGTGTTGGAGCTCGCCGAGGGGGTGCAGTCGGCCGGGGCCTCCGGCGTGCTCCTGGCGCCCGTGTTATATCAGCGGCTCACGCGCGCCGAGGCCCTGGGCCTGTATCGCGACGCCTGCGCCGAGCTGTCCGTGCAGTTGTGCATCTACGACAACCCCGGCACCACGGGCTTTACGTTCGACGACGAGCTCTACGCCGAGGTCGCTGCCCTGGGGCCGGTGGCCTCCGTGAAGATTCCGGGGGTGCCACTGGGTCCGGGTGAGGCCGGGGCCCGCGTGGCGGCCACCGTGGCAACGCAGCTGGGCCTGGGCGCTGACTTCCTGCCGCGCCCGCTCTTGCCTCTGGGCGCGGGCGAGCAGGCAGAGGTCGCGGAGGCGCTCGCCGCGCTGGGTGTCTCCGGCAGGGCGCGGTGACGGACCCGGGTCCGGCGGAGCCGGGGAAGGCCGCTGACTCCCGCGGGCGGGCGGAGTACGACGCCGCTTGGCGGCTCGTGCGCTCGGCGGTCCTTGCGGCGTGCTCGCCGTGGGTGAGTGCGGGACTCGCCGTCGTGGAGGAACGGGGCCCGGACCACGAGTTCGGCCCCGAGCTGGAGATCACGCCAAGCTCCGGGACGGCAGCGCAGATCACCGTGTCGCTCGCTGACGAGGAGGAGGCCTCGCTGACGTGCGGAGGCGTCTTCTTCTGGGTCTGGCGCGGCACGCCGGAGGAACTCGCGGGCAGCGTGGCGGAGGTGGTGCGCGATGTGGCCGAACACGGGATGGTGGCGGCCGGAGCGGCCGCCCGCATCCTGACGGGCGAGGACTCCTACGGGGTGGGTCTCTCGTCCTTCGTCCCGTGGCGGTGGCGCCGGGGCAAGCGCGTGTTCACGCCCTACCGCTGAGCCCGCGCCCTGCCCGCGCCGCGCTCAGCGCACCCGGTAGGTGATGACCTCCGTGATGTGGCGGACCTTCAGGAGCTGACGCCCGGCGCTGTCCGGATCGGCGTCGAGGATCGCCTCCATGCCGGCGAGCGTCGCGGCGCGCTGCTCCTCCGAGGAGGCCAGGAGCGTGCTGACGGTGCCCCAGCGCTGCAGGTAGTCGCTGCGCGTGAGGTGCTCGCTCCAGCGCAGCCGCTCGCCGCGCAGCGTCTCGAATCCGGGCAGCGCCGGGGTGTGCACGTCGCCGCCCAAGGCCAGCGCGCCGTCGTCGTCCCCGAGGTCACGGGGCGGATGGGCCAGGCGATAGCAGGCCCGATCCCACGCGCAGCGCGGATCCGGGACGGTCCACACGATCGCGAGGACGCCGCCCGGGCGCAGCACGCGCGCGATCTCGGCCGAGGCGGCGTCGCGATCGAACCAGTGGAAGGCCTGGGCCACCGTGACCACGTCCACCGAGCCGGAGGCGAGGGGGAGATCCTCGGCCAGGCCCACGCGGGTGTCGACGGCGGGCAGCTTGGCGCTGAGCTGGGCCAGCATGTCGGCCGAGGGGTCGATGGCCGTGACGGCATCGGCGCGGGGAACCAGCAGCTCGGTGAGCTTGCCCGTCCCGGCGCCGAGGTCGAGGACGTCCCCGAGCAATCCGCCGCGGGCGGCGGCGACGCGGCGCACCGTCTCGAGGGGGAAGCCGGGGCGGTAACGGTCGTAGTTGGCGCCGTTGCCGAGGAAGGTCGCTGCCAGCTCGGCGCGGGCGCCGGCCGCGGTGAGGGGGCTCACCGCGGCGTTGGTGGGGGAATCCACGAGCGTCGTCATGACGCGATTTTTGCCGCGTGTGACGGGCCGAGCCAAGGGTTCGTGACACGGAACGACATACGAGCAGGGCGCTCGAAATTCCCCGGCGCGCTGGAGCGAGCGCGCCCCCGCCCCGGCCGGCGCCCCGTCAGGCGGTGACGAGGCGCTGCAAGGTGTCGAGGAAGCCCTCGTAGCCGGCGATCGTGGCGCGCTTCGCGTCGTCGGGGAAGCCGGGGGTGTCCTGCTCCACGTGGACGCGGGTGCCCTCGCCGAAGGGTGTGAGCTCCACGCGGACCTCGGCGCGGGCCGGATCGTCCGGCTGATCGGTGAGGGTGAAGACCACGCGGGTGTCCGGCGTGACCTCGCGGAACTCGCCCGTCCAATGGATGCGGTTGCCGTCCGGCAGCACCATGGTGGCGCGCCACTCGCGGCCCGGCTCGGCCACGAAGTCCAGCTCCTCGGCCGGGACGTTCACCTGGTCCGTGCCGAACCACACGGCGAAGTCCTCGGCGCGGGTGAAGGCTTCAAAGACCCGGCTGGCGGGGGCGGCGATGTCGCGGTCGATCTCGATGCCCTCGGGCGTCAGGCCGGTCATGGTGTCTCCTCGTTGAGAACGCAGATGTGGACCCCCAGGCTAAGGGCACGACGGCGACCCGGTCACCCCTTGCTCCCGCCTCGCGGACCGCCAGGTCACCACGGAGAGGGGACAGGCTGGGGCCCGGCGGGGGCCCGGGCGGCCGAGGCGGGGGGCAAGGCGCGCCTTGGGGGGTCATCAGCACCCGCCGGGTACCGGCGGCGCACCCGGCCTGGCTAGGCTCGGGTGGTGAGTGTCCCCGCCCAGCCCAGCCCACCGTCGTCGGGCAGTGAAAACCAGCGCTTCCCCGGCCTGACGCGCCAGATCCTGGCGCTCGCCGTGCCCGCGCTCGGCGCGCTCATCGCCGAGCCGCTGTTCCTGCTCGCCGACACCGCGATCGTTGGCCACCTCGGTGTGGACCAGCTCGCCGGCGTGGGCCTCGGGACCACGGTCCTGCAGACCGCCGTGGGCCTCATGATCTTCCTCGCCTACGCCACCACGCCCGCCGTGGCGCGCCAATTTGGCGCCGGAAACCTGCCGAAGGCGCTCGCCGCGGGGCGCGACGGCGTGTGGCTTGGCCTCGCGCTCGGGCTCGTTCTCGCGGCGCTCGGCTGGGTGGCCGCCCCGGCTTTGGCCGGGCTCATGGGGGCCGATGGCGCGGCGCTGGGTTACGCCGTCGACTACCTGCGCTGGTCCATGCCGGGCGTGCCCGCGATGCTCCTGGTCATGGCGGCGACGGGCACCCTGCGCGGCCTGCAGGACGGGCGCACGCCGCTCATCGTGGCCGGCGGCGGCTTCGCCGTGAACATCGTACTGAACTTCGCGCTCGTGTACGGGGCGGGGCTCTCGGTGGCCGGCTCGGCGATCGGCACGTCGATCGCGCAGTGGCTCATGGCGCTCGTCTACCTGGCGCTGCTCCTGCCGCGCATGCGCCGCGAGGGCGTGGGGCTGCGCCCCAGCGCGGCGGGCCTGCGGGCCTCGGCGCGCGCCGGCGGCTGGCTCATGCTGCGCACCGTCTCGCTGCGCGCGGCCATCCTCTCCACGGTCTGGGTCGTGACGGCGCACGGCACGGTGACGCTCGCCGCGCATCAGCTCGTTTTCACCTTCTTCTCCACGCTGGCCTTTGCCCTGGACGCGCTCGCGATCGCGGCCCAGAGCCTCATCGGCAAGGAGCTCGGTGCGGGGGACGTTGACCGCACGCGCGCCCTGAACCGCACCATGATGCGCTGGGGCCTGTGGTTCGGCGTCCTGACCGGTGCGCTCCTGGCGGCCCTCGCGTGGATCATCCCGCGCGGCTTCTCCGGCGATCCCTCCGTGTGGCACGCGGCCACGATCGGGCTGCTGGTGCTGGCCGTGCAGCAGCCCATCTGCGGGCTCGTCTTTGTGCTGGACGGCGTGCTGATCGGCGCGGGCGACGCCCGCTACCTCGCGCTCGCGGGGCTCGTGAACCTCGCGTTCTACTGGCCGGTGCTGGCGCTCGTGGCGTTCCTGCCGCTGCCGGGTGAGGCCGTGGGCTGGGTGTGGGCGGCGTTCTTCGTGTACATGCTGGCCCGGGCGGCGACGCTGTCGTGGCGCGTGCGCGACGACCGGTGGATGCGCGTGGGGGCGGCGTGACCGGGGCGATGCCCGAGGGCTGGTCGGCGCCGGGACATCGTCGCCTGCGCGTGTACATCCCGCCGCTGTCGGTGGTGCCGGATCTGCGCGTGGATGGGGTGTCGCTGAGCGATGCCGTGAGGCACGGCTGGCCCGGCGGCGTGGACGCCAGCTGGGTGCGATCCCAACTGGGTGAGGGTCCTGCCGCGCTGCCCGACACCGTCTTGCTGGCCGTCTGCCCGCAGTGCGGCGACCTCGGCTGCGGGGCGGTCGCCGCGAGGGTGATCTGGGCCGAAGGCACCGTGACGTGGAGCGATTTCCAGTGGATCGACGAGGACGGGCTCGAACCGGCCGGAACAGACCTCGTGGTCGAGGACCTGGCCGTGCCCGGCTTCCCCGAGCGCTTCGTCTTCGATCGGGACCAGTACGTTGGGGAGCTCCGGCGCGCGTTGGGGCGCTAGCCGCTACGCCGGCTGGGAAGGCGCACGGCCACCCGTCGCCGGGCGTCTCGCCACGGCCCGGATCCCGCTGAGCAGGAGCGCGCCCAGCCCCACGCCCACCACGGCGCCGAGCGCGTAGGCCACGATGTCGGTCAACGAGAAGACCCGGCCGACCAGGGGGAGGGCCTGCAGCAGCTCGATGCCCAGCCCGCCGAACACCAGGCCGAGGACGAGCTTCCACGACGCGGCCTTCGACACGCAGCGCAGAAGGAATCCGCCCGGGACGAAGAGCGCGACGTTGAGGCCTGTTTCCCTGATGGCAACGGGGTTCCAGCCCTCCTGATCCAGCCAGCCCTCGAAGAGCGTGAACGACGCGCTCGGGCACATCAGCGCCTCCGGGTCGAAGCAGCCGGTCCCGGAGAGCAAGGTGAGCACGAGGACGCAGAGCGCCCAGCTGCACAGCAACCAGAACCCGATGGTGAGCGACCAGGATGGGCGGCGGCCGAGCGGTCGCCGCTGTCTCACCAGGATGACCATGACCGCTAGGAGCGCGCAGAGCGCCAGCGTGGGAACGATCAGCCAGCCGAAGACCGACAACATGTTGGACATCAGCCGACCCTAGGCGAGCGCTCCTCCTCGGGGTCGAAGATGACGCCGAGCGCGTCGCTCGCTCCGGCCGGTGGCTGAGGCCGGTGTCCTGACCGCTTCCGCGCTGCTTCGCTCGGACTCCATGAGCTACGCCAGCGCGTTCTTGACGTAGCCGACGATCGCGTTGGCGTGCCCGTGGCCCAGGCCGTGTTCCTCCTTGAGCCAGGCCACGGCCTCCATGTGCTTGGCCCCGCCGTCGAGGCGCTCCACCACGAGGTCAAGCCATTCCTGCATGGGCTTCCCGTACGTCTTCTCGATGGACGGGAAATACGACGCCGGGCCCTTGGGCTTGTTGTCCGGATCGATGACGGGGGCTGCAACGCGGGGCTCGCTCATGCGGGCAAGTGTGGCACGGGGCGGACGGCCGGGGGGAGGGGTGTGCCACCATGGTGCCGATCATCGACGCCAGGGGGGACGAACGTGAGCACTTCGGACGAAGACCGCAGGGAACTCGACAAGGCCGCCGAAACGGCGTCCGAGGCTTCCGCTGAGCCCGGCGCCGGGCTGGCCGAGCGCGGGAGGCGACGCCCCGCCGTCGTCCGGGGCGGTGCCCCCGGCGCCGGGCTACGGTGACCCCGCTGCGCCCGGCTACGCAGGCCAGGGGTACGGCCAGCCGTACCCCCCGTCCTACGCCGTGACGCCCGGCTACCCGGAAGCGCGCGACGCCGCCGACCCGGTCGACCTCACCCTTCCGCTGCGCGGCGCCACGATGGGGCAGGCCATCAAGCGCTTCTTCAAGAACTACGCCACGTTCGACGGGCGCGCGTCGCAGAGCGAGTTCCTGTGGGTGCAGCTGGCGGGCTTCCTCGTCTTTGGGGCGTTCGCGTTTGCCTTACGTGCTCTCGGAGTCCAGGAAGACTCACTCGAGCAGGGACCGGACACGAACCCGTTTACCGTTTTCCTCATCATCGGGATCGTCGCGTTCTCGCTCGGGACGATCGTCCCGCACCTGGCGTTGACCTGGCGACGCCTGCACGACACCGACCTGTCCGGCGCGCTGTGGTGCATCAGCTTCGTTCCCTAACTTGGCTCGCTCGTGGTCTTCATCCTGTGTTGCCTGAACCCCAAGCCGCGCGGCGCGCGCTTTGATGTCGCGAACCGGTACCGCGGGTACTAACCTCTCCGCGCTCTAGCCGGGGCCCGACTGGACCCCCGGGCCCACCCCGACGTCCACCCGTAGGACCATGCGGTGCCCCGGGTTTCGTTCTTTTGTCCGACGCGCGTGACCCCTCCCGAGCGGGAGCCTGGAAGGACCCCACCACCGGGGTTCACACCAGGAGGTCACCATGCGCGAACTCGACGTTCCAGCCCGCACCCGGATCGCCCGCAGCATCGGCGTCGCCGTGATTCTCGCGTTGATCATCGGTGCAGGCATCGGCTTCCTGGCCCTCAAGGACAAAGCGGCAACGAACGACGGCGGGCGGTCGGCTCAAGCGGTCGGCTCGGGTTCCGGATCGGGGTCGGGGTCGGGGAAGGGACGCGGCGAGGCCGCGCCCTCGGAGGCGGTCAAGGCGGCGGTGAGGGACACGAGGGTGGATCCCTTCGATGAGTCGCACGCGGCGGTTGCCGGGCTGGATGTACCGCTGCGCCAGGCCGTGCAGAAGGCGGCGCGGGCCGCTGCCGACGAGGGCGTCGGCGACTTCTGGCTGACCTCCGGTTGGCGCACGGCCGAGTATCAGCAGGCCCTGCTCAACGACGCCGTCAAGAGGCACGGCACCCTCAACGTGGCCCTGCGCTGGGTCAAGACCCCCGACACGTCCGAACACGTCCACCGCTCGGCCGCGGACGTGGGGCCCGCGTCGGCGGCGGTGTGGATGACGCGGAACTCCGAGCGCTTCGGGCTGTGCCGGACCTACGCGAACGAGGCGTGGCACTACGAGTTGCGCGAGGGCGATGTCTGCCCAGAGCCGAAGGTCGACGCGCGCTGAGGTACGCAGGCTGGTACCCGGGCCCGCCTCGTGCGCCGGGCCTGTCGCGCGAGTCGGGTCTGTCTAGGGCCGCATGAGCGCCGCGGTGAGCAGCACGGGGATCGACAGGACCGCGAAGGACGCCCGGAGCCGGTTGGCGGTGCTCCACTCCCGCAGGTACTGCGCCCAGGCCGCCGGGACGCGCGGATCGCGGGGCTCGAGTCGATCGAGCGCCTCGTTGCGCGGCACGTTGTAGACCACGGTGATCAGGAAGCTCGCGAGATGCAGCACGGCGCCGGTGCCCGCCACCCAGCCCCACCGCGCGGGGACAAAGAATGCGCAGACGAGGACGAGCACGCTTGCGAGCGCGGCCCCGAAGAACGGGATGAGGAAGGGCAGCAGCAGCGCCCGGCGGTTGAAGCGCTGCATCTCGAGCGTCGCCTCGACGGGTGGGCGCCGCGCGAGCCGCGGCATCACCGAGCTGGCGAAGTGGAAGTACACGCTGGCGGGGACGAGGCCGAGCACGGCGGCACACCACGCGGCGATGACAAGCAGAACGGACACGGAGCGCTCCCGGAGGGCTCGGGGGTGGCGGTCGCTCCCGAGTCAAGCAGCGCGGGGGCCAAGCGTCCAGGCCTCATGCCCGAGAAGGTGCTCGACGGGCCAGGAGGCAGCACCGTAGCCTCGCGATCATGGTTGAGCTGCCGCCGCTGTACGACGATCTGACCTTCCTCTCGCCGCTCTCGGAGCAACGCGCGGCGGGTCTCGTCGCGCACCTCGCCGAGGCACGGCCCGGCACGCTCCTGGACATCGGCTGCGGCTGGGGTGAGTTCCTGCTCCGCGCGGCGGAGGCGGCGCCGGGATCGAGAGGCCTGGGCGTCGATCTGGAACCCCAGCGGCTCGAGGAGGCCCGCCGCCGCGCCGCGTCGCGCGGCCTGGGCGAGCGGGTGAGCTTCGAGGCCAGGGACGGGCGCGAGATCACTGGCAGCTTCGACGCCGTGGTGTGCATCGGGGCCTCACACGTGTGGGGACTCCCGGTGGAGGCGGCGCAGCCCCTGGACTACGCGGCGGCCCTGACGGCGCTGCGCGGTCTTGTGCGCCCCGGCGGGCGTCTGATCTACGGCGAGGCGGTGTGGTCGGCCGCGCCGACGCCCGCCGCCACCGCAGCGCTGAGCGGCCGCGACGACGAATACCTCCAGCTCGACGCGCTCACCGCGCTGGCGAGCACCCACGGGTTCACCGTGGAGAGTGTGGAGGAGGCGAGTCGGGAGGAGTGGGACGCCTTTGAGGCCGGCTTTGTGCGGCGCCTGGAGCGCTGGCTCGAGGGGCATCAGGGAGACCACCCGGACGCTGACGACGTTCGGACCCAGCTCGGCGAGCAGCGGGAGCGGTACCTCAACGGCTACCGAGGCGTCCTCGGCCTGGCGTACTTCACGCTCGTCGCGGACTGAGCGGACTGGGCGGACTGCCCCGGGCCCGCCCGCCGGCGGGACCCGGCCCCGCGCCGTCGGGCACCGGCGGTGAGCCCCACGCCCCGGACCGGAGGGACCGTACGGCTAGAAGAGGTGCGCCAGCAGCTCGAGCGCCACGGCCGCCACGCCGATCGCGGTCAGCACGCCGATGAGCAGCAGGCGCTGCCACAGGGGAAGCCGGACGCGGCGCAGGGCGATCCACGCGAGCAGGCCCAGGGTCACGACCAGGACGATCTGGCCGGCGCGCAGGGCCGTGGTGAGGTGCATCCAGCCCAGGCCTGCGGCGGCGATCAGCAGCAGGGGAACGGTCACGGCGCTCAGGGCGCCGCCCGTGACGCGCAGGAGGTGGCGCAGCTCGTCCCGGTGGGGCAGGCCCTGGTGCACCACGGTGTGGGCCACGAGGTCGGCGCAGAAGGAGGCCAGGAGCACGCCGGCCACGGTGATGAAGAGCGTGAGCGCCGCCTTACCCGGCGTCTCCTCGTGCGCGTGGGAGGAGAGGGCCATGAGCACAGCGAGCGAGGTGAACGTGACGTACACGCGCTCCTTCAGCCGCTCGGCGTGCTGCTCGAGCTCGGTGTGGTCGGCCGTGGTGGCGGAGTTGCTGTCCTCGCGACGCTTTTCCATTACCCAAGTCTACGGAAAGGGTGGCACCCGCCGGACACGGGGCGGAGGAGACCCCGAGTCACGCCGGTCAGATTGTTGAACAATCCGGCGTGTTCGTGCATGCTTGAGCCAGCACATCGGGTAACGGAGGTCACAGTGAGCGTCATCGATCTGAACAGCGACATCGGCGAGTCGTTTGGCGCCTGGCGCATGGGCGACGACGAGGCGATTCTCGAGTCGGTCACGAGCGCCAACATCGCCTGCGGCTTCCACGCCGGGGACCCGAGCCACATGGCCTCCACCGCGCGGGCCGCCGCGCAGCGCGGCGTCGCCATCGGTGCGCATGTCGCCTACCGCGACCTCGTCGGCTTCGGCCGCCGCTTCGTCGACGCCACCCCCACCGAGCTGGCCGACGACGTTCTCTACCAAATCGGAGCCCTCGACGCCCTGGCCCGCGCCGCCGGATCCAAGGTCACGTACGTCAAGCCCCATGGCGCGCTCTACAACACGATCGTCCACCACGAGGCGCACGCCCGCGCTGTGGTGGACGGGGTCAGGGCCTTCAACCGCGACCTCGCGCTCCTGCTCCTTCCCGGTTCCCTCGCCCTCATCTTCGCGGAGGATGCCGGCCTGCGCGGCGTCTCCGAGGCCTTCGCCGACCGCGGTTACAACCCCGATGGCACGCTCGTCTCCCGCCGTGAGCCGGGCGCCGTCCTCCACGACGAAGCCCTCGTCACCGAGCGCATGGTCCGCCTCGCCGCCGAGGGCGTGCTCGAGGCGGTGGACGGCACGCTCATCCGCCCGAACGCCCAGTCCATCTGCCTGCACGGCGACACCGAGGGCTCGGTGCGCCTCGCCGCCGCCGTGCGCGCGGGCCTCGAGGGCGCCGGCGTGCGCATCGAGAGCTTCGCCGCGTGAGCCCCCACCAGCACGACGGCGCCGTGCCCGGCTCGGGCGCGCCGCGGGCAGCCCCGCGCTTCCTCCCCGCCGGCCCCTCGGCCCTCCTCCTCGAGGTCGAGGGCCTCGCCGCCGCCATGGCCTGGCACGCCGAGCTCCTGGCCCGCCCGCTGCCCGGGCAGCTCGAGGCGCTCGCCGCCGCGACCACGGTGCTCCTGCGCTTCGACACCCCCGAGCACGCCGCGGCCGCCGCCCGGCGCGTGGGCCAACGCCGCCCCGGCGAGGCCGCCGCCGCGGCGCCCCGCGCCCACACGATCGGCGTCCGCTACGACGGCGAGGATCTCGAGGAGCTCGCGCGCCTCACGGGCCTGAGCGTCGAGGGCGTCATCGCCGCACACACGGGCACGCCCTGGACGGGTGCCTTCGGCGGCTTCGCCCCCGGCTTCACCTACCTCACGGGCGGCGACCCGGTGCTCGACGTGCCCCGTCGCAGCTCCCCTCGCACCGCCGTCCCCGCCGGATCCGTGGCCCTCGCCGGCCGCTTCTCCGCCGCGTACCCGCGTCAATCGCCCGGCGGCTGGCAGCTGCTCGGCACCACCGACGCCGTCCTGTGGGACAGCGCCCGCGAGCGCCCGGCGCTCATCGCGCCCGGCGACGTGGTCAGCTTTGTCCCGCTGCGCGACGCCGCCCTGGTCACCTCGGAGGCCGCGGCCGCGAGCGCGGGGGAGACTCAGGCGTCCGCCGGGCCACCGGCTGCGCAGGCGGAACGGCCCGCGGCCGATCTGCCCGCCGGCACGCTCGCCGCCGAGACGCCAGAAGCCGGGACAAAGGCCGCCGCGTCGCCCGCCCTCACGGTCCTCTCGCCGGGGCTGCTTACCGCTTTCCAGGATCTCGGCCGCCCAGGCCGCGGCGACCTCGGCGTGACGGTCTCCGGCGCCGCCGACCGCCCGAGCGCCGCGCAGGCCAACCGCCTCGTCGGCAACCCGGCCGGCGCCGTGGTGCTCGAGACCCTCCTCGGCGGGCTCGCGCTGCGCGCCGAGCACACCGTGGTGCTGGCGCTGACCGGAGCGATCGGCGCGGCCAGCGTGGCCCCGGCCGACGGCTCGCGCCCTGCCGTGCCCCGCGCCGTCGAGCCCTTGGCGCCCTTTGTCCTGCGCGCCGGCGAGACGCTCACGCTCGGTGCCCCGGCGGCCGGCCTGCGCGGCTACGTCGCCGTGCGCGGCGGCTTTGCCGCGCCCGCGGAACTGGGCAGCGCCTCCACCGACACGCTCTCGGGCCTCGGCCCGGCGCCCCTCGCGGCCGGGCAGGAACTGGCCGTGCTGGCACCCCAGCCCGGACGCGTCGTCGGGCATCCGGAACCGGCCGCGACCGCCCTCCCGAACCCCGGCGAGGCCGTGACCCTCCGCGCGATCCCCGGCCCGCGCGACGACTGGTTCGGCCCCGAGGGTCTTGCCGCCCTTGAATCCACGGCCTGGCGCGTGACGGCGCAGTCGGATCGCGTCGGCGCTCGCCTTGAGCTCGACCCGGCCGCCGGCGAGCAGGAACCGCTGGCCAGGATCCGCGGGGGCGAACTCGCGAGCGAGGGCGTCGTCGCGGGCTCGCTGCAGGTCCCGCCCTCCGGCCTGCCCGTCCTCTTCCTCGCCGATCACCCCGTGACCGGCGGCTACCCCGTCATCGCGGTGGTGCTGCCCGCCGACGTCGCGCTCGCGGCGCAGCTGCCGCCCGGCACCCCCGTCCGCCTCCGCCTCTTCGAGGCGCCCCCGACCCCCGCCGCCACCGCCGCCACCCAAGGAGCAGCCAAGTGAAGAAGGTCCTCATCGCCAACCGCGGCGAGATCGCCGTGCGCGTGATCCGCGCCTGCCTGGACGCCAACCTGTCCTCGGTGGCGGTCTACTCCGACCCGGACGCCGACGCGCTGCACGTGCGCCTCGCCGACGAGGCGTACGCGCTGCACGGCAGCACGGGAGCCGAGACCTACCTGGACATCGCCAAGCTGCTGGACGTGGCCAAGCGCTCCGGCGCGGACGCCGTGCACCCCGGCTACGGCTTCCTCTCCGAGAACGCCGACTTTGCGCAGGCCGTCCTGGACGCCGGCCTGACGTGGATCGGCCCCGGCCCGGATGCCATCCGCACGCTCGGCAACAAGGTCAGCGCGCGCGAGCTGGCCCAGCGCGTGGGCGCCCCGCTGGCCCCCGGCTCCGACGGCCCGGTCTCCACGGCGGCCGAGGTGCGCGCGTTCGCCGAGGAGCACGGCCTGCCGATCATCATCAAGGCGGCCTTCGGCGGCGGCGGCCGCGGCATGAAGGTGATCCACCGGCTCGAGGACGTACAGGACGCCTTCGACTCCGCAACCCGCGAGGCCGTGGTGGCCTTCGGTCGGGGCGAGTGCTTCGTTGAGCGCTTCCTCGATCGCCCGCGCCACGTCGAGGCCCAGGTCGTGGCCGACGCCCACGGCAACGTGGTGGTCGTCGGCACGCGCGATTGCTCGCTGCAGCGCCGCAACCAGAAGCTCGTCGAGGAGGCCCCCGCGCCGTTCCTGAGCGAGGAGCAGCGGGCCTCCATCCACGAGGCCTCGCGCCGCATCTGCTCCGAGGTGGGCTACGTGGGCGCCGGCACCGTCGAGTTCATGGTGGCGGCGGACGGCCTCGTCTCCTTCCTCGAGGTCAACACGCGCCTGCAGGTGGAGCATCCGGTCACCGAGGCCACCACGGGCGTGGACCTGGTCCGCGAGCAGTTCCGCATCGCGGCGGGCGAGTGGCTCTCCCTGGAGCGCGACCCCGAGCCGATCGGCCACGCCTTCGAGTTCCGCATCAACGCCGAGGACCCGGCCCTCGGCTTCCTGCCCACGCCGGGCCCGGTCACGGGCTTCCAGGCGCCCTTCGGCCACGCCGTCCGCCTCGACACGGGCGTGCTGGCCGGCGACGCGGTGCCGCCGCAGTACGACTCGCTCATGGCCAAGCTCATCATCACGGGCGAGAACCGCGAGCAGGCGCTCAAGCGCGCCCGCCTGGCGCTCGACGAGTTCCGCATCGAGGGCCTGCCGACCGTGCTCCCGTTCCACCGCGCCGTGGTGCGCGACGAGGACTTCACCTCCGAGCCCTACCGCGTGGACACGGGCTGGATCGAACGCGACTTCACCGCGCGCCTCGAAGCATCGGACCAGGTGGCGCTCGCGCCGGACGGCTCGCGCGCCGAGTTCACCATCGACGTGGACGGCCGCGCCGTGCGCCTGGGCCTGCCCGCCGCCCTCACCTCGCTCCTGGGCGTCGCCGCCCAGGCCGGCGCGGGGCTGGGTGGCGAGGCCGCGCCGTCGGGCACGGGCCAGGGCGCCCCAGCGCCCGACGACGCCTCGGTCACGGCCCCGGTGGACGGCACCTTGGCCGCGTGGAAGGTCCGGGACGGGGCCGCGGTGGAGGCGGGGGACCCGATCGCCGCCGTCGAAGCCATGAAGATGGAGACCGTCGTGACGGCGAAGCGCTCCGGCGTGGTGCGCCTGGCCCCGCTCGCCGCGGGCGAGGCCGTGCGCCGCGGCCAGGAGCTCGCTCGCGTCGAATAGCTGCACCCCGCCCGCGTTCTCTCACGCCCTCCGCGCGTTCTCACCGGGATCTGGACGGTGAGGAAACGCGGAGGGCGTGACTTTTCGTTGGCGCCGAGCCGCTGCGTCGCGGCGGCCGGCCGGTGCTAGCGTTCCCCGCATGCGCATGGCGATTCTGGGGGGACGCGGCACGCTCGGCACCTTGGTGGCAGGAGCGCTGAGGCAACGCGGGCACGAGGTGGCGGCACTGGGGCGCCGCGACGGGGTGGACGCGCTCACGGGCGAGGGGCTCGACGCCGCGCTGGCGGGCGTGGACGTCGTCGTGGACGCGCTCAATTTCCAGGGGATGAGTGCAACGAAGGCGCGCGCCTTCTTCGGCGGGACCGCGCGCACCGTGGCGGCGGCGGCGGCCCGCGCAGGGGTCAAGCGCGTGGTGGTGGTCTCCATCGCCGGGGCTTCCGAGCCCGAGGTGCACCGGCGTCACGGCTACTACGCGGGCAAGGCGGAGCAGGAGGCGGCCTATGTGGACGCGGCGACGGCGGCCGCCACGGGCCGCGCCGCCGAGGGCGCGCCCGCCACGATTGTCCACTCGACGCAGTGGTTCGAGCTCGTGGACCAGATGGTCTCGATGATCCCCCTCGGCCCGGCCGCGCTCCTGCCAACCATGCGCATGGCGGCGGTCAGCGCGGCCTCCGTGGCCGAGTTCGTCGCCGCGACGGCCGAACGGGACGCGGCGGAGGACACCCTTCCGCCGGTCCGATCCGTGGACATCCGCGGGCCGGAGGTCGCCACGGGCGCGGAGCTCGCGCGGAGCATCGCCGCCGTGCGCGGCACGGTGGGCGGCCGCCGCCCGCGCGTTGTCTGGGAGCTACCCCTCTTCGGGAAGGCGATCGCCTCCGGCGGGCTGATCCCCGGCGGTCCCCGCGGCGAGGCGGTGATCGGCGCGGCAGGCGGGGTGGAGCCCGTGACGATCGATCCCGTGACGGTGCGGGAGTGGGCCGGCCGGGGCGAGCGGGGCTGAGGCGCGGTTCGCTGGGCGGCGCGCTGCGGCCCGACGCCCGGCGGCCGGAGGCGTGCGGGCCCCGAGGCACGGCGTCGCGATGGCGGGCAGTCGACTCGCTTCGTGGGAGGCTGTGAGGGTGAACGCACCCCACGCCCACACCACCTCCTGGGTGACCCAGCGCCTGCGCGAGCGCATCGAGGCCGGCACCCTCCTGCCCGGCGCCAAGCTCGCCGAGCAGCAGCTCGCCGGCGAACTCGAGGTCTCCCGCAACACCTTGCGCGAGGCCTTCACCGCGCTGGCCGCGCACGGCCTCGTGGAACGCATCCCCAACCGCGGGGTCTTCGTTGCCTCGCCGGGTGCCGACGGCGTGCGGGAGATCTACGCGGTGCGCCGGGTGGTGGAGCCGGCGGCCCTGCTCTGGGCACCCGTGCCCGAGGGCACCGTGGAGCGCATGGAGTCGATCGTGACCCGCGCGCTGGCCGCCAAGGAACGCGCGGACGTCCCGGCCATGGCCGCCGCCAACCAGGAGCTGCACCGCATCATCGTGGGGCTCAACGCCTCCGACGGGGTCACCGAGATGATGGAGCGCGTGCTGGCCCGCATGCGCCTCGTCTTCTTTGCCATGCACGACCAGCCCGACTTCCACACCCAGTACGTCCTGCTCAACGCGCGGCTCGTGGAGCTGCTCGGCCGGGGCGAGCGCGCGCAGGCGGCCGAGACGATGCGCGAGTACCTCGACCAGGCGGAGGCCGAACTCCTGGGGCACCTGGAACGCGACGCCCGCGCCTGAGGCGCCCGGGCGTCGTCGTGCACCGAAACCGGGCCGCGGAGCCGGGCCCGGCGCTTCCAGCCCCACCCACGAAAAACCGCGCCCTCCTGAACGATCCGTGCACTCGAGTGCTCGGAAAGTCCAGGAGGACGCGGAAAAAGCGAACGGACCGCCTACGGCAGCTGCAGCGCCGAGTTCTTGAGGTCGGTGATCAGCATGTGGCCGGGTGCGTGGCCGATCGCGAGCGCCGGCTTGGACTGCATGACCGCCGCCTGCGGCGTCACGCCGCACGCCCAGAACACGGGGACCGTGCCCGCGGCGATCTGAACCGGATCACCGAAATCGGGGCGCGAGAGGTCTTCAATGCCGAGCGCCTCCGGGTCGCCCACGTGCACGGGCGCGCCGTGGACGGCAGGGTAGCGCGAGGTGATGCGCACGGCGTCGGCCACCTGGGAGGCGGGGATGGGGCGCATGGAGACCACGAGCGGGCCGGACATGGACCCGGCGGGCGCGCACGCGCGGTTGGTGCGGAACATCGGCACGTTGACGCCCTGTTCGATGTGGGCCACTGGCACGTCGCCCTCGCGCAGCGCCGCCTCGAAGGAGAAGGAGCAACCGAGGATGAACGTCACGAGGTCCTCGCGCCACACGGCGCCCAAGTCCGTGGGCGAGTCGACGAGCACGCCGTCCTCGTAGACGGTGTAGCGAGGCACGTCGGTGCGGATGTCGCCGCCGGCCAGGAGCTCGGAGCTCGTCTCGCCGGCGTCCAGGACGCCAAGCACGGGGCAGGCCTTGGGGTTGCGCTGGGCAAAAAGCAGCACGTCGAAGGCCTGAGCCTTCGGGACGATCAGCAGGTTGGCCTGGGCGTAGCCGTCGCTGTACCCGGCCGTCGGGGTGACGAGCCCCGCGCGGAAGAGCGCGCGGGCCTCGGCGGGGGAGAGGCGGCCGGGCGCCGCGGGGGCGGTGGGGGTGCCCGACGCCGCGGGGCCGGGCTGGGTGCCGTGGGTCATGGGTGCCTCACTTGAACAGAGCGGCGATGCCGCTGATGGACTGGACGGCCAGGAAGACGGTCAGGGCCCAGGCCAGGACGCCCACGATGAGCAACCACGCCGGGTACTTGTAGCCGTGGAGCAGATCGCGGCGGCGCCAGGCCGCGTAGAGCAGCACGCCGAAGCCGATCGGCAGGATGAGGCCGTTGAAGGCGCCGGCGAAGATCAGCAGGGTCTGCGGGGCCTTGCCGATGAGCAGGTAGATGACGGCGGAGACGGCGATGAACGCGATCGTGAGCCAGTTGCGGGTGCGCGGGGCCGTGGTCTGCTTCGTGACGAAGGAGATGGACGTGTAGGCTGCGCCGATCACCGAGGTGAGGGCGGCGGCCCAGAGCACCACGCCAAACATGCGCAGGCCGATGGTTCCGGCGGCCGCCTGGAAGGCCTCGGCCGCCTTGTTGTCGCTCGTGAGGGCCATGCCGCCGGCCACCACACCGAGGATCGCGAGGAAGAGCAGGACGCGCATGACGCCCGTGACGATGATGCCGAGGATCGAAGTCTTGGAGATCTCCTTGACCGCGTCCACGCCCTTGACGCCGGAGTCCAGCATGCGGTGGGCGCCGGCGTAGGTGATGTAGCCGCCCACCGTGCCGCCGATCAGCGTGGTGATGACGAGGAAGTCGATCTTCTCCGGCAGCACCGTGTTCTTGAGGGCCTCACCCACGGGCGGGGCGGAGACGATCGCCACGTAGAGCATGAGCAGGATCATGAGCGCGCCGAGCACCACCACGATGCGGTCGAGGGCCACGCCCGCCTTCTTGGAAACGAACACCAGGATGGCGATGAGCGCGGAGAGCGCGCCGCCGAGCTTGGGGTCGAGGCCCGTCATGGCGTTGAAGCCGAGACTCGTGCCGGCCACGTTGCCGATGTTGAAGACGAGGCCGCCCACAAAGACGAGCGCGGAGAGCACCCATCCAACGCCCGGGAGCACCTTGTTGCCGAGGTCCTGGGCGCGCAGGCCCGAGACGCCGATGACGCGCCACACGTTCAGCTGCACCGCGATGTCCACGAGGATCGAGACGAGGATCGCGAAGGCGAAGGCGGCGCCCAGCTTCACGGTGAACTCGCTGGTCTGGGTGATGAAGCCAGGGCCGATCGCGCTCGTGGACATGAGGAACATGGCTCCGAGAAGGGCGGTGCGGTGCGAGGCGCCCGGCTTCTTGGCTTCGGGGCCCGTCGAGGCCTTCGGGGTGGGTGCAGAGGACGTCATGGGAATCCTTGCGTCGGGTGAGCGGTGTCACAGGGTGATGTGAGGTGGACTCTATCGGTTGTTGAACAATCTGGGCAAGAAATTGTTGAACAACTTTGCGCTTAGCCGTCATGTCGCGGGATCCTGGCGGTCACAGGATCGGCACAGGGAGGCCACACAGCGTTCAACGGCCGGGCCGGTGAACTCTTCTCAAGAAGTTCTTCAGGAGGGACATCATGAACGAGCAGAACCAGCAGGGGCAGCCCCAGGACAACGGCACCGAGGCCCAGGCCGCGCCGGAGCAGGCGGCAGCGCAGAGCGCCGCCACGCAGCGCCTCGGCGCCGCGGCGCAGGCAGCCCCGGCGGAGTCGACCGCCTCGGGCACGGAGCCGGCCACCGAAGCAGTGCAACAGCCGAATGCCACGCAGCGCCTGGAGGCGACCCCCGGCGCCGAGGCCGCCGGCCCGGCCCAGCCGGGACCCGCCGCCGGCGACGCCGCCCGCCCCATGGCCCAGCCCATGGTGCTCCCCACCGGGCCCACACAGCGCATCGAACCGCAGCGCGTGATCGAGGAGCCGGCGCAGGCTGCCCCCTACCAGCAGCCCATCCAGGCCCCCACCGGCGCGGAGCCCGCGGCCCCGCAGGCCCAGGCGTACGCCCCCGCCGCCCAGGCGGCCCACGGCACCCAGTCCGAACACGCGCCGTCGGGCACCGCCTGGGGCCAGCAGGCCCCCTACGCGAACCCCTGGACCACGGCGCCGCAGGCGACGCCGGGCCAGCAGCAGTCGAACCCCTATGCCTACCCGCAGGCGTGGAGCCAGGCCGCCCCGGCGGCGAAGGCGCCCATGAGCCCGCGCAAGCGCAAGGCCCTGCGCTTCGGCGCCGCGGGCGCCGCGCTCGCCCTCGCCGTGACGCTCGGCGCCGTGCCCGGGTGGGCGTTTGGGCACCAGGCCGGCATCGAGCAGGGGCAGGCGCAGGCCGAGGCCCAGAACAACAACAATCCCTTTGGGAACTCGCAGAACGGAAACTCCCAGAACGGCAACGGCATCAGCCCCTTCGACGGCTCGCAGGACGGCCAGGGAAGCGACGGCTCCGACGGTTCAAACGGCACCGACGGCGGCGGCCGCTTCCAGCAGCTGCCCTACGGCGACTACGGCAACGGCTCCACCGACCAGGGGAACAACTCCTCCGTGGAGGAGGGCACCAAGCTGGATTCCGGCCTGGCTGGCCTGGTCATGATCGACACGACGCTCAACGGCGGCGAGGGCGCGGGCACGGGCATGATCCTGAGCTCGGACGGCTACGTTCTGACGAACTACCACGTGGTCGAGGCCTCCACGAAGGTGCAGGTCACCGACTCCACGACGGGCAAGAAGTACACCGCCACCGTGGTGGGCCGCGACTCCACACACGACGTCGCGCTGCTGAAGCTGGAGAACGCCTCCGGCCTGCAGACCGTCAAGACGGCCTCCGGCTCCGTCAGCAAGGGTGACACCGTCCACGCCGTGGGCAACGCCTCCGGCGAGGGGTACCTGCGCAAGCTCAGCGGTTCCGTCACGGCGACCCAGCAGTCCATCACCACGCAGTCGGAGCTAACCTCCGAGGGCGAGAAGCTCAGCAACCTCATCGAGACGGACGCCGATGTGGTGCCGGGCTACTCCGGCGGCGCGCTTGTCAACGACGCCGGCGAGGTGGTCGGCATGACCACCGCCGCGTCCTCCGGCAACACCTCCGCCACGGTGGATGGCTACGCGATCCCGATCTCCGAGGCGCTCTCGATCGCCGAGCAGATCAAGAACGGCCAGTCCTCCGACACCGTCCAGATCGGCCGCGGCGCCGCCCTGGGCATCTCGGTGCTCTCCTCCGACACCGGTCAGGTGGGTGGCGGTTACGGCGTGACCGTGCAGGAAATCATCGACGGCGGCGCCGTGGCGAAGTCGGGTCTGAAGGCCAACGACACGATCATCGGCCTGGACGGTCAGTCCGTGAAGTCGTACGCGGCGCTCAAGGAGATCCTGGCCGGGCACCAGCCGGGCGACAAGGTCGAGCTGACCTGGCTGAACTCCGACGGCGCACAGAAGTCGGCCACGGTCACGCTGGGCGAGTCCTCGGTGAACTAAGCCTCCCGGTCCGCGGCCGGAGTGTAGGCCGACCGCCCGGGCCGGGCGAACACAGCGACGCCGGGGCGTCTCCTTCTTGAGGGGAGACGACCCGGCGTCGCTGTGTTGTCTGGCTGGTGCGCGTCACTGCCCGACGGCGCCGGGCAGGGTGAGGCGGGCGCCTCGCCCGGGCGGGGCTCAGGCCGGGAGCGGCCGTGCGTAGATCGATTCCAGGGCCGGCTCGTCGAGCGGCTGGCCGGCGCCCGTGAGCGCCGCGCCGTTGGCGGCGATAACCACGCGCGTGCCCGGGCGCACGCCCCACTCCTCGAGGCGCTGCAGGATCGCCGGATCGTCGTCGTTGATGCGCAGCACCTGGTAGCTGCCCGGCGCCGCGTCGGCGAGGCGGCACGCGTCCTCCGGGTGAGGGACCGTCAAGTCCTCCCGCGGGATCGGATCCCCGTGGGGATCCGCGACCGGGTGCCCCAGGAGGGCATCGATGCGCTCCATGAAGCGGCGGGTCACGGCATGCTCAAGCCGCTCCGCGTCGTCGTGCACCTCATCCCAGCCGTATCCCAAGGTGTTGACGAGGAAGGTCTCGAGGAGGCGGTGACGGCGCACCATGACGAGGGCCAGGCGGCGGCCCTCCTCGGTGAGCTCGACCGGCTTGTATGGCGCGTAGATCAGCAGGCCCTGGCGCGCGAGGCGGCGCAGCGTCTCGGAGACGTTGGGGGCGCTCGTCTCGAAGCGCGCGGCGAGGGCCTTGGTGGTGATGGGCGGCTCGCCCCACTCGGTGGCGTTCCAGATCGCCTTGACGTAGTCCTGCGCCACGGGCGTGATGTCGTCGATCTCCACGGTGTTCAGGGTACCGGGGGTGCCCCGACGTGTCGGCAGTCACAGGTAGGGTGGCGCGGTGGAAACGAGCGAGACGGTGCCGAAGGACGAACGAGTGGGGCGGGTCCGGGGCGTGCGCACGCTCTTGCTGGCCGCCGGGCTCAGCGGACTCTCCTTCGGCATCCTGGGCGTGGCCAACGACCTCGTGGCCGTCCTGGCGCTCGGAGCCGGGACCGAGCAGATCGGCGCGCTGAACGCGATCGAGTCCGCGGCGTTCGTGCTGCTCTCGGTGCCCGTGGGTTGGTGGCTGGATCGGACCGATCGGCGGCGGGCGCTGCAGTGGACGCAGGTCCTAGCCACCCTGGCGCTGCTCTCCATTCCCGTCGCGTGGTTGTGCGGCGTCCTGACGTTCTGGCAGCTGGCCGGCACCTCGTTCCTCGTCGGCACCGCCGGCATGGTCTGGAACCTGGGTCTCGGCGCCTTGATTCCCGGGCTGACGGGCAAGGCGCGGGCCGCCGCGGCCTTTTCGCGCAAGCAAGCGGTGGAGACCTCGGCGGGGCTCGTGGCCCCCGGCCTGACCGGCCTGATGCTCATGGTGCTCGCCGCGCCGCTCGCCCTTTTCTTTGCCGCGGTGCTGGAGCTGTGTGCCGGATTGGTCTTGCGCTGGGTTCCGGCGCCTGGCGGTGAGGCCACAGACGGCCCAGAGCCCGACGGCGCGGGGCCGGGTTCGGCGTCCGAGCCCCGGCCGCGCTTCTGGGCCGGGGTGGGGGAGGGGCTCCGCTTTGTCCTGAAGACCAAGCCGCTGTTGGTCTCCACCCTGAACGCGGCCGTGCTCAACGCGGCGCTGGCCCTCTATGCCGCGGTGAGCACGGTCTACGAGGTGAGGGTGCTCGGCTTCACCCCGGCGATGATCGGCGCGGTGGGCGTGGCGATCGCCGCCGGCGGGCTGGCCGGCGCGGTGGCCGGCGGGTGGCTGCTCGAACGCTTCCGGCCCGTGCCGCTGTCCGCCGCCATGATCGCGGTGGCCGGGACGTCCACCGTCCTGGTGCCGCTGGCCTCGCTTCCCGCGCTGGCGGGCGGCGGGGCGTTCGCGCTGCTCCTGGTGCAGAGCCTGATCTGGAACTCCACCGTGGTGATCGCCAACGCCGGGCTCTACGGGGTGCTGGCCCAGCTCACGCCGGATCACCTGCTGGGTCGGGTGCAGTCGTTCCGCATGCTGGTGGCGATGGGGCCGCTACCGATGTTTGGTCTCGCGGGCGGCTTCCTCGGGGCTGCGCTGGGGATCCTCCCGACGCTGTGGATCTATGTGGGCCTGGCCCTGCTGGCCGCCCTGCTCACCACGATTCTGTGGCGGATGTCCGTGAAGGAGGGGTGGGGGCGCTAGCCGCGTTGTTGGGTGGCGTATCGCGCGGCAAAGAGGCCCTCATGAACTAACGAGGGCGGTGGCCTGGATCCCCGCGGGCGAGAAGCCGAGCGAGAGGGCGAGCCGGAAGGATGCGTCGTTGCCGCGGCGGCTGCGCCATTGCGGGACGAGCCCCTCCTCCAGGGCCGCGGAGACGGCCCGGGAGGCGGCCGCCGTGGCGTGCCCGCGGCGCCGGGATGCCGATGCGGACGCCACGCAGAAGTGCGCAACATCGGAGGACCAGCGGGAGAATCCCGCCGCCGCCAGGGCCTCGCCGGAGGGACCGGAAACCCACACCCGCTCGGCGTCGCAGAGGCCGCTTTCGGCCCACTCCTCCGCTGCGAGGTGATCGCGCAGCGACGAGACATCCGCGGGGCGGGCCGCTCGTGCATCGGTGCGGGGGTTGAGAGCGTGCCCGGCCGCTCCGAGAGTCAGCAGCTCGGCAGTGCCGAAAGGCGACGCCCCGCCGGGCAGGGCCACGGCCAGGAGGTCGGCGTCGAGCAGGGTGACGGGATCCAAGCGGCTCACCTGATCCGCCAGGTGCTCAGGAGCCACGGTGAGACCGACGCCGCCCACCCGGACCGAGACCACCGCATCGCTGCTCGCCCGGACGAGATGAATCCACTCGCCGGTGCTCCGGGGCGAAGGGGGCGCGCCCATCGCCGTGGCCCACGCCGCGAGCAAACGCGCGGACGAGTCAGTCAGAGGGTGAGTCGGGTCGTGTCCCATGCGCCGACGCTACCGGTCGGGCTCCCGCGGCAGTGGATGTGGTCCGCTTGTGGTTCTTTTCGGGGAGCCAATTGCGGACCACCTGAGCTAGGCGCGGACCACATGTGGCGGCTTGCCCGCGTGGCAACGTAGGGGGGCGCAGTAAGTCGTCGCGCGTGCGACGGCTCTCGCCATGACCGTTGCCTGCGCCGGGCGAACCGGGCGAGGTACAGCTAGGCCGTAAAGGTGAGCCACAGCAGCGCAGCATTCAGCGCCACGATGAGCGCCGCGCTCACCCAGATGGCTGTGCTCAGCACCCGGCCGTTGGCCAGAGGTCCCATCACCGCGCGTGAGGAGGTCAGCCTTGCCAGGGGGATCAGCGCAAACGGGATGCCCAGGGACAAGACCACCTGGCTCACCACCAGTGCCCACGTGGGATCGACGCCGAGCGCGATCACCACCAAGGCAGGGATGAGCGTGATGGCGCGCTGCAGCAGCAGTGGCAGACGCACCCGCAGGAGACCGGACATGATGGCCGCGCCGGCATAGGCGCCCACCGAGGTGGAGGCGAGACCGGAGGCCAACAAACCCAGTCCAAACGCCACGCCCACGGCCGGGCCCAGCGCCTCGGTGATGGCGGCGTGCGCACCTTCAATCGAGTCGGTCCCCTCGCGCCCGGCCAGCGCCGATGCGGCGAGGAGAAGCATGCCGATGTTCACCGAGCCGGCCACCACAAGCGAGACGATCACATCCAGGCGCGTGGCCCTGAGCAGGCGTGGCAGCATCTCGCGCCCGGCCTTGCCGTGTCGGTCGCGTGCGAGCGAGGAATGGACGTAGATCGCGTGCGGCATGACCGTCGCGCCGAGCATGGAGGCCGCGAGCAGTACGGTCTCCGCACCCTCGAATCGCGGCATCAGGCCACCAAAGGCAAGTCCCCAGTTGGGTGGCGAAAAGAAGAGTCCGGCGAGGAAGCCCACGGCGATGATGAGCAGCATCCCCATGATCACGAACTCGAAGGTGCGCTGTCCGCGCCGCGCCTGGAAGAGCAATAAGCCCAGCGAAACGGCCCCGACGATCAGCCCGCCGAGCAGCATGGGCACGCCGAAGAGCAGGTACAGCGCGATCGCCCCACCGACGACCTCGGCCAGATCGGTAGCGATCGCCACGATCTGCGCCTGTGCCCAGTAGAGCAGGCGCGCCGTGCGCGGAAGGCGCTCGCCGAGCAGCTCCGGGAGGCTCTTGCCCGTGACGAGGCCCAGCTTGGCGGAGAGGTACTGGATGAGGACCGCCATGACGTTGGCGACCACGAGCACCCACACCAGCAGGTAGCCGTAGCGGGCGCCGGCCGTGAGGTTCGCCGCAACATTGCCCGGGTCCACGTAGGCGACGGCGGCCACGAACGCCGGACCCAGGAGCGTCCAGAGGCGCCGTTCCGGGAGCCGGGGGGTACCGCCCGTGGGGGCAGTCCCTGCTCCGGTGCCCGACGGCGCGGGCTCACCTCCGCGCCCCGGCGCGTCTTGACGCGAGTTCTGGGGCCGGTTCCCCGGTGTGGGGATCGGGTGGTGTGTGGCGTGGGGGCCGCCGGACCGCTGAATCATGAGAGTTAAGTTACCTTAACTTTGATCCTCGTGGGCCAGCCGTGCCGCGTCGAGATGTGGTCCCGTCTGAAGGTTGTCGCGAAACCGTCGCAGAACCGTCGGGTGACGGGCGGAGCACCGGGAGGGGGCGGAGGGGTGGCGCTCCTAGCGTGGGTGGGACGGCCCACCGCGGGCCCCGGATCCCCCAGGAAGGCCACCGTGTCCCTGCGCGAGCGGCGTCGCGCCGCGCTCACCCTTGTCGTCGTTTTTGTTCTCGGCTGCGTCGCCATGGTGACCGCCGTCCAGCCCTCCGCAGTTCTCGCCGGGGAGCGCCCGCAGGGGAGCCCGGCTCCCGCCGCGGCGCCACTCGCCCCCACCGCCAAGCAGGCGGCGCCGCGCGCCGTCGACTGCCGCAACCTCAAGTGCGTGGCCCTCACATTCGACGACGGTCCGGGCCCGTACACGGCCGGCATCGTCAAAGCGTTGAAAGCGAAGGGCGCCAAGGCGACCTTTTTCATGCTCGGCTCGCAGGTCAAGGGACGGGAAGCCGCCGTCCGCGCCGTCAAGGCGGCCGGCATGGAGATCGGCAACCACAGCTTCAACCACCCGGACCTGAGCAAGCTGGGCGCGCGGGCCATCCGGTCACAGGTGGGACGCACGGACGCTGCCCTGGCCAAGGCCGGCGTCAAGGCCACCCTCTACCGGCCGCCGTACGGGGCCATGAGCCGCACGGTCCGGGCCTCCCTCGCGGACCGGCCGATCTCCCTGTGGGGCGTGGACACCCTCGACTGGCGCACGCGCAGCACCTCGGCGACACTGCGCGCGGCCAGCGCGGCCCCGCGTGGAGCCATCGTCCTGATGCACGACATTCACGGCTCCACCGCGAAAGCCGTCCCGGGGATCGTCTCCGCGCTCCAGGCCAAGGGGTACCATCTGGTGACGGTTTCCGAGCTGCTGCGGGCGCCCCAGCCCGGGAAGGTGTACACGGGTCGCTATGCGCGATGAACGCCACACCCTTCGGGGCCGAGCCCGCCGCGCCCGGCTCATCCCCGCCGCACTCCTGACGGGCGTGCTCGCGCTGGCGAGCGCCTGTGCCGGCCCCGATCCCAGCCTTCGCGTGGAGGGAACGGCCAGCCCCAGCAACATGGAGCTGGCGCTGCCTGCCACCGAGCCGTCGTCGGACTGGGCCACCCCCTTCAACGAGGAGCAGCTGCTCAAGGCCTTGCTCGGCATGAAGCTGTCGGCGCTTCCTGAGGCCGCGGAGGCCACGGAGGCACCCGCCCATACGCAGGGAGGGCAGGCCGCGGAACCGATCCGGCTGGGCCCCGGGCAGATCGAGGAGCTGCTGCGTCACTGCAACGGGCACTGCCTGCACATTTCGGCGCCGGCGGTGATCGAGGGGACGCGCCTGCAGCTGGTCTCCCTCACCTCCGCGGCGGACGGCTGGGGATACGTCGCCTTCGCGGTGGCCGACGAGGGTGGCAAGCCCGTCGTGAAGCTCATGGTTAAGGGGGACGACGTGGTCCTCCAGCCCGGTCGCGGCGGGACGCTGGTGGCCCAGGAATCGATGTACCTGGACGATGAACCACTGTGCTGCCCCTCGGGGTGGTCCATGCGCGTCTTTCGCTGGGATGGCGAGCGGTTCGTGGGCGGCAAGCGGATTCAAGGCGTGAGGACCACCCCGAGCGGGGAGAGCGGGGAGGGGCAGTGATCGGCGAAGGACAGGCGCGCCTTCACGTGGTGCACGTGGAGGACGACGACGTCATCCGGGAGGCCACCGCCCTCGGCCTCGAACGCATCGGCTACGACGTCCACGGCGAGGCGGACGGCCTCGAAGGGCTCGAATACCTGCGCACCCACCCCGCGGACGTGGTGCTCCTGGACGTGATGCTCCCCGGCATCAGCGGCGCCGCCCTCTGCCGGCGGCTGCGCGAGTTTTCCCGGGTGCCCGTGATCATGCTTTCAGCCCGCCACGACAATGTGGACGTGGTGGCGGGGTTGGACGCCGGCGCGGACGATTACGTCGCCAAACCCGTGTCTCTCGATGTCCTCGACGCCCGGATTAGGGCGTTGCTGCGCCGCAGCGGGGCCACGACGGGGCGGGCAGAAGGGCCGGACACCCTGGCTTCCGGCGGCGTCGGCGGAGCGGACATCGCTGCCCAGGGGACCTCAACAGCGGAGGCCATTGGCCCCGACCTGCTGATGGACCGCGAAGCGCTCCAGCTGACCCTCAGGGGGGAACCGATCCACCTGACCCCCACGGAGTGGCGGCTGCTGATCCTCTTGGTGCAGGAGCGCGGGCGGCTCGTGACACGCGAGCACCTCTTGCGCGAGGCGTGGGAGGACGCGTGGGCTGGCGACACCCGCCTGGTTGACGTGCACGTGCAGCGCCTGCGCCGCAAGGTCGGAGGGGAACGCATCACGACGGTGCGCGGCTTTGGGTACCGCTGGCATGACTGACAGCGTCCTTGGGGCGGCGCACCAGCGCGGAGAGGGCAGCGGCTCGGATGGGCACCGGCTCCGCGTCAGACTCGTGGCGTTGACGGTGCTGAGCGTGCTCGTGGCGGTCGCGTTTCTCGGCGTTTTGGTGCACGTGCTCGTGGCAGGTGCCGAGGACCGCAGGCTCCGGGATGCGGCGGTGGATCAGCTCAACGAGGCGCTGACCGTCATGTCAGAGACGGGCGTGAACGCCTTTAACTCCTCGATCGACGACCCGGGACTGCCGCGGGATGTGGCGGACGCGGCCCGGGCGGGCGAGGTGGTGACGCGGCGACACAGCGTGCAAGGGCACGACGTCGTGACGGCGGCGAGCCCGATCTCCGCCGCACCGAACTCCACGTCCGTCCTCTCCGTCAACGTTTCCGCCGAGCCGTCCGAGGAGTTGATCAGGCAGCTCGACCGCGCCTTGCTGATCGCGGGCGCGGCCAGCACCGTGGTGATGACCGCCCTCGCGGCGTTCGTGACCACGCGGCTGACCCGCCGGCTGGCGCGGGCCGCCTCCGCCGCCCGCGCCCTGCCGGCGCGCATCGCCGAGGGCGGCTCCGTCCCGGGGATCGCCGAGGCCATCGGGGCCGGGCGGGCCAAACCGGACGAGGTGGATCGTTTGGTCGAGGCCGTCGACACCATGGCAGGCACGCTGCGCGCCCGACTGGAGACCGAGCAGCGTTTCACTGCGGACCTGGCCCACGAGCTGCGGACCCCGCTGACGGGCTTGGTCCTCGCGGCCTCGCTGCTCGACGACGAGCGCCCGGCCCAGCTGGTGCGCGAGCGCACCGAGCGGCTGCGTGTGCTCGTGGAGGACCTGCTGGAGGTCTCGCGCTTCGAGGCCGGGGCGGACACCGCCGAGCTGGAACCCACCGATCTGCTCCGCGCCGTCCGCTCGTCCGTGCATCGCGCCCGCGAGGAGGGTGTTCCGTGGGCCGAGACCGTCACGGTCGAGGACCGCGGAGGGGAGTGGGCCCTGCTGGAACAGCGCAGGCTGGATCGCATCGTGTCGAATCTCATCAAGAACGCGGCGGCGCACGGAGCCCTGCCGCTGCACGTGTGGGTCGAGGGCACCAGCGTGGTGGTCGAAGACGAGGGGCCAGGCTTCCCGGCCGAGATTCTTGCGGCGGGGCCCAGTCGGTTCGTGACCAAGGGAGGCGGCTGGGGCCTTGGGCTCACGATCGCCCGCGGTCAGAGCAGGGTGCAGGGCGCGCGCTTCGAGCTGGGCACGGGAGCCGCCGGCGGGGCCAGGGTGCGCCTGCGTTTTGCAGCGGCGGACGAGCCGGTTCGTCCGGAGGGCCCGCGGGCTCAGGCCGGGTCGGTCGCCTGAACCTCCGCCGCGGCGGCCTGCAGCCCCGCGGCGGGGTCGTCCAGAAACGTCTGCGACGGCACAAAAAACAGGCCTCCCGTGTGTGCCGTGGAGAAGTCCAAGAGGCGGTCGTGGGCGGCGCCGTCTGCACCCGTGAACATGCGCTCCAGCATCAGTTCGGTGGTGCTCACATCAGCCGCGTAACCAATGAAGTACGTGCCAAAGGTGCCGTCCTTGAGGGAGCCGAAGGGCATGTTGTCGCGCAGGATCTTGCGCTCGCGGCCGTCCGCGTCCTCCACCACGTTCAACACGATGTGCGCATCCGGGGCCTTCGCCTCGTCGGGGAGCTCGAGGTCCTCCAGCTTGGTGCGCCCGACGGCGGCCTCTTGGGCTTCGACGCTGAGCCCCCTCCACGCCGACAGGTCGTGGGTGTAGCGCTGCACCACAACGTAGCTGGAGCCGGGGAAGGGATCGTTTGCCCCTGTGAGCGCGGCAGCCTCGGCGACGGCGCCGGCGGGGTTCTCAGTGCCGTCCACGAAGCCGAGCAGATCGCGCTCGTCGAAGTACCGGAAGCCGTGCACCTCGTCCTCCACCGCGGCGAGCCCCGCGAACGCGTCCGCGATGCGGTGCGCCAGCTCGAAGCACAGGTCCTGGCGCCGGGCCCGGAGATGAAACAGCAGGTCTCCGGGGGTGGCCGGAGCGCTGTGTTTGGCGCCGCGGACGGCACGGAACGGGTGCAATTGCCCGGGCTTGGGCGTGCCGTAGGCCGCGTCCCAGAAGTCGGAGCCCATGCCGATGACGCAGCTTAGGGATAGCTCGGGGCGCGAAACCCCACGCTGCGCACGAGCCCGGGGACATCGCCCAAGAGCTCGGCCGCGGCGCGCGTACGGCCAGGGTTCACTCGCATGACCAAGAACACCGCGGCCTCGGTCAGGGGACCGGTCACCTGCTGGGGAATGACTGCGGCGGGATGTGGGGCGTTCATGATGTCTCCTCGCGTTGTGTGGTCCACGGTCATGCTGACGCGCGGCGGGGACGAGGTCAACGGCGGCCCGTAGATGAGGCGCGTCACGCGCGTTTCGGACCGCGGCACCCCGGTGGGAGGATGGAGGGTGGACCGCCGCGCGGCCCACCCCAGCACACACCACGCAATGAGGACGGCATGAGCGAGAACATCGAGGGCCTGCACGGCATCGATCCCGAAGCCATCGACCCGGAAAACTTCGACGCCGCCGCGGCGGCCCGCGCCGCCGGCGAGGGCGCCCGCCTCATGCAGTCCTTCGTCCGCCAGGACCAGGACCCGAGCGTCAAGAACGATCTCGCCGTGGTCTCCGATTTCCTCGGCACCGAGCTGTTTGTGCCGGTGCTTGCCCCGCGTGTGGGCGAAGAGGCCCCACAGTTCGCCGCGTTCAAGGCCGGCAACGACACGGTGCTCGGCGTGAGCCTGCGCGAGCAGGACGCCATCCACGTGCACCGCACCATCGCCGAGTCCGAGGGCCGCGCCGACGACGCCCTGGGCGACCCGATCACCATCAAGCTGCTCGGTTCGGAGCTCGTGGAGCTCGCCTTCAACAACACGACCTTTGCGGCCACCGGCATCGACACCATCTCGGTGGACCCGCTGGGCCTGGGTATCGCCTTCCGCCGCGACGACGCGCTCCTGGACTACCCGCTGCGCTCCGGCGCGCTGCGCCGCGCGGTGCACCAGGGCAAGGAGGCCGTCCTGACGCAGCTCCTGACCGACGGTGCCACGGGCGTGTACATGTTCCAGCCGGACGGCGAGCCGCAGCCCATGCTCCTGCGCCGCCCCAGCGACGGCGCGCAGGTCTTCCCGCTCTTCTCCTCCTCGATCGAGGTCTTCCGCTTCTCCGACAAGTTCGCCACGGCCGAGCTGACGGGGGAGTGGCTGCGCGGGGCGATGCCCGCCGGCATGCACCTCGTGGTGGACCCCGCCGGCGGCGACGCGATCGAGTTCAGCCCCGAGGAACTCGAGGCGGCGGGCTTCCGCACGCAGGCCTGATCAAGAACCCAGAGCACGACGGCGGCGCGGCACCTTTCGGTGCCGCGCCGCCGTTGTCGTGTGGTGGGCTCAGGCGAAGAGCACCAGGGCGTAGATCCCGAAGAGGGCCAGGTGCGCCGCACCGTGCATGGCCGTGACCTTCTTGCCGCCGAACGTCGCGACGGAGAGCAGGAGGCTCACGCCGAGCAGCAGGAGGTTGGCAGGGGTCTCGGCGAAGACCACGTGCTGACCCGTGAGCAGGCTGATCACGAGCACCGCGGGGATCGTCAGGCCGACCGTGGAGACGAGCGCGCCGTGGCAGAGGTTGGAGACGCGCTGGATCTCGCCTGCCAGGGCGGCGCGGACCGAGGTGATGGACTCGGGCAGGAAGACGATGAGCGCAATGAGCACGCCGGAGAGCGCCACCGGCGCACCCAGGCGGGCCAGGCCCTCGTCGAGCAGGGCCGCCATGTCGTGCGAAAGCAGGACGATGGGGAGCACCGTGGCGACGAGCAGCGCGAGGCGGCCGAGGATCTCGCCCAGATGCTCACGGAACGTCACGGCGAAAGGCGTGCGGGCGCCGTCGTGCCCCTGCTCCTGCGCCGCCAGGCGCGGGTCCACCTCGCGGAAGTCGTCGGCCTGCGCGCCCATCTGGCGCCAGAGGAAGAAGCCGTAGAGGAGCACCGTGATCGTGATGACGGGGATCTCCTGCGCCGGCGTGTAGGCGCCGTCGGTGCCGATGAGGCCGGGGAGGCCGAACGCCAGGGCGCTCAGCAGGATGAGCAGGCCCAGGTACGCCGAAGTGCCGGTGCGGTTGTGGGCCATCCCGCCGTGCTTGAGCCCTCCGATCAGCAGCGAGGCGCCGATCACCAGGTTCAGGATGATCATGGAGACGGCCATGACGGAGTCGCGCGCGATGGTGGTGTGCTCGCCGGGGCCGAGGAGGACGGCGGCGATGAGGACCACCTCGATCAGCACGATGCTGAGGGTGAGGACCAAAGTGCCGTAGGGGTCGCCGAGGCGCATGGCGAGGTGCTCGGCCTCGTGGACCACGCCGAACGCGCACACGAGGATCACCGCGACGATGCCGGCCAGGAGCAGCGCGAGCGCGGGGCCGGGGAGGTGGCCGTGCAGGGCCGGGCCCGCGGCGATGAGCGCCGCGAAGGCGCCCCAACCGAGGGCCAGGCGCGCGAGGCCCGCCTTGGTGAGCAGGGGTTTCAGGGTGGAAGCGAGGGCGTTCATGCCGGCTCCTGTGCTGCGGGGCCGTCCCCAAGTGCTTCGCGGCCGTCTGGTCGTCCGGGGGCCGTGCGCGGCGTGAGCGCCGCTGATGCTTCCAAGGATAGCAAGGGCTCGACGGCGGGTGGCCGGGTGGTGGTGAAGGGCACCTAGAAGATGGCCCGCACCCAGCGCCGCAGGACGGGATAGAGCGTGCTCGGGTGGTTTCCCACGGCGGGGTCCCAGAACTGGGCGTTGGCCTGCTCTCAAAAGGCCTGGATTGAGAGATGCGGCGGTGGATGGATCAACCAGTCGTAGGCGACGATGTCGGGGACCTCAGGGGCTCCGGCTTCCGCAAGATATTCGTTGATGGACTCCGTGATGATGGCCTCGTCCTCGGCGGTGAGGGTGAAGGGTCGTTTCCCTGCCGCGTCCTCGATCTCCCCGATGCGCGGTTCAAGATGGCGTGTGCACGCGACGTGATCGCCGTGGCCCTCGGCGATGAGCGAGGCGGCGACCAGCAGGCCCCAGCCGATTTCGGGAACGAGGCCCCAGCCTTCCGGCCGATGGGGCAGCTCGCGGACGGCCCAGAAGCTGGAAGCATCGCCGGGTGTCGACATGGAGGGCCTCCTTTGGCGTCATGGCGGCCGCGGCATAACTCGCTCTTGCCCGCGGTTCGTGGCGAAGCCTAGATTGTCTGAACCGGGCGACACCAGCCACCACCTTGGAGGGGGAAGCATGTCTGAGAACTACGCCGACGTCACTGCGGCAGGGCGGCCAGCGGCCAGCGGCCAGCCGCGCCGCCACCAGCGAGCCGACCGTTGACCGGCTCTTCACCGTCCCCGGCACGGGGCTCGTCATTGCCGGGTGGATCGTGACGATCATTGCCGTGGTGCTGGCGGCCTTCCTGCTACTCGCCTCCGCACAGAACGACGAGCCGCTCCCGTTCCATCGCCTGATCCTGACGGCGATCCTGGGTGGCTTCGGCCTGTTCATCGTGCTCATCGGCCAGCTCCAGCGCATGACCTCGGTTCTCGCCGGCCGCCACCAGGAGCCTGCGCCGCCTACCCCATGAGGGTGGACCGGATGAGGAAGCGCTTGCCCTCAGGCGCCTCCAGCGAGAAGCCGGAACCGCGCCCGTTGACGAGGTCCACGGTCAGGAGCGTGTGCTCCCAGTAGGCAAACTGCTCGGCGCTCATCCAGAAGCCGATCTCGCCGCGCCCGGGGAGTTCAAACACGCCGAGCAGCACGTCGGCGTCGGAGGTGATGAAGTCCCCCTCGGGGAAGCACATGGGGGCCGAACCGTCGCAGCAGCCGCCGGACTGGTGGAACATCAGCGCGCCGTTGCGGTCCCATAGCTTCTCGAGCATCTCCAGCGCGGGCGCGGTCAGCGCGACCCGGGAGAAATCCTCCCCGGGCCGCGCCGGCCGTGCTTGCAGGACTGCGTCCATCAGTACTTGATCACCACTCGTCCGTCGATCTTGCCGCGCTCCATCTCGCCGAAGATCTCGTTGATCTCGCCGAGCTCCCGGGTGTGGAAGGTCGGGTGGATCTTGCCGACTGCGTAGAACTCCAGGGCCTCCTCGAGGTCCTGACGGGTGCCGACGATCGAACCACGGATGGTCAGGCCCTTCAAGACCGTCTCGAAGATCGGGGCCGGGAAGTCTCCCGGGGGCAGGCCGTTGAAGACGATGGTGCCGCCGCGGCGGGTCATGCCGATCGCCTGGCCGAACGCCGCCGGGTGCACGGCCGTCACGAGCACGCCGTGCGTGCCGCCGGTCGCGGCCTGGATGGCCTCGATCGGGTCCTCGTTGGCGGCGTTCACGGTCACCTCGGCGCCGTGCTTGCGCGCCAGCTCCAGTTTCTCGTCCGCCACGTCCACGGCGGCGACGCGCATGCCCATCGCCACGGCGTACTGCACGGCGATGTGGCCCAGACCGCCGATGCCGGAGATGACGACCCACTGGCCCGGCTTCACCTCGGTCTGCTTGAGGCCCTTGTAGACGGTCACGCCGGCGCACAGCACGGGCGCCACCTCGTACGGATCAGAGCCGGCGGGGATGCGGGCGGCGTAGCGGGCGTCAACGAGCATGTACTCGCCGAAGCTGCCGTCAACGGAGTAGCCGCCGTTGACCTGGGACTCGCACAGGGTCTCCCAGCCGGTGCGGCAGTACTGGCAATCGCCACACGCGCTCCACAGCCACGCGTTGCCGATCAGATCGCCGACCTTGATGTCGTCCACGCCGGCGCCGATCGCGACGGCCTCGCCGACGCCCTCGTGGCCGGGGATGAGCGGGAGAACGGGCTTGACCGGCCAGTCGCCGTGGGCGGCGTGCAGATCGGTGTGGCACACGCCGGAGGCGATGTTCCTGACGAGCACCTGGCCGGGGCCGGGCTGCGGAACGTCGCGCTCGGCGACGTCGAGGGGTGCGCCGAACGTCGTGACGACGGCGGCCTGCATGGTCGTGGGGGTCTGCTCCGAGGTGGTCTCGAGCTGGGTCTGCGTCATGGTCACTCCTAGAAGAATTGCGGGCTTGTAGGACTTCGGTGACCGCTTCCGGGGCGAGGCGAGCGGGGACGCCGGGCGGGCCGCAGGGGCCCTCAATCAGGGAGTTCAGTCGGGGGCGCCTGAGGCGCCCCATCCGGGGCCTGGTGCCCGACGGCGGGTGGGGGCACCCGCCGTCGGGCACCTCCCGCGCTGGGTGCGCGGGAGGCTACCGCTTCCTCCTGACCGGCCCCGGTCTTTCGGGAGGAGGCGGGGTCTTGTTTAGAAGAAGCCGAGCTTGTCCTCCGAGTAGGAGACCAGCAGGTTCTTGGTCTGCTGGTAGTGCTCGAGCATCATCAGGTGGGTCTCGCGGCCGATGCCGGAGGACTTGTAGCCGCCGAACGCAGCGTGCGCGGGGTACGCGTGGTAGTTGTTCACCCACACGCGGCCGGCCTGGATGTCGCGGCCGGCGCGGTAGGCGACGTTGCCGTTGCGGGACCAGACGCCGGCGCCGAGGCCGTAGAGGGTGTCGTTGGCGAGCGAGAGCGCGTTGTCGTAGTCGGAGAACTTGGTGACCGCCACGACGGGACCGAAGATCTCCTCCTGGAAGATGCGCATGTTGTTGGTGCCCTCGAAGATGGTCGGCTGCACGTAGAAGCCGCCGGCCAGGTCGCCCTCGAGCTGCGCGCGGCCGCCGCCCGTGAGGACCTTGGCGCCCTCCTGCTTGCCGATGTCGATGTAGGAGAGGATCTTCTCCAGCTGGTCGTTGGAGGCCTGGGCGCCGATCTGGGTGTCGGTGTCGAGGGGGTTGCCCTGGATGATCTTCTTGGTGCGCTCCACGACGTCGCCGAGGAAACGGTCGTAGATGCTCTCCTGGATCAGCGCGCGGGACGGGCAGGTGCAGACCTCGCCCTGGTTGAGCGCGAAGAGGGTGAAGCCCTCCTGCGCCTTGTCGTAGAAGGCGTCGTCCTTCTCCGCGATGTCGGCGAAGAACAGGTTGGGGGACTTGCCGCCGAGCTCCAGCGTGACCGGGATGAGGTTGTTGGAGGCGTACTGCATGATCAGGCGGCCCGTGGTGGTCTCGCCCGTGAAGGCGATCTTGCGGATGCGCGGGCTCGAGGCCAGGGGCTTGCCTGCCTCGACGCCGAAGCCGTTGACGACGTTGAGCACGCCCGGGGGCAGCAGGTCGCCGATGAGCTCCATCAGCACCATGATGCTGGCGGGGGTCTGCTCGGCGGGCTTCAGGACCACGGCGTTGCCGGCGGCGAGGGCCGGGGCGAGCTTCCACGTGGCCATGAGCAGCGGGAAGTTCCAGGGGATGATCTGGCCGACCACGCCGAGGGGCTCGTGGTAGTGGTACGCCGTGGTGTTGTCGTCGATCTGGGAGAGACGACCCTCCTGGGCGCGGATGGCACCGGCGTAGTAGCGGTAGTGATCGATCGCGAGCGGGATGTCCGCGGCGAGCGTCTCGCGGACCGGCTTGCCGTTGTCCCACGTCTCCGCGACGGCGATGAGCTCCAGGTTCGCCTCCATGCGGTCGGCGATGTTCAGGAGGATCTGCGCGCGCTCGGCGGGGGAGGTCTTGCCCCAGGCGGGGGCTGCGGCGTGAGCGGCGTCGAGGGCCTTCTCGATGTCCTCGGCGGTGGAACGGGCCACCTCGGTGAAGACCTTGCCCGTCACGGGGGTGACGTTCTCGAAGTACTCGCCCTTGACCGGCGGCACCCACTCGCCGCCGATGTAGTTGTCATAGCGGGGCTTGAAGCTGACCTTCGAGCCTTCCTGGCCCGGCTGCGCGTAGACGGTCACGTCGCACTCCTTTGTGTCGTGTTACCCCGCTGAGTCGAGGTGATGTGGATCACACTAGATTTGGGTGCGTTGCAGTCGCGTTGCAGTCGCGTTGCAGGGAGGAACTTCCGCGAGTTTCCGGGGGAATACGAGTGTGATGACAGTTTGCTGTCCTCGACATGTCACGTTGCCATCACGGTGTTTGATAACGGCTAGCTGTATTGCCCCGGCAGGTTAGGTACGTCTTCGGCGGGGCGGCGTGACATGAGGAAGACCTCCGGGTGAGGTGTGGAGCTATCTAGGATCCAGCTCTCACCACGGAGGTCTTCATGCCCC
>NZ_QQXK01000013.1 GCF_003575975.1 Galactobacter valiniphilus | reverse complement strand
GACGGCTTCTTCTTCCGCGAGCAGGAGATCGCCGTCGTCGGCGGCGGCGACTCCGCCATGGAGGAGGCCCTCTTCCTCACGAAGTTCGCGTCCAAGGTCACCGTCATCCACCGCCGCGACTCGCTGCGCGCCTCCAAGATCATGGCCGACCGCGCCCTCGCGCACCCCAAGATCGAGTTCGTGTGGAACTCCGAGGTCGCCGACGTCCTGGGCGAGGACAAGGTCACGGGCGTGCGCCTGCGCAACCTGAACACCGGTGAGGAGAGCGAGCTCGCCGTCACCGGCGTGTTCGTCGCCATCGGCAACGACCCGCGCGTGGCCCTCGTGAAGGACCAGGTGCAGATCACCGACGCCGGCACCATCGCCGTCGACGGCCGCTCCTCCCGCACCTCCGTGGACGGCGTGTTCGCCGCCGGCGACGTGCTGGATCCGACCTACCGCCAGGCCATCACAGCCGCCGGCTCCGGCTGCGCCGCCGCCATCGACGTGGAGCACTACCTGGGCTCCCACGAGACGGCCTGCGCCACCGACGATTCGACCGAGACCGCCCAGGCCGCCGACGCGGCGATCGCCTGATTCAACCCCTTTAGCGCGAGGAGAGACACCATGGCCACCGTTGCCGACGTCACCGATGCCACCTTCCAGGACGAGGTCCTGAAGTCCGACAAGCCCGTCATCGTGGATTTCTGGGCCGAGTGGTGCGGCCCGTGCCGCATGCTCAGCCCCATCCTCGACCAGATCGCCGACGAGCACGACTCGGTCAAGGTCGTGAAGGTCAACGTTGACGAGAACCAGGGCATCGCCGCCCAGTACGGCATCACGTCCATCCCGGCCGTGTACGTCTTCAAGGCCGGCGAGCACGTCGCCACCTCGATCGGCGCCAAGCCCAAGCAGATCATCGAGAAGGAGTTCGCCGAGTACCTCTGAGTCCCGCGAGTACCTCTGAGTCCCGCGAGCACCGCTGCTTCTCCGAGCCGCCGCCATCGAAACGATGGCGGCGGCTCGTGCGTTTCCTGCTGTCTTCCGGCCTGCTGGCGTTGGCCCCTGTCACCGTGGCGGCGTTGGCGCTGGACGTACGCTCTGCTGGATGGATCGTTGCAACAAGGAGGCATGACGTGCCCGGATGGCTGAGCATCGTGATCGGCGTGCTGTGCGCCCTCATCGCGCTGTGGTTCGTCTTGCTGGCCCTGCGGTGGTGGACGGCCCGTCGGCTCAACCGGCGTCTCGATCTGCGCGCAGCCCTGCGCCTCGTGCCCGACGTCCTGGTGCTCGTGCGAGACCTCGCACGCGATCGATCCCTCCCCCGGCGGGTGCGCTGGGGCCTCTACGGGCTCCTCGCGTATCTCCTGCTACCCATCGACCTCGTGCCAGACGTCATCCCCGTGCTCGGCTACGCCGACGACGCAGTGGTCACGATCCTGGTTCTGCGGTGGGTGTTGCGCACAGCCGGCGAGGAGATCGTCAGGGCGCAGTGGCGTGGAAGCGACGAGGGGATCGAGGCCGTGCTAGCCCTCGCCGGCCATCCCAGTGAGCTGTGAAGCCGGAGGGCGACGCCGCTTGGTGACGGAGGGGGTGTCTGCCTTCGGGGCAGTGGCGCTGGCGTGGGCGTCGGCGTTGTCGATGTGTGCGTGTGCGTGTGCGTGTGCGTGGGCGTCGGTCATGGTGCCGCATCGACGGGCCGCACGCCTGGCCGGTTCCCTTGGCTTCGGACGGGCGGTGCGATGCGCCACTGATCGCAAGATACTTTCGAGTAACTTGTGGGCTCGGCCTCTTCTAGATCTGCCCCTTGATGTTGGACTGCGCACCGGTCTCTCCAGGCCCGCGTGGCGCCCTGCACCGCCCGAGCCGCACCCGCCGAGCGCCGAGGCTGCCGCAGTGCGCCGTGTCTCGCCGGAGGAGGCCGCCAACGGCCCTCGTACACCTCGCTTCGTGTCGCTTGCCTGAGGCTCCGATCACCCGCCTCGACGGTCCCGGAGCTCCCGCCACCACCGCACCATCGCTCCCCTCTCGAGGGGGCCTCGGCCCATCGTCGCCACGGCGTCACCGACGAGCTGCGGCGCGGTGTCCGGCGGCCCGAGCGTGGGCCTTGGCCGCGTGGGCTGACCGTCGGACGCCGCAGGCGTTGGGGCTGAGAGGTCACGACCCCACTGGCCTCTGCCGCCAACGACGCCGCGGGAACGCTCCACCTCCACTGCGGCCCGCACGGACGTCCACCCCTCCCCCGCCGCCCTTTCCGCTGTCTTTCACTGGCCGGGTTGTGGTCGAGCCTCCCCGTTCAGACACCGCCGTTCAGGCCCCGTGCTCGGAGCCTCGGTATCGACGTGGCCTCGTCCGCGTGGCTGCGCTACGTCTCCACCAACGCCGCGCCGCCGTCGGTCCGCACCGCGGACCTGCCGCGGACCTATTGGGGGGGCGGCCAGGAGCGGCCAGGAGCGGCCAGGAGCGGCCAGGAGCGGCCAGGAGCGGCCAGGAGCGGCCAGGAGCGGCCAGGAGCGGCCAGGAGCGGCCAGGAGCGGCCAGGAGCGGCCAGGAGGCAGTCTCGCGCACCGGGCGCACCCGATGTCACACTGCGCGTGTTTCACGTGAAACAAATACGGAGGGGTACCCCACCATCGGTGGAGTACCCCGCGCGCAGTGTCAGGCTCAGTCCTCTGGACTCATGAGCGCCATGATGCGGTTCAGGTCGTCGACGGAGGCGAACTCGATCTGCACCTTGCCCTTGCGGGCACCCAGGGTGATCTTGACGTTCGTGTCGAAGCGATCCTGCAGCGTGGAGGCAAGGAAATCGAGGCGCTCATGGCGCTCGGGCTCCGCCCGGCGGCGGCGGGTCGCCTGCGGCTTCTCCCCCTGAGTCAGGGATACCTGCTCCTCGGTGGCACGCACCGAAAGCCCCTCGGCAACGATGCGCTGAGCCAGCTTCTCCATCTCCGCGGGGTCCTCAAGACCGAGGAGAGCGCGAGCATGACCGGCGGACAGCACGCCGGCTGCCACTCTGCGCTGCACCAGGGCGGGAAGACGCATCAGCCGGATGGTGTTCGAGATCTGCGGACGACTGCGGCCAATGCGGGCCGAGAGCTCTTCCTGCGTGCATTCAAACTCGGTCATGAGCTGCTGGTAGGCTGCCGCCTCTTCCAGCGGATTCAGCTGTGAACGGTGCAGGTTCTCCAGCAAGGCATCGCGCAGGAGGTCGCCATCTTCGGTGTCGCGGACGATCGCGGGGATCGCCGTGAGTCCTGCCAGCTTGGACGCGCGCCAACGGCGCTCTCCCATGACCAGCTCGTACTTCGGGCCCTCGGCTTCGCGGCTGGGCCGCACGACGATGGGCTGCAGCAGGCCGACCTCGGAGATCGAGGCGACGAGTTCATCCAGCTCGTCCTGGTCGAAGACCGAACGCGGCTGCTTGCGATTCGGATGAATGTCAGCGAGCGGCACCTCGGCGAACGACGCCCCAGGAACCACCACGAGTTCGTTGGCGGGGGCAGCGGCGTCCTCCACCGGCTGCACGGGCTCGGCCGGTGCGCTGGCCTTGGACGCCTTCCCCAAAACGTCGGGGACGGACTGGCGCGGGCGCGAACGATCAGCCGTTGCTGTAAAGAACATGTCGGCCGGACGGGCCTTGCGAGGAGCTGCGGTGCTCTTCGGCGCACGCTTGACCACATCGTCGGCAACCGACTGCCGAGCGGAATCGCTTGAAGGCTTCTTTACGGCCGGGGCACTCCTGCGTACCGGAGCCGGAGAGGACACCTGCTTCGTCGGCTTCGAGGTGGCAGGAGCGGCCGGCTCTGACGCCTTGGCTTCGGGCTCCGCCGGTGAATTGGCGATCAAGGCTCCGAGGCCGCGTCCAAGCCCGCGTCGTTTCTCGGCCATGGTGTCCTTTCGGGTGGTGTGTTCACTTCTTATCGTAGTCGCGCGCGCTCACATTCCCTATGTGGCGCGGAATCCACAGTTGCGCGCGCACGCGGGACCACGCACTCTTCCCCGTCCCGACCCTCCGCGCGTGTTTCACGTGAAACAGGCGCCCAGGACATCAACTTGGACGAAAAGAACAGATTCCATGTTTAAACGCTATCGATGGGACTCCAGTGCGGCACTGCTGGAGTGACATGGACCCGACCCGAGGCAAGGGGAACGCGTTCAGGAGACTCAGAGCGCGTCACAGAAAATTCCATTCCAATATCAATCCTTATCCGTCGAGAACAAAGGTAGAGGCTCAAGGCGAGATCGGAAGCCTAGGTGGGGTCGGGTGAAGACGGGCCCCTCTGGCGTCGAATCCTCCACCAGCAACCGTCGCGGGAGCTCACTGGCTCACTGAGGCCTCGTGCCATGCACCATCGCAAGCTGTGCCCGCCCCAGCCTGCGGACGATGCATCGTCGCCGCCTCGTCGCTCACCGCTGCATCGGCGCTGGACAGGAATCGATCCACGCCGCCACACGCACCCGGCCGCACGACCTCCCCCTGGGCGGCAAGTACTGGCCTGCCCACGGACACCACCAGACTCTTGGCGCGCGCATCGCCGTCGTGACCCGTCGTCGTCGGAAGTCGTTCCATCATCGACGCCGCCTCGACCGTCAACGCGCCAGCTCCGGGCGTCACACCGCGCGCGATGTCCTGCGACGAACACCAAAGATCGGTGCGCCGCGAGCGGCGGATGAGAAGGTGGTGCGTGATCGTGACGTGGTTCCCGCGCGACGTTCGGGCTCTTTCTCGGCGGCACGATGCCTGTTTCACGTGAAACACGTGCACGTCGGCCGACACGTTTCACGTGAAACACGGCGGGGCACGGCACCGCAAACGGGCCACCGAGGCCACCCTCCGCGGTGCCGCGGACGGTGTCGAATTCGCCCTCTATGGATCGCTTCACGTGAAACATGAGCCATCCGCAGGGCCCTGTTTCACGTGAAACGGTGCGCGCACAAAACCCGCTCCCGCGCAGAAGACGGGGGCCCAGGGGGCTGAGCCCCCAAGGGAAGTTCGCCGCGCGGCGCCCAGATACCGGCGTCGGCGAACGAAGGGCGTGAACGAAGGCGCGGGCAGTCGAGGCGTGGAGTGCAGAGAAGGCAACGAACATGACTCGATTCAACGTCGGAACGGCCTGCAACCCTGCGTGCAAGGAGGGCGCACAGGGCGCACCGGCGCACCGCTGTCAAGAGATTGCCGTGGACATGAGTCGGTCGAGCGGACACGTGACGGCGGAGCGCGTCCGACTGCCTGAGTCCCCTCAGCGCCGCCCAAGCGGGGGCGTCACGCAGACCGCCAGACGCCAGCGTGCCCGGACCACACCTCGGGGCAGTCGCTTACAAGCAGGACACTCGTGCGCACCAGGACGCAGTACTGAACACGCTGGTCGCTCCCCGACGTACCCCGCGGCCAGGCGTACCGGAAGGCCCGGGCCGTCCGAGGTGCTTCGCCGCGTACTCCCCTGACAGCCACTCGTAGCGGGCACCGCCCATCCACCTTGAGCCAGGATCTGTAAGCACACCGGGAAAGAGCAGGACGGCTGCGGGCCGGAGCGGCTGGGCGCGGCCCGCCGAACAAGCCTCGTGAATGACTCCCCTCGGAAGGAGGCGGCCCCACCGCGCGGTTGAAGCGGACACGCACCGCGTGCCATGCGCGAGTTCACCGCAGTCGTCTTGGACTCCTGGTCGTCCTGCGAGCGGTTCCGGCTCAACCCAGCGAACAAGCATCGCTAGCGCCAGGGAGGCATGGCCACGGCCCACAACCTCGATCACGGAGACACCATCCTGTTGCTCCCGCGCTCCCAAGCAATCGCCCACGCCCGTCCCGCCGTCCCTCCGCATCCGAGCAGTGAAAGACGCCCGTTCCATCGAGCTCCCCTGTGGCACCGAGATCCGATGCCGACCCACACACTCGAACAAGAGCTCGAATCTGCGTGCCCGCGCTGCGGCGGACGGTATGGGGGGAAAGGCACCCGGGTCCAAGGGGGACGATTCCAGAACGTTCGCTCGCCCGGATAGCTGGGCGACAGGTAGGAGTAGCAGCCCCCGGCACAAACCGGCGGCGGTCCCGCTCGCGGACCGTGCACCACCGAACCGCGCACGTACTCGTCGATCTCTCCGAAGGCCACCTCCTCCGCATCGTCAGCGGCGACGCGAACCGCAGGACGCTGGGTGCAACCGGACTTCGCCCCAGTCCGCCCGTCAGCATCAACGCGGCGAGCCGCGACCGCCCACGCACGCCCCTCCCGGCGGCCGGGCGAATCGCCCGGTCGTGCGAGTCCTCGAGGCGCGCCAGGGCCGCTGGTGGCGAAGCGCGCGGCACTGAGGCCTTAACGCGGCAGAGGGTCCCAGAGCATGAACCAGGGGGCCGACCCTGGACCAACGAGGAGGCGCCAGCCCGCCCGAGCTGACCAACCAGGCACCCGGAGACCCACCGCGGCGCTGGGAAGCCAGCACAGGGCTTCCTGCGGCGTTTGATGGCCCCCGGGCGGCACGGAGGTTCCCCGCCCGTGCGCCGCACCCAGTTGCATTCCCCACCCGCGGGCGGCACGTACACCAGCGCGCGAACCTCACCCGATAGGGGACACCAGGCGAATCTCCTCCCGTGCCTGCCGCACCTTGGTCCCTCGACTGCCGCCATGGCCAGCCACGGGCACAGCGGATCCCAGGGCGTCTGTCCAACTCACCCGTCGACCGCTCAACCAGGAGCCAGGAGCCAGGAGCCAGGAGCCAGGAGCCAGGAGCCAGTCTGCACCCCTCCGGCCCTGGCTCGGGCACCGGACGCACCAGCGGCACACCAGCACGCGGAGGAACCCCTCCCCCCACCCAGGCAGAGTCCAGTGGACGCTGTGGCCCTCGAGACGGCGGCAGTGAACGCGGGCAGCCAGTGAGCTGCCGGGGCCGCAGACGGCAATCCATGTGGCCGCCCTCCAGCGTGCCCTCCCCCGGGACCACGCACCGACGCGACGGGCAGCCTGAGACCAGCCGTCCCGGCGCTCGCGCAGACGTCCACGGCGCGAGAAGCGCTCCCTGGCGAACGGGGCGAACGGGACAGACGATGAGAGCCGGCAGCCTGCGTGCCCGCGGACCGCGCCAGGCAAACGGCAGGTGACCCCCGGTGGTTTCACGGGAAACATCCGGTAGCGCTCACGAGGGAGACGAGGCGCCCGTGCTGTTGCGCTCGGGTGAACATGTCTGCGAACTCGCCCGTTTCCCTCACAGCCCCACCGGGGCCGGGCCGCGACCCGTCTCCGGGCCCAGGGAGCGTCACAGACGACGGTCAGCCCTCGCAGGGGCCAACTGGTGGCGAGGCCAAGAGCCCCACCCGCCGCGCTGCGCCAGGCAACACCACAGGGTGTGGATCGAGAAGGTGGGACTGCGTGTCTATCCCCAACTCCACACACGTCGGTGGATAACTCGCGCGTAGCCGCGCTCCGAACGCTGAAACGCGGTCGCTTCATCCACATGACAGCACCGTTACCCACAGTGACGACATGCGCAGATTTCCGCGAGAATTCGCGGCTTTTCGCGTCGCTTTGGCAAGTTATCAACAGGAGGCTCCCAGATACCCACAAGCATCCACACCTTGTCCCCAGTTATCCACAGGACTGTGCACCAACGCCTGGGGACAACACCCTCCGCCCGGAGGGAACGCTCTCGAAGGCGAGGAACCGCTTCGCTCTCAGACGCGAGGCCTCAGCTCGCGCCGGTGGCAGCCGCGAGCTGCCGTGTCACCCAGGCTCTCCCCCACCGCAGCAGGGGGACCTCACCACCGTCCGCGTGCGAGGCGAGCGCACAAACACCGGACATCAAGAAATCAACCTCTCATGCGCTGGACGCACGAACCCAGGTAATAGGCAATGCTTCATGCATGACAGATCGTGCGCGGAGGTCGTCCCCGCCCCGCACGGCTCGGCGATTGCCCCGACCCCAGGTAGGGACACCCCGCACCATCGAGCGAAAAGCCCGCTCCACCACACGACCCGCGAAAGTCAAGTTGGAACGCTTAAATTCGACCCAAAGGGACTGGCGAGAACGCAGAAGGGCCCCGCCGGAAGCACTCCGGCGGGGCCCAACGTTGAATAATCAGCGACCGGGTCGCGAGGCGAGCTCGGCGGCGGCCTCAAGGTACGCGAGGGCACCCGTCGAGGACGGATCGTAGGTGATGACCGACTGCTGGTAGCTCGGGGCCTCGGAGATGCGCACGCTGCGCGGGATGACCGACTTGAGCACCTCCTCCGGGAAGTGCTGCCGCACCTCGTCGGCAACCTGCGCGGCGAGGTTGGTGCGGCCGTCGTACATGGTCAGCAGGATCGTGGAGACAACCAGCGCCGAGTTCAGGTGCTTCTGGATCATCTGGATGTTCTTGAGCAGCTGGCTCAGGCCCTCGAGCGCGTAGTACTCGCACTGGATGGGGATGAGCACCTCGCGCGAGGCGACGAAGGCGTTGACCGTCAGGAGGCCGAGCGAGGGCGGGCAATCCACGAGCACGAAGTCCAGGCGCGGCTGGCCGTTCTCGGCACGGTACGTCTCGTACTCTTCCAGCGCGCGGCGCAGGCGCTGCTCACGCGCCACAAGGGACACGAGCTCGATCTCCGCGCCGGCCAGGTCGATGGTCGCCGGGGCCACGGTGAGACGCTCGAGATCGGGGCACGGCGCCACGATCTCGGCCATCGGCTTGTCGTTGATCAGCACGTCGTATACGGACGGGACCTCGGAGCGGTGATCCACACCGAGTGCGGTCGAGGCGTTCCCCTGCGGGTCGATGTCCACGACCAGCACCTCGAAGCCGGACTTGGCCAGGGCCGCGGCAAAGTTCACCGTCGTGGTGGTCTTGCCGACGCCGCCTTTCTGGTTGCTGACCGTGATGTACCGAGTGTTCTCGGGCCGGCTCAGCGGGCGCTGACGACCGCGCCGGCGTCCATGCGCCAGCTGCTGAAAGTCCATCGCCGAGTGCTGCTCCATGCTGTCCTTCGTTTCAAGGGTGCGGGTCTGCACGAGGGGGAACGTGCAAACGCGGTCCCGTCGAGTCTATCGCCCAGGACCGTCACCGTCCGGGGCCTGCCCGGACAGCGAAAGGGGACCCGCGCGCCGTCGTTCTCCGGCGCGCCGAGTCCCCCTTCAGATGTTCTTGCCCCTCTCCCGCGCAGCGGGGGAACGGGCGGTGTTTCGCTAGCCGATCGGCACGCGAACCACCGTGGTGGGCTCCTCGAGGAAGCCCTCGCCAAAGGTCTCGACGCTCACGTCGTGACCCTTGAACTTGCGGATGATCTTCTGCGCCTTCTCGATCTCCTCGGCCGCGCTGCGGCCCTTGAGGGCCACGAGCTGACCCCTGCCGTGCAGGAGCGGGACGGTGAGCGGGATGAGGTTGCGCAGGGCCGTTACGGCGCGGGCCGTGACCACATCTGCGTCGATCTCGTCGGCGACCTGCTCGGCACGAGCCCGAACCACGTCCACGCGCCGCTCGAGGCCCAGGTCCTCCACGACCTCGTCCAGCCACTGCACGCGGCGGTCGAGGGGCTCGATGAGCACCATCATGAGGTCGGGCCGGGCCAGCGCCAGCGCGATGCCGGGCAGGCCGGCGCCGGAGCCGACGTCGGCGACGAGCGCACCCTCGGGGATCGCGTCGCCGGCGGCGGCACAGTTGAGGACGTGACGACCCCACAGGCGCGGGATCTCGCGCGGGCCAAGGAGGCCTCTCTCGATGCCGCTGGAGGCCAGGTGGCCCACGTAGCGCTGGGCCAGCTCGGCGTTCTCACCGAAGTAGTGCTCGACGGCGGGCAGTTCCTCCGCGGTCGGGCGGGGGGCATCCTCGGGGGCCACCGCGATGGCGGCCGCGTCGACGCGCTCACCCTCGGGGCCCGTGCCCGGACGGAAGGCTTGCTCTTCCTTGGACACGCTCAGCCCTCCGCGGGATGGACGACGACGTGACGGCGCGGGCCCTCACCTTCGGAGACGGACACGAGGCCGGCCTCCGCCACGAGATCGTGGACGAGCTTGCGCTCGTAGGCGCTCATGGGGCGCAGGTGCTCCGGCTCGCCGGAGGTGCGCACCGACTCGATGGCGGCAGCGGCGAGGTCGCCGAGCTCGGCGCCGCGGCGGGCGCGGTAGCCATCGACGTCCAGGATGAAACGCGAGCGCTGGCCCGTGCTGGCCAGAACGGCCAGGCGGGCGAGCTCCTGCAGCGCCTCCAGGGTGGAACCATCTGCGCCCACGAGCTGCTCGAGCGAACCGGGCTCGTCCTCGGACTGCAGGGAGACGTAGACGCGGCCGGCCTTCACCTCGATGTCGATATCGCCATCGAGATCGGCGATGTCGAGGAGTTCCTCGAGGTAATCGGCGGCGGCGTCGCCCTCCTCATCGAGGCGGGAGGCCGGCACGGCGGCCGACTCCTCCGTCTCGGCGAGCTGCTGCTCGGGCTCTTCGATGTTCTCGGCCGGAACGGCGTCGACGGCGTGGTCCTGCTCGGGGCTCTGCGTCACTTCTTCCTCCGGTTCTTGCGCTGCGGCTGCTGGCGCTGCTGCTGCTGGGCCTGGGCCTTCTCCTCGGCCTCAGCGGCCTCGGCCTCGGCCTGCGCCTTGGTCTTGCCCACCGGGGGCAGGCCCTTGGCGGCGCGGCGGATGTTCAGTTCCTTCTCCGCGAGGGAGCCCGGGGTCGGGTTGTACTTGATGACCCACATCTGCTGGCCGAGCGTCCACAGGTTGGAGGCGGTCCAGTAGATGAGCAGGCCGATCGGGAAGTTGATGCCACCGATGCCGAAGACCAGCGGAAGGATGTACATCATCATCTTCTGCTGACGCATGAAGGGACCCTCGAGGGCCTCCTTGGTCATGTTCTTGGTCATGAGCTGGCGCTGCGTGAAGAACTGCGAGGCCACCATGGCGATGATCATGACGATCGCGACCACGATGACGGCCATGTTCGGGTTGCCGCTGCCCAGGGTGCCGACGAAGGTGTCGGAGAGCTTGGCGCCGAAGATCTTGGACTCATCGAAGCTGCGCACATGCGCGGCGGACAGGGCGGCGATGCCCTCGTTGCTGCCGCTGGCCTTGGAGGTCGTGGAGAGGACCGTGTAGAGCGAGAAGAAGAACGGCATCTGCACGAGCAGGGGCAGGCACGAGGAGAACATGCCCGTGTTGTGGCTCTTGAACAGCGCGCGCTGCTCGGCCAGCATGGCCTGCTGCGAGACCTGGTCCTTCTTGCCCTTGTACTTGGCCTGGAGCTTGCGCAGCTCCGGCTGCAGGGCCTGCATGGCGCGCTGCGCACGGATCTGGCGCGCGAAGAGCGGGATCAGGGCGGCGCGAACACCGATCGTCACGAAGATGATCGACAGCGTCCAGGTCCAACCGGAGTTGGGGTCGAGGCCGATGAGGCTGAAGCCCTCGTGGAAGAGCCACAGCAGCCACGACATGAGGTACCTGAACGGGGTCAGGATCAGATTGATGAAGTCCATGATGCGGTACTACGCTCCTCGGGCCGCGGCTGCGGCAGGGTGAGCCTCGTCAAGAGGGGGATGGTTGAGAACAATGATCTTGGGCGGGGCATCCTGCGACCAAATCCTGCGGCCCGGCGGCACCGGGTCGATGCCTCCCTTGGCCCAGGGGTTGCAGCGAAGGATGCGTCTCGCGGTCAGCCATGAGCCCTTGAGGGCCCCATGCACGGTGACGGCCTCCAGCCCGTAGGCCGAGCAGCTGGGGAAATATCCGCAGACCTGCCCGTAGAGCGGGGAGACGATCAGCCGGTAGAGCTTGAGGAAGCCGATGATCAGGTTTCGCGGGAGGTCGACGACGTGTCGCCACCACGGCGTGGGCGGCACCTGATCGGCGGGCACCAAGGGCGCCGGACCGAGTTGGGCGATGACGTCCGCGACCGGGACGCTGCCGTCGGCCGGCTCGTGGGGGTGATGGTGGCTCACGGCGCGTCGCCCTGGCGCGGGGCCTTGGCCCGGCCGGCGGTGCGCTGAAGGGCCTTGCTCAGGTCCTTCACGAGATGGTTCCAATCGGCGTCGGCGGCGGCGGGCAGGGCCCTGACCACCACATCGGCGCCGGCGAAGCCGTCCTTCAGCTCGAGCCACGCGGCCTCACGCAAGCGTCGCTTGACGAGGTTCCTGACCACGGCGTTGCCCACCTTCTTGGAGACGACAAAGCCGAACCTGGCCGGCCCGGCGTCTTCAGAAGAATGAACGAGCGTAGAGACGACGAAGTTCCGGCACCCGAAACGGGTGCCGGAACGCACTGTTGTTTTCAGCTCGCGCCCGTCGCACAGACGGTGCATGCGGGGCAGCAAAGTGACCTTCGTCGTCGCGGAAGGGTCTCCCTAAGAAGGGAGCCCGCTCCCGTGAATCAGGCCGAGAGGGCCTTGCGGCCCTTGCTGCGGCGGCTGGCCAGGATGGCACGGCCCGCACGCGTACGCATACGCAGACGGAAGCCGTGCTTCTTGGCGCGGCGGCGGTTGTTCGGCTGGAAAGTCCGCTTGCTCACGGTGCTCACTCCATGTCGTCGTTCTCAGGCATCGCCCGCCGCGACAGAAAGAGGAAGAACGGGATGGATGCATCGGTCAAACTTGAGATCCCCCCGTCCTCCTCGGCGAGGAAGTCGGCGACTCTGGGGTGCGCAAGGCACCCAGCGTCACAATGAGGGACTTGTTAACGGTAGATGAGTGCACGGGCACGGGTCAAACTGCCGTGGCGCATCACACACGGCTCACGCCGGATCACGGCGGTTCTTCGCCGGGCGGGAACTATCCACCGCCTGTTCACATCCATTATCCACAATCTGGGGAGATCGATGGGGATATCCGGTGCTGACGGGTGAGTTTTTCCCCATATGGGTGCCCCAGCCTGTGCATAACCCGGGGCGAGCCGGGTACCGTGGAGACTCGCGCCGGAGGTTCCGCCGCGGAGCGCGGGAGGTTCCTCCCGGGGAAGAGGCACGTGAGCGTGAGCAGCGATGAATCCAACAGCGTCGGCAGCGCCTGGCGACAGGTCGTCCGCACGCTGGAGCAGGACGATCGCGTCTCCCCGCGCCAGCGCGGATTCATCGACCTGGCCCAGCCCCTCGGCCTCATGGAGTCGACGCTCCTGCTGGCCGTCCCCAGCGAGCTTGCCCGCGAGGTGCTGCAGAACCAGCTGAAGTCCCCGCTGGATGACGCCCTGCGTTCGGTGTTCGGCCACGACATCCTCTGCGCCTTCACGATCGACACCGATCTGGCCCAGGAACCGGAGCCCAATACTCCCCCCACCCGCGTGGAGCGCGTCGAAAGCCAGCCGGGCGCAGTCCCGCAGGACACCGGCGAACGCATTCACCACCCGGTCCCCCACGCGCGGGCTCAGGGCATGGCACCCCAGCCGGCCCCGCCGTCGAACTCCACCGAGTTTGGTCGCCTGAACCCCAAGTACGTGTTCGACACCTTCGTCATCGGTTCCTCGAACCGCTTCGCCCACGCCGCCGCCGTAGCGGTGGCCGAGGCACCGGCCAAGGCCTACAACCCGCTCTTCATCTACGGCGGCTCGGGCCTCGGCAAGACCCACCTGCTGCACGCGATCGGTCACTACGCCCGCCACCTGTACCACGGCATCCGCGTGCGCTACGTGAACTCGGAGGAGTTCACGAACGACTTCATCAACTCCATCCGCGACGACGAGGGAACGAGCTTCAAGCAGACGTACCGCAACGTCGACATCCTGCTCATCGACGACATCCAGTTCCTCGCGAACAAGGACGCGACGCAGGAGGAGTTCTTCCACACCTTCAATGCGCTGCACAACCACAACAAGCAGGTCGTCATCACCTCCGATCTGCCGCCCAAGCAGCTCGCCGGCTTCGAGGACCGCATGCGCTCGCGCTTCGAGTGGGGCCTCCTGACGGACATCCAGCCGCCGGAGCTGGAGACCCGCATCGCGATTCTGCGCAAGAAAGCGCATGCGGAGGGGCTCTCGGCCCCGGACGATGTCATGGAGTACATCGCCTCGAAGATCTCCACCAACATCCGTGAGCTCGAGGGCGCCCTGATCCGCGTCACGGCCTACGCCTCGCTCAACCGCCAGCCGGTGACGCTGGATGTGGCCGAGCATGTGCTCAAGGACCTCATCTCCGACGAGGACGCCCAGGTCATCACGCCGCAGGCGATCGTCGCCCTGACCGCCGAGTACTTCGACCTGACCATCGAGGAGCTCAACTCCAAGTCGCGCACGCGCACGCTCGTGACCGCGCGCCAGATTGCCATGTACCTGCTGCGCGAGCTGACGGACATGTCGCTGCCGAAGATCGGCGAGCTCATGGGCGGCCGCGACCACACCACCGTCATCCACGCAGATCGCAAGATTCGCGAGCTCATGGCCGAGCGCCGGGCCATCTACAACCAGGTCACCGAGCTCACGAACAAGATCAAGCAGCAGCACCGCGACTGAGTTCCACCCCGCAAAACCCCGAAAATCCGCCCCGGAACGGGCTTTGGTGGATAAGTCCGTGGAGAGGCCGGGGACAAACTGTGGGTGAGTGGGGTCCGCCTGTGGACGCTGTGGATGGGACGGGGTTTCATGCACAGGGGCTGGCACTGAGTACCGGGCGTCGTCGACAGCTCATCAACAGGCAACTTCGGCGGAATTCCGGGGCAAAATCGAGTTTTCCACAGATTCCACAGCGGTTATTAACACTCCCACTCTTCCTTCAGCCACCAAACAACATCCTCACTCGGCCACTCGAGCGTCCGATCCGAAAACGGATCAGCTTTCGGATCTATCGTTGGGCCCTCGGGTGGAACCGCATCCCACCCCTCCCTCGCAGCCGTTGACGTGAGCTGCGCTTCACTGATGCACTCAAGACCGTCAGGGCTGCACCGGAAGGTAGGCTGACAGTCCCGATCTCCTCCGTATCGAAGCCCGTGAAGCCAGGGCGAAAGGTGGCCACCCGTGAAGTTCAGCGTGGAACGCGACGTCCTCACCGAGGCGGTGACCTGGACGGCCAGGTCCCTCGCCCAGCGTCCGGCTTCTCCCGTCCTGGCAGGCATCCTCATCACGGCTTCCTCCGGCATCGTCACCCTCGAGGGCTTCGACTACGAGACGAGCGCGCACCTCGAGATCGAGGCGCAGATCGAGGAAGAGGGAACCATCCTGGTCTCCGGCAAGCTCCTCGCGGAGATCTGCCGCAGCCTCCCCCAGCAGGCCGTGACCATCGAGACCGACGGCACCAAGGTGCAGGTTCGTTGCGGACGCTCCCGCTTCCACCTCGCGACGATGCCGGTCAGCGAGTACCCCACGCTTCCGGCCCAGCCCGAGATCCTCGGCCTCGTGGACGGCGCGGAGTTCGCGCACGCCGTGGCTCAGGTCATCGTGGCGGCGTCCAAGGACGACACCCTGCCGATCCTGACCGGCATCAAGGTCGAATTCGACGACGACCACATGACGCTGCTGGCCACCGACCGCTACCGCCTCTCGTTGCGCGAGCTGGCCTGGCGCCCGGCAACCCCCGGCATCCAGACCTCGGCTCTCATCAAGGCCCGCACGCTCTCCGAGGCGGCCAAGACCCTCGGCGGTGCCGGCGATCTGACGCTGGCGCTCTCCCCCAAGGGCGATCTCATGGGCTTCTCCTCGGGCGCCCGCCGCACCACCACGCTGCTCGTGGACGGCGATTACCCCAAGATCCGCTCGCTCTTCCCGGAGAGCTCCCCGATCCACGCCTCCGTGCGCACCTCCGAGCTGGTCGAGGCCGTCCGTCGCGTGTCCGTCGTGGCCGAGCGCAACACCCCCGTGCGCCTGCAGTTCACGCAGGGCCAGGTCGCCCTGGACGCCGGCACCGGCGAGGACGCGCAGGCCGAGGAGAGCATCGAGACGCTGCTGGACGGCGAGGACATCACCGTGGCGTTCAACCCGGCCTACCTCTCCGAGGGCCTGGCCGCGTTCGATTCCGAGTTTGTGCGCTTCTCGTTCACCTCGGCACCCAAGCCGGCCATGCTCACCGCGCAGAAGGAGGAAAGCGGCGAGGACGACGACGCCTACCGCTACCTCGTCATGCCGGTGCGCCTGCCGAACGCCTGAGCACCTCGTTTCAGGGGGCGCCTCGGCGCCCCCTGAGGCGTTTTGATACCACCCGCATCACCAACAGAAACGAGCACTGCGGCCCCAGCGACGTGGCTTGCGGAACCCGCCGATCCCTACGGAGGAATCAAAATGCATATCGGCATGATTGGCCTGGGCAAGATGGGCGGCAACATGCGCGAACGCCTGCGCCGCGCCGGCCACACCGTCACGGGCTACGACCGCAATCCCGACGTCAGCGACGCCGCTTCGGTGCAGGAGATGGTGGCCGCGCTGCCGACCCCGCGCATCGTGTGGGTCATGGTTCCGGCCGGCGCCATCACCGACTCGGTGGTCGGCGAGCTCGGGGGCCTGCTTGAGGCCGGCGACCTGATCATCGACGGCGGCAACTCCCGCTTCACGGACGACGCCCGCCACGCCGCGGAGCTGGGTGCCAAGGGCGTCCGCTTCGTCGATTGCGGCGTCTCCGGCGGCGTGTGGGGCCTCGAGAACGGCTACGGCCTCATGGCCGGCGGCTCGGCCGAGGACATCGCGGAGCTCATGCCGATCTTCGACTCGCTGCGCCCCGAGGGCGAGCGCGCCGATTCCTTCGTCCACGTGGGTGAGGTGGGCGCGGGTCACTACGCCAAGATGGTCCACAACGGCATCGAGTACGGGCTCATGCAGGCCTATGCCGAGGGCTACGAGCTCCTGGAGCACAAGGACATCATCAAGGACGTCCCCGGCACGTTTAAGGCCTGGCAGAAGGGCACCGTGGTGCGCTCCTGGCTGCTTGATCTGCTCGTGAACGCGCTGGACGAGGATCCCGAGCTGGCCCAGGTGGCCCCGTGGGTCGAGGACTCGGGCGAGGGCCGCTGGACCGTGGAGGAGGCCATCGCCGAGGCGGTGCCGATGCCGGTCATCACCTCCGCGCTCTTTGCCCGCTTCGCCTCGCGCGACGACGCCTCGCCGCAGCTGAAGATGGTCTCCGCCCTACGTCACCAGTTCGGCGGCCACGCGGTCAAGAAGGCCTAGCTCCGCCGTGTTCGTCTCCCATCTCACGCTGCGTGATTTCCGCAGCTACGCCCTCGTCGAGCTTTCGCTCGAGGCGGGCACGAGCGTGCTCGTGGGGCACAACGGGGTGGGTAAGACGAACGTCGTCGAGGCGATCGGTTACCTCTCGACGCAGGCCTCGCACCGCGTCGCCAACGATGCTCCGCTCGTGCGTTTCGGCGCCGAGCGGGCCATCATCGGCGCGCGCGTGGAGCGCGGCAAACAGGCCACGGCGGTGGAGCTCGAGGTGATCCCCGGCCGCGCCAACCGCGCGAGGATCAACCGCTCCAACCCCACGCGGGCCCGCGAGGCGCTGGGGATCGTGCGCAGCGTGCTCTTTGCGCCGGAGGATCTGGAGCTCGTGAAGGGCGATCCCGGCGCGCGCCGGCGGTTCCTCGACGACCTGGTGGTGCAGCTGCGCCCGGATCAGGGTGCCGTTCGCGCCGACTACGAGCGCGTCCTGAAGCAGCGCAACGCGCTCCTGAAGTCCATCCGGGGCGGGGGCCGCATGAGCTCCTCTCACGAGGCGACGCTGGACGTCTGGGACGCCCACCTCGCGGCGGCCGGCGCGCGCGTGCTGCGCAATCGCGTGCACGTGCTGGGGCTGGTGGCCCCGCACCTGGCGGAGTCCTACGCCTCGCTCACGGACGGTTCCAAGGCCGCGACCGCGCTGTACCTGAGCACCATCACGGGCGACGCCGAGCGCGTCGCGGGCCCGGGCGAGCCCGTCGCGGATCCGCGGCTCGTGGGGGCCACGCTGCCCGAGTACGAGGCGCTGTTGCTCGCGGCCCTGCAGGGTGCCCGCCGCCGCGAGGCCGAGCGCGGGGTGACCCTCGTGGGGCCGCACCGCGACGACGTCATGCTGGGCCTCGGGCCGGCGCCGGCCAAGGGCTTCGCCTCCCACGGCGAGACGTGGTCGCTCGCCCTGGCGCTGCGCCTGGCCTCCTACAGCGTGCTCACGGATGACGATCCGGCGCCCACGGCCCGTCCGGTTCTCATGCTCGACGACGTCTTCGCCGAGTTGGATGCCCGCCGGCGTGCCAAGCTCGTGGCCACCGTGACGCAGGCCGAACAGATCATCGTGACGGCGGCGGTGCGCGAGGACGTGCCGGCCGAGCTGGACGCCCGCCTCATCCCCGTGGGACCGGGCTGGGTCGGCTCGGAACCGGAGCCGGCCGGGGAGCCGAACGACGAGGCGCCCCGCGCCCCTGAGCACCCCGCATCGCTGGAGGAACCCGAGGCGGGCGGTGAGGCCGCCCCCGCGACCCAGGCCCACGCCGTCGGGCAGGTTTCCGACGTGATCCCCGACGACGACGCGGCGGCCGGCGCCACTCAGGAGCCGGGACCGACGGCGACGTCGGGAGCCGGCGCCATCGCCTCCCTGCTCGGCGGTGAGCGGGAATGAGCGAGCCCCGCGAGTGGGTCCCCACGCCGGATCCCGTGGGCGAGGACGGCACGGAGGCCGATCCCGAGGAGCGCCCGCAGGGTCTGCCCGGTGAGGTGACGATCGAGGAGGCCGACGCCCCGCGCGTTGCGCTGCAGCGCGCCAGGACGGCGGCCCAGCAACGCGGCGAGGTGCGCCGCGGCGCTGCCCAGGTGGCGCGGGCCCGCGAGAAGGCGGCGGCCCGCAAGGCCGCCGCCCGCGGCGAGCGGCCGGCGGGCGTGGCCCAGGACGATGAGGGCCGCGATCCCGTGGGCCTCGGTCGCGTGATCTCCTCGCTCGTGCGCTCGCGCGGCTGGAGCGATCCCGTGGCCGTGGGGTCGGTGCTCACGCGCTGGGCCGAGATCGTGGGGCCGGAGATCGCCGCGCACACCGAGCCGGAGTCCTTCGAGAACACCACCGTGGTGGTGCGCTGTGACTCGACCTCGTGGGCCACCCAGCTGCGGCTCATGCAGCACACCGTGCTCAAGCGCTTCGACGCCACGGTGGGTGCCGGCGTCGTGACGACGCTCAAGGTGCTCGGGCCCGCCGGGCCGTCGTGGAAGCACGGCCTGCGGACCGCCCCCGGCGGGCGGGGACCGCGCGATACCTACGGGTAGCCGGCGCCGGGCGGCGCGAACCGCTGGAAGGGCCTTCAGCGCGCCGAGGGGGCGCCCCGGAGCGAAGACCCTCCCAGCGTCGTCGGAGGCTGTGAGGGGCGTTTTTGGGCCATAGGCGCAATAAACCACCCTCAGAACGCCCCGTTTTGAGGCCGCGCGCGGTAGAATGGAAAGGCCTTTCCGGTGTCCAGCGCGGGCCCGGATCGGTTGCACTTCCACCAGCTGCGCGCAAGGAGCCCGGAACACCCGTGACTGAGCAGAACCAGCAGACCCCCGAGGATTCGGGCACCCAGACCGTCGAGAACGCCCTCGAGGTCCACGCCCACGCAGGCACAGGCAACGTCGGCAACGGCAAGGTCACCGAGGAGTACGGCGCCTCGGCGATCACCGTGCTCGAGGGCCTGGAGGCAGTGCGCAAGCGCCCCGGCATGTACATCGGTTCCACCGGTGCCCGCGGCTTGCACCACCTCGTCTACGAGGTCGTCGACAACTCCGTGGACGAGGCCCTGGCCGGCTACTGCGACACCATCCGCGTGACGCTGCAGGAGGACGGCGGCGTTCGCGTCGAGGACAACGGGCGCGGCATCCCCGTGGAGATCCACCCCACCGAGGGCAAGCCCACGGTCGAGGTCGTCATGACGATCCTGCACGCCGGCGGCAAGTTCGGCGGCGGCGGTTACGCCGTCTCCGGCGGCCTGCACGGCGTGGGCATCTCCGTCGTCAACGCGCTCTCCCGCCGCGTGGTCACCAAGGTCAAGCGCGAGGGCTACGAGTGGGACGCCGAGTTCGGCAACGGCGGCAACGTCGTCAAGGGCCTCACCCGCGGCGAGGCGACGGAGGAAACGGGCACGACCCAGACCTTCTACGCCGATCCCGAGATCTTCGACACCACCGAGTATGACTTCGAGACGCTGCGCGCCCGCTTCCAGCAGATGGCCTTCCTCAACAAGGGCCTGCGCATCGTCCTGACCGACGAGCGCTCCTTCGAGGAGGACGGCGAGGAGGTCGCCTCCGACGACGAGTCGGTCGAAACCGCCGTGCCGCGTCACCGCACGGTGGACTACAAGTACGACGAGGGTCTGCTCGACTACGTCAAGCACCTCAACACGGCCAAGAAGGTCGAGCTCATCCACCCCGATGTCATCGCCTTCGAGGCCGAGGACACCGAGCGCAAGATCTCCGTGGAGATCGCCATGCAGTGGACCTCCGCCTACTCGGAGTCGGTGCACACCTACGCCAACACGATCAACACGCACGAGGGCGGAACCCACGAAGAGGGCTTCCGCGCGGCGATGACGTCCCTCATCAACCGTTACGCCCGCGAGCAGAACTTCCTGCGCGAGAAGGATGAGAACCTCACGGGCGACGACATCCGCGAGGGCCTCACCGCCGTCATCTCGGTCAAGCTCGGCGAGCCCCAGTTCGAGGGCCAGACCAAGACCAAGCTCGGCAACTCCGTGGCCAAGGGCTTCGTGCAGGGCGTCGTCAACGACGGCCTGGGCGACTGGCTCGAGCGCAACCCGGGCGCGGCCAAGGACATCGTCCGCAAGGCCCAGCTCTCGGCCCAGGCCCGCATCGCCGCCCGCAAGGCGCGCGACACGGCCCGCCGCAAGTCCCCGCTGGAGACCTTCGGCATGCCGGGCAAGCTCTCCGATTGCTCCTCGAAGAACCCCGCCGAGTGCGAGGTCTACATCGTGGAGGGCGACTCCGCCGGCGGCTCCGCCAAGCGCGGCCGCGACCCCCGCACGCAGGCCATCCTGCCGCTGCGCGGCAAGATCCTGAACGTGGAGCGCGCCCGCCTCGACCGCTCCCTCGGCAACGCCGAGATCCAGTCGATGATCACGGGCTTCGGCACCAACATCGGCGAGGAGTTCGACATCTCCAAGCTGCGCTATCACAAGATCGTGCTCATGGCGGATGCCGATGTGGACGGCCAGCACATCACCACGCTGTTGCTCACGGTGCTCTTCCGCTTCATGCGCCCGCTCATCGAGCACGGCCACGTGTACCTGGCCCAGCCGCCGCTGTACCGCATCAAGTGGTCAAACGCCCCGCACGACTACGTCTTCTCCGACGCCGAGCGCGACGCAGCGCTGGCCAAGGGCTACGCGAACAACCAGCGCCTGCCCAAGGACAACGGCATCCAGCGCTACAAGGGCCTGGGCGAGATGGACTACCACGAGCTGTGGGACACCACGATGGACCCGGCCCACCGCACGCTGCTGCAGGTGACCATGGACGACGCCGCCGCGGCCGACCAGGTCTTCAGCGTCCTCATGGGCGAGGACGTCGAGGCGCGCCGCGATTTCATCCAGCAGAACGCCAAGGACGTCCGCTTCCTTGACATCTAGCGGTGCCCCTCGCCTGACACGCCCAGCGCGTCAGGCGAGGCGCGGCACCTGGCGCGGCCCCGCCGTCGTGCCTCAACAACTTCCCTGACACACACGTGAGGAACTGTTCACTATGAGTGACGAGATCCAGCCCCAGGACGGGGCGGACGAGCAGCCGCTGACGGGTGCCATCGTCGACAAGGTCAGCCAGGTTGACCTGCAGACCGAGATGCAGCGCTCCTACCTCGACTACGCCATGGCGGTCATCGTGGGGCGCGCGCTGCCCGACGTCCGCGACGGCCTGAAGCCCGTGCACCGCCGCGTCATCTACGCGATGTACGACGGCGGCTACCGTCCGGACCGCGGCTTCAACAAGTGCGCCCGCGTGGTCGGCGAGGTCATGGGCCAGTACCACCCGCACGGCGACACCGCGATCTACGACACCCTCGTGCGCCTCGTCCAGGACTGGACCATGCGCTACCCGCTCGCGCTGGGCCAGGGCAACTTCGGCTCCCCCGGCAACGACGGCGCCGCCGCCCCGCGTTACACCGAGACCAAGATGGCCCCGCTGGCCATGGAGATGGTCCGCGACATCCACGAGGACACCGTGGATTTCGTGCCGAACTACGACGGCAAGAACCAGGAACCCACGGTCCTGCCGGCGCGCTTCCCGAACCTGCTCGTCAACGGCTCCGCCGGCATCGCCGTCGGCATGGCCACGAACATCCCGCCGCACAACCTCCGCGAGGTCGCCGACGGCGTGCAGTGGGCGCTCGAGCACCCCGAGGCCACGCGCGAGGAGCTGCTCGAGGCGCTCATCCAGCGCATCCAGGGCCCCGACTTCCCGACCGGCGCCCGCATCCTGGGCCGCAAGGGCATCGAGGACGCGTACCGCACGGGCCGCGGCTCCATCGCGATGCGCGCCGTCGTGGACGTCGAAGAGATCCAGGGCCGCACGTGCCTGGTCATCACCGAGCTGCCCTACCAGGCGAACCCCGACAACTTGGCCATCAAGATCGCCGACCTCGTCAAGGACGGCAAGATCCAGGGCATCGCCGACATGCGCGACGAGACCTCGGGCCGCACGGGCCAGCGCCTCGTCATCGTGCTCAAGCGCGACGCCGTCGCCAAGGTGGTCCTGAACAACCTCTACAAGCACACCGAGCTGCAGCAGAACTTCTCCGCGAACATGCTGGCGCTCGTGGACGGCGTGCCGCGCACGCTGTCCCTCGACGCGTTCATCCGCCACTGGGTCACCCACCAGATGGACGTCATCGTGCGCCGCACGCGCTTCCGCCTGGCCAAGGCCGAGGCCCTCGCGCACATCCAGCTCGGCCTGCTCAAGGCCCTGGATGCGCTGGACGAGGTCATCGCGCTGATCCGCCGCTCCCCCACCGTGGAGGAGGCCCGCGAGGGCCTGAAGTCCATGCTGGACATCGACGACGATCAGGCCAACGCGATCCTGGACATGCAGCTGCGCAAGCTGGCCGCCCTGGAACGCAAGAAGATCCAGGAGCTCTACGAGCAGCTCATGGCCGAGATCGCCGGCTACAAGGTGATCCTCGAGTCCCCCGCGCGCCAGCGCGAGATCATCTCCGAGGAGCTCCAGGAGATCGTTGACCGCTTCGGCGACGACCGCCGCACCGAGATCGTGCGCGGCTTCGACGGCGACATGTCCATCGAGGACCTGATCCCCGAAGAGGACATGGTCGTCACGATCACCCGCGGCGGCTACGTCAAGCGCACGCGCACTGACAACTACCGCAGCCAGAACCGCGGCGGCAAGGGCGTCAAGGGCGCCCAGCTGCGCGGCGACGACGTGGTGGAGCACTTCTTCGTGACCACCACGCACCACTGGCTCGCGTTCTTCACGAACCTCGGCCGCGTGTACCGCATCAAGTGCTACGAGCTGCAGGAGGCCGGGCGCGACGCCAAGGGCCAGCACGTCGCGAACCTGCTCGCGTTCCAGCCGGACGAGAAGATCCAGCAGGTCCTCGCGCTGCGCGACTACGAGCAGGCCCCGTACCTGGCCCTCGCCACGCGCAACGGCCTCGTGAAGAAGACGCGCCTGTCCGAGTACGACACCAACCGTTCGGCCGGTGTCATCGCGATCAACCTGCGCGACGGTGACGAGCTCGTCTCGGCGGCGCTGGTCTCCGAGGAAGACGACCTGATGCTCGTCTCCAAGCTGGGCCAGTCGGTGCGCTTCACCGCCACGGACGAGGCGCTGCGTCCCATGGGCCGCGCGACCTCCGGCGTGACGGGCATGAAGTTCCGCGAGGGCGACGAGCTCCTCGCCGCCGACGTCGTGGCGCCCGAGTCCTTCGTCTTCACGGTGACCGACGGCGGCTTCGCCAAGCGCTCCCCCGTTGACGAGTACCGCGTGCAGGGCCGCGGCGGCCTGGGCATCAAGGTGGCCAAGCTTCCCGAGGATCGCGGCGAACTGGTCGGCGCGCTCATCGTCGATGAGGCCGACGAGGTGCTCGTGGTGATGGCCTCCGGCAAGGTGGTTCGCACGGCCGTGGACCAGGTCCCGGCCAAGGGTCGTGACACCATGGGCGTCATCTTCGCCAAGCCGGAGAAGAAAGACCGGATCATCGGCGTGGCGAAGAACCGCGACGAGCAGATCGAGGACGAGGACGCCGAGTCCGAGGCCGGCCAGTCGGCCGAGCACCAGGCGGATGCAGGCCTCTCCCAGGGTTCGGACGGTACAGTGTCCGAGGATCAGGGCAACGCGGAGCCGGTTGATAGCGACGCCGAGGCCCAGGAGCAGAACCACGGAGGCAACGAGTGAGCACGCCCAACACGCCCGGGGGTAGGGCCCCCCGTCCCCAGCAGCCGAGGACGGCGACAGCGCGTCCGGCGCAGGCGCCGCGTAGCGCTCAGCCGACCCAGGGCGCCCCGCGTCAGGCGCAGCCGGGCCGCACGGCCCAGCCCGTGGCCCGTCCGGCCGCGGCCGGCGCCAAGGCCGCGCCCGTCAAGGGTGCACCCACCAAGGGTGCCCCCGCCCGCCCGGGGCAGCGCCCCGCGCAACAGGGTCTGGTGCGTCCCGCGCCGAAGGCGAAGGTCCGCAAGGCCCGCCTGCTGGTCTCCAAAGTGGACGTCTGGTCCGTCCTGAAGCTCGCGTTCCTGCTCTCCGTGGCGCTCGGCATCATCACGGTGGTCGCCGCCGTGCTGCTGTGGCTCGTCTTCGATGTGGCCGGCGTCTTCAACCAGATCAACTCGCTCGTGGCCACGGTGCTCGGCAGCACCACGGGCACCGCGTTCGACGTGAAGTCCTATCTGTCCATGGGTCAGGTGACGAGCTTCGCGGTCATCATCGCGGTGGTGAACGTGGTCCTGCTCTCGGCCCTGTCGATGATTTCAGCGTTCATCTATAACTTGGCCTCCGGCCTGGTGGGCGGCGTGTCCGTCACCCTGACGGACGACTAGTTTTCGGCTTGTCTGGGGCCGGACGAGGGCCCGATTTGGATCCTCGTCCGGTCTTAGGTAAAGTTGTCTCGTCCCCACGGGGATGGAAGAGGGCGTATAGCTCAGGCGGTTAGAGCGCTTCGCTGATAACGAAGAGGTCCCAAGTTCAAGTCTTGGTACGCCCACGGATTCCTCTTTCTCACCACCCTCAGAGGTGAACATGAAGAAGATTCTTCTGCTGGCATTGGCCGCAGTCGGAGCGGTCGTTGGATACCGCCGATACCAAGAGAGAGCCGCTACCAAGGCCTCCTGGAAATCTGCAACGGATTCCGTAGACTGAACCGAACCTCCTCGGGGGTATGGCGCAATTGGTAGCGCACCTGCTTTGCAAGCAGGGGGTTAGGGGTTCGAGTCCCCTTACCTCCACCGAAGAATGAAGAAGAGCCCGGACCACTTGGTCCGGGCTTTTTCATGTCCCTTCACCGTGGAGTGGGGGGTGTGCTGGGGGTCCAGTCCGGGGAGAGATCATGGCTTTCGAGTAGCTCAGCCGTCTCCACCGCGCCGAACCACTGCACGTCCAGCGGGCCCAGGAAAGCATGCAGCTCGTCCGCCGTGTCGAAGCTGAACTCGTCGTGGGAGGACCCCAAGCTGACCTGGCTCTCGGCGGTGCGGAGGAAGCACACCCAGTAGCTCTCGATGAGCCCGAGCATCTCTTGTGGCGGGAGCTCCCGCCACCGCAAGGACTTCACCCGGGTCCGCCCCAGGAACTCTGCTCGGCCACGGCCCAGCTCGGCCTCGTTCGGCCCCGGGCTCTGCCCCGCAGGGCGCTCCTGGTCCACTGTGCGCAGGTGATCGGCATAGAGCAGTTCTCGTCGGGCACGGCGCCCCCACGGGCGGCGAAGGCTCAACATTGGGCACGTCCTTGGCGGTGATTCGACGCGAGGCCCCTCCCCCAACGGGGAAGGGGCCTCGCATGAGGTGAAAGATCGGCGTCGAGCGGCGATCAGGCCTTCTCGGCAGCCTTCTTGGCGGCCTCGGCGGCCTTCGCCGCGGCGTTGGCGACCTTGGCGCCCGCGTCCTTGGCGCCGTCGGCCGTCTTCTCGGCGATGTCCTTCGCCGTGTCCTTGGCGTCGGCGACGACGTCGGCGGCCTTGTCCGCCGCCTTCTCGCCGGCGTCCTGGGCCGCGTCCTTCGCCTCGGAGGCCTCGTGCTTGACGGCCTCGGCCGCGTGCTTGGCGGAGTCGGCGATCTTGGCCTTCACGTCGACGAGGGGCACCGAACGCTCGCCGGCGGCGGCGTTGGCCTGCGTGGGGGCCTTCTCGGCCGGGGCCGGGTTCTTCCACGGATCCTCGACGGGTTGCGAGGCCTTCCACACGGCCACGCCGGCGGCGACGAGGCCGGAGAACAGGACGAACAGGAAGAAGCGCTTCTTGCCGCTCTTCTTCTTGGAGGCCTTCGCCTCCGCCTTCGCCTTCTCCGCCGCCTCCTTCGCCGCGACGGCGGCGGCCTTGGCCTGCGCCTTGAGATCCTTCTTTGACACCTTGAGCTGCTTGCTCACCTTGTCGCTTCCCTTCTTGACGTTCTCGGTCAGAGTCTGTGCGATGTGCTGGGCCTGGGCGCTCGCTTCACGTCCGGCCTCCTTGGCGCTGTCGATGGCCTTGTCCGCGGCGTCGCTCGCGCGCTCCGAGAACTCGGAGACCGCGTGCTGGACGTTCTCGCTCACGGTGGCGGCGCCGGCCTGGGCCTGCTCCCCCAGCTCGTGCAGCTTGGGGGCGGCGTTCTCCTGGACCTTGTCGACGAACTCGGCCGCGCGCTCCTTGGCGTTCTCCAGGCCCTCCTGGATCTTGGGTGCCACCTGCTCGTACCCCTGGCTCAGTGCCTCGGCCGCGGCGTGGACGCGCGGGGCGGCCCACTCGCGCACGCTCTCCACGGTGTCCGAGACCGTGCGTTGCACATCGCGGGCAATGGAATTCTTGTTGGTCATAACTCCCCGATTCGTCATGGCGTGGTCTCGTTAGCCTACTTCCCTGAGCGCGCTTTGCACCGTGCGGGGCCACTCTGGCGCCTGGGTGTTCACTGAACGCGGAGGTTGCGCCGTGCTTGGTGCGGGGGTGCCATGGAAGAATGTGGGCATGACCGCGATTCCCACGCACAAGGCGACCATCCACACGAACCAGGGCGACGTCGTCGTCAACCTGTTCGGCAACCACGCGCCCAAGACGGTGCAGAACTTTGTTGGCCTGGCCACGGGTGAGATCACCTGGGTCGATCCGGCCACCGGCGAGCAGCGCAACACCCCGCTGTACGACGGCACGATCTTCCACCGCATCATCCAGGACTTCATGATCCAGGGCGGCGACCCGCTGGGTCAGGGCGTCGGCGGCCCGGGCTACCAGTTCGACGACGAGATCCACCCCGAGCTGGACTTCACCGCCCCCTACAAGCTGGCCATGGCCAACGCCGGCATCCGCATGGGCAAGGGCACCAACGGCTCGCAGTTCTTCATCACCTCCGTGCCGACCACCTGGCTGCAGGGCAAGCACACCATCTTCGGCGAGGTCGCTGACGAGGCCTCCAAGGCCGTCGTCGATGGCCTGAACGCCGTCGCCACCGATGGCCGCGACAAGCCGCTCGAGGACGTTGTCATCTCCTCGATCGACATCGAGGCCCTCTGAGCCTCGTAGCTCATGCGTCCCGCGGGGGCGGTTGCCGGCCTGATGGTGCGGTAACCGCCCCCGCGGCGTCTTTCCTGTCACCGTCCCGCGCGCCCGGCGCGCGGCCCCATTCGTTCCTTGAAGGAGCCGCTCGAGCATGAGCACCCATCCTCAGCCCCCGCAGGACGTTCCGCACTGCCCGCGCCACCCCGATCGGGTGAGCTACGTGCGGTGCCAGCGCTGCGGCCGCCCGGCCTGCCCGGAGTGCCAACGGCCCGCCGCCGTGGGCGTGCACTGCGTCGATTGCGTGCGCGAGGCCCAGGCCGGGGTGCGCCAGGTGCGCACCGCGAGCGGCGTCGTGGTCCGCGCCCGCAAGCCCATCGTCACCTACGCCATCATGGCGCTGTGCGTCGTCGGCTACCTGATGCAGCTCTTCGTGCCCGGCTTCTCACAGGCCTTCGTCGAGTGGAACCTGGCCGTGGGCCACGAGCCGTGGCGCATGCTGACGGCCGGCTTCCTGCACGACACCTCCAACCCGCTCCCGGTGCACCTGGCGCTGAACATGCTCTCGCTCTGGTTCCTGGGCCGGGCGCTCGAGCCCGTGCTTGGACACTGGCGCTTCGCCGCGGTCTTCTGCCTCGGTGTGATCGGCGGCAGCGTGGCGCAGGTGCTCCTCTCCGATCCCACGACCTCGGGCTGGGGCGCCTCGGGCGGCATCTTCGCGATCGGCGCGGCGCTGCTCGTGGAGCTGCGCCACGATCGGCAGTCGCTCATCTCCATGGCCGTGGTGCTCGGCATCAACCTCGTCTACGGCTTCACGATCGGCGCCAACATCTCGTGGCAGGCGCACGTCGGCGGGCTCGTGACGGGCCTGATCCTCGGCGGGATCTACGCGAGCGGCACCAAGGTGAAGAACCGCGAGGCCTACCATGTGGCCTGCACCGTGCTCGTGGGCATCCTCCTGGTGTGGCTGGGCATGTACCTCGGATTCCAAGCCTGGGACGCCTACGTCGGCATGGCCTACGCCTCCTGAACGCCCGACGACGCGGGGCTCGGCCCCCGCTCACGCTCGCCCCCGGTAGCCTCCTCAGGCCGCCGGGGGCGAGCCGCGTTGAGGGGGAAGGGAGGGGCTCCGGTCGGGTGTTCACAGGCTTACCCACAGCCCTTGTGCACAATGTGGACAACTTACACGCGTGTGATTCGAGCGCGCCGACTGGGACGCGGTGCCACGCCTGCGCCGGGATGGCGGGGATTCCCGGACTCTCGGGCCGAGCGAGGTAGATATATGCCCGGTTGTGCACAGACTTTATCCACGGCTGTGGACAACTCTTGTGCACCGAGGGTGGATAGGCGTGGCGCTTCGAGGCAGTGCGGCGCGGCCGGCCCGGGTGAAACGCGGTGTGAGGGGGGATATCCACCCCTCGTCCACCTTTTCTCCACAGATCATCCCCACAATGTGGACAACTTACATCGGTGTGATTCTCCCGGTCGCGACGGGGTGCATCGCAGCCCTGGGGCGGGACGACTCCGCAGGCACCGTCGACGCGGCGCCCGCGCGAGCGACCGAGCCCCCTGATTGAGCGGGTTGTTCACAGCTGTGGATAACTCTTGTGAACATCGTGTGCATGGGGCTGGGGATGGGCGACGTCGGCGTCAGCCCTGGCGCGAGGTCGGAGCGCTGTCGTAGGCTGGCGCCGGAAGTGATTGAGAGAACTCAATGATTGGAGTCGCTGTGACGATGCCGGAACCGTTGACCGCGCCGCGCGTGCACTTCCGCGCGGCCACCTGGGAAGACCTCGAGGAGCTCAATGCCCTCACCAATCGCGTGGCCGTGGCCGATGACACCGACGAGCTCGTCGAGTTGGAGGACCACGCCGAGGAGTGGCGCCGCGCCGACTTCGATCCTGAGCGGGACGTGGTGCTCGCCGTGGCGGAGGAGGGGTCGATCGTCGGCTGGGCCGAGGCGGGCGTGAGCTCGTCCCCGCGTGACGGCGCCATTCGTGCCTATGCCGGCGGGGGCGTCGCGCCCGAGCGGAGGGCCGAGGGGATCGGCACGGCGTTGCTGGCCTGGGTGAGCGAGCGGGCGGCTGCGAAGGCCGCCGCGCTGCACCCCGGTGTCAGCGTCGTCGTCTTCGGCTGGGGGCGCGAGGAGTCCTCGGATTCCGCGCAGCTCCTGCGCTCGGCTGGCTTCGCCCCGGCGCGGTACTTTTCCGATATGCGCGTCGAGTTCGCCGGCTGGGCGGGCGCGGAGGCCGTGGAGCCGCTCGGGGAGCCTGGCTCGGTGCTGATTCGCCAGCCCGGCGTCGAGGACGAGGAGGCGGTGCGCCTGGCGCACAACGAGGCCTTCGAGGACCACTGGGGTTCGAGCCACCAGACGGCTCAGCGCTGGGGCGAGATGTGGCGCAAGCGCGTCTTCCGCCCCGAGCTCTCCAGGATCGCCGTGGATGCTGCCACGGGCGAGGTGTTGGCCTATGTCCTCAGCGAGGTCTGGGTGGAGGGCGAGCAGTACGTCTCGCTCGTCGGGACGCGCCGCGCGGCGCGCGGTCGGCGGCTCGCCTCCGTGCTGCTGGGTGGTGTGCTCGAGGCCGGTCGCGCGGCTGGGCTGAGCAAGGCGGAGCTGGGCGTGGACGCCGCGAGCCCCACGGGCGCCAACGGCGTGTACGAGCGCGCGGGCTTCAAGCTCGTGCGCACGGGGGTGACGATGGACCTCCCGGCGCGCTAGCCGGCGACGAAACACTCGGCGCAGCCCCTAGTTACTAAAGGGTAACTTCACCTAAGGTGGCCCCATGAACGCCACCACCCGCCGTCGTGCACCGCTCCCCGCCGTGAAGCGCCTTCTGGGCGCCCCCGGCCGCGTCGTCTCGCGCGGCATGGCCAATCCCGCCGTGCTGCGGCGGGGCATGAGCCTCTGGCCCCCCTTCCTGGGGGCCGGCGTGGTGGTCGAGGAGCTCGACAGGGAGTGGCGCAGTGCGCAGGTGCGCCTGCGCCGCTCCCCGCTCAACGCCAACTACGTGGGAACGCAGTTCGGCGGCAGCCTCTTCTCCATGTGCGATCCCTGGTTCATGCTGCTCGTGCTGCGCCGCATGGGGCTCGGCTATGTGGTCTGGGACCGCCGCGGGGACATCGAATTCGTCTCGCCCGGGCGCACCGCGGTGCGGGCGCGCTTCGAGGTGAGCGACGAACGCATCGCCGCGATCAAGGAGGCGGCCGCGGGCGGCGACAAGGTCCTCGAGTGGTTCGAGGCCGAGGTCAAGGACGCGCAGGGAGCCGTGGTGGCCCGCTATCGCAAGCAGGTCTACGTGCGGGCCAAGCGCTCCTGAGCGAGCCCGAGCGGCGATCAGCCCTTGGGGATGGGTGGGCCCAGGATGAGCAGCACGGTGACGACGACGCCCACAAAGACCACGCCAAGCACGATCGCGAGGGCCGTGTGGCGCAGGCACCACGCCTGCAGACGCTCGAGGGGGCCGGAGGGCTCCTCGCCGCCCGCGCCCAGGCGCCAGCTGGTGCCCAGCAGGCCGGCCTTGAGGGTATTGCGCTCGAACGGGTAGGTGCAGAACGGGATGATGGCGCTCAGCAGGCCCAGCGCGCCGCGGCCCGCGCTCCAGCGTCCGTCCACCCACACGAAGACCGTCACCACGCAGTAGGAGACGAAGACGATGCCGTGCAGCATGCCGGCCACCGGCACCACGGCCGGCGTCATGTCGGTGTACTTGAGGGCCATGCCGAAGAGGAGCAACGCCCACGTGATCATCTCGCCCAGGGCGAGCGCGCCGTAGAGGCGGCGGGGCGAGAAGCGCCCCTCTGGCTCTGCGGAGCCGGTGGCGGGAGTGTTCTGGGCGGGCGTGCTCATGCTGATCCCCGGATCGGTCGTCACGAATTCTTATCGACAATGCGTCGGTAAAGAAGTATAGCCGGACGAAACGAACGGCCCGGGCCGCCGTTGAGGCGATCCGGGCCGTTCCCGCGGGCAGGCCGCGAACGTCACAGGGGGCTAGTCGCGCCAGCCCATCATCATGATGAAGCCGACGAGGGCCAGGCCGAAACCGATCATGATGTTCCAGTTGTTGATGCCGGGGATCGGCAGCCCGACGCCCACCATCGCCGCAATGTAGTAGGTCACGATCCACAGCAGGCCCACGATCATGAGGCCAAACATGATGGCCTTGTACCAGGTCGGAACCGGCTTGAACTCGCGCGCCTGTCGCTCCCGCTTGGCCTCGCGCTGCGCCTCGGCGGCAGCACGCTTCTCCGGGTTGCCGATCTTGGCGATGTCCTTGTCGATCGACTCGGACTTTCGGGGCGAGGTGGACTCTGGCACGGTTTCCTCCTGCGACCCCTGTGATGGGGCCGACGGGCGATAGGCTGGACCGACCCTACGCGCACGCGCGGGTCGGCAACATCCTAACTGTTCAACGCTCCGGCAACGGGGAAGGAGCCAAGTGGCACGGAATCAGCCGCGGCGAGTCGCGCCGCGACGTGGTGTCATCTCGATGCTCGTGGGTGGGCTCGGCGAGATCCTCCTGACCCTCGGCGTCGTCCTCCTGCTCTTTGTCGTGTGGCAGCTCTGGTGGACCAACCTCGAGGCCGACAACACGCAGAACTCCGCCCTCAAGGCGATCTCGCAGGACTTCAAGCCCGCCCAGGCCGGTGAGAAGCCGCCCGCCGTGCCCAAGCACCCCATCGAGGGCAAGGTCTGGGGCGTGCTCTACGTCCCGGCCTTCGGCGACGCCTATGCCAAGCCCATCGCGGAGGGTGTCGGCATGGACGTGCTGGACACCGTGGGCGTGGGGCACTACCCCACCACGCAGATGCCCGGCCAGGTCGGCAACGTCGCGCTCGCCGGCCACCGCCAGACCCACGGCCAGGTCTTCTGGGACATGGACAAGCTGAAGGCCGGCGACAAGGCCTACGTGCAGACGGCCGCCGGCCTGTACACCTACACCTACCGCTCCACCGAGATCGTGGCACCCGACCGCGGCGACGTGCTCTTCCCCGTCCCGGGCGAGGCGGGAACCAAGGCCACCGAGAAGCTCCTGACGCTGACCACGTGCCACCCGCCGTTCACGACGGATCTGCGCATGATCGTTCACCTCGAGGAGACCGCCTTCACCCCCGCGGACAAGCCGTTCCCCGAGGAGATTCGCGAGCTCGTCAAGAAGACCACCGATGTAGGAAAGGGCTGACACCATGTACGCCTGGCTCTTCCGCCACCTGCCCGGACCCCTGTGGATCCGCATCATCCAGACGCTGCTGCTCGTGGCGCTCGTGGTGCTGATCCTCATGAACTACGTCTTCCCCTGGGCCAGCCAGTACTCGCCGTGGACCGATTCCACGGTGGGCGCCGCCGCCCTCTCCCCCGCAGTCCTGTAGAAGAAAGCGTGACCAGCGCATGAGCACCTCCGTCCTGGTGATCGACAACTACGACAGCTTCGTCTTCACGCTCGTCGGCTACCTGCGCGAGCTCGGGGCCGAGACGACCGTGATTCGCAACGACGACCTCCCGCTCGAGGAGGTCCTGCGGCTGGCCGAGGCGGCCGACGGGGTCCTCGTCTCCCCCGGCCCCGGCAACCCGGCCGGCGCGGGCGTCTGCCTCGACGTCATCCGTTGGTGCGGCGAGACCTCCACTCCCATGCTCGGCGTGTGCCTGGGGCACCAGGCGCTCGCGGAGGCCTTCGGCGGCGTCGTTTCGCACGCCGAGGAGCTCATGCACGGCAAGACCTCCCGCGTGAGCCAGGAGGGCCACGCGCTCTTCGCCGGCCTCCCCGAGACCTTCACCGCGACGCGCTACCACTCCCTCGCCGTGGAGCCGGCCACCGTGCCCGAGCAGCTCGAGGTCACGGCTCAGACCGCCGGCGGCGTCATCATGGGCCTGAGCCACCGCACGGCGCCGCTGTGGGGTGTGCAGTTCCACCCCGAGTCCGTCCTCACCGAGGGCGGCTACCAGATGCTCGGCAACTGGCTCGAGTCCCTCGGCCTCGAGGGCGCGGCCGCCAAGGCGGCCGGCCTCTCCCCGCTCATCACGCGCTAAGCCCTGCCCGACGGCGGGTGGTCACCACCCGCCGTCGGGCACCGGCGCGCTGGAGACAAGACAACGGCGCCGGCGGCACCCTTACGGGTGCCGCCGGCGCCGTTCCGGTCCGGGCCTTACTCGATGACGTCCAGCACGATCTCCGTGCCGGGCTTCGCCTCGGAGTTCGGCGCGAGCGACTGCTTGGCGACGGTGCCCTGGGCGCCGTCCTCCACCTCGACCTGGTTTACGCGGACCACAAAGCCGGCGGCCTGCAGGGTCTGCGTGGCGGTGGCGACGTCCTGACCCATGACGCTGGGAACCAGCTTGAGCACGGCGTTGGAGACGAACACGCGGATCTCGGTGTCGGGCGTGACCTTGGAGCCCGGGGCCGGGGACACCTCCACCACCGTGCCGACAGGCTGCGAGGATTCCTTCGGGACGCTCGTGACCTTCGTGAAGCCCTTGTCCTTCAGGATGGACTGCACCGAGGCCTCGTTCTGGCCCACGAGCGTGCTCGGGATCTCCAGCTTGGTCTTGGCCATGAGCAGCGTCACCTGGGTGCCATAGGGCTGCTTGCTGCCCGGCTGCGGATCGGTGGAGACGACCTTGCCGCTCTCCACCGTGTCGCCGCCATCCACCTGGCGCGAGGTCTGCGCCACCGTGAAGCCGAGCTGGGTCAGCGCGGTGCGCGCCTCGTCCTCGCTCATGCCCTTGATGTCCTTGGGGATCTCGACCTCACCCTTGGAGACCAGCAGGGTCACGGCGCTGCCCACCTGGGCGTTCTTGCCCATGGCCGGATTGGTGTTGACCACCTTGCCGCGCTCGATGTCCTTGCCCTCGACTTCCTGCGTCTTCGCGTTCACCTCGAGGCCCAGGGCCTTGAGGGCGGCCGTGACCTCCTCGACGCTCATGCCTGCCAGGTTCTTGGGGATCGCGACGGTGTCCGGACCCTTGGAGACCTTCATGATGATGCGCGTGCTCTTCAGCGTGGGCACGCCGGCGCCGGGGTCCGTCTCCACGACCTGCCCCTTGGGCACCTCGTCGCTGAAGACCTCCTCCTGGGAGAGATCGGTGAAGCCGGCGGCCGTGAGCTCGGCCGAGGCCTGCTCCACCGTCTTGCTCGCAACCGTCGGCACCGCCACGCGGGCGTTCTTCTCGGCCTCGTCCTTCATCCAGTTCCAGACGAAGAAGCCGCCCACGCCGATGAGCGCGACGAGCACGAGTGACACGGCCCAGATGATGCCCTTGCGCTTGGAGTTCTCGCGGACGTGCGCCGGATCGGAGGCATCGCCAAAGAAGCCGGAGCCGTCCTGCTCCGGATCGCCCAGCACGGTGTCCAGGCGGCCCGTGGTCGGGGCCGGCTCGCCCGGCAGGCCGGCCGCGTAGGCAGCGCCGGCCGGCACGGCGGACACGATGCGCGTGGCGTCGTCAGACTCAGCCGGGATGACCGTGGTGGCCTGCGTGAGGGCGGGCATCTCCCCGCGCAGCGCCTGGCGCAGCGCTGTGGAGAAGTCCGAGGCGCTTTGGAAGCGCTCCTCGCGGTCCTTGGCCAGGGCCGTGGCCAGCACGGCGTCCAGGGCCGGCGTGACCTGCGGGTTCAGGGTCGAGGCCACGGGGGGCTGCTCCCCCACGTGCTGGTACGCCACGGAGACCGGGCTGTCGCCGAGGAACGGCGGGCGGCCCGTCAGCAGCTCGAAGAGCAGGCACCCGGCCGAGTACAGGTCCGAGCGCTCGTCCACGGACTCGCCGCGGGCCTGCTCTGGCGAGAGGTACTGGGCGGTGCCCACGACGGCCTGCGTCTGCGTCATCGTGGCGGCGGAATCCGCCAGCGCGCGGGCGATGCCGAAGTCCATGACCTTGACCGCGCCGGCGTCCGTGATCATCACGTTGGCCGGCTTGATGTCACGGTGCACGATCGACTGCGCGTGGCTCGAGGTCAGCGCGGCGAGGACACCGAGCGTCGCGTTGCCCGCGTCTTGCACGGGCAGCGGGCCGCCGGAGAGCCGTTCCTTGAGCGTGTGGCCGCTCACGTACTCCATGACGATGAAGGGCACCTTGAGGGAGGCGTGCTCCCCCGGCACCTGCACATCGGTGTCACCCGTGTCGTAGACGGCAACGATCGAGGGATCGTTGAGTCCGGCCACGGCCTTGGCTTCGCGGCGGAAGCGGGCCTGGAACACGGGGTCACGGGCCAAATCCGACCGCAGGATCTTCACGGCCACATCGCGGCCGAGCAGCAGATCGCGGCCCTTCCAGACGTCCGCCATGCCCCCGCGGCCGATCAGGGCACCGAGCTCGTAGCGGTCGTTGAGCACGCGCTGCTTGGGGGTCGCGGCGGACCCGGACGGGTCTTGGGGGGACGAATGGGCGCCCCTGGACTGATCAGTCACGGGTCACCTCCTGGAGGTCTGTAGTGGGTGCGGTTCGCGAAGGAATCGGGAACTCAGCTGCTCTTGGCGGACGGGGTGGTGCTGGCCGGCGTGCTCGCGGGCGTGCTCTGCACGCTCTGCGAGGTCTCCGGCGGATTGCTCGAGGACTCCGGCGTGGTCTCGGTGCTCTCCGGAGGATCCGTCTGGGCCGGCGGGACCGCGAAGTAGAGCGTGATCCGCTTGTCGAACGAGACGTAGTCGTTGGCCGGGGACATGTCCACGACGCTGGATTCCTCGGCCGTGGCCTCGCGCGGGCTCTGCCTGATGCTCGTGTATCCGAGCGAACGCAGCTGGGCCTCGGCCTCGTCGACCTGCATGCCGATGAACTGCGACTTGTCCAGATACGTGGCGGTTGACGAGGTGGAGGGCGTCGACTCGGTTGACTCCGTGGTCTCCGTCGGCTGGCTCGACTCGGTGGTGGGGTTGCTCGACTCCGTGGTGGAGGCGGAGGCCGAGGTGCTCGGCGGCGCCGTGGTGGCCTCCGACCCTCCCCCGAAGAGCTGGGAACCGAAGATGATGCCGAGCACGATCAGCGCCACCACCACGGCGCCGACGATGCCCCAGATCAGGCCCTTGCGGGAGCCGGAGGCCGGCCGGGCGGCCGGGTCGAGCTCGTCGTCGGCCGGCTCCTGCTGGGTCCCGCCCGACGCCGCGGGCTGGGTGGGCGAGGCCGTCGCCGCGATCTCGTCCGCGGGCGTGGGAAGCGTGGGCAGGGCGCTCGTGGCGGGGGTGGCCTGGGCGGAGATCGCCTGGGTGGCCTGCGTGGTCGCCTCGAGCGGGCTCGTCATGGCCTGGGTGGCGGCGTCGCCGGCCCCCAGGAACGCGGCCATGCCCGGCACGGCCGCCACGGCGGCCTCGGTGCGGCCGGCGCGCAGCGCGTCGGCGGCGATGGCCAGCTGGGACGCGTTGGCGGGGCGGTCCGCCGGGTCCTTGGCCAGCATCGAGAGGATGAGGGCGCGCAGCGGTAGCGGCAGCGTTTCGGGCAACGCCGGAGGGCGGTCGTTGACCTGCGCCAGGGCAATGGCGATCTGCGATTCGCCCGTGAACGGGCGGCGACCGGCCAGGCACTCGTAGCCAATGACGCCGAGCGAATAGAGGTCAGATTGGCCCGTGGCCGTCTGGCCCGTGGCCTGCTCCGGCGCCAGGTATTGGGCCGTGCCCATGACCTGGCCCGTGGCGGTCAGCGGCACCTGGTCGGCCAGGCGGGCGATGCCGAAGTCGGTGATCTTCACCTTGCCGTTGGGCATGATGAGCAGATTGCCCGGCTTGACGTCGCGGTGCACCAGCCCGCGCGCGTGCGCGGCGGAGAGCGCCCGCGCCGTCTGCGCGATGACGGAGAGCGTGAAGTCGGGCGTCAGGACCCGCTCGCGCTCGATGATCGTGGAGAGGGGCTCCCCCGGCACGAGCTCCATCACGAGGTAGGCCGAGCCGTCGGCCTCGCCGTAGTCGAACACGTTCGCGATGCCATCGTTGTTCAGCAGGGCAGTGTGCCGGGCCTCCGCGCGGAAGCGCTCAAGGAAGCCGGGATCGCCCGTGTATTCCTCCTTGAGGATCTTGATGGCCACGACGCGCCCGAGGACGTCGTCGAGGGCCTTCCAGACCTCGCCCATGCCCCCGATGGCGATCCGGTCGGTCAGCCTGTATCGGCCGCCGAGGGAGATGCCGCTGGTGGGTCTCACTTGTTGAACACCGCCTTGAGTACGTTCTTCATAATCGTGCTGGTGAGCCCGTGGCTCTGGTCGTAGGTGATGTTCTCGACGTTCACCGCGATGGCGACCTCGGGATCATCGGCCGGGGCGAACCCCGTGATCCACGCGTTGACCTTGCCGGTCCCCGTGCCGATCTGCGCCGTGCCGGTCTTGGCGGCGATGTCGAGGCCGGGAACGGCCGCCCGCCTCGCCGTGCCCGACTGCACCGGGCCGCGCATGAGCTCGGTGACGTCGTTGGCAATCTGCGGCGTCGTCACGGTGGAGTACTTCTCGGCCTTGAAGTCCTGCAGGACCTTGAGGTCGGAGCCCGTGACCTGCTTGATGAGCTGGGGCTTCATCAGCACGCCGTCGTTCGCGATGCCGGCGGAGACCATGGCCATCTGCAGGACCGTGGTCTGCACGTCGTACTGACCGATCGAGGCCGAGGCGAGGTTGCCGGGGGACATCTTGTCCGTGGGCCACACCGAGGCGGCCGTCGGGGAGAGACCCAGCCAATCCGGCTTCGAGTTGAAGCCGAAGCGCTCGGTCACCTCCTTCATCTTGTCCTGGCCGATCTCCTGGATCGCCTGGCCGAAGGGGGTGTTGCAGGACTGGGCCACGATGAAGCGCAGCGAGGCCTTGTCGGGCTGCTGCGAGCAATTGCCGCCGTCGAAGTTGCCGAGCGGCGTGCTGGTTCCGGGCGGGGTCCACTTCAGGGAGTTGTCGTACTCCCCGTCGAGCTTGAAGTAGCCCGTCTCCATGCCGGCCACGAGGTCGAGGACCTTGAACGTGGAACCGGGGGACACGCGGTCCTGAACGGCCGGATTCCAGTAGAGCCGGATGTTCTTGTTCTTCGAGAGCTCCGCGCGGTTGGCGGCGGCCTTCGAGGTCGACTGCACGGCGAGCAGGTTGGTGTCGAAGCTGGGCTTGGACACCATGGCCAGGATCTCGCCGGTCTTGGGGTTCAGGACGACGACCGAACCCTTGAAGTCATCGGGCAGCGCGTCGTAGGCCGCCTTCTGGATCTTCGGGTCGATCGTGAGCTCGATGTTGGCGCCCTGATCCTCCGTGCCCGTGAACAGGTTCGCGATGCGGTCGAAGAACTGATCGTCCGAGCTGCCCATGAGCGTCTGGTTCTGGGAAGACTCGAGCTGGGTCACGCCGGCGTCCAGGCTGAAGTAGCCAGTGAGGCCCGAGTACAGCTTGGCGTCGTTGTAGACCCGCTTGTAGGCGTAGGTGCTGCCCTCGGGGTTCTTGACCGACTCGGCGATCGCCTCGCCTCCGGCCAGGATCGTCCCACGCGGGGAGGAGTTGGCGGCGTCGAGCTTGCGCGAGGTGTTCAGCGCATCGTTGTTGATCGCGTCGGCGGCGAAGAACTGCACGTAGGTCGTGGCACCCATGATGATCGCCAGGAGCGCGACGATGGCGACCCAGGTGCGCCTGATGGCCTGGTTCACGCGTCCTCACCCCCCGCGAGCGGCGCGCCGGGGCCGGTCTCGCTGGCCTCCTGCGCGCGCTTGGCCTCGACCTTGCGGTCGATGAGGCCCTGCTCGGTGGTCGAGAGGGTGCCGCCGCCCGTGGAGGGGCGCCTGGCGTTGTGGGAGATCAGGAGCAAGAGGGACACCAGGATCCAGTTGGCCAGCAGGGCGGAACCGCCCGCGGCGAGGAAGGGCGTGGCGAGGCCGGTGAGCGGCATGACGCGCAGGACGCCGGCCGTCACCACAAAGAACTGCAGCGCGAGGATGAAGCTCAGGCCCGTGCCCAGCAGCTTGCCGAAGCTGTCGCGGGCGCCGAGGGCCGCGCGGATGCCGCGGCTGATGAGGATGAGGAAGAGGCAGACGATCGCCAGCATGCCGATGAGGCCGAGTTCCTCGCCGAGGGAGGCATAGATCATGTCGGACTTGGCCACGGGGATGCGGTACGGCTGTCCGCCGCCGAGGCCCGTACCCACCATGCCGCCGTTGGCCATGGCAAAGAGGCCTTGGACGATCTGCAGGCTTCCGCCCTTGGCCTCGTAGACGTTCGGGTCGAAGGCGTTCAGCCAGACGTTGACGCGGCGCTGGACGTGGCCCATGAACATCATGGCGGCGGCGCCGCCGAGCACCATGAGGCCCAGGCCGATGACGATCCAGGAGACGCGGCCCGTCGCCACGTAGATCATCACCATGAAGAGGCCGAAGAACATGATGGCCGAGCCCAGATCGCGCTGGAAGACCAGGACGCCGAGGGCCACGGCCCAGGCGACGAGCATGGGGCCGAGATCGCGGGCGCGGGGCAGCTGGAGCGGGCCGATCTTGCGCCCGGCCAACAGGATGAGATCCCGCTTGGAGCCGAGGTAGGACGCGAAGAACAGCGCGAGCGTGATCTTGGCGAACTCACCCGGCTGGAGCGAGAAGGAACCCACGCGGATCCAGATGTTGGCGCCGTTGATGGTGCCGGCGCCGAGGCCCGGAACGAGCGGCAGGAGTAAGAGGACCACGGAGGCGGCGAGCCACACGTAGGTGAAGCGGCGCAGCACGCGGTGGTCGCGGATGATCCACATGACCACCACTGCGCAGATCATGCCTAGTCCGGTATATAACAACTGGCTCGTGGCTGCATTGCTGCCCGCCGCCGCGCTTGAGGCCAGATCGAGGCGGTGGATCATGGCCAGGCCGATGCCGTTCAGGGCCACAACGACCGGAAGAATGAACGGATCGGCATATTTTGCCCACAGGCGCAGAGAAACGTTCACGCCGAACCCCAGCAGGCCGAGGACGACCACGTGGGTGATCCAGGAGGTGTCGTTGCTCGAGGCCCCGACGCTGGAGGAGACGAGGAAGTCGGCCAGGGCGGTGACGCCCAGCGCGAGCAGGAGCAGGAAGAGCTCGAGGGTGCGGCGCGTGGGCTGCGGGCGCTGTCGTTTCGCCTTCATGCCGCTTGTAGCATCAACAACGGGGGCGCTCACTGGGGCACCTCCTCGGTGCAGAAGGCCGGGGCCTCGCTGCTCACCGAGCCGCCGGCGCCGGGTGCCACGACGGTGCATTGCTCCTTGGCCTTGAGCACGATGAGGCGCAGGGTGTCCATGGCCTCCTGGCGATTTTCGGCCGGGATGCCGGCGCTGAGCTTGTCCTGCCAGAACTTGGGCAGCACGTCGACCGGCACCTGCGTGGTGGTGTCCACGTGGGAGAGCTTGAGCGGGCCGATGTCCTGGGAGACGCCCTGGAAGACGGCGACCTTGCCGTTGTCCAGGCCGGCGAAGTAACGGGTCTGCGTCCACGTGTACCCGAAGTACAGCACCGAGGCGAGCAGGCCGATGCACACCACAAGGATGCCCGGGAGCACCCAACCGCGGCGACGGCGCGGCTCATCGGTGAGCAGCTCGGCCTCGGGGGCCAGCGCATCCGCCTCGGCCTGGGCCGACTTGTGGTTGAGCAGGGCGGCGGCGCGGCGCTCACCGGAGCGCTGCGTGACGATCGGAATCTGCCCGGACTCGGTCGCGAGCAGGGCGGCGCCCACGAGGGAGTGCGGGCGATTGGCCATCTCGTGGCGCAGGATCGCCTGGTTGGCGGCAAGGTCGCCGTCGGCCGCCACGCGCAGCTGGCCGGTGTCCGGCGAGGGATCATCGGCCGCCTCGGCGGGGGTGCGGGGAAGCGAAGGCGGCGTCGCCGCGTCGTCGAGCACCTGGACCACCACGGCGGTGACGTTATCCGGGCTCCCCAGCTCCAGCGTGCGCTGGACCAGGGCGTTCGCCGCGTCCTCGACGGAGCCTGACAGGCGCACGATGCGCTCGGTCTCCTCCTCGGGAACCACGGCGTTGATGCCGTCGGAGCAGAGCATCCAGACCTCGCCGGGTTCCACGGGGAACTCCTGCAGATCGAGCTCGGGGGAGGCATCGGAATCTCCGAGCACGCGCATGATCACGTTGCGGTGGGGGTGCACCTTCGCCTCTTCGGGCGTGATGCGGCCCTCCTCGAGCAGCTTCTCCACGAAGGTGTGATCGCGCGAGATCTGCTCCCACACGCCGTCCTTGAGGCGGTAGGCGCGGGAATCGCCGATGTGGGCGAAGCGGAAGCGATCGCCCGTGAGCAGCAGTGCCGTCACCGTGGTGCCCATGCCGGAGAGCTTGGGATTGGCGTCGACGAGCTCGTTGAGGATGATGTTGGCGCTCTGGATCTCATCCGCGAGCGTCGTGGCCGGGTGGGCCACGTCGGGGTGATCCAGGTGCACCAGATCGAGGACGGTGGATGCCGAGGCGACATCGCCGCCCACGTGGCCTCCCATGCCGTCGGCGACGACGGCAAGGTAGCGCCCGGCGTAGCCGGAATCGTCGTTCTTCTTGCGGACGCGTCCCACGTCGGAGGCGGCCGCGAAGTCGAGATAGAGCGCCATGCTACGGCCTCAACTCCATCACGGTCTTGCCGATGCGGATGCGCTGGCCGGGCTCCACCGGCTGGGCGCGCGTGAGCGGCGCGTCATCGATGAAGGTGCCGTTGGTCGAGCCAAGGTCCTCGAGGAACCAGCGGCTGCCCTGCGGGAACAGGCGCGCGTGGCGGCCCGAGGAGTAGTCGTCGTCGAGCACGAGGTTGGCCTCCTGGGCGCGGCCGAGCAACAGCGGGCTGGCGCCGAGGGGGAGGACGGTGCCGGCCCGGCTGCCCGCGAGCACCACGAGCTCACTCGCCGGGCGCGGAGCTTCCTCGACGGGCGGGGCGAGGGGTGTCTCGGGGGCCGGCGCCTTGAGGCCGCGGCGTTCGGCGCCGGCCGCGGCCACGCGGGTGCGCTGGCCCACTCCGAGATCGCGGCGCAGGGCCAGGATGACCACGAGAACGAGGATCCACACCAAGGCCAGGAAGCCGAAGCGCAGAAGGGTCAGGACGAGTGGTGCCACTGGGCTACTTCACCCCTTGGGGGTTGGCCTCAAGGCGGAAGGTGATGCGGGTGTGTCCCAGCGCCACCACCGTTCCGTCGAGAAGTTCGGTGTCTCCCGTGATCCGGGTGCCGTTCACGAAGGTGCCGTTGGTCGAGCCGAGGTCGCGGGCGTAGACCCGGTCCCCGCGGCGCACGATCGCGGTGTGCTTGCGGGACACGCCGGTGTCGTCCACCTGGATGTCGGCCTCGGACGAGCGCCCGATGGTGATCTCTTCCGCGTTGATCCCGTAGCGGCGGCCCTCGACCTCGATGACGGGGGTGGGTGCCTGCGGGCGCGGCGGCGGGGGAGCGATGCGGGTCGTGGCGCCGCGCGGGATCTCCGGGGCGGGCGCCGGCGCCGCGGCGGGTGCCGGGCGGGAGGGGCGCGGGGGTGCCGCCTGCGGGCCACCGAGGGAGGAATCGACCTCGAGGTGGCCGCGACCGAGCGAGGGGTCGTGGCGGAACGTGACGCTCACGGCGTCGCGCAGCGTGTAGTCCTGCGCCTGGGCGTGCTCCAGGGCGACGTCGGCAAGTTCCTGCGCGAGGGGCTGTCCCCAGCCGCGCGCCTTCTCGTAGTCCTCGTCGCCCAGGCGAACGGTGAAGGAGTGGGGCGCGACGGTGCGGCCCTCCGACAGTGCGAAGGCCTCGTCGTCCATGACGTTGCGGAGTCGATTGGCGATCTCGACCGGCTTGACGCCGTCGTTGGCCGCGCCCCGGAAGGCCTTGGCCACCAATCTCTCGAGGCCGCGCTCGAGTCCCTTAACGATGCCCATCGTGGCCTCCTTTCCTCAAACTGGGGGAATGCCGGCGCGCATGCGCCGACCGGACTCGTTGGCGGTGTCACCATGCGTCCCGCGAGGGGCGACCGGCGGGCCGCACGAGGGCACGCCGGGGTGATCACCGACACCGGTGTCCGGCCTCGATGCTACCCAACACGACTGCGAGGAGGGCGGAATCCCCGTGATAGCGCGCTGTGAAAGGGGTTGCGAAGAGGACACGACGACGGCGCGCGGCCGGGTTTTCCGCCGCCGGACACCGGGGCGCGGGCCGTGTCGAGTGGGCGGGGACGGCCCGATTAGGAATCTCGCGGAGAGGCCTGTAAGCTTAATCTCGCTCCGAATGCGGCCCCCACGGCCGCACCAGGTGCAGCTACTCTGCGCGAGTGGCGGAATTGGTAGACGCGCTGGCTTCAGGTGCCAGTGTTCGTAAGGACGTGGGGGTTCAAGTCCCCCCTCGCGCACAAAGGAAAGACCCGGTCCATCGGACCGGGTCTTTTGTTTTGCCCGGACGGTGATGAGCGGACTCGGGCTTGCTCCGGAGGCTGAGCCACGGGCTACGACGGCGCGTGGCCGGCTCCGCGGACCAGGCCGCGCGCCGTCGGGCGGGGAAGCCCCGGGGTCCGTGGACCCGGCCCGAGAAGTGTCTTTCCGTGGTCCTAGGGGCCCGAGGCGGCCCGGCGTAGGCTTCGCGCTGTCCGGCCCCCACCTGTCATTCAAGGAGCCAGCATGCGTCGTCGAGCCGTATTCCTCGCCGCCGCCCTGAGCGCGGCCCTCCTCGCGAGCCCCGTCGCCGCGGCCTCCGCCGCCCCATCGCCAGCCGCCGCCACGGTGCTGCGCACGACGGTCACGCCAGACCCGAGCTGGAAGTCCGTCACCTCCACCTATCTGACGAAGGTGCTCACCGGCACCCAGGGCGCCAGCAAGAAGGCGGGGGCGAAGCCGCTCGCGAAGGACGTCGCCGGCACCGCCGCGCTCATGCGCGCCTACGCCAAGAAGGACACGGCCTATCTGGCCAAGCAACCGGCCTCCTTCAAGATCACGGTGAAGCTCAAGAAGCGCACCCCGGCAGAGGCTCAGGCGCTCGAGGCCTCGACGCTCGCGGCGATGAAGTCCTCCGGGGCGCTCAAGAAGTTCTCCTCGAAGCGGCTCAGCAAGCTCTCGCTCGTGGTCTACACGCGCTTCGACGCTTCCGGAAAGCCCACGGCCCTGACGCTCTGGATGAGCGCCCGCTAGCCCCCTTGGCCCGGTGCCGGAGGGGCCCCTGCCCCGCCGGCACCGGGAGCGCGAGGCCCCTGCGGTATCGTCGCGGGCGAAGGGCGAGCGCCCGGCCCACGCCGCCGCGCGGGGCCGGAGGCGCACGGACGGCACGGCGGGAGCAGCGTGGAAAACAACAAGGCCGAGGGCATCGTCGACACCTACGTGTCGCTGCTCGTCGAGGCCGGGGTGCGCACGGCCACGATCGACGCCGTCGCGAAGGCCTGCGGCCTCTCCAAGGCCGGGTTGCTGCACTATTTCCGCTCACGCTCCGAGCTTGACGACGCCCTCGTGGCCCGCCTGCGCACCCTGCTCACGGAGGACCTGCGGCTCATGCGCGCGGCCGAGGGCGGGCCCGTGCGCTACTACCTGACCTCCTCCCTCGACACCGAGGCACCGCTCGAACGCGCCGTCGTCGCGGCCTCGCGCCTGGCGCAGGCCGGCAACGCGGAGGCCCGCGCGGCGCTCGCCGAGGCCCACGCCGCGTGGCTCGACGTGCTCGAGGACTTCCTGGGCAACCCGGTGCTCGCGCGCCTCGCGCTGCTGGCCGGCGACGGCGCGAGCCATCACGCCGACCTTGCCGAGCCGGGCGAGGAAGCCTTCCTGAGCGCCCAGGACATCGAACACTTCGCGCGGATCATCGAGCGCTGAGCGCCCGCCTGGGTCCATCGGAAGTGCACGACGGCGCGTGTCCGCTTCCGGGGCGGCCGGCCCCTGGCGCGGGCTCACTTTCGGCGCAGGATCGCGTCCCCGAGTGCAGGGAACAGGCGCACCGCGAGCGCGGCGAGCCGTGAGTCGGCTCCCGGCACGATGAGCCGCGGCGGGCGGGGGAGTGCGCGCAGCATCGCTTCGGCGACGTCCTCGGCCGAGAGCGTGCGGACCTTCTCCTCGCTCGCGAGCACCTCGGCCGGCTTGTCCACGTTCTCGGCGGCGAACCCCGGCGTGCGGGTGTTGGGAGGGCACAGCACGCTCACGCGGAGGCCGTCGCGGTGGATCTCGCGCCGCAGGGCGTCCGCGAAGCCGAGGACGCCGAACTTGGCGGCCGAGTACGCCGTGTAGCCGGGCACGGCCACGAGCCCGGCGAGCGAGCTCGTGAGGATCAGCCGCCCAGTGCCCGCCGTGCGCAGGGCGGGCAGGAGCGCCCGCGCCACGTTCATGGAGCCGAGCAGATTGACGGCGATGATGTCCTCCGCCAGTCCCACTTCGTCCTCGCCGAACCAGGCGGCGCGCGCGAAGCCCGCCGTCACGAGGACGAGCTGCGGGGTGCCGTGGAGCGCCAGGGCCTCGCCGAGGACCGCCTCGGTGCCTGCACGGTCGCGGACGTCGAGGGCGTGGGCCGCGTGCCGCGCGCCTGCGGTCCCGAGGGAGGAGAGCGCCGCCTCGAGTTTGGCGGGGGAACGCCCGAAGAGCACCACGCTCGTGCCCCGGGCGGCCAGGGCGCGGGCCGTGGCGAGGCCGATTCCCTCGCTGCCTCCGATGAGGAACGCGAGCCGGGGCGGGGTCGGGTGGCGCGTGGGCATGGCGTCAGGTTACGCGGGGCGACGCCTCGGGACGGTGAGTTTTTTGGCCCGTGCGCGGCGGACCTAGCGTGCCGGGCATGAGCTCTCGACTGCGCCTCGGCTTCCTGCACATCGTTCCTTTCGATCCCGCCGATCCGGGCACGGGGCTCCGGGACGCCCTCGACCTCTTCCGTTTCGCGGAGGAGCTCGGCTTCGACTCCGGGTGGGTGCGCACGCGGCACCTGCAGAAGGCGGCAGGCGCCCCCGGGGTCATCCTCGGCGCGCTCGCCGTGGCCACAGAGCGCCTCGAGCTCGGCAACGCCGTGATCCCGCTGGAGCACGAGAACCCCTTCCGCCTCGCCGAGGACCTCGCGACCGCCGACGCGCTCTCCGGCGGGCGCCTGCGCCCCGGCCTGAGCGTGCACCCGCCGCGTGGTGACGCGGCCTTCAACGCCGCCGTTTTCGGGGCCGGCTGGGAGGCCGGCGACTACGGCTACGGGCGCATCGAAGAGCTGCGGGAGATCCTGCGCGGCAAGAAGCTGCGGGAGGTGCCCCCGTACAAGGGGCTGGGTGGGGACCTCGACACCGAAACGGTCCAGCCGCTCGGCGTGGGGCTCGCCGACCGCCTCAACTACGGGGCCGGATCCCTGCGCTCGGCCACGTGGGCCGGGTCCGCCGGGCTGGGGCTCCTGCTCTCCAACATCTCCTCGGCCGAGGAGGGCAACAGCACCGTGGGGACGGCCCAGGCCGCGCAGATCGGCGCCTACCGGGCCGCCTACGCTGCCGCCCACCCGGCCGGGCTGGGCAACGTGGCCCATGCGCGCGTCGTCGTGCCGGTGGAGGGAACCACGCCGGAGCAGGAGGCGCGCTACCGCGCCTACGCGGAGGCGCGGAACCCGCGCACCGAGGGGATCGTGGGGGAGAAGACGATCATTGCGCGCGACATCATCGGCTCGCTCGACGAGATCGTTGAGGTCTACCGCGCCGACCCGTCCTTCGCGCTCGCCGACGAGGTGCTCTTCGAGCTGCCCATCGAACTCGAGCCCGCCGATTGGCGGCACCTGCTCACGCAGCTGGCCACGCGCGTGGGCCCGGCGCTCGGCTGGCAGCCCCGCACCGCGCCCGCGCGGTCGGGTGCCTCGGCGTCACGCGGCGACGCATCACGGTTTCGCTGGCGTCGCGCGGCGTCATGAAGGGCCGCCGGGGCCCGGCGGGCGCGTCGCGGAAGCGTCACGCGGGGACGTGGGGGAACACGTGTTCTCCGCCCGGGGCGCCCGCTTCGTAGCGTGAGCGGGCCGGGCATCGGGCCCGGCCGCACCCACGCCGAGGAGAATCATGGCTCAGCCGAGCGCTCCGTCCCACACCACCGCCGCCCAGCGGCCCGCCGCAGCTGGCCCCGCGCCGCAGGGCGCCGAAAGCACCGGACACGGGAGCGGCCTGCGCGGCCGCCTCGGCCTATGGTCCATCGTCTTCATGGTGGTCGCCGCCGCCTCGCCGCTCGGCGTCATCGGCGGGCCGGTTCCCCTCGGCAACGGCGCGGCCTTCCCCGCCACCTTCGTGATTGCCGCCCTGGTGCTCGCGCTCTTCGCGGTGGGCTTCACAGCCATGACCCCGCATGTGCGCCGCGCCGGCGCGTTCTCCTCCTACGTCCGCGAGGGCCTCGGCGCCGGAGCCGGCGTGGGAACGGGCTTCGCCGCCCTGCTCACGTACCTGACGCTCGAGGCCGCCGTCTACGGGCTGATCGGCCCAGGCATCCAGGAGCTCCTGGCCTCCTACGGCGTCCCGAGCCTCCCGTGGTGGGCCTGGGCGCTGCTCGTCGCCGCCGGCGTGGCCGCGCTGGGCTACGGGAACATCGCGGTCTCCGGGAAGGTGCTCGCGATCCTGCTGATCGCCGAGGTCGCCATCGTGGTGGTGCTCGACGTCGCCGTCATCGCCTCCGGTTCCGGCCCCGAGGGCCCCTCCACCGCCGCCTTCCAGCCCTCCCAGATCTTCTCCGGTGCCCCGGGAGTCGCCATTCTCTTCGCGCTCCTGAGCTTCCTGGGCTTCGAGGTCACTGCCGTTTTCCGCGACGAGACCAAGGACCCCAGCCGCACCATCCCGCGCGCCACCTACGTGGCCCTCCGCGGCGTTGCCGTGTTCTACGCCGTGTCCAGCTGGGTCCTCGTGACCGCCGTGGGCGAGTCCACCGTGGCCGGCGTCGCCTCCGATCACTCGGCGACCCTGCTCTCCGACGTCACGGGCACCTACCTCGGCCCATCCGCATGCCCGCCTGGTTCGGCCCGATCCTGACCTTCGGTGTCGGCGCCGCGTTCTTCGCCGTGGTCGTGGCCCCGCTCAACGTGGTGGGCCGCATCCTTTACGTCATGGGCAAGGAGGGCGTGATCCACGAGAGCTTCGGTCGCACCCATGAACGCCACCTGACCCCGCACCGCGTGCTGCTCATCGCCGGCCCGCTCGCGATCGCCCTGGACATCGTCCTGCTGCTGATCGGCACGGCGCCCATGGACATCACGGTCTACGTGGACACCTACGGCACCTACGGGTACATGGTGGCCTACGCGCTCGTTGCGATCGCCTGCGTGGTCTACACGCGCCGCGAGGGCATGAAGAACACGCGCTCGTGTGGATCTGCGCGACGGTCGCCGTGGTCAGCATGGCCTCCGTCTTCTATGCGAACGTGTGGCCCGTCCCGGCGTTCCCCGTCAACGTGATCCCGTACCTCTTCCTCGTCACGATGCTCGTGGCCGTGGCCTGGTACGTCTTCCTGCGGGCCCGCCGCCCCCAGGTGATCTCCGCGATCGGCAACACCGAGACCGACATGCTCGACGGCGTGGGCTAAGCACCCAGCCGCGCGTCGCCTGAGGCGACGCGAGACTCGCGCGACGCCCTCCCGCCGGGAGGCGGGAGGGCGCCGTCGTGCTGCGGCTCAGTCTTGCAGTGCCCGCAACGCCAGGTGCACGGCGAGGCGCGTGTCCGGATCGGCGAGGTCCAAGCCCAAGAGGTCCTTGATGCGCTCGATCCTGGTGCTCACCGTGTTGCGGTGAAACCCGAGCGCGTGGGCCGTGGCGGCTGTGGAGGACTCGTGATCGAGATAGGCACCGAGCGTCGGAAGAAGCTCGCCGCCGGCCTCGATGAGTGGCTGTAGGAGCGAACGCGCGGCGGGGAGAAAGATGTCGTTGCGCGTGCGGGAGAGCAGAAGCTGCTCCAAGCCGAGGGCGTCGATGCGCAGGAAATACCCGCCGCGCTCGCGATGGGCGGCGACGCGCGCCGCCTCGCCGGCGGCGTCGAGGCTCGAGGCAAGCCCCTCGGCCCCCGCCTCGGGCGTCCCCACGCCGGTGGAGACGTTGAATGACCGGCGCAACGTCCGGTGCAGCTCGCGCAGCGCCCCGGTGTGGCGTTCCAGCTCGCGGCTGGAGGGCGGCTCGGGAAAGGTGAGCCAGCCGATGACGCCGAGGCCGGCCGTGCTCACGTGTGTGTCGACGTCCCAAGCCCCCGTTTCACGGGAAACGCTGCGCAGGAGCTCCAGCGGAGTGAGCCGGCTGAGCCCCTGAATGCGGAAGCCAAGGTGCACCCCGGAGGTGCGCCAACCGCGCTCGTGCATGCGGCGGCGCACGTCGGAGTCGGGGCCGCCCGGCTGCTCGAGGAAATCTCGAATGAGGCCGGAATCGATCGACGCGTTGTTGACTGAGGCCACCTCGTCGATGAGGAGGCGCGCGGCCACGGCGGGCATGGCCATTTCGGCGGCCACCGCGAGGGCCGAGAGCTGCGCGCCGGCCAGGCCTCCGTCGAAGAAGACGAGGCGCAGTCCCTCCCGGCTGGGGCTCTCCACCCTGACCGAGGCACCGGAGGTATCCCCGGCCTGGGCCGCCTGAGTCCATGCGTCGGAGCAGAGGGCCGCGTGCAGATCGGGGGAGAGGTGTTGACCGGCCTCCAGCAAGACGCCTTCGCGGTCAACGAGGGCCACCCCGTGCCCCACGCTCGCCGCGAGATGGCGCAGCAGATCCTGCACATGATCGGCGTGGTATTCGACGGACTGCGCCACCTTGCGCACGTATCCCAAGGTGAGGGCGTCCTGATTTCCCTGCAGCTCCCACGCGGCCCGTGCGAGCGCGAGTGGGGCACCCGACCCCAAGACGTGAAGGCCGAGGCGGCGGGCCACGGCCAGAGTCCCGGCCCCCAGGTCAGCGGGTTCCTTGAAGGCTAGGGCGACGTGCCCGCGCGACTTCACCCGGCGCAGGAGCGCGTCGGCCTCCCATGGCTCCGCTGGCGGGGGTTGGGTGAAGACGACGAGCGATCCGACGGGGCCGGGGGCGCCCGGCCCCACGGCTTCCGCCGGCCCGTGGGAGGGGAGCTCCTCGACCGAGGTGACTAGAGCGACGTCGTGCAACGGGATATCTACCGGATCCAAGAGGTCAGCGTTCTCGGCCGGTTCGATCCACCGCAGGCCCCCATTGCGGGGGTGGGCCACGAGAGCCCTCAAGTTCAAGGTGTGCTGCATGATCCTCCGTCCTGATCCAGGCCCCGCACGCCATAGGCGGCCGGGGTGACGTGGCGCAGGCGGTGCGGCGCCGCCGACCACCACGCAGGGGCGGGCAAGGCGAAAATCTCCACACGTCGGGCCGGATGAATGCCGTGCACCTCGAGGATCTCGTTGCTGCTCGGATCGATGCAGACGATCACCTCCGGCGCGCTGGCGACCGCCTCGCCGTCGCGCTGCACCGCCAGGAATTCTGTGTGGGAGACCAAACGCAAGACCGCGCCGTCGTCCCCCGCCATGAGCGCGGAGGAGGTGTAGGGGTCCGCCACGCCCGCCGTCACCGACTCCACGCGGCCGCCGCCCACGTAACGCCCACCCACGGAGGCTGCCACCTCCAGCGGGGGGCCGCCCAGATCCACCCGGCCCAAGGTGAGGGCCCGCTCCATCCCGCCCGTGATGGCATGGTCGGTCAGCTGCCCCACCGTAAAGCCGGCGATGAGCACGGGGCCCACCCCGCCGGCGCAGACCACTGCTGCGCGCACGAGCGACTCCACATCCGCGGAGCGACTCGCCTCGATGACGCACACCCCGCCCGCACCGGTGGAGACGCAGGCGAGCAGGCCGGGAACCTCGTCGACAAACATGGTCATCTGGTCGAAGCGGGGGAGGGCGCGGCCCGTGAAGTCGGCGTCAATGAGAGCAAGCTCCGGCGCCAAGAGGAGCGGCGTCAGGCCGTTCATCCCGCCGCCCTCCATCGAGCACACGGCGCGCGCCGGGGTACCGGTCCAGCGTTCGGCCGCCGCCAGGAGCGGGGCGAACAGGGCGGCATCGGGGAGGCGTTCCGTCATGAGGTAGGTGGAGCCCGCGTAGCCGACGGCCACCGCTGGGGTATCAGGGTCCAGCTCGTGGACGCCGTGAACCTGGAGCGGCCAGGGCCTGCGCTGGCCCAGGATCAGTTCGAGCGTGAGCGTGTTCCCGCCACCACCCGCCCCCAACCACGAGAACCCCCGGGCCAGCACCGGAAGGTGCTCGGCTCCGAGGGTCCTCGTCATGGCTTCAGTTTAGGCGGCGGCCAAGCGCTGCCTATGACTCCACGGGAACGAAGGGCTCGCTCAGCCCGAAGGCCGCCGGGCCAAACGTGGCCAGCGCCTCCGGAGTGCGCATGATTTCCGGCGTGGAAATGCCGAGCACGCGCACGCGCTGGCCGTACCGCAGGCCCTCCGTGGTGATGGGCTCGGCCGTCTCCGCATCAACAACGCAGATGAGGTCGGGCACGATCGCTACGACCGCCCCGCCACAACGGGCCACGAGGTTTTCGTTCTGAAAATCGATCTCCATCTGCTGGCCCTCGGGCGCCTCGATGATCGCCCGGCCGCGTGCGAAGCCCTCAGTGGTGCGCCGTTCGACATCGGCGACCTTGCCGCGGAAGAGCTCGCGAACGTGGCTGTAGAGCGTGGGGGCCAACGCCGCCGCGATCGCCTCGAACGGATCCTCGTGGCGCTCCCGCGCCTCCCGGATGGCCCGGCCGAGCGCCAGCGCCATGGAGAGCGTGCGTGGCACCGCAGTGGCGCGGACTTGCTCGCCCGTCATGGCGTACTCGGCGATGTGGCCCACACCGCCCAGGCGGATGGTGACCCCACGTGCAAGCCACTCCATCTGCCGATCGTCGTCACCGGTGTCGATGATGACGCGCTCGCCACGCTCGCCGGCCAGCGCCAGCGGGGATCCGTGGACCCCGTAGACGGCAAAGGTCTCCATCGACAGCTCGGGGAAGGCCCGACCCATGCCGTCGGCATCGACGACGGGCAGTCCCGTCTCCGCCGCGACGATGAGCGGGATCATCGAGTTGATGCCCCCGCACTCGATCGGCATGGTGGCCTGCGCCGTGCGTCCCAGGTGCTCTTCGAGCATCCGTAGTGCCAAGGTGGGCTCGGTCCCCGCGGGGATCTTCTCCACCATGACGGTCGGCGCACCCATCTGCGCCGTGGGAATGACCAGGGCGTCGGCCGGAACATCCTCGGGATCCCACACCGTGATGGTGCGCTCGCCGAGCACCCGCTCAACGAGCTTTTGGCCGATGTACGGATCACCGCCGCCGCCCGTCCCGAGGAGGGTGGCGCCGCGGGCCAGGTCGGGGAGGTCCTCGGCGCGCAGCTGCCAGCTCATGAGGCCACCGTCGCCGGCTCGGGATCGGTACTGCCGTCCCAGCGGTGCGATGGCATCTCGTAGCCGAAGTAGCGGGGCCCCACCATGGCCAGGGCCTCCGGCTGGTGCCAGCGCGGATCCGACGGCGCCGCGAGGACACGCACGCGCTGGCCGTAGCGCAGCGCCTCCGTGGTGATCGGTTCACCGGAGTCGTGGTCGACCACCATGATCAGATCCGGCGCAGTGACGAGCACCTTGGTGTCGGTGCGGGCCACGAGGTGCTCGTTCTGGAAGTTGAGCTCGAGGGCGCTCGCCTCCGCGCCGCTCCCAGCCTCGATGCGTGCCCGGCCGCGGGCGAAGCCGGCAGTGGTGCCGCGCTGGACATCGACCACCTTGCCGCCAAAGAGTTCGCGGCCGCGCACCAACTCGACGATGGCGCCGACTGGGTCGCGCTTCTCCTCTCGGGCGGCCAGGATCGCGGATCCGATGTTGCCGCAGTGGCTCAGGGAGTCCGGAACCAGGGCGGCCCTGGCCGTGGCACCATCCATGGGGAAGCCGGAGATTATGACGGAGCAACCCATCTCCACGCAGGCTACGCGGGCGATCCGCTCGGTCCAGGTGTTGTCCACGGTGTTCAGGACGGAGACATTCCCCTTCTCATCGGCGAGGGCCAGGGGCGAGGCCGTGACGCCGTAGAGGGTGGGGAGCACCATTTGCAGCTCGGGGAAGGCGCGGCCCATGCCGTCGGCGTCGATGAGCGGCAGGCCCAGCGCTGCTGCGGCGGCGATGGGAATCGTGGAGTTCACCCCGCCCACCTCGGCGCAGGCCACGTGCGTCACAGGGCGACCCAGGTACTCGCCCACGGCGCGCACGGGGGCCATGACTTCCTTGAGGCTCGGCAGCTTCTCCACCATCACGGTGGGGGCGCCCATCATGGCAACGGTGAGCACGACTGCGTCGTCGGGCACCTCTTCGAGGGTCACCGCGGTCACGGGGCCGTGTTCGGCCAGCGCCTGGCGGGCGAGCAGGGCACCGATGTAGGGGTCTCCGCCGCCGCCCGTGCCGAGCAGTGCCGCACCGCGGGCGATGTCTTCGACGCGCCCGGCGTCAAGGATCCAGCTCATGCCTGCACCCCCGTGTTCATGTCGAGATCGCCCACGGCCTTGACACGGAGGCGCGTGGCGTTGCCAGGCAGATAAGGGATGGGCACCTCGTCGAAGTCGACGATGACGACGGAATCCGGCGCGGCGCCGGCGGCGATGGCCTTGTTGACTGCCTCGGCACGGACGTCGGCGATCGTCTCTTCGCGGCGCCCCGGTTCCACGGCGTAGACCTTGTCGATCTCGCCGCCAACCTGGGCGATCGAGGCGCCGATGGCGTTGGCCACGGCGTAGTTCTCGGGGCGGTGCACCGTCCCGAAGAGCGGCAGCTCGTCCGGCAGCAGGATGGACCCGCCGCCCACGGCGACCACGGGGAGCGGCTCGGGGGAGGTGCGCATGCGGTCCACGGCTTCGGAGACGCGTTCGGCAATGCGGGCGAGGACGCGCTGGACGAGCTCGGGGTCAAGGTGGGCCACCTTGCTCGCGTCGCCAACGCTCGCGCGCCCGGCGGCCACAGCGATGTCGGTCGCCGTCAGAGTGGAGCCGCCGAACACGAGCGCCTCGGTGCTCAAGCGATAGCCCACGGACTCCGGCCCCACCTCGGCGGTGTCGGGGTTCACGATGGACCCGCCGCCGATGCCGAGCGAGAGCACGTCCGGCATGCGGAAGTTGGTGCGGATGCCAGCGACCTTGACCTCGTTGGCGGTCTCACGGGGGAAGCCGTTGATGAGCAGGCCGATGTCGGCCGTGGTGCCTCCCACGTCGATGACGGCGCACGTGGCCAGCCCCGAAGTCTGGGCGGCGCCGCGCATCGAGTTGGTCGGGCCGGAGGCGAAGGTGGCCACCGGGTACTGGCGCACGTAGTCCTCGTCCATGAGCGTGCCGTCGTTCTGGCTCAGGAAGATGGGGGCCTCGATTCCCTGGGCGCGGACCGCGGCGGTCAGGCCGTCGACGATCTCGCCGGCCAATTCGCGCAACGCCGCGTTGATGATCGTGGCGTTCTCGCGCTCCAGGATCCCGATGCGGCCGATCTCGTGCGAGAGCGAGATGGCGACGCCGTCGCCGAGCACCTCGGAGAGGATTTGGGCCGCCTGCACCTCGAGGTCGTGGTTGACGGGGCTGAAGACGGAGGAGACGGCGACGGAGCGGATGCCGTTGGCCGCCATGTCGGCGGCGATACCGCGCAGTTCCTCGGGATCCAGGGGTGAGATGGGGCGACCGTCGAACTCGTAGCCGCCGTGCGCGAGGTAGCTCTTGGCATGGATCGCCTCGAGCAGCGTGTCCGGCCAGTCGACGAGCGGCGGCAGCGCAGCAGTGGCCGGGAGGCCGAGCCGGACGGCGGCCGTGGGGGCCAGGCGCCTGGCCTCGACGAGGGCGTTGATGAAGTGCGTGGTGCCGATCATCACGGCGGAGATCTCGTGGCCTTCGAAGGCATGGTCGCCGCGCAGCGCTTCGATGGCGGCCACGATGCCGCTGGTCACGTCGGAGCTGGTGGAGTTCTTCACGCCCGCGAGCGTGGTGCGCCCGTCCATGAGGACCGCGTCGGTGTTGGTTCCGCCAACGTCGATGCCGATGTGCATGTGCTTCTTCTTTCGCTGAACTAAACGAGGAGGGGAGGTGAGGGGTCAGTGAGCGGCGATCGGGGCGGTGGTCGTGGCGTCGGCGGTGGCCGCCTGTCCCACGCCGCACACCAGGCCGAGCTTGCCCGCCGCGATGTACAACAGCATGGAGAGCAGGAGGGACCAGAGCGAGGGGATTCCCCACGTGACGACGTAGCCCACCACGGCCGAGATCAGCCAGATGACCAGCGTGGCCGGGACGACGCGCGGCGCGGTGGTCGGCAGGGCGCCGGAGTCGCGCGTGGCGTCCAGCTCGGGGCGCCAGCGCTTCACGATGAAGTACTCGGCGACCATGATGCCCGCGATGGGCGGGAAGGCCACGCTGAGCACCACGAGGAAGTCGGTGAACTTTCCGAGGATGCCAGCCGCCGCGAGGACCGAGCCCACCACGCCGAGGATGATCGTGAAGGGCACGCGGCTGACCTGCTTGCGGAAGGTCGTGGCGATGAAATTCACGAGGCCGAGGGAGGAGGAATAGAGGTTCCAGTCGTTGATCTTCAGTGTGCCGGTGATAACGATGATCAGGCCGACGAAGCCGACGGATGAGGTGACGATGGCGACGATGTCTCCGCTGGCGGCCGCGTGAGCCAGGAGGACACCGGCCAGGCCAATGCCGAACTCGCCCAAGCTGACGCCCACGACCGTCTGCTTGACGACGTCGGCGGCGGAGCGGTTGTAGCGGGTCATGTCGGCGGTGATGATCGCCCCAACGATGAGGCCGCCCGCGACGATGCCGGTGCCGGCCCAGATGCTGATGCTCGGACCGGGGGCAGGGGAGGAGAGCAGCTCGGAGAACGAGTGCTTGCTGAGCTCGGAGATGACCGACCAGCCGACGAGCACCAGGAAGAGCGGAACCGTGACGTTGGCGAGCCACTGCATGCCCTTGAATCCGAAGGCGACGATGGCGGTGACGAGCAGACCGAAGAGCAAGCTCCAGAGCCACACGGGCATGACGCCGGGCATCATCGCGTCGAGCGACTGGGCAGAGATGGCCGACTGGATGCCGAACCAGCCGATGAGGCTGATACCCACGGCCAGACCGACGAGCGAGGCGCCGATCTCGCCGAAACCGGTCCAGCGCGCCAGCAGCGCAGTGTTGAGTCCTTCGCGCTGGCCGATGATGCCCACGATGCACATGAGGACCTCGAGGATGACCGAGCCGAGCAGGAGCGCGAGCGCTGCCTGCCAGAAGGTCATGCCGAAACCGAGCGTGGCGCCGAGCAGGAATTGGGAGAGCGCGGAGACCTGGCCGAAGCGTTGCACGGCAATGCCGAACCAATGCTTCTGATCGCGCGGGGCAACGCGGCTGAGGGCGGCATCATCAGCGTGGGCAAGCTGGGCCATGGGGCCTCCTGGGGGTTCAAGGCGGCAGCGCCGCCGGGCGAGATGGTTCCCACGCTAAGCAAGGAACCGACCCTCAGAAATGGGCATTGCGCTGAAGTTTCGGCATCGAATCGACACTTTGCACATGGGGGTGGTGGTCACTGAGCCAAGGTCGGCGCTGAGTGAATTCACACGTCGTTTGCTTTGACTGGGCGGGGATGTTGCCGGGCGGGTTCACAGTGGGGGGCGTCATCCGCGGGCCCGGCCCGCTCCTGCTCAAGAGGTGAAGGACGCAGTCATGAACAAGACGCTCTCCCGCACGCTCACGGTGGCCGCTGTCGTGGCCGCCCTGGCCGGTGGTGCAGCCGCCGCGACCGCGGCGACCGGACAGCCCACCGCGGCTCCCCTCCCCGCCACCAAAAACGTCCAGCCGACCACGAGTGACATCACGCAGCACGGCGGCGCCGCCCGCAACGACGGTGACCGCAGCAAGGAGCTGCGCAAGGCGATCGACGGCAGCTCCGCCATGAACGTCATCCTCATCATCGGCGACGGCATGGGCGACTCCGAGATCACGGTGGCGCGCAACTACCAGTACGGCGCCGCGGGGCGCTTCCCGGGCCTCGACGCGCTGCCGCTGACGGGCCAGTACACGACCTACGCGCTGGATAAGGCCACGGGCAAGCCCGACTACGTGACGGACTCCGCGGCCTCCGGCTCCGGCTGGGCCACGGGCACCAAGACCTACAACAACGCCATTTCCGTTGACATCAAGGGCAAGGCGCAGAAGACGCTCCTGGAGCTGGCCAAGGAGAAGGGACTGCGCACGGGCAACGTCTCCTCGGCCGAACTGCAGGACGCCACCCCCGCCGTCCAGGCCTCGCACGTCACGGCTCGCTCTTGCTACGGCCCCGTGGAAACCACCGCCAAGTGCCCCACCAACGCGCTCGAGAACGGCGGCCGCGGCTCCATCACCGAGCAGCTCATCGCCACACGCGCGGACGTGACCCTGGGCGGGGGCGCCAAGAGCTTCGCCCAGACCGCAACGGCGGGCAAGTACAAGGGCAAGACGCTCCTGGAGCAGGCCACGGCCGAGGGTTACCAGGTGGTCACCGACCGCTCGCAGCTGAACCGCGTTTCCAAAGCCAACCAGTCCAAGCCGGTGCTAGGGCTCTTCTCGCAGGGGAATATGCCCGTGGACTGGCAGGGCCCCAAGGCCACGCGCACGGGCGGCAAGGAGCCGGCCGTGCGGTGTGCTGACAATCCGGCCCTCACGAGCAAGACCCCGCGGCTCGAGGACATGACGAGCAAAGCCATCTCGCTGCTGAACAAGAAGAACAACGAGAAGGGCTTCTTCCTGCAGGTGGAGTCGGCCTCGATCGATAAGGAAGACCACGCCGCGAACCCGTGCGGTCAGATCGGGGAGACCGTGCAGATCGACGAGGCCATCCAGGTGGCCCTGGAGTTCGCGAAGAAGGATAAGAACACGCTCGTGGTGGTGACGGCGGATCACGCGCACTCCTCGCAGATCGTCTACCCCGGCGAGACCACGCTGGGCCTGACCCGCACGCTCACGACCAACGAGGGTGCGCCGCTCACGGTCGCCTACGGCACCTCCGACGAGGGTGGCTCACAGATGCACACCGGCTCCCAGGTGCGCATCGCCGGCTACGGCCCGCAGGCCGCCAACGTGGTGGGTCTGAGCGACCAGACCGACCTCTTCTTTACCGTGCAGCGGGCGCTGGGGCTGGGGGCGGGCGGCGAGCTCCGATAGGCATCGACACATGTCTCGCGTAGGCTGACGCTGTCATCTCTTCGACATTTCAGGAAAGTGGGGGACCTCCCTTGAAGAAGAACACCCTGTCCAAGATTGCCGGTGGCGTCGCCACCCTTGCCCTGGCCGCAACGCTGACCGCCTGTGGTGGTGGCAATGCCAACCAGGCCGCCTGCGATTCCTTCAAGGATGTCTTGAAGGCGAACGGCGTCGAGAGCTTTGACAACGCCTCGGGCCAGGAGCTCGGCCAGGATCCGACCAAGCTCAAGGCCGTCGGCGACAAGATGGTCGAGATTGGGAAGGGCTCCGGCGACGTCGCGAAGGACTTCGCCACCGTGGGCGACCTCTTCTCGCAGCTCGGCGCTGTGGTTGCCGACGTGAAGGCCGATCCCGCGAAGGCCACCGAGTCTGCCGCCAAGATCACCGAGCTCTCCACCAAGATGAACGGCGATGAGTTCAAGAAGGCCACGGAGAACATCGACAAGGCTTGCAAGCTCAAGTAGTCGCCGGGCCTTGTCCGAGGGGGTGGTTCCGCCTTTGCGGAGCCACCCCGCGGCGCGTCTCCTTGCTCTCGAAAGATCTCGAGATCGTGACGTGACACGCCAGGTCTTTCTGTGAGTTCACTCACAACGCGCATCCCAGTGATCGCAAGGAAAACGTTGCACACACCGTGTTGAGGCCGTGATTTTTAGATCACGGATTGGTCACGGGTGGGGTAACGTTCTCGGAGTTCGTCCCCCGACGCCGCCGGAATCTCCCGAAGAGAATCCTGCGAACGCGGTGCAAAAGGGGGTGTTCGCGCCGGTGAAACTGCCGGCGCGGCAGACCTGAAACGGAGAACGCCCCCATGCAGAACTCGACCAAGCTGATCAAGGTCGGCGCCGCCACTGCGGCCATCGCCGCCGTCGGTGTCGCAGGCCTGGCCACCGCGCCCGCCGCCTCCGCCGCTCCCAAGGTGGTCGGCAAGTCCTTCACCTCCAAGACCCCCAAGATCGCCGCCGTCGGCGACAAGAGCGTGGCCAAGGGCAAGAAGGTCAGCATCAAGGCGGCCGGTCGCACCACGACCAAGGGCCTGAAGATCGTCTCCACCACCATCAAGGTGAAGAAGACCGGCAAGAAGTACGGCTGGGCCGTCAAGGGCGTCAAGTCCTACAACGTGGGCGTCGGTCGCTGGACCGTCCGCACGGACGTGAAGTTCGGGGATCCCAAGACCAAGAAGGTTAAGAGCGTCTACCTGACCAACCGCTTCTCGGTGAAGACCAAGGCCGCTCCAGCCGTCAAGATCTCGGCCAGCCGCGCCGGCGTCTGGGCCAAGGTCGCCAAGTGCGAGTCCGGTGGCAACTGGAAGATCTCCACGGGCAACGGCTACTACGGTGGCCTGCAGTTCTCCGCGAGCACCTGGCGCGCCTACGGTGGCGGCAAGCACGCCTCCATGGCCCACCGCGCCACCAAGGAGCAGCAGATCGCCATCGCCGAAAAGGTCGTCCGTGGCCAGGGCCCGGGTGCCTGGCCGCACTGCGGCCGCAAGGCCGGCCTGACCCGCATCTGAGCCAACGGCTCGCAGCACTTTCCCGCAGGGGCGTCGCGCATCGCGCGGCGCCCCTGCGCGTTTCCGTCGGCGTTTCCCGGCCGCCCCGCCAGCCCGACGCCGCCCGCTCGCCCCGGTGGGCGGCGTCGAGGAGGGCGGTGAATGGTTTTCAGACGGCGTATGGATTCGACATTCCAGGCCAAGCGGACTAACCTCAACACCTGTCTACGGCGCCGCAGCGTGAGCATCCGATCCGGATGCCCCCGGCGCCCGCCGCCCAGCCCGACCGCGAGATCGTCCCGCGGAGGGTGCCGCAGGATGCGGGGAAATGCGGGCGGAACGCGAGAATCGCGGCCGCACGACGCTCTGGGAGCGCTGCGGTACATCCAGAAGGGAGCGCCGCTCGCGCGGCCCCACATGGACACGAATCCTCAGCACAACTCTGGCTCCGCCCAGGCCAAGCGACGCATCCTCGAACGCATCACGCCACGCCGCCCACGCTTGCGCGTTGAAGACGTCAACGTCGTGGACCGGCCCATGTTCCGCCGGGCCATCGGCGGCACCGTGGTCGGCAACCTCATGGAGTGGTACGACGTCGGCGTCTACGGCTACCTCGCCGTCATCATCGGCAAGCTCTTCATGCCGGACACCGTTGACCCCTCGGTGCAGACCCTCTTCAGCCTCGGCGTCTTTGCCGTGACGTTTGTGGCCCGCCCGCTCGGCGGCATCGTGCTCGGGCAGCTGGGTGACCGCATCGGTCGCCAGAAGATCCTCGTTTTTACACTGCTCATGATGGCCTTGGCCACCTTCGGCATCGGCGTGCTGCCCGATTATTCGGTGTGGGGCGTCGCTGCTCCGATCATGCTGGTGGTGCTCAAGCTCGTCCAGGGCTTCTCCACGGGCGGCGAGTACGCCGGTGCCACGACGTTCATTACCGAGTACGCACCGGACCGGCGCCGCGGCTTCTACACAGCGCTCCTCGACCTCGGCTCGTACCTGGGCTTCGCCGTCGGTGCCGCCTTTGTCTCCGTTCTGCAGCTCACCTTGAGTGAGGACGCCATGGAGGGCTTCGCCTGGCGGATCCCGTTCCTGGTTGCCCTGCCACTGGGCATCATTGCCTTGTGGTTCCGCAGCAAGATCGAGGACACGCCGGCCTTCAAGGAGGCGCAGGCCTCCGCCGAGGCCGCCGGCGCGGATGCCGCCCGTGACGCGGACGCCCCTAAGGGGATCAAGGACCTGGTGCGTAGCTACTGGCGCGAGCTCCTGACCGCCTTTGTCCTCGTGGCGGCGGCCAACACGGCCTCGTATGCCCTGACGAGCTACATGCCGACCTACCTCTCCGAGGCGCTGCACTACGACCCGGTGCACGGCAACCTGCTCACCTTGCCGATCTTGGTGCTGGTTGCCCTGACGATCCCGCTGGCTGGCTTGCTCTCCGACCGGCTCGGACGCCGCCGCGTGATGTTCTCGGCGGCCATTTCCGCGCTGGTCCTGGCCGTCCCGGCGTTCCTGCTGATGATGCATGGCCAGATCTGGTCCACGCTGCTCGGCCTGTTGCTGCTGGCCGTTCCAGTGGTGCTGTACGTCGGCATCCAGTCCTCCTCGCTGCCCGCGATCTTCCCCACGACCTCGCGGTACGGAGGCATGGGCATTTCGTACAACCTTGCCGTGGCGATCTTCGGTGGCTTCGCGCCGTTCATCATGCAGGCTCTCGTCACCTTCACCGGTTCCGCCCTGGCCCCGGCCTTCTGGGTCATCGGCACATCTGTCGCCGGGCTCGTGGCGGTGTTCTTCCTCAAGGAAACGGCGCGTCGTCCGTTGCCCGGATCGCTCCCCTCCGTCGCGAGCGACGAGGAGGCCGAAGAACTGGTGGCTACCCAGGAGGAGAACCCCGATCTGGACATGGCCGAGCTTTTCGAGCAGGTACCGTCGCTGCGTGATGTCGAGACCGAGGTTGACGCGAAGATCGCGGCGGCCGGCGGCCTCAGCACCGTCGCCGACGGCGAGGACGACCCCGCTGTGAATCCCGAGGCGTCCGGCCCGGATGCCGCTCCGACGGGCGAGGCGGCCCCGGGGGAGGCCCCGACGGCGCGCGCCTGAGAGCGCAGGGCACCGCCTCCCCGCTGCCAGCTCCGCGTATGGTTGTCACGTCTCCGGGCAAGCCTCGCTTGGGCCGGACCACCATCGGCCGATGGCTGTGGAATGGTGCGTAGAGGCCCAGGGTTGAACCCGGAGAGGCCAACCGGTGGCCGGGTGGAGGAGAGAATCGTGCGTCCGTACATGGACAAGGTGTTGCCGCAGGCCTGGAAGGCCGCCCAGGAGTACTCGGCCGCGGTCGCGGAGCAGACAAAGGAACAGGGGCTCAGCGGCGAGGACGTGGAGCTCATCAAGGTCCGCGCGAGCCAGCTCAACGGCTGCGCGTTCTGCCTGGACCTGCACTCTCGCGAGGCCCGCTCCGTGGGGGTCCCCCAGCAGAAGCTCGACCTGCTCCCGGCCTGGCGCGAGTCCTCCCTGTACTCGGAGCGCGAGCGCGCGCTCCTGGCGGTCGTCGAGGCCGCCACGCGCCTGCCCCTCAACGAGGAGAGCGCCGCCGACCTCGAGGGCGCCCGCGCCGAACTCGGCGAGGAGGCCTACGTGGCGGCCGAGTGGGTCTCGGCGACGATCAACCTCTTCAATCGCATCTCCATCTTGAGCGAACACCCGGTGCGCCCCCGCGGCGCCGACGGAAGGATCCTCCGTGAGCAATCTTGAGGCCAGCCCCGAGTGGGACACGCTGGACGCCGGCCAGGCGTGCACCGCGGTGGAGGTGCTCGAGCCCCGCGCCGTGCCGCTCGGAGGCATCCGCGCCATGACCGTGTACCGCACGCTCCCGCAGCGCCAGCGTTCGCTCATCGGCGCGTGGTGCTTCCTTGACCACTACGGACCGGACGACGTCGCCGTCACGGGCGGCATGTCCGTGCCTCGTCACCCCCACACGGGGCTCGCCACGGTGTCGTGGCTCTTCAGCGGCGAGATCAACCACCTCGACTCGGCGGGCAACGCCGCCGCCGTGCTTCCCGGCCAGCTCAATCTCATGCTGGCCGGGGCCGGCATCACGCACCAGGAGCTCGGCACCGACGCGACCACGGTGCTGCACGGCGTCCAGCTGTGGTTTGCCCTGCCGGAGGACGAGCGCTTCGGGGAGCACGACTTTGTTCACTACGAGCCGGAGGCCGTGCGCGGCGCCGGGTGGGAGGCCCGCGTCTTCATCGGCGAGGCCCTCGGCTCCGCCTCCCCCGTGCGCACGCGCACGCCAGACCTGCTCGGCGCCGAGATCCTCCTGAGCGCCGGAACCCGCCTCGAGGTGCCGGTGCGCCGGGACTTCGAGCTCGGTGCGCTCGCCGAGAACGGCCCCGTCACGGTCAACGGAACTCCCGCCAAGCACCGCGAGCTCGTCTATGCCCCGCCCGGCGCCGACACCGTCGTGCTCGAGGCGGGCGCGCAGGACGTGCGCGTCATCCTCCTCGGCGGCGTGCCGCTCGGCGAGCAGATCATCATGTGGTGGAACTTCATCGGGCGCACCCACGAGGAGATCGAGGAGTTTCGCCGCCGCTACCAGGCCGAGCTCGGCTTCGAGCCGGCCGATCCGCGCGACGCTGGCAAGCCGGAGCTGTTCGGCCCCTGGCCGGCCGGTCAGCCGGACCCGCTGCCGGCCCCGATCCTTCCGACCACCCGCCTGCGCCCGCGCGGCTGAGCCAACCACCCGCCGTCGGGCCTTCATCCCCACGCCACAGCAGAAGAGGGCACCATGAGCGAGACCGAGTTCAGCATCGTCGACGACCCGGCGCAGAGCCGTTTTGAGCTGCAGGAGGGCGGCAAGGTCATCGGCTTTGCCGCCTACGTGCAGCACGATGGCCGCCGCATCTTCCACCACACCGTGGTGGACGAGGCGTACAACGGGCAGGGGCTCGCCTCGCGCCTCGTCGCCGCCGCGCTGCGCGAGACCTTCGACGCCGGCCTGGCCGTGGTGCCGGTGTGCCCCTACGTGCGGTCCTGGCTCGAGCGCCACCCCGACGTCGCCGAGCGCACCTCCGCGCCGGACGCGAGCGACTTCGAGGCGCTGCGTTCCCTCGCCTGAGCGGGGGAGCCCGCAGCGCGAGTCGCGCCACAGCTGAGGTGAAACCCCGTGCCCGGAGGGCTTCGGCGCGCTATTCTCACTGGGGAGTAGAGCATCAGGCGCGCCGGTATCCCGCAGGCCGCAGCGATTCACCAGATTGGAAGGACTTCCATGAGCACCTACATCGTCGGCGTCGACGGATCCGAGACCGCCTTCAAGGCCGCCAGCCGCGCCGCTGAGCTCGCCGCCAAGACCGGCGACAAGCTGCTGGTCCTTTCGGCTCACTCCAAGGACAACACCGAGGTCGTCACCATCGGTTCCGACACCTGGATCCTGGACGACGCCGATCAGGCCGGCAAGCTGGCCGAGCGCATCGCCGTCCGCCTGCGCGAGGAGAACCCCGCCGCCTCCATCGAGTCGGGCGCCGTCTTCGGCAAGCCGGTCGACGCCCTCATCGGTGCCGCCAAGGACAACTCGGCCCAGGTCATCTTCGTCGGCAACGTCGGCACCCACGGCCTCGGCCGCGTGCTGGGTTCCGTCGCCACCGGCGTCATCCACAATGCCCCGTGCGATGTGTACGTGGTCCGCACCGTCGACTGATCGGTAGCTCGTGTCCGAATTGAACCTGGCGTACGCCCCCGGCGTCATGCCAGCCAAGTGGCTCAACCGCTTCAAGGACACGCATCAAGAAGACACGCTGCACGCCCGGCCGCTGCCCGAGGGAATCGATCCCCTCGAGGAGCTTGCGGCCGGGCGTGCGCGCGTTGTTCTGCTGCGTTTCCCGGAAGATGCCTCCCCCGCCGGCCCCGGCCTGCACGTCATCGAGCTCTACACCGAGCGCGCTGGTCTCTGCGCGCCCAAGGACCATGAGGTGGAGTACTACGACGAGCACGCCGTGATCCCGGCCGAGGACGCCGCCGCGTGGCAGCGCCTCGACCCCGCCGATTACCCGCCCGAGGTGGGCGGCGTGGCCATGATGCTCGAGGTGGTCGCCTCCGGTGCCGGCGCCGTGGCCCCCGTGCCGCAGCCGCTCGCGCGCCTGCACGCCCGCAAGGACGTGGTGTGGCGCGAGGTGGCCGGCGAGCCAGCCACCAAGGTGGGCCTGGCCTGGCTGCGCGTTGATCCCGCCCTGCCCGACGACGCGCAGCCCCTCGCGCTCGAGGCAAACGCCGATCTGATGCTCGAGGAGTTCATCGGCGTGGTCCGCGGGCGCCGGGCCGGAAGCTCCCGCCAGCCCTCCGTGCGCGAGCGCGAGCAGGACGAGGCCGTCCAGCGCCGCAAGGATCGCGCCGCCTCGCAGTCGGCGGAGGCCAAGGCGGCGCACGCCGCCAAGCTGTACCCCGTGCGTTCGGAACCGGCCGCCAAGCCGGTCGCGGAGGCCGCAGAGGGCACCGAGGGCACGGACGACGCCGCTGCGTCGAGCAAGCGCCAGGGCTGGGCCAAGGCCAAGCAGGGCCACGGCACCAAGGGCGCCAAGGCCGCGGCCAAGGCGGCGGCGAAGTCGGCCAGGGCGAAGGTCAAGCGGCCCCGGCGCGGCACGAAGGGCGGCGGCAAGGGGCGCGGAGCGCGCTAGGTATCGCCTTTTGGCCGGAGGTGGTTCGCGGATCTTTTTCGACCCCAGGGTCAAAGGATGTGACGCGATCCACTTTTTTAGGCCATGATGAGGCAGGCGCGTCGTGCGTGGCGGGCGCCGGAAGAGGCAAGCCATGGCATCGGAATCCGCCCCTGCGGCCGTGCTCCAAGAGGGAGTCGTGGACGCGCTGGGTCGCGAGATCGTGGATGGTGAGGTCCTTCCGGGGCACCGCTACACGCTCGAGGGGCTTCAGGATCGCTTCGAAATCTCGCGGACCGTGGCTCGCGACGCGATGCGTTCGCTCGAATCGCTCGGCCTCGTGGAGTCCCGCCGCCGCGTGGGGCTTTCCGTCCAGGCGTCGCGGCGCTGGAACGTGCACCACCCGCGCGTCATTCGCTGGCGCCTCGAGGGCCAGCATCGCTCCACCCAGTACCGCGAGCTGGCCGAGCTGCGCATCGCCGTGGAGCCGCTCGCCGCCGCCTGCGCCGCCGTCCGCGCCGACGCCGCGGCCCGCATCCGCCTGCGCGAGCTGGCCCAGGAGCTCCACGAGCACGGCCGAGCCGGCGACGCGGACGCCTTCCTGCGCGCGGACATCGAGTTCCACGCGCTCATCCTCAACTCCAGCGGCAACGCCATGTTCGGCTCGCTCGACGAGATCGTCGGCGAGGTCCTCGCCGGCCGCATGAGCGGCGGCGTGCTGCCCTTCGCCGCCACCGAGCGCTCGCTCGAGGCCCACACGGGCCTCGCCGCGGCCGTCGCCGGCGGCGACGCCGAGGAGGCGGAGCGCCTCGCCCGCGAGGTGGTCGGAGAGGTGCGGGACGCCCTCGCGACCGGCCTGGATCCCGTGGGCGAGACGCCCGGCATGGGCGAGGGCGAGCACATCCTGGCGGCCCGCCGGACCGCCGGCGCGCTCGGCAAGTAGCCGCCTCCCGGGCGGCGGGCGGTGCCCGCCCAGCCAGCCGGAAAGCCCTGCCCAGCCAGCCGGAAAGGCGCGCCAGCGCGCTCGACCCGGCCCCGCGCCGTCGTGCACCTCTGGCATGCTGGTCAGTGACGCAGGCCACGCGCCGGCCCCGGGGGAACCCGAGGCCGCGGCGCACTAGATCCGGAGGAAGTATGCAGCTGGGCACGTACGCCACCCTTGAGCTCGAGACCCGCGGGGCAGCGCTCATCGTCACGATCAACCGCCCCGAGGCGCTCAACGCGCTCGCGGCGGCCGTGGTGGAGGACCTGGGGTCCCTGACGCGCAAGCTCGCGGCCCTCGGTCGCGACGGCGAGTGGCCCGTGCGCGGCGTGATCATCACGGGGGCCGGCGAGAAGTCCTTCGTGGCCGGCGCCGACATCGTGGAAATGAACTCCATGAACGCCCAGGCGGCCACCGACTACGGCCGCGCCATGCACCGCGTGACCCAGGGCCTCGAGGCCCTGCCGATCCCCGTCATCGCCGCCGTCAACGGTTTTGCCCTGGGCGGCGGATGCGAGCTCGCGCTCGCCTGCGATTGGATCTACGCGAGCGCGAACGCGCGCTTCGGCCAGCCCGAGGTCAACCTCGGCCTCGTCCCCGGCTTCGGCGGCGCCGTGCGCCTGCCGCGGCGCGTCTCGCCCGGCATCGCGCGCGAGCTCATCCTCACGGGCCGCCAGGTCAAGGCCGACGAGGCGCTGCGCATCGGCCTCGTGAACCGCGTGCTCGAAGACAAGGCGGCGCTGCTCGACGCCGCCGTGGCCACGATCGAGGAGATCGCCACCAAGGCGCCCACCGCGGTGGCCAACGCCAAGGCCGCCATGGAGGCCATGGTGGGTCTCTCCACGGCCGAGGCGCTCGAGGTCGAGTCCGATTCCTTCCGCGCCGCCTTCCTCACGGAGGACTCCGTGGAGGGGCGCGAGGCCTTCGTCTCCAAGCGCGCCGCCGTCTTCCCCGGGCGCTGAGCCGCGCCTCAACCGTGGCGTGCGCGGCGCCTCACCCGCGGCACCTCGGACGCCCCTTCCGGGGCGCCCAGGAGCCGCCCGCGCCCTAGACTGGGCGGAGGCAGGCTGGGCGCGCGCGGCGCCCGCAGCGGAAGGGATCAAGCGGATGTTCCTGGTCATGGGTGAAGCCCTCGTCGACGTGATCTCGGGCGGCATCGAGCCCCCCACCACCCACGTGGGCGGCAGCCCACTCAACGTGGCGGTGGGTCTCGCGCGCCTCGACGTGCCGGTGACCCTCGTGACCCGCTACGGGCGCGACGCCTACGGGACCCTGGTGCACGAGACGCTGCAGCGCAACGGCGTGGCCGAGCTGCTCGGCGCCGATGAGTACCCCACGGCCACGGCCCACGGCATCCTCGACCCGGCCGGCAGCGCCGACTACGAGTTCGACACGGTGCAGTGGAGCCTCGAGGGCTTCACGGGCGTCCTGGCCCAGCGCGCGCTCGAGGACGCCGAGGCCCTGCACGTGGGCTCCCTCGGGGCGGCCCTGGAGCCCGGAGCCAGCACGGTACGCCGCGCCGTGCAGGAGGCCCGCCCGCACGCGACCATCAGCTACGACCCGAACGTGCGCCCGCGCCTCACGCCGGATCGCGCCGCCGCCCGCACGCGGGTGGAGGGCTTCATCGCGCTCGCCGACGTGGTGCGCGCCTCCGATTCCGATCTGGCCTGGCTCTACCCCGATCGCGATCCGATCGAGACGGCGCGCTCCTGGCTCGCCGCGGGACCTTCCGTGGTGATCCTGACGATGGGCGCCGGCGGCGCCCACGGCTTCGCTCGCAACGGGGACGTGCACGTCGCCGCGATCGAGGCGGACGTCGAGGACACCGTGGGGGCCGGCGATTCCTCCATGGCCGCCGTGCTCATGGGCCTCTCCGAGCGTGGCTACGTGGGCCCGGGCCGCCGCGAGGCGCTGCGCGAGATCAGCGCGGAGGAGCTGCGCAGCATCATGGAGCTCGCCGCGACGGCCTCCTCCATCACCGTGTCCCGGGCCGGCGCCAACCCGCCGACGCGTGCGGAGCTCGGGGTATGAGGCTCATCGCCACCGACCTGGATGGAACGATCGTCCGGCACGACGGCACGGTCTCGCCGCGCACGGCCGCTGCCCTGAACGACGCCCGCGCGGCCGGCGTGGCCTTGGTCCTCGTGACCGGGCGCCCCACGCGCTGGCTCGCCGGGCTGCGCGAGGCCCTCGGCAGCCTCGGCACCGCCATCTGCTCCAACGGGGCCGTGGTGTACGACGACGACGCCGGCCGGGTGTTGGAGGCGAGCGTCCTGCCCGTGGGCGACCTCGTCGCGGCGCGCGAGCGCGTCCTGACGCTGGCCCCCGACGCGGTCTTTGCCGCGGAGACGGTGGCCGGGCTGCACCTCGAGCGCGGCTTCGCCTCCTCCCGCGCGGAGCGCGAGGGCCTCGCCGAGGAGCCCTTCGACGCCGAGGCGCTGGCCGCCGAGGGCGTCGTGAAGCTCCTGGCCCGACGCCCGGGCGGCACCTGCACCGAGTTTGAGCGGCTCGTGGCACCGGCGTTGGACGGTCTCGTGGCGCTGACCCACTCGGCCCCCGGCGTGCCGCTCATCGAGATGGCGGCGCCCGGCGTGGACAAGGCCGTCACGCTCGCGCGGCATGCGGCGCGCCTCGGCGTGGATCCGGCGGACGTCGTGGCGTTTGGCGACATGCCCAACGACGTCGGGATGCTCTCCTGGGCCGGCCGCAGCTACGCCGTGGGCGACTCCCAGCCGCGCGTGGTGCGCGCGGCGGATCACGTCATCGGCACCGTGGAGGAGGACTCCGTGGCTCGGGTGCTCGAGTCCCTCCTGGCGGTGGACCGGGCGTGAGCGGTTACCTGCTCAACGCGCCGGGCGGTCCGCTGGCCGGCGCCGCGCTCGGCTTTGCGCACCGCGGCGGCGGGCGGGCCGACGAGAACACCCTCGCGGCGTTTACCGCGGCGGCGGCCCACGGCTTCGCCTACCTCGAGACGGACGTGCGCCTGAGCCGCGACGGCGTGCTCTACGCGATCCACGACGCCACGGTGGATCGGGTCACGAACGGCACCGGGGCCGTGGCAGAGCTCAGCGCCGCCGAGCTGGACGACCTCACGGTGCACGGCCCCGCCGGCGAGCCGCCGGCGCGCTTCGAGACGCTCCTGCGGGAGCTGCCGCACGCGCGCTGGAACGTTGATGTGAAGTCCGACGGCGCGGCGGACGAGTTGGTGCACCTCGTCGCCGAGGCGGGGGCGCAGGACCGCGTCCTGGTGGCCTCCTTCGCGGCGGCCCACCGGCGCCGCGCGCAGGCCCTGCTCCCGAGCCTGGCCGGGAGCGCCGGGCCGTGGCTCGTGGCTGCCTCGGTGCTGCTGGGACCGCTCGCCGTGCCGCTGCTCCAGCGCGCCAGGGCCCGCGGCATCGTGGCGCTGCAGGTGCCCGTGCGACAGTACGGCATCCGGGTGGTGCGCGAGTCCTGGGTGCGGCGCCTGCACGCCGCGGGCGTGCAGGCGCACGTGTGGGTCGTGGACGATCCGGAGCAGATGCGCGAGCTCATCGACCTGGGGGTCGACGGGCTGATGACGGACGAGCCAGTGCTTCTGGCCGCGGTGCTGGGCGAGCGCGGCGAGTGGCCCCAGCTGCAGGGGGAGCGGGCCTAAGCCCGGCGTCCGGCGACGGGCGCGGCGTCGGGCAGGTGTGCCCGCCCGAGCGTGGGTGAGGCTAGCGGGCGCGGCGGCGGCCGGCGCTCGGCGGGGCCGAGGCCTGGGTGCGCAAGCCCTGGCGCGCAGAGCCGCGACTGCCCGCGCGGGCGGAGCGGCGCGAGGCGCGGCCGGGGGTGGCGAGCGCGCCGGCCAGGAGGCGCAGCGCCTCGGGGGCGTGCTTGGCCTGGTCCTCGGGATCGGCCAGGAGCAGCAGTTCCATGAGCGCCTCGTGGCGCTGAGCCTGGGCCACGAGCGAGGCCGGGCCGAGGAGCTCCACGAGCTCCGCCACGGGCGCGGCGTCGCTGAAGGGCTCGAGGTAGGCCAGGAGCATGGAGCGGACCGGCTCCTGCGTGGGCTCCACCCCGTGCACCTCGCACAGGCGCTGGACGGCCTCGCCGATCAGGCCGAAGGGGTGCGACCAGCGGGCATCGGCCCAGCCGATGAAGAGGTGGGAGGCGCGAGCGGACTCCGGGACGAGGATCTGCTCGGGGTCCAGGGTTCCCTGCTGCAGCGTGAACGGCACAGGCACGGCGGCGAGGCGGCGCGTGGCGTCCTCCACCGTGGCCAGGCCCTGCGAGAGTAGCTCGGCGTCCTCGCCGGAGATGTGCAGGGGGCTCCCGGCGGGCAGCTGCGCGTGGCGCAGGAGGGCGGTGTCGAGGTAGTCGGGGGCGGCGGAGGGCAGGAAGCCGGGCATGCCACCCTCGGCGAGCTCGTCGGCGGCGGCGGAGAGCGAGGTCTGCAGGGCGGCGGCCTCGCCGAAAACGCGGCGCCAGCCAACAGGATCGCGCGGGACCGTCTGCGTGGCCAGGGTGACCCCAAGGCCGGGGGAGAGCATCCAGCCCTCGTCCAGCTCCACCGCGAGCGGCTGGGGGACGAGGCCCTTGGAATGCGGCGCGATGCGGGAGACGAGCTCCGCCTCGTGCGTGCGCGTGGGTGCCGCCGTCTTGAAGTAGAGGGGGCCGGCCTCGGTGGGCACGGAGAACACGATGGCGCCGAGGCCGTGGCTCACGCGCTCGAGCGGGCCGGCCTGGGCGACGTCATAGGCTTCCAGGACGCGCGAAATCCAGTCCTGGACCGATGCGTTCCAGGACGCGGATTCCCACTGCTTCATCCAGTGCGCCACAACGCTCGATCCTACTCGCGATTGCTCTCCCGTGGGCGGAAAACTCTACTCGATGAGACGGAAGTATCTCATCAGGTGGCCTTTGCCCGTCTCGGCTGCTGAAACGTCGGGGCCGCCCGGCGGCGCGGATTCCGCGCGGCCGGGCGGCCCCGACGCTGTGGTGTTCGCCGCACAAGCGGCCCACCGGGCCTGAAATGCAGCGTCTGGCGACTCAGACCAGCTTGCCGGGCGTCGCGACGTCGAGCTCCGTGGAGTCCTGCGGCTCCGTGCCGCGCCACTTCGCGATGCCACGCATCAGGTGGTACACGACGAGCGTCACGATGGTGCCGAGGGCGATGCCGCCCACCGAGAAGGGGCCCCACACCAGATCGCCCGTCACCGAGTTCACGGCGAGGGCCGTGATGAGGCCGGCGCCGGCGGTCATGAGGTTGATGGTGTTGGAGAAGTCCACCTTGTTCTGCACCCAGATGCGGGCGCCCATGACGCCGATCATGCCGTAGAGCACGATGCCGGCGCCGCCCAGGACGCCGAAGGGGATGGAGCCCACCACGGCGCCGAACAGGGGGAAGAAGGCCAGGAGGATCGCGACGATGCCGGCGACCCAGTACGCGGCCGTGGAGTACACGCGCGAGGAGGCCATGACGCCGATGTTCTCGGCGTAGGTGGTGGTGCCGGAGCCGCCGGCCGAGCCGGCCACCATGGTCGCGACGCCGTCGGCCATGAGGGCGCGGCCGTTGAGCTTGTCCAGGTTCTGCCCCGTCATGAGGCCTACGGTCTTCACGTGGCCCACGTTCTCGGCGATGAGCACGAAGATCACCGGCAGGAAGACGAGGAAGGTGTCGACGTGGAAGGACGGGGCGTGGAACTGCGGGACACCGAAGAGGCCGGCCTCACCGATCGGCGTGAAGTCCACCTGGCCCTGCAGGGCGGCGAGGCCGTAGCCCACGACGAGGCCCAGCAGGATCGAGAGGCGGCCCATGAGGCCCTTGAAGAGCACCGAGCAGATGACGACGGCGAGCATGGTGCCGAAGGTCGTGAGCGGCACCTCCTTCATCGCGGCGAAGGTGGAGGTGGCCAGGTTCAGGCCGATGAGGGCCACGATGGTGCCCATGACGGCGGGCGGCATGAGCGCGTGGATCCAGCCCGTGCCGGTCTTCTGCACGATGAGCCCAACGATGAACAGCGCGGCACCGGCGATGATGATGCCGCCGAGCGCGCCCTCGATGCCGTGCGAGGCCTTGGCGCCGACCACGGGGGCGATGAACGCGAAGGAGGAGCCGAGGTAGGACGGGATGCGGTTGGCCGTGATGACCAGGAAGAGCAGCGTGCCGATGCCTGTGAAGAGCAGGGTCGTGGTCACGGGGAAGCCGGTGATGGCCGGGACCAGCACGGTGGAGCCAAACATGGCCATGACGTGCTGGACGCCGATGCCCGTGGTCTGGGGCCAGCCGAGGCGCTCGCCGGGCGCCACGACGGCGTCCTTGGCGACGGTGCGGCCGTCGCCGTGCAGGCTCCAGCCGAAGTTCAAGGGGTTGCTCAAGGGGTGCCTTTCGCCGCTGAGGGCGCGGGGGGCACCCACAGGAATGGGGGAGTGAGCGATCCCCCGGCGCGCTGACCGGCGCGGGCGATCGCTCCATTCTACGGCGGCCGGCCGCCGCCCGCCCACCCGTGACCTCCCCGACCCTCAACCCCCGTGCGCGAGCCCACCAACCCCAAGATCGGAGTGCCACATGTCGTTTTCTTGGCCAAAAAGGCGACATGTGGCACTCCGATCCGGGGAAGGTGGGGGAGTGCTGGCGGGCGTGACGCTGGGGGAGTGCTGGCGGGCCCCGGGCTCAGCGGTCGAAGAAGGCGATCTCCCGCTCGAGCGACTCGGCGATGGCCGCCTCCATGAGCGCCACGGTCGGTTCATCGGCGCCGGCCGCGATCGCGTCCACGCGGTCCATCGCCTCCGCGGCGGACGCGGCGAAGCCCGGATCGGCGTAGCTCGTGACCCACGCGCGCGCCTCCGCGTTGGCCTCGGCCGGCAGCACGCGCGCGAGCCGCGCGCCCACCTCGGCGTAGAGCACGAAGCACGGAAGCAGCGCAGCGGCGAGGGCCTCGTAGCCGTCGGCCTCGGCCGTCGCGAGATGCTGCGCGTACGCCGCAGTCACCGAGTCCGGCGCCGGCACCTCGGCCCCGAGCTGCAGGTGCAGCTGGGGCTCCTCCTCGCGGCACGCGGTGGCGGAGGCGGCCCAGAAGGCGGCGTCCTCGATCGCCCCGCGCGCCTCGGCGAGCCCCGCCGCGGCGTCGAGCCGATCGGCATAGTCGACCAAATACGCGAGGTCCTGGCCCAGGTAGCGGTGCATGAGCCCGGCGTCGGGCTGCCCCGAGGCCAGCTGCGCCACGACGGACGTGGAGTACGTGGCCTCGGCGCGCGGGGCCAGCCGCAGCCACGCGGCCGACGCCGCCCCCAGGCCCGGCGCCCCGGCGCCCGCCCACAGCTCGCCCAGGTGGTTGACGGGCCCGTGGCCGGATCCGATCGCGAGCCGGTCCGCGCCGGCCAGTGCGGCGGCGAGGTAGTCGGTGGCGGCGTGGCTCGCGGCGAGCCAGCCCAGCCCGCGCGCCGCGAAGGTCGCGAGCGCGGAGGAGAGTGTGCAGCCCGTGCCGTGCGTGTTCCGGGTGTTCAGGAACGGGTGGCTGAGGCTGCTCACCTCGCCCTCGGGCGAGACCAAGACATCCGTCACGCTGCCCGACGCCGCGGCGTCGCCACCAGGGGAGGGCGTCGCCTCGACGGGGACGTGGCCACCCTTGGCGAGCACCCACACGCGGTGCTCGCGGGCCAGGCGGCGGGCCTGCGTGACCAGATCGGCGGTGCAGGACGCGGCGTCGTCGCCCAAGAGGGCGCCGAGCTCCGGGGCGTTGGGCGTCACGATGTCCACGTGGGCAAAGAGCCTGGACATGGCCGCCTCGCCCTCGGGGGTGAGCAGCCGGTCGCCGCTCGTGGCGACCATGACGGGGTCGAGGACCACGGGCGGGCGGGTCCCGGCCGCCTCGAGCGCCGAGAGCTCCGAGGCCACGGCGTGGATGACCTCGGCCGAGCCGAGCATGCCGATCTTGATCGCGGCCGGCGGCACATCGGAGAGCACCGAGCGTAGCTGCTGCACCAGGAACTCCACGGGCGGCACGTGCACGCCCTGCACGCCGCGCGTGTTCTGCGCCGTGAGCGCCGTGACGACGCTCATCCCGTAGCCGCCGCACGCGGCGATGGCCTTGAGGTCGGCCTGGATGCCCGCCCCGCCCGAGGGGTCGGAGCCGGCGACGGACAGGACGGGAAGCCCGAGGTTCCCCAGGCCGGTAAGCGAGCCCCTCACGCCGCCGCCTCCCAGGCCGCGAGGAGCGAGGCGGCGGCGGCGCGCGGATCCTGCGCGCCGGCCACGGCCCTGACCACCGCCAGGCCGGCGGCGCCGGCGGAACGCACGCCGGCGGCGTCGGGCAGGCCCAGCCCGCCGATCGCGACGCACGGCAGCGCCGTGGAGACGGCCACGAGGCCCACGCCCGCGTAGCCGAGCGGCTCGGGGGCGTCCGGCTTGGTGGGCGTGGCGTGGACGGCGCCCACGCCGAGGTGGTCCACCACGCCGGCGCCGAGCGCCTCGGCGGCGGCCGCCTGCTCCACGGTGGAGGCCGAGAGGCCCAGGAGCGCGTCGGGACCAATCAGCCCGCGCACCGCGGCGGCCGGCAGGTCCGACTGGCCCACGTGCACGCCGTGGACGTGTTCCGTGGCGGCGCGGGCTGCGAGGAAGACGTCGACGCGGTCGTCAACCACCAGGGCCGCCCGCCCCGCGAGCGCCTCGCCCATCGCGATGAACGCCGCGAGGACGTCGCGCGTGGGGGAGTGCTTGGCGCGCAGCTGGATGATGCCGGCGCCGCCGAGCGCCGCCGCGAGGGCCACGGCCGGGGCGTCCTGGAGCGAGCACACGGAGGTGTCAACGACCGTGTAGACGCGCAGATCGGGGGTGGGGCGGCTCATCGAAGCTCCTTGGACGGGTCGGTGCCGGCGCCGTTGCTCGCGCCGGTCGGGCGGTACGTGCGCCCGTGGTGGGGCAGCGGGTTGGCGGGGATCTCGTGCGGAGCGGGGTTCCCTGCCGCGGTGCGGGGGTCAACGGCAATGGCCTCGGCGGCGTGCTCGGCGTCCTCCACCGGCGCCACCGTGATGCGCGCGCCGTGGGCCAGCGCCGGATCGGCGGGATCCAGGAGCGAGAGCTCGTCGAGGAAGGCCACGGCAAAGCTGCCCGGTCCGCGGGAGGCGGCGGCCGCGCGCTCGGCGGCCACGGAGTACAGGGCGTGGGCCACGGTGGCGGCCCAGGCCGCCCGGGTGCCGGCGCCCAACGGGGCGCCCTCACCGGCGTCGCCGCCCGCTTCGGTGCCGCCGGGCACCCCGGCCGGCCACGCGTCGTCGTGCATCAGGACCCCGGCCAGCGCCGCGACCACCGAGCCCAAAGCACAGCCGCCGCCCGTCACGCGCGTGAGCCACTCGGAGCCGCCGGCCACGCGCCACACGCGCTCGCCGTCGGTGATGAGGTCGGCGGGGCCGGAGATCGCCACGCCGCCGCCCGTCTCGCGGGCCAGCCCCGCCGCCGCGCCGAGGACGGCCTCGGGGCTGTCGGTCGTGTCGGTGCCGCGCCCGCCCGCGCCGGCCCCGGCCAGCGCCGCGACCTCGGAGGCGTTGCCGCGCACCACGGTGGGGCGGGCGGCGCGGAACTCGTGGGCCAGGGAGGTGCGCACGGGCAGCGCGCCGATCGCCACGGGGTCCAGGACCCACGGGGTGCCGGCGGCGTTGGCGGAGGCGATGGCCTCGCGCATCGCCTGGGCCTCCTCGGCGTGCGGCGTGCCCAGGTTGACCAGGACGCCCGTGGCGATGGAGGCGAAGACGCCGGCCTCGCCTTCGGTGTCGTCCATGGCCGGGGAGGCGCCGAGCGCCAGGAGCACATTGGCCGTGAACTGCTGGACCACGGTGTTGGTCAGGCACTGGATGAGGGGCGGCGCGCTGCGCAGCCGCGCGAGGGCCTGCCCGGGGGTGGGCCACTGGGGGTCAATGGTGGTGCAGGGGTGAGTACCCATGCGACATCCCTCCGCTCGTGTGAACGAGATCAGGTGCGACGGGTGTGATCTCAGTCCGCCCCATCCGGGGGCGGACACCCCGTGCCGCTAGTTGTCCGGCCAGCCTAGCGGCTGGGGCGTGATCCAGCGCACGACGTCGGGTGCTTGGGGTCCGTGTGCGACGCGCCGGGGGCGCGTGGTCGGGCCACTGCGGGGCCTCGGGCGCGGTGGCCGGGGTGGGGGCGGCCGGGGAGGCGGCGTCCGGTGCGGCAGTCGGGCCGGGGGCTCAGGCCCCGCCGTGCTCGCGGACGAAGGGGCCGAGCAGCTCGGCGACGCTCGCCTGGGCCTGCTCGCGGCTCGCCCCCGCCTCGAGGCGGCGGGTGGCGGCGTGCACCACGGCGTTGATGAGCTCCGCCACGGCCTCGGGATCGGCGACCCCGAGGGTCTTGAGCGCCTCGGCGAGCGGCTCGCTGATCTGCTGGTGCATCTGGTGCGCCTCGGCACCCATCGCCTCGCCGGGGGTCAGGGTGGCGAGGGCCGCGCCCACGGCGTGCTCGCCGTCGGCGACAAGGTCGAGGTTGGAGCTCGCGTACGCCAGGACGGCGTCGGCCGGCGTGGGCGCCGCCGCCATCGCGGAGGTGATGCGCTCGGCCCACCGCGGGAAGACGTCCTTGACGAGGCCCTCGAGCAGCGCCTGGCGCGAGGAGAAGTACTGGTAGACGCTCGAGCGCGCGAGCCCGGCGCGGGCTGCGACGTCGGCCATGCTCGGTGCCTTGCCGCTTTCCCTGAGCAGCTCCCGCGTGGCGTCGAGGAGGGCACGGACCTGGGCCGCGTGGTGCTCCGCCACCGAGGGGGCGCTGATCTTGGGCATGGGTCCTTCCGGGTGCTTCCAACGCGTGAGCCCCGCCGGAGGACGGGGCCGTGCTCCTCAGCCTAGCCGCGCCCGCGCGCGAGCGGGCCCCGTGTCTTTGTGTGGGCCCGTCGCGGGCGGCGGCCGTAGATTGGAGCGGTGCCACCCAGCCAGTTCCCCTCCCGCCGCTCGAGCGCCCAGAGCGCGCGCTACGCCAGGCGCCGCCGGGGCCGGCTCGCCAAGGTGGACAACGACCTCCGGACGCGCAGTGGCACGCCCTCATGAACGCCTGGGGAGGCTGCGCGTACTGCCAGGGGCAGGGTGCAGCCCTGCAATAAGGACTGCGTCATGCCGGTCTCCCGCGGCGGGCGCTACACCCTCGGCAACGTGGTGCCGGCCTGCGCCTCCTGCAACGCGAGCAAGCACAACACGGAGGTGACGGGTTGGCTGCGCCGCAAGAAGCTCGACGAGCGGGCCTTCCTCGAACGCCACGCCCTCATCCTGCGCGAGCTCGGCGCGCACCAGGACTGAGCGGCCCGGTCCCGGGCGGGGCCGGCGCCGGGCCGGACGGACGACGCCTCGCGTTTCATCGAGGCTTCTTTGCGCTTCGGGGGATAGTGTCGCCGCATGAGCGCCAGCCAGGTTCCCCCCGCCGTCCCCACCGACCGCGTCCGCGTCGACCCGGGTGCCGCGGCGCTGCGCTCGCCGGCCGAGACGGCACGACACCTGCGCGAGGGTGCCCGCAGCCGCGTGGCGCACTCGCGCCGCTTCCGCATGGCGCAGCTGGAGGCCTTCGACCGCATGCTGCGCGTGCACCGCGAGGAGATCTTCTCCGCGCTCGCCGCGGACCTCGGCAAGAACCAGGTGGAGTCGCAGGCCACAGAGCTGCAGATCGTGCAGACGGGCCTCGACCACGCCAAGCGCCACCTCGAGGACTGGATGCGAACCCGCTCCGTCCCGAGCCCCTTTGTGCTGGCCCCCGTCACCACCACCGTCACGGCCCGGCCGCTCGGGATGGTGCTGATCATCGCGCCGTGGAACTACCCCATCAACCTCACGCTGGCCCCGCTCGTGGAGGCCATCGCCGCCGGCAACACCGTGGTGCTCAAGCCCAGCGAGCTGGCCCCGGCCACCTCGGCCCTGCTGGAGCGGATCATCCCGCAGTTCCTCGATCACCGCGCCGTGGGCATCGTGACGGGCGGCCCCGAGGTGACCACGGAGCTGCTCCAGGAGAAGTTCGACCACATCCTGTACACGGGCGGCGAGCGGGTGGGGCGGATCGTCTACGAGGCCGCCGCCCGCCAGCTCACCCCCGTCACGCTGGAGCTCGGCGGCAAGTGCCCCGTGGTGGTCAACGACGGCGACATCATGTCGGTCGCCCGTCGCCTGGCCTACGGCAAGTTCATGAACGCCGGGCAGACCTGCGTGGCCCCCGACTACGTCCTCGCCGTGGGGGAGACTGGGCCGCGCCTGGCGAAGGCCCTCGGCAAGGTCATCAAGGAGTTCTACGGGGCCAACCCGCAGGAGTCAAAGGACTTCGGCCGGATCATCAACGTCAACCACGTCCAGCGCCTCGCGGGGCTGCTGGAGGAGGGCACCATCCTCGCCGGCGGCCAGGTGGACGAGGCCGATCGCTACGTGGCGCCCACCATCCTCACGGGCGTGGACTCCGACTCGCCCGTCATGCAGGAGGAGATCTTCGGCCCCATCCTGCCGATTCTCTCCGTGCCGAGCTTCGACGATGCCCTGCGCTTCATCGGCGATCGCCCCGACCCGCTCGCCGCCTACGTCTTCACGGAGCGCTCCGGCGTCATCCGCGCCTTCGAGGAGGGCGTGCGCGCGGGCGCCGTGGGAGTCAACGCGACCAACATCCACCTGGCCGTGCCCGAGCTGCCCTTCGGCGGCGTGGGGGCCTCCGGCATCGGCGCGTACCACGGCAAGGCCGGCTTCGACACGTTCAGCCAGCAGCGTCCAACCCTCAACAAGGGCACGCGCCTCGACACCTTGAAGGTCGTCTACCCGCCGTACGGTTCCGCCAAGTCGGCGCTGCTCAAGCGCGTCCTGTAGCCGGCCCGCTCACGCGCCACACGCCGTCGTGCACGGGGCGCCTGGCGCCTTGGGCGCGGCGGCGTGACTTCTTTTCGATGCACGACGGCGTGTGACGCGCCGGCGCGCGCCGCGCCTCGGGTGCGTGGCACGGTGGGGGAGGGGCCGCCCCCGCGGCCCGCATCAGCATCATCCCCAGGAGTACCCGTGACCACGTCCGTTCTCGTTTTGGTTGGCTCGCTGCGCGCCGCCTCGACCAACCGCTCGCTCGCCGAGGGGCTGGTGGAGCACGCGCCGGAGGGCGCCTCACTGCGCGTCTTCGAGGGCCTGGGCGAGCTGCCCTTCTACAGCGACGACCTCGAGGCCGCCGGTGCGCCCGCCTCCGTTCAGGCGCTGCGCGCGGCCGTCTCCGAGGCCGACGCCCTGCTGCTCGTCACGCCCGAGTACAACGGCGCGCTCCCGGCCGTGCTGGCCAACGCGATCGATTGGATCTCGCGCCCCTTCGGCAACGGCGCCGTGAAGGGCGTGCCTTCGGCCGTGGTCGGCACGGCCTTGGGTCAGTACGGCGGCGTGTGGGCGCAGGAGATCGCGCGCCGCGCGCTCGGGATCGCCGGTGCCTCCGTGCTGGACGAGGTCTTCCTGGCCGTCCCCGGCTCCGTGAAGCGCTACGCCGAGCTGCACCCGCGCGAGGACCGGGACGTCGTGGAGGGCGCGGCCAAGGTCATCGGTGCGCTCGTGGCCGCACACGAGGGCGCCGTCGTCCCGGCCTAATTGCCCCCTCAACGCAACGACCCGTCCCCCACGTGGGGGACGGGTCGTCGTCGTTCAGGGACCCGGAAGCGCGAGCGGGCCTGGCCGCGGCCGGCTCAGCCGGCCGCGCGCTGCAGGAGCGCGGCGAGCTGGAGCAGCTGCACCTCGGAGCCCGCGCGGCCGATGAGCTGCACGCCCATGGAGAAGCCGTCCGAGGTCCAGAACACCGGCACCACGATGGCGGGCAGGCCGGCCACGTTCACCATGGAGGTGAACGGCGTGTAGAGGCACTGCAGGTCGTAGTCGGTCTGCGGGTCGCGCGAGGTGTACCAGCCGATGGGGCGCGGCGTCTGGGCCAGCGCGGGGGTGAGGACGACGTCGTATTCGCCCCAGCCCTCGCGGAGGGTCTGGCCGATCTCCTGCATCCGGGCCCCGGCGGCGCGTTGCACGTCCTCGGGGCGGGCGAGGGCCTCCTCACGGAAGTCGCGGGCGAGCGCGCCGAGCCGGCCCAGCTGTTCCTCGCTCAGCGTCCCCTCGGCGAGGCCGGCGGTCCACACCTTGCGGAACGTCGCCGCGATGTCGTCAGGGAGGATCCAGGCGGCCTCCTCGGTGTCCGCGCCCAGGCCCTCGATGAGCGCGCGGCCGCGCTGGAAGGCTGCCAGCGCCTCGGGGGAGAGCACGGGGTGCAGGTTGTTGTCGAAGGCGCTGCGCGTCGTGAAGCCCACGCGCAGGCCCTCGAAGGCGTCGCCGGCCGCCAGCGCCTCGCGGACGGCGTCCAGGGCGTCGGTGGCGCCGGGGCGCTGGGCGTCGAAGGTCAGGCCGTCCCAGAGCAGGGCGGCATCCTCGGCGTCGCGCGCGATGGGGCCGGAGACGCCCAGGCGCTGCGCTCCCCAGCGGTCCACGTAGACTGGGGTGCCGTCGAGGCCGGCCACGTCCTCCGGGAGGGTGCCGAGCCCGGGCTTCAGGCCAACCAGCCCGCACGCGGCGGCGGGGATGCGCACCGAGCCGCCGCCGTCGTTGCCGGGGGCCAGGGGCAACATTCCGGCCGCGACGGCCGCCGCGGCCCCGCCCGAGGAGCCGCCGGGGGACGTCGCGGGGTCAAGCGGGTTGCGGGCCGGCGGGTGGATCAGGTTCTCCGAGTGGGAGGAGAGCCCGAATTCCGGGACGGCGGTCTTGCCGACCAGGACGGCGCCGGCGGCGCGCACGCGGGCCGCGAGCGGTGCGTCGGCGGCGGCCGGCGCCGCCTCGTAGGCGGCCGTGCCAAACGTGGTGGGCAGGCCGGCCACGTCCACGAGGTCCTTGAACGCCGTGGGCAGGCCCGTCAGCGGGGGCACCGGGGCCCCGTGCTCGCGGAAGGCGACCAGGGCGGCGTCGGCCTCCGCGGCGGCGCGCTTGGCACCCTCGCGATCAAACGAAACGAAGGAGCCGAGCTCGCCGTTGAGCGCGTCGATGCGCTCGAAGCAGCGGCGCAGCAGCGCCGCCGCGCTGAGGGAGCCGTCCAGGAGGGCCGCACGCAGCTCGACTGCGCGCGGCAGGCCGCCGTCCACGCTGCGGGCGGGTCCGGGGGTGGGTGCCAGGGGTGCGCTCATGGTTTCCATCATGGACCTTGCCGCGCGGGCGGGGCCAACGCCGTCCGCAACGGGCACCGCCCGCGGCGCCGCAACGGATTAGGCTGGATGAGCCGCGAGGAAGGCCCGCGGCAGGACTTTCACGAAGGGCAGCGCCATGAGCAACGTCGAGCAGGTCAGCGTCAACGAGGTTCCTGAGGGCGCCTTTGTCCTGGACGTCCGCGAGGACTACGAGTTCGAGGCCGGCCACGTCCCGGGCGCCCGCCACATCCCGCTCGGCGAGTTGCCGCTGCAGTACTCCGAGCTGGACCCCGACGAGGACGTCTACGTCATCTGCCGCACGGGCGGACGCAGCGCGCAGGCCGCGCTCTGGCTGAACGCCCAGGGCTTCACGGCCATCAATGTGGCCGGCGGCTCCGGCGCGTGGATCGACGCCGGCAAGGAGATCGTCTCCGAGAACGGTCAGGCCCCGGTGATCAAGTGAGCTATTCCTACCTGGGCCCCAGCGGAACCTTCTGCGAGCAGGCCCTCCTGACGGTCGACGGCGCGGCCGATGCCGAGCGCGTCCCGGCCGTCAGCGTCGACACGGCGCTCGCCGCCGTGCGCGCCGGCGAGGTCGACGCCGCGATGGTGCCGATCGAGAATTCGGTGGAGGGCGGCGTCTCCGCGACGCTGGACGCCGTGGCCCACGGCGACGCCCTGCAGATCGTGGCCGAGGTCCTCATCCCCGTCACGTTCCAGCTGGCCGTCCGCCCGGGCATCGAGCGCCTCGAGGACATCAAGGTCATCTCCACGCACGGCCACGCGTGGGCGCAGTGCCGCGGCTGGGCCGAGAAGCACATCCCCGGCGTGCGCTTCCTCCCCGCCTCCTCCACGGCGGCCGGCGCCATGGGCCTGCTCGAGCCCGAGTGCCCCTACGACGCCGCCCTGTGCTCCCCGCTCGTGGACACCCAGGCCGGGCTCACGCTCCTGGCCGAGGGCGTCGAGGACAACGCGGGCGCCATTACGCGATTCATCCTCGTGACCCGCCCCGGCGCCATCCCGGACGCGACGGGTTCGGACAAGACCACGGCCGTCGTCACGCTGACGGACGATCACCCGGGCGGCCTGCGCGAGCTGCTCGACCAGTTCGCTATGCGCGGCGTCAACCTGACCCGCATCGAGTCCCGCCCCACTGGCGGCGGCCTGGGCCAGTACTTCTTCTCGGTGGACCTGGAGGGGCACCTCTCCGAGCCGCGCGTCGCCGACGCCCTGGCCGGCGCGCACCGCATGTCCGCCGACGTCCGCTTCCTGGGGTCCTACCCCTCGGCCACGCCGCTCGTCTCGCCGGTCCCGGCGCACGCGAGCGCCCAGGCCTACGCGGCCGCCGGCGAGTGGATCGCGCGGCTGCGCCGCGTGGGCCGCACGGAGGCCTGAGGCCTCCGGCGCACGCCAGACGCGAGATGCCCGACGGCGGGTGGTGACCACCCGCCGTCGGGCATCTGTCGTGTGTGGCGACCCCACCGCTCCCGCACATTTCGTTGAATCCCGGGCAAAGGGGCGGGATTCAACGAAAAATGCGGGATGAGAAGGCGAAGGTGCCGCTGGGGGCTGGGGGCTGGGGGCTGGGGGCCGAGGGCGGGGGCTGAGCGCTCAGCGGCCGGGGAGGAGCGACGCCGCCCGCTCCTGGACGCGCGGCCACAGCTTCTGCGGGCTCACCGCCGAGGGGAGGATCTTGGCCAGTGCCCCGCCGGGCGGGAGCCGGTCCTCCTCGCGCGGCACGTGCACCCGCAGCGCGTGCGGCAGGATCTGGCTCTCCATGGCCGTCACCGTGCCCACGGGGTCGCCGTCCACCTGCGCCTCGACGGGGTAGAAGGTGTGCACGCTCATGCTGGTGCCGGAGCGATAGCTGATGACGGGGACGTCCTGCTTCAACCTCAGGAGCATCTTGGCGGCGACCACCGTCCAACCGGCCAGGCTGCGCGGCGACATGACGATGGCGTCCTGCACCCCGTCGTCGTGCCGCGACCCCGGAACGTACTGCAGCCCGCCCTGGATGTATCCGGCGTTGACCAGCATCACCGTGCGGGCGTTCTCGGTCTCCCACGAGCCCTCATCGACGCTGATGCGCACCGGGTGGCGGCGCAGGCCGAGCATCTTGGCGGCGCCGGTCGCGGCGTAGGCGGCCGGGCCGATGACCTTCTTGACTCCCTCCGAGGTCTGGTTCATCACCTCGGCGTCGATGCCGAGCCCGGAGGCCACCACGCTGATGGTGCTCTCCGTGCTGCGGTCGGGGCGCTGCAGGGTGATGCGCAGGGCATCCACCGGATCGAGTTCCTCGCCGACCGCCACGGCGGCGCACGCCTCGAGGTCGTCCACGTCGATCCCGAGGTTGCGGGCCAGCAGGTTGCCCGTGCCGAGCGGCAGGATGGAGAGCGCGACGCCCTCGGCGCCGATGAGCTCCTCCGCCACGGCGCGCACCGTTCCGTCGCCGCCGCACGCGACGACGGTCGTGGCCCCGGCGGCCAGGGCCTCGCGCGTCATGGCGTGGCCGGCGTCGTCCTCAGCGGTCGCGAAGAAGAGCGGCGCTGGAAGACCGGCGGTGGCGCAGGCGCTCACCAGCAGTTCCCTGGCCTCCTTGGCTTCCCCCTTGACCGGATTGATGACCACGGCCACCACGTTTGTCGTCGGCATACGGTTCCCCTGTTCCGTCACTGCTATGGGTCTGCGATTCGCTGATCGGACTCATCGTAGTGACACCCGTTAGGCTTGGGGTGTGATCGACCTCAAGGACCTTGCAGAGAACCCAGACGCCTACCGTGCCTCGCAGGAGGCCCGCGGAGCCGAGGTGTCTCTCGTGGATTCCGTGCTGGAGGCCGACCGCGCCTACCGCGCGGCGCTGACCTCATTCGAGCAGCTGCGCGCCGAGCAGAAGGCCTTCGGCAAGCAGGTGGCAGCAGCCAAGGGCGAGGAGAAGCATGCCCTCTTGGCGCAGGTGAAGGAACTCGCCGCCCAGGTGAAGGCCACCGAGGCCGCCGCCGGCGAGGCCAAGGCCTCCCGCGACGAGCTCTTGCGCATCTTCCCCAACCTGGTCGAGGCCGACGCCCCGGCTGGCGGCGAGGACGACTTCGTGGTGATCAAGCACGTGGGCACCCCGCGCGACTTTGCCGCCGAGGGCTTTGAGCCCAAGGACCACCTGGAGCTCGGCGAACTCCTCGGCGCCATCGACATGGAGCGCGGCGCCAAGGTCTCCGGCTCCCGCTTCTACTTCCTGAAGGGCGTGGGCGCGCGCCTGGAGATGGCCCTCATCCAGATGGGCATGGACCTCGCGCTGAAGAACGGCTTCACGCCGATCATCACCCCCACCCTGGTGCGCCCCGAGACCATGCAGGGCACGGGCTTCGACGTGGCCCACGACGCCGAGATCTACCGCCTGGAGCGCGACGACCTCTACCTCGTCGGCACCTCCGAGGTGGCACTCGCCGGCTACCACGCAGACGAGATCATCGACCTGGAGAAGGGCCCGGAGAAGTTCGCCGGCTACTCCTCCTGCTACCGCCGCGAGGCCGGCTCGGCCGGCAAGGACACACGCGGCATCATCCGCGTGCACCAGTTCAACAAGCTGGAGATGTTCGTCTACGCCAAGCCCGAGGACGCCCAGCGCGTGCACCAGGAGCTGCTCGGCTGGGAAGAGCAGATGCTCCAGTCGCTCGGCCTGGCCTACCGCGTCATCGACACGGCCGCCGGCGACCTGGGCATGTCAGCGGCTCGCAAGTTCGATTGCGAGGCCTGGGTCCCCACGCAGGACGCCTTCCGCGAGCTGACCTCCACCTCCAACTGCACCACGTTCCAGGCCCGCCGCCTGAACATCCGCGAGCGCGTGCTGGACGCCGAGGGCAAGCCCTCAGGCACCCGTTCGGTCGCCACGCTCAACGGCACGCTGGCCACGACCCGCTGGATCGTCGCGATCCTCGAGACGCACCAGAACGCCGACGGCTCCGTGACCATCCCGGAGGCCCTGCGCCCGTACCTGGGCGGCCAGGAGCGCTTCGAGCCGATCGCCTGATCGCGCCTCACGCCTGAACGCACGACGGCGGGCCGGGACGTCCGCACGGACGTCCCGGCCCGCCGTTGTTGCCTGGAGGGCGTGGCTAGGGAGGCGGCGCGGATCGCGGCGCGCCGCGCACGGCGCGCTCACGGGGAGTTCGGTGAGTGTTCACCGCGCCGCGAGACCCGGGTCATGGTGAGTGTGGGGCGCTTGTGGTGCACTGGGGACATGACCATCATGATGCAGACCGGCAACGATGACCGGTTCGAGAACAAGGACAAGACCATCAACGACACGCAGTACATGGTGTGCCTCGACGTGGACGGCACGATCGTGGATCACATGGGGGCCATGTCCCCCGCGGTCCGCGAGGCGGCCCGCGACGTGGTGGCCGCCGGCCACAACGTGGTGATCTCCACTGGCCGCTCGCTCGGGGCGGCCCTGCCCATCGCCGAGTCGCTCGGCATCGACCGCGGCCACATCGTGTGCGCCAACGGTGGCGTGACCGCCCGCCTCGACGCCTCGCTGCCGGACGGCTTCGAGGTCACCGACCGCCGCCGCTTCGACCCGGCCCCCGCCTTGATGGCCCTGCGCGACGTCCTGCCGGCGGCCAAGTACGCCGTCGAGACCGTCAACGGAGACTTCCTCTCCACCGAGCGCTTCCAGGACGCGAGCTTCGGCGCCGCCGCCCGCGGCGTGACCTTCGAGGAGCTCATGATCGCCGAGGCCGTGCGCCTCGTGGTCTTCTCCACCGACGACACCGCGGAGGCCTTCGGCCGGGCCGTGGAGTCCATCGGCCTGCACGGCGTCACCTACTCGGTGGGCTGGACCGCGTGGCTCGACATCGCCGCGCGCGGCGTCACGAAGGCCTCCGGCCTCGAGGCCCTGCGCGCCCACCTCGCGGTGGATCGCTCCACCACAGTGGCGGTCGGCGACGGCCGCAACGACATCGAGATGCTCGGCTGGGCCCACCGCGGCGTGGCGATGGGCCAGGCGCCGGACGAGGTGAAGCTCGCCGCCGACGAGGTGACCCTCGGGGTGGACGACGACGGCCTCGTGCCCGTCCTGCGCTCGCTCCTCGCCTGAGCGGAGCCCACCCGGCCCGGCCCGCGACCACCGGCGGCGGCGCACCGAAAGGTGCGCCGCCGTCGTTCTCTAGACCTGCGGCGGGCGCCTCTGGTACTTGTGCTCTTGGGCGAGGGCGCCGAACCACGGCGGGCCCAGCATCCGAGACAGAGCGAGGCGAGGCATGAGCGTTGTGGTGGCGGTGGCCCCCGGCCACGATCCGGGGCCGTCGGCGCAGGTGGGCGCGCTGCTCGCGCGCTCCTACGGCCTGGAGCTGTACCTCGTGGCCGTGAGCGTTGAACAGTTCGGGGAGGACGACGCCGCGGCGGGCAGTTGGGCGCAGGACCTCACCCAGGCGCTGGCCATGGCCGACGCCTCGATGCCGCGCGGCACCCGCGCCCGCGTGCTGGTGCGCTCGGGCGAGTCCGTGAGGCAGGTGTTGCTCGATGTGTGCAGGGAGGTGCAGGCCGAGCGGCTCGTGGTGGGATCGTCCGACCGCGCCGAGCCGGGGCGCATCGAGCTCGGTTCGGTGGCCATGAGCCTGCTCTACAGCGCGCCGCTGCCCGTGGTGCTCGTGCCGCGCGAGGCCTCCGTGGGGCGGACAGAGCGCGTCCCACGGGTCACGGCGGCCTACGACGGTTCGGCGACGGCCGGGCAGCTGCTGCTCGGCGCGCGTGTCGTGGCCGAGGATTCGGGCGCCGACTTTAGGGTGCTCTCCTTCGGGGTGACTCATCCGCCCGGATCCGTGGCCGGGATCTCAACCCGCATGCAATGCGACATCATGGGCGAGTGGTCAAAGGACATGGCGGCGCGCGTGCGGGGCCTGGACCCGGACGCGCCACCGCCGGCGTTCAACGCCGTGGTGGGCTACAGCTGGGCCGAGGTGCTCGAGTCCGCCGCGTGGCTGCCCGGCGAGTTGCTCATGGTGGGTTCCAGCAGCTTCGGACCGCTCGCGCGCGTCTCGCTCGGCTCGCAGGCGGGCAAGATCGTGAAGAACTCGCCGGTGCCGGTGGTGCTCGTGCCCCGCAAGGCCCAGGACGCCTACGCCACGCAGGGCTGAGGTCGGGGCGAGCCGCTCGCGGTCCGCTGGCGTGCGGGGGGCTACTCGACGGCGAAGGCGGCGAGGCCCAGCAACAGCGCGGCGGCGGGGCGGGCCTCCCACTCGCGGCTCCAGCCGGCTCTCGCCAGGGCCTGGGAAACGGCCTGCACGCTGATGCCGAGAGCGGAGGCCACCTCGCGCTGCTGGCCGCGCACGCCGGGGATCAGCAGGTCGATGACGGCCCACTCCGCCTCGCTGCGGCGGGCCACGAGGTCGCCGAGCAGGCGGAGGACCGCCTCGGCCGCCGCCGCGGACTCCGGGGCGGAGGGCATGCCCTCGAAGGCCACACCGGCGGGGCCCGCCTCGACGCCCAGCGGGATCGCCTGTCGCGAGCAGCGCTCCACCGCGCGGCGGGAACGCGCCGGCCCCTGACCGACGAGCGAGCCGTCGGGTGCCACGGTCACCGGCCCCACCCCGATGCCGACACTGAAGCGCCGACCCTCCTTGCCGCCCTGGCGCAGGGCCACGAGGGCCGCGGCGACGGCGGCATCCGGGTTGGACACCGCGCCGATGGCCTCGTCCCCCCACGAGCGGCGGAAGGGGTGAGCGGTCGGGTGGGGGGCCAGGGCCGCGAGGAGTTCATCGACGCGATCGCCGTGGCTCCCGGCGTAGCGTTGGGTCAGGGTGAGGACGAACATGGGGACAGTCTGCCCCAGGGACACAGCGACGCCCCACGACCGGGAGGTCGTGGGGCGTCGCTGCCGCGTCCGTGCGGAGGGGTTACTTCGCGGCGAGGATGTTCGACAGTTCCTTGTTGAACTTCAGGCGCACCGGCTCGGCAGCAAAGACATGCTTGTTCTTCTGGCCGGCGGCTAGGTGTACCTGGTCAGGACGTTGGTGACACTCGCTTGATGGGTGTGGTGCCGATGCCTTGGTGGGTTCGTTCAGTGTGAATCGCCCTGGGTTTCGTTCCTATCGGGTTCCCTGTCCGGCGGTGGCGGGCTGGGGTGATTCTTGGTCAGCGTAGTACGCGGCCTCGACCTCAGCGGGCGTGCGGTAGCCGAGCTCGCCGTGGAGACGGGAGTTGTTCCACCACCACACGTACTCGAGTGTCGCGAGCTCGACCTGCTCGACCGTGCGCCACGGGCCGCGGCAGCGGATGAGCTCGGTCTTGTAGAGCCCGTTGACCGCCTCGGCGAGGGCGTTGTCGTAACTGTCGCCCACGGTTCCCGTGGACGGTTTCGCGCCGATCTCGACGATCCGATCCGTGTAGACGACGGAGAGGTAGTTAGACCCATGGTCGGCGTGATGAACGAGCTCATCGAGCGGACCCGCGGCGTTGAACGCGGCCATGTTCAGCGCTTGCAGCGGCAGCACGTCGGCTTTCAACGTCGACGCGACATTCCAGCCGACGATCATGCGGGAGAACACGTCGATCACGAACGCGACATATGCGAATCCCGCCCACGTCGCGACATACGTGATGTCGGCGATCCACAGCCGCCGCGGCGCGGGGGCGGTGAAGTCGCGTTTGACGAGGTCCTGCGGCTGCGGGATCGTCGGATCGGACTTCGTGGTGAACACCTTCTTCGACCGCACCACCCCGCGCACGCCCGCGAGCACCATGAGGCGGGCGGTCTGGTCGCGTCCGACATCCCACCCCTGCCGTCGCAGCAGCGCATGCATCTTCCGCACCCCGTACACGCCGTAGTTCTCCTCATGGAGACGGCGAATCTCCGGCACGAGCAGCTCGTCACGCAACTGCCGGGCAGAGGGCACGCGCGTCTTCGCAGCGCGATACCCACGGGAGGTGACAAACCCTGGAACCGCATCCCGGAGGACACGGCAGAGGAACTCGACTCCGAACTGATCCCGATGCTCGTCGATGAAGCGGATCATGTCGGTCAGGGCCGGTCGAGTTCCTTCGCGAAAAACACGCTCGCGGCTTTGAGGACCTCGTTCGCCTTCCGCAGCTCAGCGTTCTCACGCCGCAGCCGCTGGTTCTCCTCGGCAACATCGGTCGAGACTCCGGGCCGCTGGCCCGCGTCAACCTCGCGTCGACGATGCCACACCCGCAACGTCTCCGCGCTCATACCGAGAAGCCCGGCGACATGACGCACCGCGGCCATCAGGTTCGGATGCGAGGGCTTCGCCTCGTCCAGCATCCGCAACGCCTTCTCCCGCGTCTCGGGCGAGTACTTCTGATTCATCGATTCCATCCTTGCTTGAAGAACGGAACGAAACCCAGGGCGATTCAATATGAGCCGTCAAAGAACGCTTGACTGACCGAGAACACCACCACATTCAGGGAGATCATGAATCGCAAAGGCTGGTCGACTGTATGGAGGTCTTCCGGTCCAGGTCCGGATCGACTTGAATGTCCGTATTTAGATGGTGGCCTTGAAAGGTGGAAAAGATGTACCGCAGCAACGGCAACTACGAAGCATTCGCGCGACCTCGCAAGCCGGAGGGCGCCGACGACAAGACGGTGTGGCTGGTCGGCGGTGGTCTTGCAGCGATGGCCGCCGCGATCTTCATGATCCGAGATGGTCAGGTTTGCGGGGAGAAGATCACTATCCTCGAAGAGCTCGGTTTGCCGGGTGGAGCTCTCGACGGGATCAAGTACCCCGAGAAGGGCTTCGTCATCCGCGGCGGTCGGGAGCTCGAAGACCACATGGAGTGTCTGTGGGACATGTTCCGTTCGATCCCGTCGCTTGAGATCGAAGGAGCCAGCGTCCTTGACGAGTTCTACTGGCTGAACAAGGACGATCCGAACTCGTCGCTCTGTCGTGTCACAGAGAAACAAGGGAAGGATGCGCACACGAACAAGCTCTTCACTCTCACCGAGAAGGCGCAGAAGGAGATCGTCGGTGTCATCCTCGCCACTCGTGAGGAGATGGAGGGCAAGCGCATCGATGATGTCTTCGGCAAGGACTTCCTGGGGAGCAACTTCTGGCTCTACTGGCGGACTATGTTCGCGTTCGAGGAGTGGCATTCCGCACTCGAGATGAAGTTGTATCTGCATCGTTTCATGCATCACATCGGTGGTTTGCCCGACCTCTCGGCACTCAAGTTCACTAAATACAACCAGTATGAGTCGCTCGTGATGCCGATGCGCAAGTTCCTCGACGACCATGGCGTGCAGTTCCGGTTCCGACACACGGTGACCGACGTTCAGTTCGATATCGAGGACGGCCGGATCCAGGCGACCCGCATCGACTGGATCGCTGACGGAAAGCCGGGTGGCGTCGATCTCGGTCCGGACGATCTCTGCTTGGCGACGATCGGTTCGCTCACCGAGAACTCGGGCAACGGCGATCAGCACACGGCCCCAGAACTGAAGACCGGGCCCGCTCCGGCGTGGGACCTGTGGAAGAAGATCGCTGCGAAGTCTCCCGAATTCGGCCGTCCTGAGGTGTTCTGCAGTGACATCGATAAGACCAAGTGGGAATCAGCGACCGTCACGACGATCGACGAGCGTATCCCGAAGTACATCGAGAAGATCTGCAAACGCGATCCGTTCAGCGGGAAGGTGGTCACAGGCGGGATTGTCACTGCCAAGGACTCCGCCTGGTTGATGAGTTGGACCGTGAACCGTCAGCCTCACTTCAAGTCACAGAAACCCAATGAGATCGTCGTGTGGGTGTATGGACTGTTTGTCGAGAAGCCCGGCGACTACGTCAAGAAGCCTATGCAGGAGTGCACAGGCGAGGAGATCGCCCAGGAGTGGCTGTACCATCTCGGTGTCCCGGTGGAGGACATCCCCGAACTCGCCTCCTCGGCTGCGAAGACGGTGCCCGTGATGATGCCGTATGTGACGTCGTTCTTCATGCCGCGCAGGGCGGGAGACCGCCCTCAGGTAGTGCCCGAGGGCAGCGTGAACTTCGCGTTCCTCGGACAGTTCGCGGAGACCACCCGCGACACGATCTTCACTACTGAGTACTCCGTCCGCACAGCGATGGAAGCCACCTATCAATTACTTGGGGTCGAACGCGGCGTGCCCGAAGTGTTCAACTCCACGTACGACATCCGATACCTCCTCAAGGCGACCGCACGGCTGCGCGACGGCGAGACGGTCGACATCCCCGGACCGAACTTCCTCAAGGGTCGACTTTACGACAAGCTCGACAACACGCAGATGGGAGAGTTGCTGACCGACTTTGGTCTCTTTTCACCGCACGGCGGTACCAAGCCGCGACCGCGCGACGATGATGCGATCGCCTGAATCAATTTAACTCCTTTGCTGTGAGGCGTTGCCGCATCTGACAGAGCCCCTGCGAGAGCGGTTGTGAACATGAGATCCGGGCGCTTCAGGTGACGTGCGTGAGTTATGGTCTTACTCTTGCAGGTCACGTGCTAGGCGCTCATCCGACCCGTGGCTGATCCGTGAGTCTTCGCCCCACGACGCGAGTGTGAGCACCGGGAAACGGGACGGTCAAGGTGGTGCCCGAGAACCGACCGTATCCGGGCCACGACAAGGGCGACAGTTCATCTCGAACTGTCGCCCTTGCGTTGTAAAGGTGGGCGGTTGCGTCGATCAGCGATCTCGCAACGCGACGGTGTACGCGTAGCCGTTGCCGCTGCGGACACATCCTTGAGTGAGGCGGACGAAGGACCCGAAGCCGGGTCGAGCCTTGTCTAAGGCGGCGTTACAGGATGCTTTTGTGCCGAACCAGTACATGTGGCTCGAGGCCTGGGCTGGGCCTGCGGCCGCAAGGGCGCTGGCTCCGACCAGAGCAGAGACCGTTGCGAGGGACATGAGGTGCTTGCGTAGTTTTCTCATGGCGTTACGTTACGAAGCGCCCGGAGGGGCGTCAATAGAGGTGGCCGGGAACGGAGGGTGGGCTGTTGTCCCCGCAGGCGCACGTCTACAGCTTCGGGCTCAGATGGCCAGGTCGGGTAGATCGTTGACGCTGCGGTTGGTTTCCAGGCTGAGCGTCACGATGCGGCTGATGAGGTCCAGGATGTATCGGGGTTGTTCGTGTTCGCGAGACCAGTCGTTGGGGTCGTTGACGATGCCAGATGCTTTGTCGGTCTTGACCTGGTAGCGCTCCAGGATCCAGTCGAGGCCGGAACGTGAGCCGAGCATGTACTCCTGGGCCTCGAGCGGGATGCCGGTGACGGTGATGAACGCGTTGTATTTGATGGTGCTCTTGTCCCAGGCGCCGGCCTTGCCCGCGTACTTCATCTTGAAGACGTTGTAGGGCGTGTTGCTAAAGGTGCTGGTGAGCCAGTGGAGTGTCGCGGCGAGGCAGAGGCCGGCGTGGTAGTTGCGGGCGGTCTTGTCTGAGCGCATCGCGATCCCGCGCCATTGCTTGAGCTTGTTGAAGCACCGCTCGACGACGTTGCGGCCGCGGTAGCGGACCCGCTGCTGGTCACCGAAGTCGA
>NZ_QQXK01000012.1 GCF_003575975.1 Galactobacter valiniphilus | reverse complement strand
ATCACACGGTGACCGCGTCTACGTCAGCAACGACGAGCCGGACCACCGCGCGCTACACCACTATGCGGGACTCAACTGCTGGACCCTCACCCAGCACCACTCGATGGCCCTGGCGGGCGGCTTCCTCCCCGTCAACCTGGCCCTGGCGCTCTGGGGCGGGCTGCCGCTGTGGGCCACGATGCTCGCCTTCGTCCCGCTCGCGCCCACCGTCGCCTCGGTGGTCTTCGATGTGTGCATGCTGAGCGAGTTCTCCCGCGATCACGCCTTCCCCCTGCGGGTCCGCGACTACGTCCTGCTCGTGCTGCTCACGCCCCTGTACCAATCGCTCCTGCTCTGGGCCGCGCTGCGCGCGTGCCTGAAGTATTGGCGCACCGATTTCGCGTGGGAGAAGACCAGCCACGCTGGGTCCCACCTCCGCCTCACCGGCGCCGTCGGGCAGGGCCCCGTCGCCGAGGCCGCCTCGCCCGTCTCCGCCCACGCCCTCGCCGCGGCCCTGCCCTCCACGGTGGGCACGGGCGAGCGCGGCTAAGGCCGCGCCGTGGCCCTTGTCGCCCCCGTCCCTCCCGTGCCGCTCCGTTTCCTTCCCCACCTCGGCCGTCAGCAGCTCGACACGTGCATCGGCCTGGGCCTGGCGTTGGCCAGCGCCGTGCTCGGCTTGGCCAACCTGACCGGTTCCCCCGGCCTGGCCGAGGACGAGGGAACCTACACGGCCCAGGCCTTCGCCGCCTTCGACGGACGGCTCGCCCCGTACACCTACTGGTACGACCACCCGCCCGTTGGCTGGCTCAGCATGGCGTTGCCTGCCTGGCTCCTGCACGCCGTCGGTCTCCCAGACGGCACCTTCATTGGGGCGGCACGCGGTGTGGCCGTGCTGGCCACGGCCCTCAGCGTCGTCCTGCTCTACCGGCTCTCGCGGCTCCTGCGGCTGCGCCGCGGCGCGGCGATCCTTGGCTGCCTGCTCCTCGTGCTCTCGCCGCTCTCCGGCGCCCTGCTGCGCCAGGCCTACCTCGACGTCATCGCCCTGCCTTGGCTGCTCGGCACCTTCGTGCTGCTCTTCCCGCCGCGCAGCGCGCTCCGGCCGCACATCCTCGCGGGGGTCTGCTTCGCCCTGGCCGTCCTGACCAAGGAGACCACCGCCCTCGCAGGCCCCGCCCTGCTCGTGGCGCTCATGCACCGCAAACGCTGGTCCACCTGCACCTTCTCCGTGGTGGGCTTCCTGGCCGCCGGGGCCCTCGCCCTGAGCTTCTACCCGCTCATGGCGTTGCTGCGCGGAGAGCTCCTCCACAGCTCCGACAAGGTCTCCTTGCAGGACGCGCTGGCCTACCAATTCCTCACCCGTTCCGGCTCGGTCGGCCTCTTCGAAGCGGGTTCTGCGCGGCAGGAACTGCTGGGCTCCTGGTGGGCACAGGATCCGTGGCTCCTGGGCCTCGAACTGCTCGGAGCGTTGATCGCCCTCGCGCGGCGCAGCCGCCGCTGGATCCTCGTGTACCTCGTGTTCGCCGCCGCCCCGCTGGTGCTCGGCTCCGGCTACCTCCCGGCGATGTACATCATTGCTTCGCTCCCCTTCCTGGCGCTCGGGGCGGCGGCGGGGGCCGACGCCGCGTGGGGCCTCGCGCGGCGCCGCCTCGCCTTGGACGGGGCCAAGCAGGCACGCGTCCGCCGCGCTCTCGGGGCGCTCGCCTGCCTCACGGCGCTCTCGGTGACCTCGCAGCACTGGGCGCCGGCGCTCACGCAGCGCCTGAGCGAGGACGCCAACGCGGATTGGCGCCGGGCCCTGGAGTATGTGCAGACCCAGGTCCCGACCGAAGACACCGTGTTGGTCCCGTATTCCATGTGGCAGGACGTGGCGTTCACGCGCGGCAACGACCCGTGGCGCGTCATTGCGACGGAAAAGCTGGACCTGGACTCGGCGTTCGCGACGCACCACCCGCAGGGCTGGCGCGGCGTGACGTGGGTCGTCGTGGGTCCGATCGTCACGCAGAACATCGAGCATCTCGGCCTCACGGGGCCGGAGCGGCCGTGAAGCACTCCGAGGCCGTGGCCAGTTTCGGCGCGTGGAGCGTGCGGCGCGTGACGGGCTAGCTCCAGCTCGACGCGGGCCGTCGACCGCGGGGTGCGAGTTCCCCCCTCGGGGCGCCGCGAGGTCCGGCTACGCTGCGCGCTCGAGCAGCGTGATGACCTCGTAGTGCTCCGTCTGCGGGAACATGTCCATGACCCGGGCCCGCACGGGGCGCCAGCCCGGCATGCGGCGCAGGTCCTCGGCCAGCGTCTCTGCGTTGCAGCTCGAGTAGAGGATGGCGCCCACCGAGCTGGACTCGAGCCACGAGCACAGCCGCTCCCCCAGGCCGCGGCGCGGCGGGTTCACGATCACGAGCTCGGGTTGCTCCCGCGGGGACGACCCCTCGGCGAAGGCCGTGGCGTCCGCCGCGAGGAAGTCGACGCCGCTCACGCCGCTGTCCAGCGCGGCGGCCTTGGCACCCTCGACGGCCTGCGGGGAGATCTCCACGCCCACCACGGTGCGGCCGGGCCCGGCGCTGGAGAGGGCGAAGCCGCCCACGCCGCTGTACAGGTCCCACACGGAGGCCGGCGCCAGCTCGTCGACCCAGGCGGCGCCCTGGCGGTAGAGGGCGTCGGCGACCTCGGTGTTGGTCTGGAAGAAGCCCTGCGGGCGCAGCCGCAGACGCAACGGTCCCACGGGCATGGGCAGGGTCTCGGGGCCGTGCAGGTGCACCTCGGTCTCCCCCTCGAGGGCAGCCTTGTGCTCCGGCAGGAGGTTGGCCGTGACGATCAGCGCCTGCGGCAGGCGGCGCAGCAACGCGGGCAGGTGCTTGCGCACCGCCTCCACGGCGGCCTCGCTGCGCACCACGAAGCGCAGCAGCAACTGGCCGTCGGGATTGCACGTGACGAGAACGTGCTTGAGCTCGCCGCTGCGCATGGGGACGCTGTACGGCACCAAGCGGGCGGCGGTGATGAACGAGGCCACCGCCGGCAGGGCCGCTGTGATGGCGGGGTCGATCACGCCGCAGCCGCGCAGATCCACGCCGTGGCCCTCGGCATCGAGGATGCCCAAGGTGGGCCTGCGCCAGCTGCCGCCGACCACCATCTTGGCGCGGTTGCGGAAGCCGCGTTCGGCGCCGGCGAAGGGCGCGAGCCACTCGAGCCCGGGCACGGGGCCCAAGAGCTCGCGCGTGTGGGCGTCCTTGCGGCCCAGCTGCACTGGATGGGGCTGACCCATGAGCGTGCAGGAGCGGCAACGGCCGGCGTCGAAGTAGGAGCATTCCATGGCCCACCCAGTCTAGTGAGTGAGCGCGCTGTGACCGCCCTCACTAGAGTGGCCTGCATGGCACATCTCATCTCGCTCGGGGACGCCGTCCCGTCCGCCCACCCTTCAGCCTTCCTGGCCCCCACGGCCGTGCTCTCCGGCGATGCCCAGCTCGCCGAGGATTCGAGCGCCTTCTACGGCGTCTCGGTGCGCGGGGACAGCGCCCCCATCCGCGTGGGGGCACGGAGCAACCTTCAAGACAATGTGGTGCTGCACGCCGACGCCGGCTTCCCGTGCACCGTCGGAGAGGACGTCTCGATCGGGCACTCGGCCGTGGTGCACGGCTGCACGATCGGCGACGGCAGCCTCGTCGGCATGTCGGCCACCATCATGAACGGCGCCGTGATCGGCGAGCAGAGCCTCGTCGCCGCCGGCGCGCTGGTCCTGGAGGGCACGCAGATCCCGCCGCGCTCGCTCGTGGCCGGCGCCCCGGCCAAGGTGCGCCGCGAGCTCTCCGACGAGGAGGTCGCCAAGCTGGCCGGCAACGCCGCGCACTACGTCGAGCTGGCGGCCAGGCACCGCGAGGCGACCCAGGGCTGAACCACCCCGCGCCCCGCGAGCCCCGTCACGACCGTGGCGGGGCTCGCTTCTTGACCGCCGTCTTCACTTCTTGACATCAAACCGCGAATGACGCATGGTATGCCCATGCCTTCTGAAGCCAATGGCGGCTCCATGAACCACGCGGGGCCCGGTTCGCAGTCATCGCTGCGCCGAGACAATGTGCGCAGGGTCCTCGAGGAGCTGGCCACCGCCGGCCCCTCGACGCAGGCCCAGCTGACCCGTCACACGGGCCTCTCGGCCGGCACCGTCGCGAGCATCGTTCGCGACCTGGACGACGCCGGCCGCGTCCGCCTCGAGCGCACCACCTCCTCCGGGCGCCGCGCCCTGAACATTCACCTCGTGGACACGGGGCGGGTGGCCGTTGGCCTGGACATCGGCCGCCGGCACGTGCGGGCCATCGTGGCCACCCCCTCGCGCCGCATCCTCGCGGATGTGCAGCGCATCCTTCCCCTCGGCCACGACGCCGTCACCGGCATGACCGCGGCCAAGCGGGCCATGGAGGAGGCCCTCGAGGCCGCCCACCGCAGCCGCGAACAGGTGCTCGGCGCGGGCGTGGGCATCCCCGGTCCCTTCGATCCCGTGACCGGTCGCGTTGGATCGGGGGCGATTCTTCCCGAATGGATCGGCATGGAGGTCGCCTCGCGTCTCTCCGACGTCCTCGACGTGCCGGTGCTCGTGAACAACGACGCTAACCTCGGAGCGCTCGCCCACCTCTCCTGGAGCGAGACCCCACCCGGGCAGAACTTCGTCTTCGTGAAGATTGGCACGGGCATCGGCACGGGCGTCGTCATCGACGGCCAGCTGTACGCCGGGCACCGCGGCCTGGCCGGCGAGATCGGCCACACCATCGTGGTCGACCAGGGCCTCGTGTGCCGCTGCGGCAACCGCGGCTGCCTCGAAACCGTGGCCTCGACCTCGTCCATGCTTCGGGCCCTCGCGGCGGCGCCCAACCCTCCCACCACCACCGATGAGCTCGTCTCCGCGGCACTGGCCGGGGACACCGTCACGCGCCGCGTGGTCGAGGACGCGGGCCTCTCCATCGGCCAGGTGCTCGGGCAGCTCGCGAGCCTCCTTAACCCCGAGACGATCCTTCTCGGCGGCCCGCTGTCCGACCTCGGCGAACTCCTCTTGGAGCCCATCAGGCGCAGCCTCAAGCGGCACACCGTCCCGGACATCGCCGTCGCCACCACGGTGCGCGTCTCGGCCCTGCGCGACCGGGCCGAGGCGCTCGGCGGCGTCGTCTCCGTGCTGAACCGCGCCGACCCCGCCGATCTCTACGGTCCGCTCGCCGCGCCGTCGGACGCTTCCTCAACAGTTTGATTTCAAGACTTGACGCCAAGGGCGTCAAGCGCTTCACTTTTTACACACACCGGGCGTGACGCCCGCCACACACGAGAGGTCACCTCATGCCGACCCAGGACGCGCTCCTCGAGATGCGCCACATCACCAAGCGCTTTCCCGGCGTGGTGGCGCTCGATGACGTCAACCTGTCAGTGCGCCGCGGCGAGATCCACGCCATCTGCGGCGAGAACGGCGCGGGCAAGTCCACGCTCATGAAGGTGCTCTCCGGCGTGTACCCGCACGGCAGCTACGAGGGTCAGATCGTCTTCGACGGCGCGGAGGTCCAGTTCAACGGCACGCGCCAGTCCGAGGACGCCGGCATCGTGATCGTGCACCAGGAGCTCGCGCTCATCCCCGAGCTCTCCATCGCCGAGAACATCTTCCTCGGCAACGAGCGCGCCAAGGCCGGCGTCGTTGACTGGGACACCACCCGCCGCGAGGCGCGCGAGCTCATGGAGCGCGTGGGCCTCGCGGAGGATCCCACCACCAAGATCAAGGACCTGGGCGTCGGCAAGCAGCAGCTCGTCGAGATCGCCAAGGCCCTGGCCAAGAACGTCAAGCTGCTCATCCTCGACGAGCCCACCGCGGCCCTCAACGAGAACGACTCCCAGGAGCTCCTGCGGCTCATGGACGGCCTGCGCAGCCGCGGGATCACCTGCATCATGATCAGCCACAAGCTCAACGAGATCGAGCAGATCTCCGACTCGCTGACGGTCATTCGTGACGGCAAGACCATCACGACCATGAACCGCGAGGAGGGCTTCAACGAGGACACCATCATCAAGGCGATGGTGGGGCGCTCGCTCGAGTCCCGCTTCCCCGATCACGAGCCGAAGATCGGCGAGGTGCTCTTCGAGGTCCGCGACTGGACGGTGCAGGATCCGCGCATCGCCGATCGCCTCTCCACGAAGCACGCCTCCTTCACCGTGCGTGCGGGCGAGATCGTCGGCTTCGCCGGCCTCATGGGTGCCGGCCGCACCGAGCTCATGCGCTCGCTGTTTGGCGAGACCTATGGCCGCAAGCTCTCCGGCGAGGCCCTCGTCCGAGGCAAGCGGGTCGACCTCTCCACGGTGCGCAAGGCCATCAAGGCCGGCCTGGGCTACGTCACCGAGGACCGCAAGGTGCTTGGCCTGAACCTGCTCGACTCCATCAAGCGCACCAACGTGTCGGCCGCCCTCGGCAAGATCTCCAAGCGCGGCGTCGTCGACAACCACCTCGAAAACATGGTGGCCGAGGACTTCCGCGCCCGCCTGCGCACCAAGACCCCCTCGGTCGACGAGGGCGTCGCCAAGCTCTCCGGCGGCAACCAGCAGAAGGTTGTCCTGTCCAAGTGGCTCTTCACCGACCCGGACGTCCTCATCCTTGACGAGCCGACGCGCGGCATCGACGTGGGCGCCAAGTACGAGATCTACGGCGTCATCCAGGCCCTGGCCGATCAGGGCAAGGCCGTCATCGTCGTCTCCTCCGAGCTCCCCGAGCTGCTCGGTCTCTCCGACCGCGTCTACACCATCTTCGAAGGCGCCATCACGGGCGAGGTCACGCGCGAGGATGCGACACAGGAAAACCTGATGCGCATGATGACCTCCGCGAGCCCCCGCCCGGCGACCGCCGCCTGACCTTCACCGCACCACCACAACACCCACGAGGAGAAAGAACGCCGTGAATTCCCTGAAACAGCTGTTTGGCGGGAACATCCGCCAATTCGGGATGGTGTTCGCGCTCGTTGCGCTGATCATCTTCTTCCAGATCTCCACGTCGCTGAAGGGCGGCGGGCAGTTCTGGACCGACGGCAGCGTGCTCTCGCCGTCGAACTTCCAGAACCTGGTCAACGGCTACGCGTACGTGCTGGTGCTGGCCATCGGCATGGTCATGGTCATCATCATGGGCCACATCGACCTCTCCGTCGGTTCGGTTGCCGCGTTCGTCGGCATCGTCGTGGCCCTGGCCATGCGTGACTGGGGCATCCCGTGGTGGGTCGGCATCGTCCTCGGCCTCGCGGTGGGCGCCCTCGCCGGCGCGTGGCAGGGCTTCTGGGTGGCCTACGTCGGCATCCCCGCGTTCATCACGACCCTCGCCGGCATGATGATCTTCCGCGGCCTGAACCAGGTCTTCGGCAAGCAGAACACCATCTCCGTGCCGCAGGAATTCACCTTCATCGGCAACGGCTACCTGCCCGATGGCATGGCCAACGCGCCGTTCAACCTGCCCACGATCGCGCTCGGCCTGATCGCCGTCGCCTTCCTGATCTTCTCGACCTTCCGCCGCCGCTCCCGCAATTCCCGTAGCGGCAGCGCCAACGCGCCGATGTGGGCCGATATGACCCGCGTGATCATCATGTCCGTGGTCATCCTCGCCGTGATGTACCTCTTCGCGACGGGCCGCCCTGGCACCTCCTTCCCGGTCGCCGGCATCATCGTGGTGGTCCTCGTGATCATCTACCAGTTCGTCACCTCCAAGACCGTGGCCGGTCGCGCCATCTACGCCGTGGGTGGCAACCGCCAGGCGGCCCGCCTCTCCGGCATCGACGACAAGAAGGTCGACTTCTTCGTCATGATGAACATGTCGATGCTCGCCGCCGTGGCCGGCATGATGTTCGTGGCCCGCTCCCAGGGCTCCGGCCCGCTGGACGGAACGAGCTGGGAGCTCGACGCCATCGCGGCCGTCTTCATCGGCGGCGCTGCGGTCTCCGGCGGCGTCGGCACCGTGATGGGCTCCATCATCGGAGCGCTCGTCATGGCCGTGCTGAACAACGGCCTGCAGCTCATGTCCGCGCCGACCTCCACGACCTACGTCGTCAAGGGCCTCGTCCTCCTGCTCGCCGTCGCCTTCGACGTGTGGAGCAAGCGCCAGGGCAAGCCCTCGCTGATCGGGGCCATGCAGAAGGCGATCGCCGGCAACAAGACCTCCGATCCCGCCGTCCCGGCCCCCGCCCCCGTGGGCGGCGCGGCCGACGCCGAGACGCCCGGCCTGAAGAACCCCGCGGCCGAGGCCGACAAGACCAACTGACCAGCATCACCCACACCCCGCAAGGTTTGGCCCTCCGGCCGAATCGCACACACAAGGAGAACCACATGCGCAGGCGCAAGCTGCTCACCTCCGCCGCGGCCATCACGGCCGCTGCTGCCCTCGCCCTCACGGGCTGTGGCCGTTCCGACACCGGAGCGTCCTCGTCCTCGGCCGCCGCCGGCTTCCCGGCGGACGCCAAGATCGGCGTCTCCCTCCCGGCCAAGACCTCGGAGAACTGGGTCCTCGCCGAGAACCTCTTCAACTCCGACCTCAAGGCCGCCGGCTTCCAGCCGACCGTCCAGTTCGCCGGCGACGGTGGCGCCCCGGCCCAGCAGCAGCAGATCGACGCCATGATCTCCTCCGGCGTCAAGGTGCTCGTCATCGGCGCTGTCGACGGCAAGCAGCTGAACACGCAGCTCGCCGCCGCCAAGGCCGCGGGCATCAAGGTCATCGCGTACGACCGCAACCTGCAGTCCACCAAGGACGTCGACTACTACGTCGCCTACGACAACTTCAAGGTCGGCGAGCTGCAGGGTCAGGCCCTCCTGGACGGCCTGAAGGCCCGCAAGGGTTCCGGCCCGTACAACATCGAGCTCATCGCCGGTTCCAACGACGATGCCAACTCCAAGCCGTTCTTCGAGGGCGCCATGAAGGTGCTGCAGCCGAAGATCGACGACGGCACGCTGAAGGTGCTCTCCGGCCAGACCACGCAGGACCAGGTCGCCACGCAGGGCTGGGACCCCAAGAACGTCCAGACCCGCATGGACTCGATCCTGTCCTCCAAGTACGGCTCGGCCAAGCTTGACGGCGTGCTCTCCCCGAACGACACCCTGGCCCGCGCCGCGATGCGCTCGGCCAAGGATGCCGGCCAGGAGGTCCCGGTCGTGACCGGCCAGGACTCCGAGGTCGAGTCGCTCAAGTCCATCCTTGCCGGTGAGCAGTACTCCACCATCAACAAGGACACCACCAACCTGGTGAAGGCGACCGTCCAGATGGTCAAGGACCTGCAGGCGGGCAAGGAGCCCACCACCACGGCCAAGACCAACAACGGCACCATCGACGTTCCCACCCAGTACCTGGAGCCGGTCCTCGTGACCAAGGAGAACATCAAGGACGCCTACAAGAACGACGAGGCTCTGAACAAGATCGTCAACCCCTGATCGCGTCCGGTCGCTGACCGGCAGCGGTACCTCGCGCGGGCCCTGGTTCCCTTCCTCACGGAAGGGAACCAGGGCCCGCCGTCGTTCCCTCGAAGGCACGACGACGCACGGCCGGGCCGTGACGGACGTCACGCACGAACGCGGCCGCGTCTTTTTTCCGCGCCTTCTCCCGCGGGAGGGCAACGGCTTGTACTCTCACGCCATGGGGGCTGAACTCAAGAACCGATCCTTCACCCGCGAAGAGCGACGTCTGTATCGCGAGCGCCTGGTGGAACACCTCGAGATGCTGGGCGCGTTGCTGCGCCGGGGCGAGTTCGACGAAGGCACGACGATCGGGCTGGAGCTCGAGCTGAACCTCGTCGACACGGACGCCAAGCCGGCGCTGCGCAACCTCAAGGTGCTCGAGCACATCGCCGATCCTGCCTTCCAGACGGAGATCGGCGCGTTCAACATCGAGTTCAACCACCCGGCCCTCCAGATCGAGGGCCTGGGCCTCAAGCAGCTCGAGGACTCGCTGTGCGCCGAGCTCAACCACGCGCAGGAGCGGGCAGGGGACGCCGGCACGGAGATCGTGGCCGTGGGCATCCTTCCGACCCTGGGGCGCAGCTTCGGCACCACGGAGGACTGGATCTCCCCCGGGCAGCGCTACGCCGCGCTGAACTCGCAGGTGCTCGAGGCCCGCGGCGAGGACGTGCTCATCGACATCGCAGGCCCCGAACGCCTGCGCTTCCACGCCGAGAACATCGCGCCGGAGGCCGCCTGCACCTCGGTGCAGCTGCACGTGCAGGTCTCGCCGGAGCACTTCGCCGCCACGTGGAACGCGGCCCAGATCATCGCCGCGCCGCAGGTGGCCCTCGCCGCCAACTCCCCCATCTTCATGGAGAAGGTGCTGTGGCAGGAGTCGCGGATCGAGGTCTTCAAGCAGGCGATCGACACGCGCGCCCCCGAGCTCAAGACCCAGGGCGTGCGCCCGCGGGTGTGGTTCGGCGAGCGCTGGATCACCTCGATCATGGACCTCTTCGAGGAGAACGTGCGCTACTTCCCTGCGTTGCTCCCCGAGCTCTCCGAGGACCCCGCACGCCTGAGCCCCGACGGGCACCCGTCTCTTGACGAGCTGCGCCTGCACAACGGCACGGTCTACCGCTGGAACCGGCCCATCTACGACCCCTCCGGCGCCGTGCCGCACCTGCGCCTCGAGAACCGCTTGCTGCCCGCCGGACCCACCGTGGTGGACACCGTGGCCAACGCCGCCCTGTTCTTCGGCCTGGTCCGCGCGCTGCGCACGGCCGACCGGCCTTTGTGGTCCCGCATGGCCTTCAGCACCGCCACGGAGAACTTCCTCGAGTGCGCCAAGCACGGGCTCGAGGCCACGGTGTACTGGCCGGGCCTCGGCGAGCTGCCGGTCGTCGAGCTCATCGAGCGCCACCTGCTCCCGCTGGCCGCCTCCGGCCTGCGCGACCTCGGCGTGGCGGAGGACGAGATCACGCGCTTCCTCGGCGTGCTCCACGACCGCGTGGTCTCCGAGCAGACGGGCGCCGCGTGGCAGGTCAAGCGCCTCCACGCGCTCGAGGACACGGGACTGGAGCGGCCCGAGGCGCTGGCCGCCATGGTCAAGGAGTACGCGCACCACATGAACGTGGGCACGCCCGTGCACCTCTGGCCGCTGTAGGCCGCCCGCACACGCAAACTTTTGTGTTGGGGGGTCTCCGGCTAGGAAATGAGGCCGCGGACCCGCTCGGCGTCCGCCGTGCGTCCCTGCTCCTCCAGCAGATCGCCGTAGGCGCCGGCCACGCCGTTGCGCAGGTCGCCCGGGGTGTCCTCGACGCGGCCCAGGGCGCTCTCGAAGACCGAGAGTGCCTCGTCCGGGCGTTCGAGATCACCCAGGACGCGCGCCACCGCGTACTCCGCCAGCGCCGCGTTCTGCGGGTCGCCTGCCTCGCCATATTCGTCGGCGGCGCGTAGCAGGGCCGGGAGCGCCTCGTCGACCCGCCCGAGCCCCAGGAGGGCCCGCCCGCGTGCGTCGAGGGCGTCGGCCGAGAACCAGGCGGCGCCGTCGGCCCGGCCGAGGTCCTCGGCCTCCTGGAGCAGCTCCAGGCCGGCCTCGTCCCCCACCTGCACCATGGCGCGGCCCACGGCCTGCAAGGTCAGGGGCAGCAGGCCGTGCTCGGTGTCCCGCAAGCGTCGGGCGAGGGCGACGGCGCGCGGGCCGTAGGCCGCCACATCGTCCCCATGCTCGGCGCGCCCGGCCAGCATGACGAGCGAGCGCCCGGCCTGCGTCCCCTCGAGGGCCGCCGCCCGCGACACCTCCTCGCCAGGGGCCTCGGCCAGGGCGCGTTCGCCCGTCTCGAGTGCCCTGGCCCAGACCTCGAGGGCCGTGCCGAAGTACTCGGCCGCCTCGGCCGCCTCGCCGTACCAGTGGTCGGCCGCCGCCTGCTCGGCGGGGTTCGGGCGTTCGGCGTCGCGGGCCACCATCGTGGCGTCGCCGAGCACCTCGAGCGCCGCCTGCACCTGGCCAGCGCGCAGCAGCGAGCGACCGCGGCCAATCATGAAGCTCGCCTCCGGGGCGCGGCCGAGCTGCACCAGCGCGTCGCCGAGCAGTTCGAGCGTCGCCGCCGCCTCCCCGTGGCGGCCGAGCTCGGTGAACAGATCGGTGCGGAAGCGAGAGATCTGCACGAGCGGGGCCCCGGCGCGGTGGCGCAGCACCAGATCGGTGGCCTCGCGGGAGAGCCGAAGCGCCCGCTCCGGGTCCCCGAGGATCGCCACGGCCTCGACGCTGCGCAGGTAGAGCACGTCGTAGATCTGGTTGGCCCGCGGCCCGGCCTCCTCGGCCATGTCGAGCAGGCGGGTCTGCAGCTCGCCGTTCTCCTCGTCCAGCGGCACGGCCCAGGCGGCGCCGATGACGCAGCGTCGCAGGAGCTCCTGCTCCCCCGACTTGTCGGCCTCCTCGGCACCCTCGAGGAAGTGGCCCATGGCCTGCCCCGGGTCGCCGTTGGAGAGGAAGAACAGCGCGAGCTCCAGGTTGACGCGGGCGCGCAGTTCGAAGGACTCGAGGCGCGGCAGGAGGGACTGCAGGGTGGCGACGTCCGCCTCGTCCAGCACGCCGGCCACGAGCGTTCCGTACTCGCTCTCGAACTGCGCCTCCTCCTGCAGCCCGAGCTCCCGGTAGGCCTGGGCGCGCTGGGCCACGGCCTCGGAGCGGGCGGCGTCCTCGCGCATGGCGGCGCGCAGCCCCCAGAGGCTCAGGCGTTCGCGCGGGGTGGGCGAGGCGAGCAGGCCGTGGGCGATCGCGGCGTCCACCGCCTCCTCGTCTTCGGCCACCCCGGCCCAGACGGCGGCATCGATCCAGCCGGCCACGTCGGTGGCCTCCGGCTCCGTGGCTCCCCCGAGCTCGAGCGGGGCCTCGGTCTCCCCGAGCGGCAGGGCCACGGTGGAGGCGGCCCGCAGGCTTCCCTCCTCGAGGCGGTCGTGGTGGGCCTCGCTTCCGTCGCGCTCGTCGAAGGCCCGGCCGAGCGCCTCGGCCGCGGCGCGGGCCGCAGCGGCGAACTCGCGCACGGTGTACGGCCCCTCGTGCTCCCCCAGCACGGGAATCAGGCGGCGGTCGTCGCTGCCGTGCACGGTGAGCCCACCGTGGCCCGCCGCGTCCACCAGTTCGAGGGCCGTCGCCACTGACAGCAGCGTGGAGAAGTGAGCCTCGGCGTCCAGCTCGTCGTGGGCAAGCCACGGCAGGTGGCGCTCGAGCAGGCGCAGGGCGCGCGCGTAGTTGCCCGTGATGGCGCAGAACTCGATGTGCTTGGCGATGCTTGGCATGAGCGCCGGGTTGTTGCGCACCAGGCGGTAGGCCAGGCGGTGTGCGCGCTCGGCATCCTCGAGCCGCTCGGCGCGCAGCAGCGGCACCAGCACAGTGGACATGACCGTCTCCGGCTCCTCTCCGCAGGAGAGGTTCTGGCTCATGATCTCGTCGAAGAAGGCAAGCGCCTCCTCGTTCTGCCCGCGCCCCAGCAGGTAGTCGACCTGCTCCGAGCGGGAGCAGGCTTCGCAGTGGCTGTAGTCATCCTCCGGCGTGGTGAGCAGTGCCTGCCGCCAGCGCTCGGCCTCCTCGGGGTGACCCGAGCGGTAGGCCTCGCTGAAGCGGGCCTGCAACACGCCGTGCACGCCCACGCCCTCGCGGCGGTAGCGGGCCTCCATCGCGTCGAGCGCCTGGATCACGTCGGCGCGCGCGAAGCGGGGGTTGGCGGCGAGCGTGGCGGGAATCCACTTGTAGAACCAGAGCAGGTCATTGCCCTCGATTTGGGTGGGGAACCGCTGCGGGTCCTCGTCGTTGCGGGCGGCGCACCACGCAAAGTTGGAGAGCACGGCGTCGGTGTGACCCGCCATCTCGGCGTCCGCCACGAGGCGCAGCCGCACGGCGTACTCGAGCTCCTGGTTCCCGGCCTCCAGCGCCAACGCGAGCGCCTCGTCGAGCACGGCCCTCGACTCGGGACCGTATGGCAGGAGGTCGGCCCGCCCCAACAGCTCCTGGATCTGGGTCTCGCCGTGCGCCATGATGCTCCTCGTGGTTCTCGTCCCCGCGGCGTGGCCAGCGCCACCGCCGTGGCTCCGATCCTCCCATGCGGCCAGGTCCCGCGTCTGCGCCCCGGCTCGGCGTTCGCTTCGGGCCGAGCGGCGCACCCGTCCGGCGTGCCCATCCCGCCGCACCGGGCCGCGGCCGGACCCACGCAGGGCTCAGGCGGAGGTCTCCCCCGGCTCGAGGCCCACGGCGAGGTGCACGATCCGCCCCATGGCCTCGGTCAGCGCCCCGCGGTCGGCGCGGGTCAGGGCGTGCTGCCCGGCCAGCAGCGCCTGCACATAGAGCACGCGCACGGCGGGGGTGAAGCCAGCGCCCTCCTGCTCCTGCCCCGCCAGGGTGCGCACCAGCCGGTTGTTCCAGTTCAGGCACAGCTTGCCGCGTGGCGCATCGGCGGCGGGGCTGTCGAGGCGCGAGAGCAGCCCGCCCCACAGCCCGCCCGCCCCCTCGGCGACGTCGCGGCGACGCTGGGCGCCCAGGACGTCCTGGTCGGTGACGTAGAGCGCCGGCACCTCGGGCGGGGCAAAGCCGCGCACCGTGGCGGCGCACTGCAGATCGGCCAGGGCCGCGTCCGCGCGGCGTTCGAGGCGCGTCACCGCCTCGCGTTCGGCCAGGGGCGGCTCGGCCAGCGCGTCCATGAGCTCGCTCGCGTCGGCCCGTTCCACGACCATCTCGAGGAACTCCTGCGCTCGGCGCAGGAGCGGTTCGTCGTACACGTGCCCGGCGTTGACGATCGGGGCGTCGGGCCTGGCCAGCGGCGCGAGCTGGCGGAACTCGTCGACCGTGGCGGCGTAGCGCAGGTGCGGATGCGCGGCGGCGAGCTCGCGGAGGGTGGCTGTGCCTGCGCTCGTCTCGAAGCGCAGGTGCGGCAGGATCAGGGCCGCCAGCTCGTCGTCGTGCACTGCAACGGAGCGCAGCCCCAGGTGGTGAACGGCCAGGAAGCGGTTGAGGGTCGCCGGCCGGGTGGCGGCGAGCTGCAGCACCCAGTGGCGCAGCGCCGCACCGAGCCCGTCACGGGTCTCCTCGAGCGCCGAGTCGTCGATCAGTGCCTCGCGCGAGGCGGTGGGGTGCAGGCCGGTCGTGTTGACAACGCAGCGCACAAAGAAGCCCCACTCGGGCAGCAGCTCGTCCAGCGCAGGGCTGAGCAGCATGCCGCCGAGGTAGACGCGGCTCGCCTGGCGGGCCCCGGGCGGCGGGGCGTAGGGCAGCACGTAGGCCACGCCCGTGGTGCCCGTGACGGGGACCGCGAGCGGGATGGCCTCGAAGGGCTCCGTCCCGAGCAGCTCGCGACCGTAGTCAAGGAGCTCCTCGGCGGTGCGGCGCTGCGGATCGACAAACACCGGGGTCTCGTTGATGCGCGTGGCGCGCCCGTCGGCCCGGATCACGTCAATCTGCACGGGGAGGTATTCGGCGTAGTCGCGGGCGAGCGAGAGGACGCTCTCCTCGCTCGCGAGCGGCGCGTCGTCGGCGCGCGGCGCCAGCACCACCTGGGTGCCCACGGGCACGGCGTCGGCCTCCGGCCCGCTCAAGGGCCGCACGGAGAAGGTGCCGTCCGCCCGGCCGAGCCACTCGACGGGGTCGCCGCCGCGCGCCGAACGGGTCAGCACGCGGATCTCGTCGGCGATCATGAAGCAGGACAGCAGGCCGATGCCGAACTGGCCCAGGCGGTCGCTACGGGGCATGTCCAGCAGATCGCGTTTGGAGGAGCGGCCCACCGTAGCCAGCAGCTCGGCGACCTCGCCGCGATCCAGGCCGATGCCGTTGTCGCTCACGATGAGCTCGCGGCTGCGCGGGCCCACGGGCGTGATGGTGATGAGTCCGCCGGTGTACCCCTCGTCGCGGCGCGCAGCGATCGCGTCGGCGGCATTCTGGATCAGCTCGCGCAGGTACACGGCGGGACCCGAGTAGATGCTGCGGCTGAGCAGCTCCACGACGCCGCGCAGGTGCACCTGGAAGGGGGTCGACTCCATCTGTTGCTCGCTCACGCGCCTCACCCTACCGGGGCCGGGCACCCGGCCCGGCCACGCGCCGTCGGGCATGAAAAGGCCCGACGGCGGGGCGAGGCTCCCGTGGGAGTCTCACCCCGCCGTCGGGCGGGTGGATCTCAGGCGGCCGCTTGGCCGCGCCGGATCACTTGATGCCGTCGATGATGGCGTTCAGCGTGGCCGAGGGGCGCATCGCGGCGGCGGCCTTGGCGGCGTCCGGGCGGTAGTAGCCGCCCAACTCCACGGCCACACCCTGGGCGCCGTTGAGCTCGGAGACGATGGTCTCCTCGCCGGCCACGAGGGCCTCGGCGATCGGGGCAAACGTCGCGGCCAGCGCGGCGTCCTCGGTCTGCTTGGCCAGCTCCTCGGCCCAGTAACGGGTGAGGTAGTAGTGGCTGCCGCGGTTATCCAGCTCGCCGACCTTGCGGGAGGGCGACTTGTCCTCGTCGAGGAAGCGACCCGTGGCGGCGTCCAGGGTCACGCCGAGGATCTTGGCCTGCGGGTTGTTGCCCTGCTTGGCCGCCTTCTCGAAGGAGACGGCCAGGGCCAGGAACTCGCCGAGCGAATCCCAGCGCAGGTGGTTCTCCTCCACGAGCTGCTGCACGTGCTTCGGGGCGGAGCCGCCGGCGCCGGTCTCGAAGAGGCCGCCGCCCGCGAGCAGCGGGACCACGGAGAGCATCTTGGCGGAGGTGCCCAGCTCGAGGATCGGGAAGAGGTCCGTGTTGTAGTCACGCAGGACGTTGCCGGTCACCGAGATGGTGTCCTCGCCGCGGCGGATGCGCTCGATGGAGACCTTGGTGGCCTCGATCGGCGAGAGGATGCGGATGTCCAAGCCCTCGGTGTCTTCCTCGGCCAGGTAGGTGTTGACCTTCTTGATGAGCTCGGCGTCGTGGCCGCGGGACTCGTCAAGCCAGAAGATGGCGGGGGTGTTGGACTCGCGGGCACGCTCCACGGCCAGGGAGACCCAGTTGCGCACCGGAATGTCCTTGGTCTGGCAGGCGCGCCAGATGTCGCCGGCGAAGACCTGGTGCTCCATGAGCACGGAGCCCTTGGAGTCAACGATCTGCACGTGGCCGGCCGTGGGCAGTTCGAAGGTCTTGTCGTGGGAGCCGTACTCCTCGGCCTTCTGCGCCATGAGGCCGACGTTCGGCACGTCGCCCATGGTGGCCGGGTCGTAGGCGCCGTTGGCGCGGCAGTCGTCGATGACGGCCTGGTAGACGCCCGCGTAGGAGGAGTCGGGGATCACCGCGAGGGTGTCCTGCTGCTCGCCGGCGGCGTTCCACATCTGGCCCGAGGTGCGGATCATGGCCGGCATGGAGGCGTCCACGATGACGTCGGAGGGGACGTGCAGGTTGGTGATGCCCTTATCGGAGTTCACCATGGCCAGGGCCGGGCCGTCCTCGTAGCCCTTCTTGATGAGCGCCTTGACGCCCTCGCGGACGTCCTCGGGCAGCTCGTCCAGGCCGGCCTCGATGGCGGCCAGGCCGTTGTTCGGCGAGAGGCCGGCGGCGGCGAGCTGCTGGCCGTAGGTGTCGAACAGCTCGGAGAAGTACGCCTTCACGACGTGGCCGAAGATGATCGGGTCGGAGACCTTCATCATGGTGGCCTTGAGGTGGGCGGAGAACAGGACGCCCTCGGCCTTGGCGCGGGCGACCTGCGCGCGCAGGAACTCGTCCAGCTCGGCGACGTGCATGACGGTGCCGTCGATGACCTCGCCCTCGAGCACGGCCAGCTTGTCCTTCAGGACCTTGGTGGAGCCGTCCTCGGCCACGAAGCGGATGGAGAGCGTGTCGGCGGCCGGCATGGTCACGGACTTCTCGTTGGAGCGGAAGTCATCGGCGCCCATCGTGGCGACGTTGGTCTTGGAGTCCTGGCTCCAGGCACCCATGGAGTGGGGGTGCTTGCGGGCGTAGTTCTTCACGCTCAGCGGGGCGCGGCGGTCGGAGTTGCCCTCGCGCAGCACCGGGTTCACGGCGGAACCCTTGATCTTGTCGTAGCGGGCGCGCACGTCCGTCTCAACGTCGCCGGACGGGTCATCCGGGTAGTCGGGGACGTCGAAGCCCTGGGCCTGCAGCTCCGCGATGGCGGCCTTCAGCTGCGGCACGGAGGCCGAGATGTTGGGGAGCTTGACGATGTTTGCCTCGGGCGTCTTGGCGAGCTCCCCCAGCTCGGCCAGGGCGTCTGCGGTGCGCTGTTCCTCGGAGAGGTGGTCCGGGAACGTCGCGATGATGCGCCCCGCGAGCGAGATGTCGCGCGTCTCGATGTCCACGCCGGCCTGGGAGGCGAAAGCCTCAACCATCGGCAGGAACGAGTGCGTCGCGAGCATCGGCGCTTCGTCGGTGTGCGTGTAAATGATCTTTGCCATGGAAAGGGTGTCTCCCTCATCGGATCGACTTAGGGCCCTATGAAGGCCCATCGTCCCGAGTCTACTGTCTGCGCCGCCCCTCTCCCGCTCCGGTGTCGTCACGTGCGCCACACCCTGCTACCGCGGACGCGGCTAGGCTTGCGGCCCATGACCTTAATGAACGTTCGACCCACCACCGAGGACGACTGGGAGCTGGTCCGTGAGCTGCGCATGCGCGCCCTCGCCGACACCCCCAAGGCCTACCTCGAGACGCTCGAAGAGGCCTACCACCACGACGAGGCGGAGTGGCGCATGCGGGCGGCCCGTGGGGTGAACGACCACGGAACCTCGCTCATCGCGGAGGACGAGCACGGGCGCTGGCTCGGCGGCATGGGCGGTTTTGTCCCGGACGAGGCGGTGGGCCCGCTCCTCGTTGGCGTGTTCGTGGATCCCTCCGCGCGGGGGCGCGGGGCCGGCGTGGCCGACGCGCTGCTGGACGGGATCGAGGCCTGGGCGCGGACCCGCGGCGACGCGCTCACGCTGCACGTGCACGAGGAGAACCCGCGCGCCATCGCCTTCTACGAGCGCCGCGGCTTCGTGGCCGACGGCGTGCGCATCCCCTACCCGCTCGCCGAGGGCGAGTGGGAATTGCAGATGGTCAAGCGCCTGCGGGACTAGGAACCACTAGGCCGCGTCACCCGCGTCCGGGCGCCGCAAACGCCGGGCCGCGAAGCCCAGCAGGTGGGCGCTGAGCTCGGCGAGCGCCGGGGTGGGCGGGTCCCAGGACTGCCAGGAGAGCACGACGTCGTGTGGCAGCCCCTGCGGCAGCGGCACCAGGGTGCCGCGCCGCAGGGCGGGCTGCGCCTGTTCCTCGGGGAGCATCCCCCAGCCGAGCCCGGCCTCGACGGCGCGCGCGAACGCCGTGGAGCTAGGCACCTTGTGGCGCGGGGGCGTCGCCGCGTGGCCCAGCCAGGCGGTCAGCGAGGAGCGCTGGAGATCATCGGCGTCGTCGAAGTCCACCATGGGCAGGCGGGCCAGTTCCTCCCCCGCGTCGAGGAGGCGCGGGGCGGCGACCGGGAGGTAACGCATCACGCCGAGCAGTTCGCTCGTGCAGCCGGGGACCGGCGTGGAGGCGGTGGTGACCGCGGCCTGAACCTGGCCGCTGAGCAGCAGCCGGTGGGTGTCGTCCTGATCGGCGCGCTCGAGCAGCACCTGGGTGCGGTGGGCGCCTGGTGCCGTGGCGAGCGCCTCGAGGAACCAGGTGTCGAGGGAGTCGGCGTTGACCGCGAGGTGCAGGGTGGGGCGCGCGCCGGTTCCTGCGCCCAGGCCCACGGACAGGGCTGCCTCCGCGGCCATGCCGACGAGCCGGCGGGCGCGCGGGAGCAGGCGCTCCCCCGCCGCGGTGGGCAGCGGCGGCACCGTGCGCTCCACGAGCGAGCGGCCCACGGTGCGTTCGAGTGCCTTGAGCCGCTGGGAGATCGCCGGCGGGCTGACGTTGAGCGAGCGGGCCGCGGCCTCGAAGCCGCCCTCGTCGATGACGGCGGCGAAGGTCGCGAGCTGGTGCAGGGGAAGCGGGTCGCTCATACGCCCAGGCTAGTCGCCTAGATAAGCAAAGCTAATGTTGCATGAGGACTCTTTCGGATTCCTCATCCACCATCGACGCCCCGCTTAGCGTGGAGCCGTGCCCCTCTCCATCGTGTTCACCGGGATGCTCTCCGGACTCGCCCTCATCGTCGCCATCGGCGCGCAGAACGCCTACGTCCTGCGCACGGGGCTCAGCGCCAAGCGCTCGGTGGTGCTCGTCGTGAGCCTCGTCTGCGCCCTCTCCGACACCGTGCTCATCGTCGCCGGCGTGGCCGGGATCGGCTTCCTCAGCTCGGCCGCGCCGTGGGTGCTCACCCTCCTGCGCGTCGCTGCCCTGCTGTTCCTGCTCGTCTACGGCGCGCTCTCGTTGCGCCGGGCGCTCGGGCCCGGCGGCGGGCTCGAGGCGCAATCGGCCGCCGCGCCTGGACTCGGCGCCGCGCTCGCGACCGTCCTGGCCTTCACGTGGCTGAACCCGCACGTCTACCTGGACACCGTGCTCTTCCTCGGCTCGCTGGCCGGCAACTACGGCGAGAACCGCTGGTTCTTCGCCCTGGGCGCGTGCGTGGCCAGCTGGCTGTGGTTCTTCGCCTTGGGGATCGGAGCCAGGAAGCTGCGCCCGCTCTTCGCCAAGGCCTGGACCTGGCGCGTCCTCGACGGGCTCATCGCGCTCATCATGTTTGCCCTCGCCGTGGGGCTCATCGTGGAGCTGTTCTCCCACGCCTGAGGGGAGACGGCGCCGTCGGGCAAGAAAGATCAGTAGTGGGCGCCGGGGCCCGTGGGTCGCTCCGGCAGCGCTGTGACGCCCTGGTGCAGGCTGGGGTCGCGCGAGCCGATGATCTCCCGCGCCCGCCCGCGGGGTGAGAAGATGAGGGCTTCCATGTTTGTTGCGGCACCGAGCCGCGCGCGCGAAAGGTGACCCATGTCCCCCTCGTCCCCCACCGTCCTCGCCATCGACGCCGGCCAGACCGGCGTGCGCTTGCGATTGGACGGGGCGCAGGGCTCGAGCGAGGTCACGGAGTTCCCGGGCGTGCGGACGGCCGAGCCGCTCGCGCCGCAGCTGGGCGGCTACGCCGCCCGCGTCCTCGAGGCGGCCGGGGCGGCCACCGAAGCGGTCGACGTCGCGATCGGCACCTCGGGCGTCGCCGACGTCCCGGGGCTCGCCCGCGATCTGCGCGCACACTTCGAGGGCCTCGGGCACGCCCCCGCCACCATCGCCGTGGCGCACGACTCCGTCTCCTCGTACCTGGGGGCCCTGGGCGAGCGCGCCGGCGTGGTCGTCGCGGCCGGCACGGGCGCGATCATCTTCGGCGTCGGCCCCACGGCCACGGCCCGCGTGGACGGTTGGGGCTACCTCATGGGCGACGACGGCTCGGGCTTCTCCGTGGGTGCCCGCGGCTGGCGCGCCGTGATGCGCGCGCACGATGGCCGCGGCCCCGCCACGGCGCTGCTCGAGGTCTTCCGCGAGGAGTTCCCGGACCTCGAGGCCGCCTACGTCGAGATCCAGGCCGACCCCGACCGCGTGCGCCGTGTTGCCTCCTACTCGCGCCGCGTGACGGCGCACGCCGCCACCGATCCGGTGGCCCGCGAGATCGCCGAGTGGGCGGGCACCGAGCTCGCCGATTCCGTGGCGGCAGCCGCCGCCCGCGTGGGGCTCGCCGCCAGCGTCCCCGTGGCCCGCCTGGGCCGTGTCCTCACCGACCCCACCGTCCACGCCGCGTTCCAGACCCGGCTCGCCGCCGTCGTGCCGGGCGCCGTGCTCACCGAGCCCGCGGGCTCGGGGCTCGACGGCGCCGCGCTCCTCACGCGCCTCGCCGAGGGTTCGGCGCTGCGCTCCGCCGTCGCCTACGCCTAGGGGCTAGTTGCGCTGCATCCCCCGGCGGTCCGCGTAGGGAAGCTGGTGCGCGGCGTAGGCGCGGGCCGCCGCCGCATCGCCCTGAACCCCTGCATCGGGTTCCCCGACGAAGTCACTGGGCCCGTTGCGCGTGCGCCGAGCGCGCAACGTCAGAGCGAGCGCCAGGCCTCCCAGCACCACCACAAACCCGATCGCGTAGACCCACCACATGACGCCTCCTCCGGAAGCCCTTGCTCCAGGCGGCCCTTCCGCCTGAGCCCATCCTCCCGCCGCAGCGCGCCGCGTCGCGTCGCTCGTCCGGATGATCCCTCGGCGCCGCTCGCGGTCCCAGACCACGCAGACGACAGCGGCCCCCGCCCGGCAAGAGCCGGAGGGGGCCGCTGTGCGCTGGCGCGGGTCGCGTCAGTGGAAGAAGTGACGCTCGCCCGTGAAGTACATCGTGACGCCCGCGGCGTTGGCCGCGGCGATGGTCTCCTCGTCGCGGACGGAGCCGCCCGGCTGCACGATCGCCTTCACGCCGGCCTCGATGAGGACGGTCGGGCCATCGGCAAACGGGAAGAAAGCATCCGAGGCTGCAACGGAGCCCACGGCGCGCTGCTCGGAGACGGCGTCGGCCGCGGCCTCGGCACCGCCGGCGGCGTCGACGTCGGACTCGACCTTCACGCCCAGGGTGTTGGCGCGCTCCACCGCGAGGCGGCAGGAGTCGACGCGGTTGACCTGGCCCATGCCGATGCCGACGGCGGCGCCGTCCTTGGCCAGCAGGATCGCGTTGGACTTCGCGGCGCGCACCGCACGCCAGGCGAAGACGAGGTCGGCGAGGGTCTGCTCATCGGCGGCCTCGCCGGCGGCCAGGGTCCAGTTCGCCGGATCGTCACCCTTGGCGTCGATCGCGTCGGACTGCTGCAGCAGCGCGCCGCCGGAGACCTGCTTGATGTCCACCGTGTCGCGGGCGAAGCCCTCGGGCAGCTGGATCAGGCGGATGTTCTTCTTGGCGGAGAGGATCTCCACGGCCTCGGGCTCGAAGCCCGGGGCCACGACGACCTCGGTGAAGATGCCCTTCACGGTCTCGGCCATGCCGCGCGTGACGGTGCGGTTGGCGGCGATCACGCCACCGAAGGCGGACACCGGATCGGTGTTGTGCGCCTTCAGGTGGGCATCGGCGATCGGGTCGGCGGCACCGGGGGTGGCCACGGCCACGCCGCACGGGTTCGCGTGCTTGATGACGGCCACGGCCGGCTCGGCGAAGTCGTAGGCGGCCCGCACGGCGGCGTCGGCGTCCTGGTAGTTGTTGTAGCTCATCGCCTTGCCGTGCAGCTGCTCGGCCTGGGCGATGCCCGGGGCGGCACCCACCTCGACGTAGAGGGCGGCGGCCTGGTGCGGGTTCTCGCCGTAGCGCAGGATCTCGCTGCGCTCCAGGGCCAGGCCGGCGTACGGCGGGAAGGCCGGAACGTCCTCGGCCTCGTCGTCGCCGAACTGCGCGGCGGTCCACGTGGCCACGGCCGTGTCGTAGGCCGCGGTGTGCGCAAAGGCCAGGGAGGCCAGGCGCTGGCGCGTCTTCAGGTTGAAGCCGCCGGCCTTGGCGGCCTCGACGACCTCGCCGTACTTGGCCGGGTCAACCACGATCGCCACGGAGGGGTGGTTCTTGGCGGCGGCGCGCACCATCGAGGGGCCGCCGATGTCGATCTGCTCCACGACGGCGTCCTGGCCGGCGCCGGAGCGCACGGTCTCCACGAAGGGGTACAGGTTCACGACCACCAGATCGAAGGGCTGGATCTCCAGCTGGGCCAGCTGGTCCACGTGATCGGCCTTGCGGCGATCGGCGAGGATGCCGGCGTGCACGCGCGGGTGCAGCGTCTTCACGCGGCCCTCGAGGCACTCGGGGAAGCCGGTCAGGTCGGCGACCTCGGTGACCGGAACGCCGGCGGCGGCGATCTTCGACGCGGTGGAGCCGGTCGAAACGATGGACACCCCCGCCTCGTGCAGGCCGAGAGCAAGCTCTTCCAGGCCGGTCTTGTCGTAGACGGAAATGAGTGCACGCTTCAGCGGCACGCGGTCGAGCGCGGTCTGGCTCACTGGATCTTGCTCCTGTAGGGCGGGAGATCGGGGAACGCGCACCAGTCTACGGCGGAGGACGCACGGGAGCCGCGCCCGTGACGTCGCCCCGCCTCAGACGAGTTCCGGGAAGTGCTGGGCCAGCTGATGCGGGCTCAGGCTCGCCTTGAGCAGGCGCTCGGCGTGGTCGTCGTCGGCCACGAAACACACGAGCTCCACCCCCTTGGTTGCCACGAGTTCCTGCCGCAGATCCTTGATCACCCTGATCATGAGCTCGTAGTAGCGCTGCGCCGTGGCTTCCCAGCCCTCGGCCTGCACCTCGGCGGCGAAGGCCCGCTCCCAGACCCCCGCCGCGGCGTCGTCCACGAGCGGGACGGCGCTCCAGTGCCACTCGGTGGGGTCCCAGCGTCGTGAGTAGAAGCCGTCGCCGTCGTCCTCGTCGGCGTCCTCCGGGTCGTCGTCGTCCTCGTCGCTGTCCTCATCCTCGTCGTCCCCGTCGTCGTCCTCGGGGTCGGAGCCGTCCAGCGGCGGCGGGCGGTAGTCGCCGCCCTCCTCCTCGGTCCAGTCGTCCTCGTCTTCGTCGTCGTCATCGTCGACGTCGTCCGAGAGGTCCCTGGCCAGGGCCTGCTGCGAGTTGAGGGCCAGGACGGGGAGGATCAGCTCGCCGTCCTCCTCGGTCGGCACGCCGTGCAGGGCCAGGCCGTAGAAAGAATGACCGGGGTGTTCGGCCATGATGGCCACGGTCTTCTGCAATGCCACGCGGTGTAAGCCCTGCTCCAGGGCTGCCCAATCGAGTCCCATGGCCAGACACTACTTCGCTCCAGCCCGGGACAAAAGGCTTGTGGGAACCGCCCGCTTATGCCAGTTGCGCGAGGAACTTGGACACCGAGTCCACGAGCTGCTGGGCGCCGAGCCAGACGAAGAGCACGGCCGTGATGGCCAGGGCGAGATTGCCGAACCAGCCGTTGCGCCACTCCTTGGGCACGCCGAAGCGCGGCAGGTTCATCAGCGGAAGCAGCGTGAGCGCCAGGAACGGCATGAACAACGCCCCGAGCACGGCGTAGATGAGAACGAGGCCCACCGGATCCTGCCCCGTCAGGATGAGGATCATGGGCGGGAAGGTCAGCCAGAGCATGTAGAACCGGGCGTAGGGCCCGTCCAGCTTGGCCTCGGGTGCGTCCGAGCCCTTGCCGCGTGCGTTGGCCCAGAAGTCGGCAAACATGAGCGCCACGCCGTTCCAGACGCCGAGCACGGAGGAGAAGGCGGCGGCGAAGAAGCCCCACAGGAACGCCGGGCCCACCCACTCGCCATACTTCGCCTGCAGCACCGGGACGAGGTCGAGCAGACCCTTGTCTCCGTTCCCCAGCTTCACGCCAGCCGTGGCCACCACCTCGGCTCCCACGATCAACATGGAGATGACGAAGATGCCGGTCATGACGTACGCCATGGTGTTGTCGATGCGCATGACCCGCATGAAGCGCGGGGTGCTCCAGCCCTTCTCGCGCAGCCAATAGCCGTAGGCCGCGAGCGTGATGGTGCCGCCCACGCCGCCGGCCAGCGCGAGGGTCTTGGCGATCTCCAGGCTGCCGTCCGGGCCGCGCGGGATCATCGGGATGAGGCCCTTGAGCATCTCCGGCACGTTGGGCACCGCGATGATCGCCAGGCCCACGATCACCACAAACATGATGCCGACGAGGACGGCCGTGATCTTCTCGAACACGGCGTAGCGGTTGAACCAGACGAGGGCCAGGCCCACCAGGCCGGTCAGGACCGCGAAGACCTTGAGGTCAACGCCGGGGAAGAGCGCGTGCAACGGCATCGCGGTGGAGGCCATCGCCGCGGCCCCGTACGAGAAGCCCCAGACGATGATGTAGATCCCGAAGTACCACGTGGCCCACCGCCCCAGGCTGGCCCAGCCCTCGAAGATCGTGCGCCCCGTTGCGAGGGAGAAGCGCCCGGCCCCCTCCACGAGCACGATCTTGAGGATGATGCCGACGATGACGGCCCAGAGCAGGCCGTAGCCGAAGTTGGAGCCGGCCACGAGGGTGGCCACCATGTCGGCGGCGCCCACGCCCGTGGCGGCGACCACCAAGCCGGGGCCGATGATGCGCCACTTCGGCGGCGGCTGCTGCTCGCCAAAAGCCTGGTTCGTGGCGTGAGATGTGGGCGGTTGCGACATGGTGTGCCTCTCTCCCCTTGCGCGAGTGCACAATGGTCAGCGCGCGCCCCGTTCTGGGTTGCGCGTGTGACCAGGATAACCAAACGCTGTTACAGCACTGAGCACGGAGGCATCGTGCCAACACTCGCTCGCCCGACCTCGGACGCTGTGGTCCAGGGACTGCCCTTCAAGTGGGGCATCCAGGGCCGCATCTTCATCATCGGCGGCTTGGGCTTCATGTTCGACGCCTGGGACGTGACCCTCAACGGCGCGCTCATCCCCGCCGTCATGAACGAGTGGGGCCTCGACCGCCCCACCGCCGCGCTCCTGAGCACCGCCAACCTCATCGGCATGGCCGTGGGGGCGGTGGTGTGGGGCACGGTCGCCGACCGCATGGGCCGCAAGCGCGCCTTCACCTGGACCCTCCTGGTCTTCGCCGTCTTCACGGCCCTCGGCGCGCTCGCCCCGAACTTCGCGCTCTTCGCGCTCTTCCGCTTCCTGGCCGGCGTGGGCCTCGGCGGCTGCATCCCCGTTGACTACGCCCTCGTCGGGGAGTTCACGCCCCGCACTGCACGCGGCAAGATCCTCACCGCGATGGACGGCTGGTGGCCCGTGGGCGCCGCGCTCTCCTTCTTCGTCTCGGCGTGGCTGCTGGCCGCGACTGGCTCGTGGCGCTGGAGCCTGGCCATCATGATCCTTCCGGCCCTGCTCATCTTCTGGGTGCGCCGGCACGTGCCGGAGTCCCCGCTCTTCCTCGCCGCCCGCGGCCGCGAGGCGGAGGCCCGCGCCGTGGTGGATGAGCTGGTGCGCCGCACGGGCGCCACGCCGGTGGAGTACGACGTCGTGGCGGCGCCTCCCGCCGCCACGTCCAGCCGGGTGCCCGCCTGGCTCGCGCAGCTCGCGCGGCTCTGGCGCGAGGCGCCGGCCGTCACCGCGATCACGTGGGCGCTCTTCCTCACCGTCCTGCTCGTCTATTACCTCGCGCTGACCTGGATGCCCACCATCCTGAAGGAGGCCGGCCTCGCCCAGACGGCGGCACTCATCTCCGGCGCCGGCATGGCGCTGGCGGGGCTGATCGGCGTGGTCGTGGCGGCCCTGCTCGTGGAGGTGGCCGGGCGCAAGCTGCTGCTGAGCATCTCCGCTCCCCTCGCCGCCCTCACCCTCGTGCTCGTCGCCGCCACCCTGGATGACCCCAAGGTCGCGGTGATCTGGCTCTTGGTGTTCGGCGCCATCATCCAGGTCGCCATTCCCGTGCTGTACGCCTACGCCTCGGAGCTCTACCCCACCGAGCTTCGTGCCTCGGGCTTCGGTTGGGCCTCCACGATGTCCCGCGTGGGCGCCGGCGTGGGCCCGCTCGTGTTCGCCTGGGCCTGGCCCGTGTTCGGCCTCACCGCGTGCTTCGTCGCGGCCCTCGTGCTCGTGGCGCTCGCCATCGCGGCGATGCTGCTCAAGGCCCCCGAGACCAAGGGCACCGACCTCGCCTGAGCCGGCCACCCGCCGTCGGGCACTGCCGACACCCCCTCCAACAGCGCCGCCCGCGCCTCCTGGTCAGGAGGCGCGGGCGGCGCTGCACTGCGAGTGCTCAGGCGGGGAAGGGAAGCTCGCCCGCCGCGAGGCGGCCGAGGGTCGCGACGAGCAGCTCGCGCTCGGCGACCTTGATGCGCTCGTGCAGCGCCTCCTCGGTCTCGCCCTCAAAGATCTCGACGGCGCGCTGGGCCACGATGGGGCCCGTGTCGACGCCCGCGTCCACCCAGTGCACGGTGCAGCCCGTGACCTTGACACCGTAGGCGAGGGCGTCGCGCACGCCGTGGGCGCCGGGGAAGGAGGGCAACAGGGCCGGGTGGGTGTTCATGGTGCGCCCGCCGAAGCGGTTCAGGAAGGGCTCGCCCAGGATGCGCATGAAGCCGCTCGAGAGCACCAGGTCCGGCTCGAAGCCGGCCACGGCCTCGGCCAGCGCCGCGTCCCAATCGGCGCGCGAGGCGAAGTCGCCCGGCGCGACCACAAAACCTGCGGCGCCGTGCGCCTCGCCGCGCTGAACTCCCCCGGTCCCGGGAAGATCGGCGCCGACGGCCACGACCTCCACCCCGGTCAGGGAGCCGTCGGCGACGGCGTCGAGTACGGCCTGCAGATTGGTCCCACCACCGGAGACGAGGGCAACTACGCGCATGGGCCTCAGTCTATCGGCGGGCGCGGCGCCGCCCGACGTCGGTGAACGCTCAGGCGTCCAGGACCGGATCGCGCTCGAAGAGCGGGGCCACGAGGTAGCCGAGCGTGGTGCCCACGCCGATCTCGAGCGTCAGGAGCAGGGCCGTGAGCCACACATGCGGACCGAGGTCGGTGTAGGAACCGATCCCCCACGAGCCCGAGGCCAGGAGCGAGGCCACGACCGAGAGCAGTCCGGCCACGGCACCGACGAACACGCCGAGCAGCAGGGTCGACGCCGAGAGCGCCAGCCAGCGGGGGCCGAAGCGCAGCTGCAGCGACTCCTCGAGGTGGTTCTCACCTTCGCGCAGGAACCACCAGCCGGCCACGATGCCGGCCACCACGGGCACGGCCAGGAGCCACCAGGCGCCGACGAGATCCGCTGGCAGGGCCGCCGCGAGCGGGAACGAGGGCATGGGGCCGGCGTGCGCCTCAAAGGGCGAGAAGGAGGCCGACGTGCCCACGCTGAAGCCGCCGCCGCTCACCCAGGACAGCGTCCACAGGGCGAAGTTGGGCAGGTACACGGCCTGCCCGGCGGCCAAGACGGCGCCGCCGACGGCCCCCGGGGCGAGCTCGAGGGCCACGTTGATGACGTCGACCCAGTGCAGCGCGAGCCGGATGACGAGCAGCACGGCGGACAGCGCGAACGCGCAGACCCAGCCGAGCAGGCCGGCCCGCACCACGGCCCAGACGTAGGAGCCGGCCCAGCGGGAGTACTGGCTCGCGCGGCGGATGCGGTCGGCGGCGTCCACTCCGATGAGCCGCCCGAAGGAGCCGGCCTCGCGCCGGGCGCCGGCCACGAGGCCGAGGAGCACCGGCACCAGCGGGACGAGAGCGCCCCACCACCACGCAGCGGAGGAGGCGGCCGAGCGGGCCAGCAACGCGATCACCGCGCCTCCCACGGCGTACACGATCGCCGCGCCGGCGATGCCCTGCCAGAGCTGATGGGACCAGGAGGCCCGGGCCAAACGGCGCCCGGCTCGCCAGGAGAGCAAGAGGGTGAGCAGGCTCAGGCCGAGCGGCACGAACCACAGGATGCCGGGTCCACCGGCGGCGTCGGCCGAGCGCTCCAGCGGCACGCCGTGGGCACTGAGCCACCACTGGCCGCCGATGACGCTCGCGTCCACCCAGCTCGCCTCGGCCCACGCCCCGCTCGCCCACGCGGCGAGGGCGGGCACCAGCGTCACGAGCACCGTGATGAAGAGGACCTGGACGGCCTCGAGGGCACCCTGGCACCACAGCGGGAACGGCAGCCCCTCTTGCAGGCCAGCGCGAAAGGCCAGGAGCCGCTCGCGCGTGCGGGTCGTGAACGAGGGGCGTTCGGCCTCCGCCGGGGGCTCCGCGGCGGCCTCGGCCGACGCGGGGGCGTGCCTGGCCTGCTCCGCGTCCGCCTCGGAGGAGGCAGCGGGTCGGCGGGGGCGCAGCGGGGTCATGAAGAACGCTCTCGTGTGGGGCTGGGGTGGGGTGGGCGGCTCGCGCCGCGTCCCCTTATGGTGCCACCGCCCGGGCCGCTGGCGCGGCAGGCACGGCGGAGGGCGCTAGCCGCCCACGATGTCGAAGACGCCCTTGACGACGGCGGTCACCGCACCGATCACGGCCATCAGCAGGACCAGCTGGCGCGCGAGCTTGTCGTGGACCTTGGGGGCCAAACGGTTACCGATCTGCACGCCGAGCACGATCGCGACGGCGAGCAACAACCATTGCCACCAGTCGAACACCGGCATGGTGCTGGGATCGGCGATGACCTTGGTCGCGGCGGAGAAGGAACCCGTGATGATGAAGAAGGGCTGCAGCGTCGCGGCGAAGTCGCGCTGGGGCCAGCGCGTGAGCTCCGCGTAGGCCGTCAACACGGGCCCACCCACGCCGGAGAGGGAGTTCGTGAAGCCGGCAAAGAGCCCGGCCACGCCGCGATGCGGGCCCGTGTCCCCCAGGACGTGGCCCTTGCGGGTCAGCACCGCCGTGACGCCCAGCGCGAGCAGCACCATGCCGCCCACGATGATGCTGAGTGGCCCGGAGGGCAGGGCGTTGGCGAGGAAGGAACCGGGTAGCGAACCGATCAGCGCCGGCACGATGAGCCAGATGAAGGGCCGCCAGCGGATGTCCTTCCACACGTGATGAATGATCAGCAGCGAGGAGAAGACGCCGCAGAGGTTCACGAGCACGATCCCGTGGTGCGGTCCCATGACGAGCACCAGGAACGGGGAGACCACCATGGCAAAGCCAAGCCCGGCGATGCGCTGGGCCAGCGCGCCGGTGATCAGCAGCGCGAGGGTGAGGAGCAACAGGGAGAGCGACACCCAGCCAGCGTAGCGCCGCCGTCCCGGCGGCACGGAGCGTACGACGACGCCCGTCCCAGGTGAGCATCAAGGCTCACCTGGGGCGGGCGTCGTCGTGCTGAAGAGCGACTCAGGCGGTGACGTAACCGTCGGTGATGGTCAGGGCCTCGTCGATGACGTCGAGGGCCTGGATCAGCAGCTCGTCCGAGATGTTCAGCGCCGGCACCACGTGGATGCGGTTGAAGTTGGCGAACGGCAGCACGCCGGCGGCCTTGATGGCGCCCACGAGCTCGTTCATCTCCGGGGAGGAACCGCCGTAAGCAGCCATGGGCTCCTTGGTCTCGGCGTTCTTGACGAGCTCGATGGCCCAGAAGCAGCCCAGGCCGCGGACGTCGCCGATGCTCGGGTGCTTGGCCTTCATCTCCTGCAGGCGCGGGCCGATGATGTCGCGACCGAGGCGCTGCGCGTTGGCGACCATGCCTTCGTCCTCCATCGCGTTGATGGTGGCGACGGCGGCGGCCGAGGCGAGCGGGTGACCCGAGTAGGTCAGGCCGCCCTGGTAGACGCGGTCGCGGAAGGTCTCGAAGATGGCGTCCGAGATGGCCACGCCGCCCAGCGGCACGTAGCCAGAGTTCACGCCCTTCGCGAAGGTCATGAGGTCCGGGGTCACGTTGAAGTTCTCCACCGCGAACCAGGTGCCCGTGCGGCCGAAGCCGGCCATGACCTCGTCGGCGATGTAGACGATGCCGTACTTGGCGGTGAGCTCGCGCACGCCCTCCAGGTAGCCCGGCGGCGGGGCGTAGATGCCCGCGGTGCCCGGCACGGACTCGAGGATCAGCGCCGCGATGTTGCGCGGGCCCTCGAGCGTAATCATGTCCTCCAGGTGGCGCAGCGCGCGCTCGGTCTCCTGCTCGGGGGTCTCCGAGCCGAAGTAGGAACGGTAGGTGTACGCCGGCATGAAGTGCACCACGCCCTCGGAGGAGTAGTCCGAGTCGAAGCGGCGCGGGTCGCCCGTGATGTTCACGGCCAGCTGCGTGCCACCGTGGTAGCTGCGGTAGGCCGAGAGCACCTTCTGGCGGCCCGTGTGCAGGCGGGCCATGCGCACGGCGTGCTCCACCGCATCCGCGCCACCGTTGGTGAAGAAGATGTGGTTGAGGTCGCCCGGGGTGCGCTCGGCGATGAGGCGGGCCGCCTCGGAGCGCGCGGCGTTCACGTGCTGCGGGGCGATGGTGCAGATCTGCGCTGCCTGCTCCTGGATCGCCTCGACGACCTTGGGGTGCTGGTGGCCGATGTTGGTGTTGACCAGCTGCGAGGAGAGGTCGATGAGCTTGCGCCCCTCGCCGTCCCAGACGAAGGAGCCCTCCGTCTTGACGATGGTCATGGGCTTGAACGGGCCCTGAGCCTGCCAGGAGTGGAACACGTGCTCGCGGTCCAGCTCGTAGGCGCGGCGGCCCTCGGCGAGGAGTTCCTCGCTGACGCCGGTGTCGATCGATGCCGTCATGGTGTGGGTGCCTTCCGTGCGCTCAGTCGTTCTGGGGGAAGCCGAGGTTGATGCCGCCGTGGCTCGGGTCGGCCCAGCGGGTGGTCACGACCTTGCCGCGGGTGAAGAAGTGGAAGCCCTCGGTGCCGTGGGCGTGGGTGTCGCCGAACAGCGAGGCCTTCCAGCCGCCGAACGAGTAGTAGGCCATCGGCACGGGGATCGGCACGTTGATGCCGATCATGCCGACCTTCACCTCGGCCTCGAAGCGGCGCGCGGCGCCACCGTCGTTGGTGAAGATGGCGGTGCCGTTGCCGTACTTGTTGCGGTTGATCAGGTCCAGACCCTCATCGTAGGAGTCAACGCGGACAACCGACAGCACGGGACCGAAGATCTCGTCCTGGTAGATGCTCATGTCCTCGGTGACGTTGTCGAAGAGGGTGGGGCCAACGAAGAAGCCCTCGCCGTCGGCGTCGAACTGACCGGCGCCCTGGCCCGGGCGGCCGTCCACCACGAGGGTGGCGCCGGAGGCGATGCCGGCGTCGATGTAGCCGGCGACCTTGTCGCGGTGCGCGGAGGTCACGAGCGGGCCCATGTCGCAGCCGCGGGTGCCGTCGCCCGTGCGCAGCTTCTTGACGCGCTCGGCGATCTTGGCGACGAGTTCGTCGGCCACATCGCCCACGGCGACGACGGCCGAGATGGCCATGCAGCGCTCGCCAGCGGCGCCGAAGCCGGCGTTGATCGCGGAGTCGGCGGCGAGGTCCAGGTCGGCGTCCGGGAGCACCAGCATGTGGTTCTTGGCGCCGCCGAGGGCCTGCACGCGCTTGCCGGCGGCGGTGCCGCGCTCGTAGACGTACTGGGCGATCGGGGTGGAGCCCACGAAGGAGACCGACTGCACGTCGGGGTGATCCAGGAGGGCGTCGACCGACTCCTTGTCGCCGTTGACGACGTTGAAGACGCCGTCGGGCAGGCCGGCCTCCTTCCACAGCTCGGCCATCCAGATGGCGGCGGAGGGATCCTTCTCGGAGGGCTTTAGGATGACGGTGTTGCCCGCGGCGATGGCGACGGGGAAGAACCACATCGGCACCATGGCCGGGAAGTTGAAGGGCGAGATGATGGCGACGGGGCCCAGGGCCTGACGCTTGGAGTGCACGTCGACGTTCGTGGAGGCGTTCTCGGTGTAGCCGCCCTTGAGCAGGTGCGGGGCGCCGCAGGCAACCTCCACGACCTCCTGGCCGCGGGAGATCTCGCCGAGGGCGTCGTCGAGGACCTTGCCGTGCTCGGCGGTGATGATGGCGGCCAGCTCGGGCTTGCGCTCGTTCAGCAGCTCGCGGAACTTGAACATGATCGAGGTGCGCTTGGCCAGGGACGTGGTGCCCCAGGTCTGGAAGGCCTTCACGGAGGAGGCCACGGCGGTGTTCACAAGATCCGTGGTCGCGAGGGCCACCTGGCCCGTGACGCGGCCCGTGGCCGGGTTGGTGACGTCGGCCAGACGGGCGCCGGCCTCGGAGGCCTCGGCGCCGTCGATCCAGTGCTGCGTGGTGCTCATGTTTGGTTCACTCCTGAAGGGGGAATCGGGGTTCTTGCCTCCATCTTGGTGGCCTGGGCCACAGGCCTGCCACGTGCACAGTGCCACCTCTTACCCCTCTCTCCTTTACAGTGTGCTCATGCTCATCACGGTCGCCTCCATCCTTGAACTCCCCGTGGTCCGGGCCGGCGCCCCCGAGATCATCGCGGGTGCCGAGGCCCTCGAGACCCCCGTGCGGTGGGTGCACGTCTCGGAGCAGCTCGAGCTCACGGATCTTCTCCAGGGCGGGGAGCTCATCCTCAGCACGGGCCTGCTCGTCGGCGCCGACCCGCAGGCGGCCGAGACCCAGCTGCGGGACCTCGAGCGGGCCGGCGCCGCCGGCGTCATCGTCGAGCTGCCGCCGGGGCGCGAACCCACGCAGGCCGCCCTGCGCCGTGCGACCGCCGGTGCCGCCCTGCCCGTCGTGATCCTGCACCAGCGCGTGCGCTTCGTGGAGCTGACCGAGGCGGTCCACCGCCTGATCGTGGCCGAGCAGATGGAACAGCTCGAGGCGAGCCGGCGCATTCACGAGCTCTTCACCGATCTGGTGCTCAACGACGCCTCGGCCGAGGACATCGTCAGGGCCGCGGCAAGCGAGCTCGACGCCGCCGTGCTCCTGGAGGACCCGAGCGGGCGGGTGCTCCACGTCCACGTTCCCGGGGCCGGGTCGGCCCCCGCCGCCGTAACGGCGGCCCTGGCACGGCGCGACGGCGTGGGCGTGCGCGAGCTGGTCTCGGTGCGGGAAAGCGCGTGGGGCCGCCTCGTGGTGCCCGGCCGCGAGGACGCCTCCGCCCGGCACGTGGCCCAGCGCGCGGCGCAGGCCCTCGCCCTGCACCTCATGGCCGAGCGCGACGCCCGCGACCTGGCCCAACTGGCGCAATCCGCCTTCCTCACGGAGCTCGCCTCGTGGAGCGCCGGCGAGGACGCGGCCGAGCAGCGCGCCGCCTCCCTCGGGCTCGCCTCCGCCGGGCGCGTGGTCCCCCTCGTCATTCGCATGGAGGGCGCCGACGGCGATCCGCTTGCCCTCTCGCGGCTCGAACGCGAGCTGCGCGCGGAGCTGAGTCACGCCGTCGGGCAGGCCGGGGCCACCGCCCTGGTGGGCCACGCCGGCGTGGACGCCCTTGCCGTCCTCCTCGCCCCCTCCGCCAAGGCCCAGCGCGGCGCCACCTTGGACCGGGTGGCGAGCGCCTTGGCCGGCGGGCGCACGGCGGCTGGGGCGGCCGGGGCGGCCGGGGCGGATGGCGGCGCCCACGGGCGCTTCATCGGCGTGGGCCCGGCCGGGGCCGGCGTGCTCGAGGCCGTGGCCGGGCTCGCCGAGGCCTCGCACGTCGCGGCCGCTGCTCAGCGCCTGGGGCGCGGCGCCCATCCCGGCCGCCCGTGGTTCACCGCGGCAGATGTGCGCTTGCCCGGCCTCGTCGCCGTGCTCGCGGAGGACGCCCGCGTGCGGCGCTTCGCCGCCTCCGAGCTCGGCGCGCTGACGTCCCCCGGACGGGAGGGCGACCTCGAGCTGCTTCGGGCCATGGTGGATACGGGCGGGGCGAAGGCCAGGGTGGCCCAGCGGCTCTTCCTCTCCCGGCCGGCGGTGTATCACCGCATCTCCCGGCTCGAGGAGGAGCTCGGGGTGAGCCTGCAGGACCCCGCCTCGCTCACCTCGCTCGCCGTGGCGCTGCTGGTCAACGACCTCGGCTGACGCGCCGCATACACTGGCGGGCGATGGATCTTCTGAACTCGTCAGTGCTCTGGCCCGCCCTCATCGCCGTCCTGTTCGGCGGCCTGGCCCTGGCCGTGGGAGGCGTCTTCCTCCTGGCGCTGCAGTATCGTCGCTTCGGCCGTTTGAGCCTGCCGCGCACGCTCGCGACGGGGGCGCTCGTGATCTACGCGGCGGCCGTGGGCGCCTACACCATGTTGCCCCTCCCCACCTCCAAGGCGGCGTCCTGCGCTGCGGGAACGGGGGGCCTGGCCCTGGATCCGCTCGGGCCGCTGCACGATCTGCGCACGGCCTTCGCCCAGGGCGCCTCCGGGGCCCTGCACTCGGGCGAGTTCTGGCAGCTGGTCCTCAACGTGGTCCTGTTCATCCCGCTCGGCATCCTGGGCGTGCGCCTGCTGGGTTGGCACCCCGTCGCGACGGTGCTCTTCGGCTTCGGCGTCTCGCTCGCCATCGAGGCGACGCAATACTCGGGGATCTTCGGGCTGTTCTGCCGCTACCGCGTGGCGGACGTCGGCGACCTCGAGACCAACACCCTCGGCGCGCTGATCGGTGTGCTGCTGGCGCTCACCCCACTCTTCGGCTGGATCAAGACGCCGCGGCAGCTGGAGAGCCTGGCCCAGCGCCGCCCCGTCACGCGCGGGCGGCGGCTCTGGGGCATGGTGTTCGACCTGGCCTTCATCGGCGCGGCCTCCCTGGTGGCCTCGCTCCTGGCCCAGTTCGCGGTCGACCCCTTCGTGCTGCGGGTCCTCTCCCCCGCCGCCCCCGCGCTGCGGCTCGTGTCCGAGTTCGCCTGGCTGTTGCCCTTGCTCGTGGCGGTGCTTCCCGTCCTGGGCCCGCGCCGCACCACCCTGGGCCAGCGCTGCGTGTGGCTCGACGCCGCGCGCCTGGACGGCTCCCGCGCCCCGCTCTGGCAGGCGCTTCTGCGCGTGCTCTTTGGCCTGGGCGGGTACACGGCACTCGTGTGCGCGCAAGCCGCGGACCCGCAAGCACCGGCGTGGATGGACACCGCCACGAGCGTCTGGATCCTCGCGACGTTGCTCTTCCTGCTCTTCGACCGCTCGGCGCGCGGCCTCTCCTACCGCGTGGCCGCCCTGATGCCCTCGCCGCGGGCCTCCCGCAACGAGCCCGCACCGCGCTGAATCGTTCCAACCGCGCCGTCGTCGTTCCGGGCCGTCGCCTGCCGCTGCCACCTCGGCTCGGATACCCTGGCGGCAAGCGGGGCACCACCGGGCCCCGGACGCGAAGGGGGACGAACGCGTGAGCGCTACAAAGGATCCGACGGACGCTGACGACATCGAGCCCGTCCGCAGGCTACCCGGAACCGCATGGCGCTACCTTTTCGGCCGCGCCGTGCGCGAGTTCTCACGCGATAACTGCATGGACCTCGCCGCGGCCCTGACCTACCGCTCCGTCTTCGCGATCTTCCCCGCGCTCCTGGCGCTCTTCTCCATCCTTGGCATGGTGGGCCAGGGCCGGGCGGGCGACACCACTGCTCAATGGATCCTCGACACCGTCGCGAAGTACGGTTCCGCCGACCTCGCGGCGGTCTTGAAGAATCCCATTGAGCAGCTCACCAACGGTTCGGGGGCGGGCTGGGCGTTCCTCATCGGCGTGCTCGGTGCCGTCTGGACGGCCTCGAACTACGTCACCTCCTTCGGCCGCGCCATGAACCGGATCTACGACGTGGAGGAAGGACGCCCGGCCCTCGTCCTGCGACCGGCGATGTACCTCCTCACCCTCGCCCTGCTCGTCGGTGTGCTGCTGTGCGTGGTGCTCCTGGTCGTCTCTGGCTCCGTCGCCCACTGGATCGGCGACCTCGTGGGCCTCGGCCAGGCGTCGGTGACCGTCTGGAACATCGCCAAGTGGCCGGTCCTCGTGATCATCGTGGTGCTCATGATCGCGAGCCTGTACTACTTCACTCCCAACGTGCGCCGGGATCGCTTCCCGTGGCTCTCGGTCGGAGCGGTGGTGGCTCTCATCACCCTGGCCGTGACTACGGCCGGCTTCGCTTGGTACCTCTCGAACTTCGCGAAGTACAACGCCACCTATGGGATCATCGGCGGTCTCATTGCGCTCCTCCTTTGGATTTGGATCGCGAACTCCGTGCTGCTCTTCGGGGCCGAGATCGACGCGGAGACGGAACGCGCCAAGCAACTGCAGAGCGGCCTTCCTGCCGAGCGCGAGCTACAGCTCCCCGCCCGTTCCGTGGCGGCGTCGACCAAGAAGCAGGAGAAGCTCGAGGAGGATGTCCTGACCGGGCGTCAGTTGCGCGCGCTGGCCAACCCCATCACCTACGACGACGTCCCCGATCGGCATCCCTGGCGCTGGGTCTTCGGCCTGGGTGCGGGCATTGCCGCCCTGACGGCGCTGCGCCGCAGGGAGGCTAGGCTGAAGAACGAGTCTGGGAACCAGGCCCCCAACGATCACTGAGGAGTGGGACATGGCCTCGCCGTCCACCGCAATCCTGTCCGCCGCCGGCCTCGTCGGCGGCTACGCCACGGCCCGCCAGACCGGCAATCGCCAGCTCGGCGGCGCCGTCCTGGCCGCCGCCGGCACCGCCGCCTTTGCCGTGTGGAAGCGCAACGCCGGTACGGCCCGCGCCGTCGCCCTGACTGCGGCCTATGTCGGCGCCTTCGGCGGCTCCCACCCGCTGGCCAAGAAGATCGGCGCCTGGGAGTCCGTGGGCGTCGTGACCGCCGGCATGTCAGGCCTGGCCCTCCTGCTCGGCGGCTCCGACACGAGCCGCGCCGTCCAGGGCGCCAAGCGCGCTGCCAAGAAGGCCGAGAAGCAGGCGCTGAAGGCGGCAGCCGCGGCCGCCCGCGTCTGATTTCTGCTCACGCACAGGTGCCCCGGTTCGCCTCCCTCACGGGAGACGAACCGGGGCACCTGGCGTTTCACGCGCCGTCGCGCATCCATGACTGTGCCCGACGGCGGGAAGCTACTTCTTGAGCTTGCCGTTCACCGAGGCAGTGTCCATGACCGTGCCCTTCGGGTAGAAGTTGCCCAGGGCCTTGGAGCCGTCGGCCGTCAGCTTCACATTGCTGATCTTGAGCTGGACCTTGCCGCCGGAGGCCTTGGTGGTGGTGATCTTGACGGTCGCGATGCGCTTGTTATTGAGCGAGATCGCCTTCTTGCCCAGGAACGCGGGCGCCTTCGCGTCCGCGACCAGGTAGCCAGCACTCGCCGAGGTCTTCTGCACCTTGATGTCGCTCAAGGTCAGGTTCATCTTGCCGCCGTGGCCCTTGAAGTTCACGGCACCCTTGAAGGTGATCGTGCCCTTGCCGGAACGCAAAGTGCCGGTGCCCGACGTGAAGCTGAAGGCACCGTTCTTGGCTGCCTGTTTGGCGCCGCCGGTGACCTTGATCGAGCCCTTGGCGATGCCGCCCTTGACGTAGGTGCGGAACGACTTCTTGACACCCCAGCTCAACGTGGCGGAGCTGACCTTCCCGTTAACCACCGGGGCCGCCTGCGCGGAGGGAGCCGCAACGAGGCCGGAGACGAAGAGCGCGCCGGCCGCGGCGAGGGCAGTCAGCGCCTTGAAGGGCTTGGACGCGCGCATCAGGCGAGCTCCACCACGGGCATCGGCGAGACACGACCCAGATCACCGAAGACCTCGCGGTTCAGGCGGAAGCCGAGCGAGGCCTCCTCCACCACGGCGTCCTCGCGGGAAGGCTCCGCGAACTGGTCCAGGAGCTCGCGGTAGCGATCCTTGTAGACCTTGGGCTTCTCGATCTGCGGGAAGGACCACATGGAGAGCATCTCGGTGGGGACGCCGTAGTGGCGGGCCACGAGGGAACCGATGGCCAGGCCGCCGGAGAGGTCGCCCAGGTAGCGCAGGTAGTGGTGCGCCACGAGACGCGAGGGATCCTCGTGACGGCCCACCTCCTCGATCCGACGGGCGTAGGCGAGCGTCGAGTTCACGACCGCCGGGATCTCCTCGAGCCCGGCCCATTCGACGAGCCGGGGCAGATCGGCGTCGATCGCCGCGAGGCGGTCAAGCGCCGGGTCGAACAGCTCGGCCACGCAGGCCTCGTCGCGGCGGGCGGCCGTGGCGGCCTCCAACGCGGCGTAGAGCGGGCGGTACTGCGCCAGCAGCAGGACGTAGTCGGCCCCCGTGCGCTCACCCTGCATCAGCTCGGTGATGAAGGCGGAGGTCTCCGCCTCACCATGGTCGAGGCGCGTGGCCTGGCGCAGCCGCGCCGAGAAGGTCGAGAGGTCGGTATTCACGGCAGGGTGACCTTTCCGTAGTCATTGAGGTGTGTCTAAGTCGCCTCGCTGGCTTTAGGTCACACTCGCTTTGCTTTATTGCTTGGCTACATCTTAGGGTGTGCTGTGAGCGTCGCAAACCGCGCACGTCTTTTTATCGATAGTGGGAGCAGTTCGTCATGTCATCCACCCCGCCCCGCAAGGGCTGGCGCCGCGCCCTGAGTGCCCTGACGGCCCTGGCCGTCGCCGGCCTCGGTCTCGCCGGCACCGCCGCCCCGGCCCACGCCGCCGGAGGCGAAAACTTCGCCCCGGCCACGGCCGTTTCGGTCGTCTCGGCCTCCGCTGCCGACGGCCTCAAGCTCAACATCTCCGGCACCGGCTATCTCGACATGCCGAACTCCTCGATCGGCTACAACGCCGGCCTCTACGTGGCGCCGATCGTGCACGGTTCCGACCCGAGCGCGCTGGCCCAGGGCGCCCCGTCGTCCTTTGTGAAGACCGCCGCCATCACGGATGGTGCGTGGAGCACCGAGCTCACGGTTCCCACGAGCGTGCTCAGCAAGGGCACGGACTACGACATCGTCGTGTGGCGCGCCCACGGCCTCGCCGTGGGCGACGCTGTCATGGACCTCGAGCCCATCAAGCTCACCGCCGCCAACGTCAATGCGCTCTTCCCGCCAAAGAACGAGTCCTCGCACTCGATCAAGGTGGACGCAGCCGCCGGCCTCACGGTCAACGTGGCCGGCAGCGACTACGACACCACGAAGTACCCGGCCGGCGTGCACGTGGCCGTGATCGACCGCGAGCTCGCCTACAGCCCGACCCCGCCGCAGTCCTCGTACCTCGGCACCGGTTCCGTGGCGAGCGTCGCCACCGATTTCTCGGTCTCCACCTTGGCCATCGCCGCCACGGCGCTCGACAAGTCGAAGGACTACGACGTCATCGTCTGGCCGCGCCGCACCAACCCGAGCGCCGCCAACGTTGCCTACCGTGCCAACCTCGAGTTCACGGACGCGCAGAAGGAAGCCCTCTTCCCGTCCCCTGTTGATCGCACGATCACGGTCACCGGCAAGGACTTCATCAACCTCCCCGCCTCCTCCATGGGCTACAACGGCAAGGGCGCCTACGTCGGCTTCTTCCCCAAGGGCACCGACCTCAGCACCGTCACCCAGGCCAATCTGGGCACCAAGGCCGTCGCCACCGCCTACGTCGCCGCAGCCTCGATCGACACCAAGGGCAACTTCACGAGCAAGGTCACCATCCCCGCGGCAGCCGCCGCGCAGGACCTCGAGGTCACCGTCTGGACCGCGCACGGACTCCCCGTCGGCGACGCCATCGTCGTGAACAAGCAGGCCCTCGCCCAGGACGCAACGAGCATCACCCTCACCGGCCCCGGCGAGCCCGAGACGCCCGAGCTCACCGCCCCGGACACCAAGGTGCAGGTCACGAAGGCCACCGCCACCGACGGTCTCGCCCTGCAGGTCGACGGCAGCAACTACACCAACCTGCCGAAGCCCTCCTCGCCTATGGCCGACGGCATCTATGCCGCGATCGTCGTCAAGGGCGCCGGCTCCGCCGTGTCGAGCTCCGCCCCGGGCACGCAATGGCTGGGCCAGTCCGCCATCGCCACGGGCAGCTTCTCCACGAGCCTCGGCTTGAGCACGGCGCAGCTCGTCAAGGGAACGGACTACGAGGTCCTGACCTGGGCTGCACACGGTTCGGCGACGGAGGCAACGATCATCAGCCGCGTGGGCATCAACCTCACCGACGCCCAGAAGACCGCCCTCTTCGGCACGGGCACCACGGATCCCGAAACTCCGGAGGCCAAGGACCGCAAGATCTCCATCACCGGCACCAAGTTCACGGGCCTGCCCTCCCCCACCATGGGCGGCACCGCCAACGGCCTGTACGTGGCCATCGTTCCCCAGGGCACCAAGGCCGAGGACATCGCCGACGGCACCACCGTGGCCCAGGACTGGATCATGGGTTCCCGGATCAAGGACGGCGGTTTCGTCACCACGCTGACGGTTCCCGCGGTCAAGGCCGCCGAGGCGCTCGAGGTCATCACCTGGTCAGCCCACGGCAAGGCCACCGCCGCCACGGTCATCGACCGCCAGGCCCTGCCCGCCACCGCCACCTCCGTGGCCCTGACCGGTCCCGGCAAGCCGGCGCCCGTTGACCCGGAGGGCCCGGAAACCCCGGTCGACCCGGAGACTCCCGGCACCGACAACGGGTCCGACGAGGAACTGACGATCTCCAACGCCACCCTGAACTGGGGCCTCAAGAAGTCCTTCCGCGACTACGTGGTCGGCCCGATCGGCGGCGGCAAGTTGACCGTTTCAGACGGCGCGAAGCAGGCCGCCAAGAACGGCGTGTTCTCCTTCACGGGCGGCTCCGGCACGCTCAAGAACGGCCTCGGCACCATCTCCTTCAACGGCACGGTGAACGTCACGGGCCACGAGGGCGAGATGGACCTGACCTTCTCCCAGCTGCGCGTCAAGGTTACGGGCCCCACGAAGGCCGAACTGATCGCGAGCGTCACGGCGCCGAAGACGTCCATGACGGACGCCATCAACCTGAAGGACGTCGTGCTGGCGTCGCTGAGCTTCGACGCCAAGAACCTCACGTTCAACAACGCCGCGCTCGGCTTCAAGGCCGCCGTCTCCGCCTCCAAGCTGCTCGTCCTGAGCGACGCCAAGGCCACGCTGACCAAGGCCGGTGTCCCGGCCCTGGCCGGCTTCTACGAGGCGGGCACCGTCCTCGACGCCGTGTCGGTCAACGCCGACGCCAAGAACAGCGGCACCACCACGGCAGGCGACGACGAGGCCGACAACGAGTCGACGGCCGGCTCCACCGACGGCGAGAAGACCACCTCGGGGAACACGGCCGCCAACTCCGGCGCCGCCAAGCAGCAGTGCCGCACGGTCACGGTCCCCGCGACCGCCGGCGGCGTGTCCCTCAGCTGGGGCGTGAAGTCCTCCTTCGTCTCCTACGTCAAGGGCGGCATCGCCAAGGGCCAGGTCACGACGGGTAACGGCGCCGCGGCCTCGGGCTCCGGCTTCACGTGGGGCGCCGGTTCCGGCTCCCTGTCCGCGAACGGCACGGGCACCGTGTCCTTCCCCGGCAGCGTGCACTTCACGGGCCACGACGGCCTCCTGGACACCACGCTCTCCGGTCTGCGGGTCCAGGTCACCGGCTCGGGCACCGCTGCGCTCATCGCCAATGTGAAGAGCCAGGACATGGAGGGCAAGGACCTCTCGGCCTCCAACATCACCTTCGCCACCGTGAAGTTCTCCGGCGGTTCCGCCTCCGGCTTCTCCGGTGCGTCGGTGACGCTGACGGCCGCGGGCGCCAAGGCCTTCGCCGGCTTCTACAACGCCGGCCAGGCCATGGACTCCATGACCCTGTCCGTCGGCAAGGCCTCCGCCGCGACCACCCAGGTTGTCTGCGGCGATCTGGCAGCCACCGGCGTGGACAACACGGCCAACCTGGTCGGCACCGCCGGCCTGCTGGCCCTGCTCGGCGCCGCGGCGATCACCCTCGCCGCCCGCCGCAAGTCCGCGGCAGACCAGCGCTAGTCACGGCCCGACGGCGCCCGCTCACCTCGAGCGGGCGCCGTCGCCCCCGTTCTCCCTCACCCTCGTTTTGCCTTCGCTGACCCACACAGAGAGCAAGTAGTCATCGTGTTGTATCGCAAGCCAGCCACCCTTGCCGTGGCCCTCGTGGCCGCCCTCTCGCTCGCTTCCTGTGCGGGGGCCAGCACCGCGCCGTCGTCGCAGAACCCGACGACGGCATCGTCGTCTCCCGCCCCGGCCACCGCCGGCACCGCTGGCACCGCGGCCGGTCCGGCCGGCGTCGACGCCCTGGGCCTCAGCGGCCCCGCGCAGGCCGCGACCGTTCCCGATGTCACGGCCGCCGTGAAGGACCCGAGGCCGCAGCTGCCGGCCAAGGTCACCGACTCCAACGGCAAGACCATCACCGTGGCATCGACCGACCGCATCCTGGCGCTGGACCTCTACGGCACCCTCACGGACACCGTGATCGGCCTGGGCCTCGAAAAGAACCTCGTGGGCCGCTCCAACTCGGACACGCAGGCGGCCATCAAGGACCTGCCCGTCGTCACGCAGTCGGGCCACGACCTCAATACCGAGGCCGTGCTGAATCTCAACCCCACGCTGATCCTGACCAACACCACGATCGGCTCGGAGGAGAAGTACGCGCAGCTGGAGAACGCCGGCGTGACCGTGGTCCGCTTCGAGCAGACCCCGTCGCTGGACTCCATCGACGACACGATCGAGGAGGTCGGCGACGCCGTGGGCCTGCCCGAGGCCGCCGACACCCTCGCCGAGCGGACCGACGCCGAGCTCGAGGAGGCCAAGGCCACCGTCAACGCCCTGAAGGCCAACACGCCGCAGGCCCCGCGCGCCGTGGTCCTCTACGTGCGCGGCACCGCCGGCGTCTTCTTCATCCTGGGCAAGGACTACGGCGCCTCCGACATCATCGGCGCCCTGGGCCTCGCGGACTCCGCCGCCGAGAACGGCATCACACAGCTCAAGCCCGCCAACGCCGAGGCGCTCGTGAGCCTCGACCCGCAGATCGTGCTCGCCATGGAGGACGGCGTGAAGTCCGCCGGCGGCGTGGAGGGCCTGCTCAAGCGCCCGGGCATGGCCGCGACGACGGCCGGCTCCACGCAGCGCGTCATCACCGCCGCCGACGGCCAGCTCCTCGCCTACGGTCCGCGCACGCCGGGCAACCTGGTTGCCCTCGCTCAGGCCATCTACACGAAGGACGGCGGCCAGTGACCGCGGCCCAGGCCACGGTGCCCGACGCCGCGGGGCCGGGTTCCGGCCCCGCGCCGGCCTCCGCCGGGGCCGGGGAAGGTTCCCCCGCGCCGTCGGGCGCTGGGTCCTCGGCTCCGGCCCGGCGCTCCCGCCGCGGCCTGCGTGCGGCCATCGCGGCCGGCGCCCTGACCGCCGCGCTGCTTGCTGTCGTGCTCGTCTCGGCCTCGCTCGGCCAGTTCTCCACCACCCCGGCCCAGGTCATCGAATCGATCGGCCGCGTCCTCTTCGGCGGGGCCGATCCGCTTCAGAACCGCGTCGACGCGGCGCTGTGGACCATCCGCTTCCCGCGCACGCTCCTGGCGCTCCTCGTCGGCGCGTGCCTGGCCGTGGCCGGCACCGTGATGCAGGGCCTCTTCGCCAACCCCCTGGCCGAGCCGAGCATCATCGGCGTGAGCTCCGGCGCGTCCGTGGGCGCGTGCGTCGCCATCGTCTTCGGCTTCTCCGCCGCCGCGCCGTGGACGCTCCCCGCCGGCGCGTTTGCCGGCGCCCTCGTCATCACCGGCGTGGTCTGGGCGCTCTCCCGCTCCGGCGGGCGTGCCGTGGTCCTCACCTTGGTCCTGACCGGCATCGCCATCAACGCCGTGGCCGGCGCCGCCACGAGCTTCCTCGTCTTCATGGGCGACACGAGCTCGCGTGAGCAGATCATCTTCTGGCAGATGGGCACCCTCTCCGGGGCCACGTGGGAGGGCGTCGGCGTGACAGCGGCGGTCTTTGCGCTCGGCTTCATCGGCTGTCTCGCGCTGCGCTCCCGCCTCGATGTGCTGGCACTCGGCGATCGCTCCGCCGCCGCCTCCGGCATCGACGTGGAGAAGCTGCGCGTCGTCGCCATCTTGCTCGTGTGCTTCATGACGGGCGTGGCCGTGGCCTTCGCCGGCGTCATCGCGTTCGTGGGCCTGATCGTCCCCCACGCCCTGCGCCTCATCGTCGGCCCGTCGCACCGCTACCTCGTGCCGCTCTCGGCGCTCGGCGGCGCCGTGCTGCTGGGCCTGGCCGACATCGCCGCCCGCACCGTCATCCCCTTCGGCGACCTGCCGGTGGGCATCTTCACCGCCCTCGTGGGCGGTCCCCTGTTCCTGGTGCTCCTGCGCCGGACCCTCAAGCGACCGGGAGCCGCAGCATGAGCACCGCACTGACCGTCTCCTCCGCGACCGTGGCGATCGAGGGGCGCAAGCTCATCGACGCCGTGGACCTCCGCCTCGATTCCGGCACCGTGACGGCCGTGATCGGCCCCAACGGTGCGGGCAAGTCGACGCTCCTGGCCGTGGCCTCCGGCCAGCTCAAGCCCAGCTCCGGGACCGTGCACCTGGGCACCCGCGAGTCCCACCGCGTGCCGGCGGCCGAGGCGGCCCGGCGCCGGGCCGTCATGCCGCAGGACTCCGGTGTGGCCTTCGCCTTCACCGTCCGCGAGGTCGTGGAGATGGGCCGCACGCCGTGGCGCAAGGTCCGCTCGGATCACGCCGCCGCCGTGGACGACGCGCTGGAGCTGACGGGCCTCACGGCCCTGGCCGAGCGCGACATCACGACCCTCTCCGGCGGCGAGCGACAGCGCGCGGCGCTCGCCCGCGTGATCGCCCAGGCCACCCCCGTGGCCGAGGGCTCGGTCATCCTGCTCGACGAGCCGACCTCCGCGATGGACGTGGCGCACGCCGAGGCGACGCTCGGGCTCATGCGCACGCTCGCCTCGCGCGGCGCGGCGGTCGGCGTGGTGCTGCACGACCTCGACGCCGCCGCCTCCTACGCCGACTCGCTCGTGCTGCTGGAGCGCGGCCGGGTCCGCGCCTCCGGCGCGGTCTCCACCGTGTGCGACGCCGGGGTGCTCAGCGAGGTCTACGGCACCCCCGTGGAGGTGCTCGACGTCGCCGGGCGGCTTCGCGTGGGCCCGGTCCGCCCCGCGCGGGCGGCCTGAGGCTAGCCCAGCGTCACCGCCGCGATCGGCTTCTGCGTGGGCTGCTGGGAACCGCCGGCCGGTTCGAGCGTGATGGCGACGACGGTCCCTGCGGACTGGGAGCCAGCGCTGTTCACGGCGTCTCCCCCGCCCACGAGTCCCGCGGACACGGGGTCCCCGCCGGCCTGGATGGTCCACAGCTGATACGTGCGGTCGGTGCCGGCGTCCGGCAGCTCGCGCGTGATGATGTCGGTGCCGTTGCCGCCGGAGACCACGATCAGGCTGCCCTGCCCCGAGGCCAGGGTGGCGCTCGAGAGCTTGGCCCCCGGCTGGCTGAGCAGCTCCATGATGCGCGCGGTGCCGGCCTCCGCCACGGCCGCGCGCTGGTGCTGCGCGACGGCGAGGCCGATGGACGGCACGGCGATGGCGATGGCGGCCGCCGCGGCGATCCACGGGGCCAGCCTGCGGCGGGGCCGGAAGGCAAGCACGCCCTCTGGCACCGCGGTGGGGTCCTCGGCCCGGGCGGTGCCAGCCTCGGGCGGCGCGGATGAGCTGCCGGGCTGTGCCGAGCCGGGCGACGCATCGGCGCCCTCCTCGAGGGCGTCGATGCGTCGCAGCGCGTCGTCCAGGCCGCCCGCCGGCGGGGGCACGGCGCTCAGCCGCGCCAGCTCCGCCGCTGCCTCGCGGAAGCGCGTCACCTCGGCGGCGGCCGTCGGGTCCTGGTGGAGCAGGCGGCGGGCCTCCGCTACCTCTTCCGGGGTGTCGAGGGCGTCGAGGGCCAGGCCGACGAGGAGCTCGTCGCGGCGTTCATTGCTCATGGCGCTCATGTCAGTTCCCCTCCAAACATCCTCGTAGGCGGATCAATCCCGATCTGATGCGGCTCTTGACGGTGGGCAGGGGCGAAGCGAGCCGCGTAGCCACCTCGGTGTAGCTGAGCCCGTCGTAGTAGGCGTGGACCACGGCCTGGCTTTCGAGCTCCGTGAGGGTTTCGAGGCAGTCACGCACCCGCCGCCCGTCCTCCTCGCGCAAGAGCGCCTCGTCGGTGCCGTCCAGCTCACGTTCCTCGGGGAGCGCCGCCTCGCGGCGCCGCCTCGAGACCTCGCTGCGCACCCTATCGACGGAGCGTCGGTGGGCCACCGTGGCGGCCCACGCGAAGACGGTGCCCCGCTCCGGCCGGTACCCAGCCGACTTGGACCACAGCTCCACCATGACGTCCTGGGCGGTCTCCTCGGCGAGCCCCCGATCCACCATGACCCGGCGGCACACACCGTGCACGATCGGAGCCACCACTTTGTACAGCTCGGCGAAGGCCTCGCGATCCCCTGCGGCGCAACGCTCCACCAGCACCCCGAGCTCCTCGGCCTCGGTCGCGCGCAGCGACCGAAACCTCGGGTCTGGGAGCGGACAGGCGTTGTGTTCCGTCATGACGGTCATCCTAGGGTGCCTCCGCTCGTGCGTGGGCGATGGGGGGTGGCACCGTCGCCGCGCCGGTCCCCAGGGGAGGGAGAGGCGCGGCGACAGAGGGAGGGTCGGCAGGGGATCAGCCGACCAGGGCCTTCTTGAGGGAGTCGATGGCTCCGGCCAGCGTCGTCACGTGCTCGCCGAGCCCCGTAGCGATGGCGTCGGCCTTGAGCTCGCCCTTGCTGATGTCTTCGAAGAACGCCCCGGCCTTGGGACGGTACTCGTTCAGCTCCTCGAGGGCCTTCGTCGCCGCTGCCTTGTCGCCCTTGGCCACGGCGTTGGCGTAGTCGACGAAGTAGCCGATGTGCTCGCGCCACAGGGTCAGGAACGCCTCCTGCTTCTCCTTGCCGGCCACCGAGCCGATGGCCTCGGCCAGCGCCTGAGAGTTGTGATCCAACGCTCCTGCCGCCGCCGTGAAGGCCTCGGAATCCGTGCCTCCCTCGGAGGTGTAGGCAACGAAGACCGCCACCGAGGCCAGGTACACATGCTCCTGCAGGCCCGTGGCCAGCGTGGTGCGCAGCGTGGAGGCGGCGTCCAGGGCATCGCCCTTCACCCCGTTGCCCACGGCCAGGGCGTTGGCCAGCTTGGCGATGAAGTCTCCGCCGTGCGAGGCGGCCGCGTGCAGCTTGGAGTAGGCCTCCGTCTTGCCGGCGGCCAGGGCATCGATCGCCTCGGACAGCGAGGCCACGTGATGGACCAGGCCCTCGGTGACGTCGCCCGCGCTGATCTTGCCCTTGGCCAGGGCCGAGAGGGCGGCACCCGCGTCCTTGGTGTACTGGCTCAGCTCGGCCTGGGCCTTCTCCTTGCCGGCCTTGTCGCCCTTCTTCGCGGCGACCGCGTAGTCGACGAAGTAGCCGATGTGCGCGCGCCAGACCTTGAGCACCGGATCCTTCATCTTCGGGTCCAGCGTCCCGACCATGTCGGCCAGCGCCACGGCGTTCTTATCGATCGCGGCGGCCGCCGCCTTGAACTCGGCGGAGTCTGCGCCCTTGGTGTACGCCGTGGCGACGCCGATGCCGGCGAGGTAGACGTGCTCCTGCAGGTTCGAGGTGAGGGCCGCGCGCAGCCCCGCCGCATCGGAGTCGGGGTCGCCCTTGATGCCGGCGGCCTTCACGATGCCGTCGGCAAGGGTCTTGCCCGTCATGGGCATGTGGCTCGCAGCGGTCATGGCGTCGGCGAACGGATCCCCCGTGCCGACGGGAACCAGGGCCGCGGCCGCCGCCGAGCTCGAGCCCATCGTGCTGTGATCCATGGTCGCCATCGAGCTGGACGGCGCGCTCGAGGCGGACGAGCTGCCGGCGGTCGAGGACGCCGGGGCCGAGGCGTTGGAGCTGCAGGCAGCCAGGCTCAGGGCCAGTGCGGCGGCGCCGAGCCCGAGGGCCGTGGTCTTCATCGTGAGCTTCGGGAACATCTGAATCACTCCTAAGCGAGGGGATCGTGATGGTTGATGCCCTCCGTTCGGAGCGGATGCGCGCGCGGATGGGTCACGCGCCAAAAAAGTTGAAAGATCCTTCCGGGGCGGCCCGCGAGACGCGCCTTTCGGCCTCAGCGCAGGAGTAGCTCGACCTGTGGGTGATCGGCGAACACCTCGAGGAGGAGCTCGAAATAGGTCTCGTGGCCGGTCGCCTCCAGGCGCGCGAGCCGCTCTCGGATCGCCGGGCGGTCGAAGGGGCCCTCCGGGTCCAGCTTGGCCAGCAGCCATTTCCGCGTGGTCTCGACACCCAGCGCGGCGGCCATCGCGGCGTGATCGGTGATCTCCCAGCGTTGAAGCGCGGCTCCGGCCAGCGCGCCGATGCCGCCGTAGAGCAGGTCGTTGAGCGCATCAAGGCTCGGCCCCAGTTCCCAGTCCTCGCCGCGCATCAGCTGCTGGTTGAGCTCGGCGTAAAACGCGGCGATCGAGTCGACGGCTGCGCCGTCGATCACCACCTCGACGGCCGTGCCCTCCTCGTCCGCGCTCAGGGCCGGTCCTGAGGCATCGTGGGGATCTCGAACGGCGGCGGCGTCGGCTCGATGTAGAGCGACGTGGCCTCCGGCAGGTCCCGCAGCGAGTTGTCGGCCTGCATCCCGGCCGTCAGTGGCAGTTCGAGCGCGTTGCGTTGCACGATGAGATACCCCTGCCACGCACCGGAGGCCCGCTCCCCCAACCCGCTCTCCTCGGGCGCGACGACGGGCGCCTCGGGATCCCAGTTCTTCTCCATGCATCCACGGTAGGGGCTGCGCTCCCCCGCGGCCAGGGCAGGTGCGGTCCGCGGGCGTCAAAGCCGCAGCGACATGCCGGTTCCGCCGGGCGCCACATCGCGGAAGCCGAGCGACTCGTAAAGCCGTCGCCCCGGCGGATCGGCCGTGAGCGTCACGTACGCGCCCTCCTCGGCGCGGTCGCGGATCTCCTCCAGGAGCGAGACGAGCACGGCCCGGCCGAGCCCCTTGCCCTGGTGCTCGGGCAACGTGGCCATGTCCGCCACGAGGAAGTACCAGCCGCCGTCCCCCACCACGCGGCCCATCGCCACGGTCTCCCCGGCCGCATCGACGACGCTGCGCCAGGCCCACGTGCCCTCGATCGTGCGCTCGGCCTGGGCTTGGGTGATGGGGCTCAGCCCGGAGAGGGCGCGCAGCTGGCGGTAGCGTCTGGCCTCGGGCGGGACGGGGAGGAGGCGGTAGCCGTCGGAGCGTTCGTTCATGCCCCCCATCGTGACAGAGGCCTCCGTCAGCGCGCGCGGCGAGCGATCACCATGCCCTGCGCCGCGCGTTCGCCCGGCCGGGGCTCTCGCCGTCCCGAGGCCACGAGCTCGAGCCCGGCGGACACGAGGGCCGCGACCACCACCGGCACCGGGAGCGCGCGCACCACGAGCGGCTCGCCGTCCACGGCCAGGTGTCGCGACGGCGCATCGGCCGCCCCGCTGTGGAAGCCCCACAGGAGCGGTGCGCCCGGCGCGAGGACGCGGGCGCACTCGCGAGCGGCCGCCGCCAGGCCGTCGCCGTCAAGATGGATCATCGAGTACCAGCCGAGCACCCCGCAGGCTGAGGCATCAGCGAGAGGCAGGTGCTCGAGGCTGCCGTCGCGCCACTCGCCCTCCGGGTGCATGCTCCGAGCGTGCGCCAGCATCCCCGCACTCGGGTCAACGCCGATGACAGGGTCGAGCCCGCAGCCGCGCAGGAAGGGCAGGAGCCGACCGGTCCCGCAGCCCGCGTCCACGACCGGCAGCGGCGCGTGCGCGGAGGCGAGGCCAGCCCAGCGACGCAACCACGCGACGTCGGACGCTGCCTCGAAGGACAGGTCCGGAAGCAGCCGCGCGTACTCGGCGGCCGCGGCGCCGTAGGCGGCGGCCGCGTGCCGGGTGGAGCTCAGAGCGCGTAGGCGGCGGCGATGATGCCCGCCCCGCCGAGGGCGCCGATCATCGTGACAGCCGCGAGGCGGAAGCGCGTGCTCTCCGCCGCTGACAGCGCGCTGCCCAGGCCCACGAGCAGCGAGGACCCGAGCGCCAGGCCGGCCCACGCGTTGGCCAGCGACGGCGCGCCGGAGGCCAGCGCCCAGGCGCCAAGCACGAGGGTCACGAGGCTCACCCCCACCCACGCCGGGACGGTGCGCAGGAAGAGCGCGCGGCCGGAGAAGGCGGGCTGCAGGGGGCGTGCGGTCACGGCGAGGCTCCTTTGGAAGGCTGCTGCGCGCGCCGGCCGGATGGGCGTGACGCGCCTCACCATACTAGGGCACGGTGAGGCGCGTCACAAAAGGGGCTCAGGCGTCCTCGGGGAAGATCTTCCCGATCGGCTCGCGCTTCTCCGCCTGGAAGGCATCCTCGGCGCGGCCGTAGGCCCAATAGGCCGAGAGGGAGAGCTGCGAGCGCTCCAGCCCGCGCTCACCCACGAGGTAGGCGCGCAGGGACTTCATGGTCTCCCGCTCGCCGTGAACGAAGGCGCGGACGGCAGAGGTATCCACCGGGAGCTCGACGGCGCGGACCGCCTCCTCGAGGCGGGAGGACGCGGGCGTCCACTCGCCTCCACGTTCCACCCAGCGCAGCTCGACGCCGGCCGGCGCTGCGAGCTCCAGCCGGTCGCCGGGACCGGCGACGTCGAGCACTGCCACGCCGCGCTCCTCGGGGCCCATCGCCTCGAGCGCGGCGGCGATGGCCGGCAGGGCCGCCTCGTCCCCGGCCAACAGGTGCCAGGCCCCGGGCTCGGGGGCGTATTTGCCTCCGGGCCCGGAGAAGCACACGACGTCGCCCGGCCGCACCGCGGCGGCCCAGGGGCCGGCGATGCCGTCGGCGCCGTGCACCACAACGTCCACGTCGATCTCGGTGTCGGCCGCGGAACGGCGCACGGCGCGCACCGAATAGGTGCGGCGCACGGGCACACCCTCCGGACCGTGCTGCGCGCGGATCGCATCCAGGTCAAAGGGCGGGGTGAGCCCCAGCGCCGGGTCGGCGAAGAGGAACTTCACGTACTGATCCGTGGCTGCCTTGGGCTTGAAGCCGGACAGGCCGGGCCCGCCCAGGGTCAGGCGGACCAGGTGCTCGCCGATGCGCTCGCTCGCCACCACCTCGGCCAGCTGCTGCGGCCGGGCCGGACGCGCGGCTCGCGCCGGGCGTGCACCGTCGCCTTCCGGCCTCACGCCGACACCTGCGCGTCGTCCGCATACGCCTTGAAGGCGGCGCGGTGCTCGGCGGGCAGGCGCACGAGGCGCTGCGTCTCGTCGTCGAACAGCGCCAGCGTGGTGGTGGCGCGCGTGGTCAGCTCGCCCGTGTGCCCGTCGAAGAACTCGTAGTTCACCCGGAAGGAGGCACCCTTGACCTGATCGATCCACACCTCGATGCGCACCGGCACATCGCGGTAGGGCAGCTGGGCCACGTAGCTGATCGAGTGATCCACCACGAGGATCAGGATGTGCTCGCCGACGTTCTCGAAGAGGTCGACCTTGCCCGGACGGCCGACCGGTTCGCCGGTGCCGCCCGGAACGCCGAAGGCGGCCACGCGGGCCTCCTCCATGAGGCGCACCTGATTGACGTTATTGACGTGCCCGTAGGCGTCCATGTCCGCCCAGCGCAGGGCGATGTCGACGCTGACGCGACTCACCTAGTGTTCCTCCCTGTCCGCGTCCGGCTGCGGCGGGAGCGCGAGGAGGCCGAGGTCCTCCAACCGCGCGGCGATCCGGCCGCCGTCCGGCGCGTAGACCCACGGGATGCCCGGGGTCGATTTCATGATGCCGGCGCTGCGCCCGCCGGCCATGACGGCCTGCGACGGCGTGAGCTGCCGGATGACGATGGCCCGCACGTTCTGCGGGTAACGGCGGGCAAACTCGGCGTAGATCTCCGGATCGTGCTGCCCGTCGTCGCCGATGAGCAGCCACTTGATGTGCGGGAACTCGCTCGCGAGCCGGCGCAGATTGTCCACCTTGTGCTGCGTGCCGGAGCGGAAGAGCCGCCCGGGCGTGGGCCCCCAGTCGGTGAGCAACAACGCGCCGTCCGGGTAGAGGTTGCGTCCGAGGAAGCGCGTGAGGGTCAGGTTCACGTTCCAGGCCCCCGTGGAGAGGTAGAGCGTGGGCGCGGCGGGATGCTGCCCCGTGATGCGATCCAGCAGCACGGCCATACCAGGGGTGGGGTTGCGGGCGTGCTCGTCCAGCACAAAGGAGTTCCAGGCGGCCAGCATGGGGCGGGGAAGGGCCGTGACCACCACGGTGTCGTCCACGTCGCAGACCATGCCGAACGTCTCGTCCTCCGCCACCACAAAGGCGGCGGCCGTGGCGCGTTCGCTGCCCTCGACCTGCAGCTGGATGGGGTGCCAGCCGGGGGCCAGCTCCACGGCGACGCGGGCGTCGACCACGCCGCCGCGGTCGGCGCGCACGGTGAAGCAGCGCCCGTCCACGGTCACGGTCACCTCGGCGCCGCTGACGGTGGGAGAGATGAAGTTGCGCCAGCCGCGCACGCCGTCCTCGACGACGGCGGGAAGGTGGCGGCCGCCGTCGAAGCGCCCGGGCGGGGCCATGACCACGCGGGCCATGACGCGGACCCACCCGTCGGCGCCCGAGAGCCCGTAGCCGCGGAACGGCAGGACGGTGGGTTGCCACTCGCGGCGCTTGGCCTGCACGAGCCGCCAATCGTGCCAGCGATCCTCGAGAGCAAGGGCAAGACCGCTCAGGGGCGCGGCGCGAGGTGGAACTGACACGCTGACCAGTCTCCCACGTTCAACGCCGGGCGCGGCACCCCGCCGGCGCGGTGGTTGGCGCCCCGCGTAGGCTCGTCGCTGTGAGCGCGCCCATCGAATCCCCCGAGCTTCTCCTCGAACTGGCCGTCGCGGCCGCGGCGAGCGCCGCACCGCGCCTCGAGGCGGCCTTCGCGGCCGGCACCCAGGGCGCCACGGTGAGCACCAAGACCTCCCGGCACGACCTCGTGACGGAACTCGACCGCGCAACGGAGGCGAGCGTCGTCGAGCATTTGGCCTCCCACGGGCCGACTGCCGCCTTCCTGGGCGAGGAGCTGGGCCGCCGCGGCAGCGGCGAGCTGACCTGGGTCATCGATCCCATCGACGGGACCAGCAACTTTGTGCACGCCCTGCCCACCTTCGCGATCTCGATCGCCGCGTGCGTGGGCGGCGTGCCCGTCGCCGGCGTGATCCACGCCCCGGCCACGGGTGAGGTGTTCGCGGCGGTGCCCGACGCCGCGTGGCTGGGTGGGGTGGCGCTGGCGCCCCACGGGCGCGGGGAGGCGGCACGCAACGCGCTCGCCACCGATCATCCGGGCGGCGAAGCGGTGCGGGCCGAAGGCGATGCGGCGCTGCGCGACCTCGGGGCGCTGATCGAGGCCTACGCGACCGTGCGGCGGCCCGTGTGCGCCTCGCTCTCCCTCGCGGGTGTGGCAGCCGGGAGCCACGACGTGGTGCTCGGGGTGGACGTGAAGCCGTGGGACGTCGCGGCCGGCGCGCTGCTCGTGACCGCGACGGGCGGGCGCTACGACGCGCTGTCCTATGCGAGCGACGTCCCGGGCGCCTCCCCGGTGTTCCGACCGTGCTACGTGGCGTCGGCGGCGAGCGCCGATCCGGCCCCGGCGCGCGGCGTGTTGGAGGCCCTCGTGGACCGCCGCGACCGCGCCGGATACGTGCGCCCGCTGCCCCGCTGATGCCGCCCGCGCCCGGCCCGGCCGAGTGATCCGAGGCACGGGCCAGGAATCCTCACACAATCCTCACGGAATCTGTCGAGGACGCATGCGCGGGCGTGCGTACTCTCTACCGGTGACGTACGCAGCACGCCCCCGAGCGACGGGCAAGGACAAGCACCGAGACGGCCACCCGTGGTGGCAGGTCATGTGCCTCTCCGGCCTCGATTACTTCTCCACGCTCGGCTACCAGCCGGCCATCGCCGCCCTGGCGGCGGGCGCCGTGGCACCGCTGGCCACCGTGGTGCTGATCCTCATCACGGTCTTCGGCGCCCTCCCGGTCTACCGCATGGTGGCCAAGGCCTCCCCCAACGGCATGGGCTCCATCGCCATGCTCGAGCGCCTGCTCCCGGCCTGGTGGGGCAAGCTCCTCGTCCTCGTGTTGCTGGGCTTCGCGGCGACCGACTTCATGATCACCACGACCCTCTCCGCTGCGGATGCCACGGCCCACATCGTGGAGAACCCGCTGGTGCCCGAGGTCTTCGACGACCACCGCGTCGCCATCACCCTGGTGCTCATCGGCGGCCTGGTGCTCCTCTTCCTCGGCGGCTTCAACGAGGTCATCAAGCTGGCGATGGGTCTCGTTGGCATCTTCCTCGCGTTCAACGCCGTGGTCATCGTCGTCTCGCTTGCCCACATCGCGGCGAACGCCCACTACGTGAGCGATTGGTGGTCGGTGCTCACCACGGCTCACCCGGATGTCATGTCCATCCTGCTCATCGCCCTGGTGGTCTTCCCGAAGCTGGCGCTGGGCCTCTCCGGCTTCGAGACCGGCGTGGCGGTCATGCCGCAGATCAAGAGCGGCCCCCACGACACCGCTGCCAACCCCGCCGGGCGCATTGCGGGGACGCGCCGCCTGCTCGGCACCGCCGCCCTCATCATGAGCACCTTCCTGCTCACCTCCTCCATCGCCACGACCATGCTCATCCCGGCGGAGGAGTTCGAGGAGGGCGGCTCGGCCAACGGCCGCGCCCTGGCGTACCTGGCCCACGATCTGCTCGGCGAGGGCTTCGGCTCCGCCTACGACATCATCACGATCGCGATCCTCTGGTTTGCCGGCGCCTCGGCGATCGCCGGCCTGCTCAACCTCATCCCGCGCTACCTGCCGCGCTACGGCATGGCCCCGCAGTGGGCCGCCGCCACGCGTCCCCTCGTGCTCTTCCTCGGCGCCGTCGCCGCGGTGGTGACGATCATCTTCCGCGCCGACGTCACGGCGCAGGGCGGCGCGTACGCCACGGGCGTGCTGGTGCTCATCACCTCGGCGGCCTTTGCCGTGACGCTCCAGCAGCGCCGCAACGGCCGCCGCCGCTCGGCGTTCGGCTTCGGCGCCATCACCCTCGTGTTCCTGTACACGCTCATCGCCAATTGCATCGAGCGCCCCGACGGCCTCAAGGTGGCCGCCTTCTTCATCGTGGGCATCGTGGCGGTCTCCCTGGCCAGTCGCTTCCGCCGCTCCACCGAGGTGCGCGCCACGAGCGTGACCTTTACCGAGTCCGCCCTCGAGGTCCTGGCCTCCGGGGAGCACGAGCGCCAGGTGCAGATCATCGCCCACGAGCCCAACCGCATGACCGCCGCCCGCTACCGGCACAAGCGCGAGCACGTCCTGGCCTCCAACACCATGGGAGGCACGCGGAACCCGCTCTTCCTGGAGGTCAAAGTGGACGACTCCTCCGAGTTCACGGAGGAACTCACGGTCCGTGGTGTGCACCGTCATGGCTTCGGTGTCCTGGAGGTCAAGGCCAGCTCCGTTCCGACCGCCATCGCCGCCGTACTCCTGGCCATCCGCGACCAGCGCCACGTCATGCCGCACGTCTACTTCCGCTGGACCGAGGGCGCCCCCGTGCGCAACTTCGTGCGCTTCGTCTTCCTGGGCCAGGGCGAGATCGCCCCGCTCACCCGCGAGGTGCTGCGCGAGGCCGAGCCGGACGTGACCCGCCGGCCCTGGGTGCACGTGAGCTGAACAAAGCGTCGCCTGGTGTTTGCCTGAGCGGCATGTGGGGGCCAACCCCTCCCCCTAGCGTTTCCGGGCAGGAACGAGCACCACCGGAGGGGACCACATGGGGCAGATCGAGCCCGCGCAGCTGGCGGCCGGAGCGCGCCGCGGGAAGGCACCACGGATCGCCGCCATCGTGCCGTGCCACAACGAGGAGGTGACCGTGGCCAAGGTGGTCACGGACCTCAAGGCCGCCGTCCCCGGCATCACGGTCTACGTGTACGACAACCGCAGCACGGACGCCACGGCCCAGCGGGCCCGCGAGGCCGGTGCCGTGGTGCGCAGCGAGGAGCGGGCAGGCAAGGGCAACGTCATCCGGCGCGCCTTCTCCGACATCGAGGCCGACGTCTACGTCACGATCGACGGCGACGACACCTACGAGGCGGCCGATCTGCCGGCCATGATCGACAAGCTCATGAGCGGCCCGTGCGATCACGTGCTTGGCGTGCGCCAGGACGATCCGAACAACAGCGCCTACCGCCCCGGCCACGCCGCCGGCAACGCGGCCTTCAACCGGCTCACCGGCCGGCTCTTCGGCGACACCGTCTCCGACATGCTCTCCGGCTACCGCGTGTACTCGCGCCGCTTCGTGAAGTCCTTCCCGGCGCTGTCCAAGCGATTCGAGATCGAGACCGAGCTGACTGTGCATCAGATGGCGCTGCGCCTGCCGGGGGCCGAGCACCCCGTGGGCTTCCGCGACCGCCCGGCCGGCAGCGAGTCGAAGCTCTCCACGGTCAAGGACGGCGTGCGGATCCTGTTAACCCTCGCCCGCCTGCTCCGGGTGGAGCGCCCCACCGCGTTCTACGGGGTCATCACGGCGCTCCTGGCCCTCGGCAGCGTGTGCTTTGGGGCCCCGGTCATCGCCGAGTTTCTCAGTACGGGCCTCGTCCCGCGGCTCCCCACCGCCGTGCTCGCGGCCAGCTGCGCCCTGTTGGCCGCCCTGTCCGGGGTGGCGGGCCTCGTGCTCGACGGTCAGCGGCTCGCGCGCCGCGAGGTCGCCCGCCTGCGCTACCTCGCCCTCGCCGCCCCGGCCCCCACGCGCGCCTCCAGGATCGAGCCGGGAATGCCCCGGCGCACGGCGCCCCTGCGCCCCGCGCGGGCCGGCGCGCCCCGGCGTGGTGTCCCGGTGCCCGCCACCGCCCCCGCGGCCCCCGCGCACGCCCCTGCCTCCGCCCCGGTGCCGCGCCCCGTCGCGGCGAGCATCGCGGCCGCCCGCCATGTCGGCTGAGCCGCGCGTCGGGGCGCACCCGACCGCGCCGGAGGCCGCGGCAGAGCCCGCGGCAGGCCCCGAGCCCGCGACCGCTACCCCGACCGCCACCGCGGGCGCCAGCGGCGGCCGGAACGCCCGCGGGGCGGGCGACGGCGCCCCGCCCCGCGCCGTCGGGCCCTGGGCCGCCACGGGCTGGCGCTGGGGTGCCGTGCTCGCCGCGCTTCAACTGCCGCTGCTCGCGTTCCTGTGGGCGGCCAACGCGCCCGGCCGGGCCAACAACGACATCCGGAACCAGGCCGATCAGGCCCTCGGCACCATCCCCTTCAGCGACTGGCATCCGCCGGTCATGTCGGCCCTGTGGGAGGCGCTGCTGCGGCTCACGGGCCAGATCTCCTCGCTCCTGGCCGTGCAGCTGCTCGGCCTGCTCTGCTGCGGCTGGCTGCTCGCCCGGCTCATCGCCCGCTACACCGGGCGGCGCTGGCTCAGCCTCGCCGGGGTGCTGTTCCCGCTCGCCCCGGCCGTGCTCAGCCAGGCAGGGATCCTCTTCAAGGACACCCAGATGGGGGTGGCGCTCCTCCTCGCCCTGCTCCTGCTCGAGCGGGTCGACGGCCTGCGTCCGCGCTCCTGGTGGTGGTTGCTGCCCGCGCTCACGGCCCTCGGCTACGGGGCCATGGTCCGCCGCAACGCGCTCGTCGCGGCGCTCCCCTTCATCGCCTTCGTCGCCTGGCAGGCCTGGCGCGCGCTGCGTGCCCGGCGCGAGGCCCGCGGCCTGCCGCCGCGCCCGCGCCGCCGCTTGAGCGCGGCGCTGGCCCTCGGCCTGGCCACGTTGGTCGGCACCGGCGTCTTCGCCGGGGCGACGCTCGCCGCCGACAAGGTCATCGTCAAGCTCAAGGACGTCCAGCGCACGGGCCAGTCCAACCAGATCATGCTGGACGACGTGATCTTCACGGTGCCGGCCGATGAACTGCGCGCCTCCGATCTCTCGCCCGCCTTCAAGGAGCACCTGCTCTCCGCGCAGGCCCTCTGCGCCAAGAAGGGTGTCATCTGGGACGCCTATTGGAAGTGTTACGGGCGTGGGGTGGACGGCAAGTACTACGCGCCCATCGCGGACGGGCCCGAGCTCAAGCGCTACTGGCTCGCCACGATCCCCCAGCACCCGGCCCGCTATCTCGAGTACCGCTTCGCGACCTACGGCCTCTACCTGGGCCGCGCCGATCTGGTGTGGTGGGACACGGGCTGGCGCAAGGACGCGGCGCCCGTGGGCCTCGGCAACGCGGCCGGGCCGGCCGATGACCTCTCCCGCTGGTGGGTGCTCGAGGTGTGGCAGAAGCACCTTGGTTGGATCTACCTGCCGTGGTTCTGGCTCGCGGCGGGCGCCGCCGCGCTCGTGGCGGCGCGCTGGGCCGGGCGGGCCCGCGCCTTGGTCCTCGTCGCTGCGTCGTCGGCCCTGCTCTATCAGCTGGCTTACTTCCCCGTGATCCCGGCCGCCCACTTCCGCTACACGTGGTGGCCGGCCGTGGCGCTCACGGCCGCGTGGACGGTCCTCGCCGCCGTCTGGATCGGGGCCCTGGCGGACCGCCGGGCGGCGGCCGGGCGCCGGGGTTAAGCCGCCCCAAGAACTCGCGCCGCACGCGCTCGGCAGGATTCCTAGACTCGTGCCCAAGCGATGCCGCGCGCCCGAGGACGTGCGCAGCGGGCGTCGCACGCATCCTTTCCCCTTCAGGAGTCATCGTGAACGCAGCCGCAGAGCGCACCACGCAGCCCTCCCCCTCCCAGATCCGCCGCTGGCGCCGCTACCTCGCCGACGAGGAGGCCGAGGGCGGCATCTACGAGGCCCTCGCCTCCCGCAGCAAGGATCCCGAGGAGGCACGCGTCCTCGCGGGCCTGGCGCAGGCCGAGGCCCGTCACGCCGAGCACTGGCGCACGCTCCTCGGCGAGCACGCCAAGCCGAGCCCGCCCTCGCCGCAGCGCGCCCTCCTGCGCTTCCTGGCCAAGCGCTTCGGCTCGGTCTTCATCCTGGCCCTGGCCCAGCGGGCGGAGGGCAACTCGCCCTATGCCAAGGATCAGGACGCCACGCGCGCCATGGCGGCCGACGAGCTCGTCCACGAGGAGGTCGTCCGCTCGCTCGCGACGGAGGGCCGCCTGCGCCTCTCGGGCAACTTCCGCGCCGCCGTGTTCGGCGCCAACGACGGCCTGGTCTCCAATCTGGCCCTCGTCCTCGGCATCGGCGCCACGGGCGTCTCGAGCTCGTTTGTCCTCTTCTCCGGCGTGGCCGGCCTGCTCGCCGGCGCGCTCTCGATGGGTGCCGGCGAGTTCGTCTCGGTGCGTTCGCAGCGCGAGCTCGTCAACGCCGCGCACCCCACGCACGCGACCCTGCGCGCCGCACCCGACCTCAACCTGGACGAGAACGAGCTCAAGCTCGTCTACCTCGCCCGTGGCATGAGCGAGGAGGCGGCCGAGCACCGCGCCGCCGAGCGCATCGGACGACTCTCGTGCGATTGCGATCCCTCGACCTCGCTGCCCGTTGGCTACAAGGAGGGCGAGAAGCTGCCGGACGACGACGAGCCGGACACCATGGGCTCGGCCATCGGCGCCGCGTTCTCCTCGTTCCTGTGCTTCTCGGCCGGCGCCGTCGTGGCGATCGTGCCGTATCTGTTGGGCCTGAGCGGCCTGACGGCGATCGTCACGGCCGCCGTGCTGGTCGGCATCGCCCTGCTCGTGACGGGCGGCATCGTGGGCCTGCTCTCGGGCGCCTCGCCGCTCAAGCGCGGCCTGCGCCAGCTCGCCATCGGCCTGGGCGCCGCGGGCGTGACCTACCTGGTCGGCCTGCTCTTCGGCACGGGAGCGGCGTAGCCGCTCACCGCTTCACTGCCCTTCCGACGCGGGGCGGCTTTCGCACGAAAGCCGCCCCGCGTCGTCGTTCAGGGAGGGAACCGCGCGCTCAGCCGAGGCCGAGGGCGGCGAGCGCCTCGGGGATGGTGTCAACGAGGTGCACGCGGCCCTCGAGCGGGGACCCCTGGGAGAGGGCCAGCAGCAGGGGCCAGGCCGGGAGCGTCTCGGTCCAGTACCTGCTCCCCCACAGAACGAGCGGGGCCACCTTCTCGGCCGCGCCGTAGTAGCCGTCGCAGGCCTCCTGGAAGATCTCCTGCACCGTGCCGGCCCGCCCCGGGAGCATGACCGTGCCACCCGTCGCCACGACGAGCAGCACCGCCTCGCGCTGGGCGTTGGAGAAGTACTTGGCGATGTGGGTGGCGAAGACGTTGGGCGGCTCGTGTCCGTAGAACCACGTCGGCACGCCGAGACCCGTCTCGCCGTGCGGGTGCCGTTCGAGGACCTCGAAGGCGGCGCGGGCCCAGGCACCGGGATCCGGCACGGGTGAGGGGACCGCGGAGAGGGCACCGAGCTCGGCCTCAAACTCGGCCTGCGACAGGCCGGCCAGGTAGCCGCCGAGGTTGGCCGCCTCCATGGCACCCGGCCCGCCGCCCGTGGCCACCCGGCCGCCGGCGTTGACGATAGCCCGCCCGAGCGCGGCTGCGTCCGCGTAGTCGGCCCCTCCACGCTGGGCGCCGTGCCCACCCATGACGCCCACGAGCGGCCGCCCGGAGAGCGGCCCGGACTCCACGGCGGCGTGCAGCGCCGTGGCGATCGAGTGATCGTGCATCGCGGCGAGGCGCGTGGCCGCCCGCGAATCGTCGGCCAGCGCCGGGTTCTCCCCCGAGACGCCCAGGTGAGTGCGGGCCCACGCGTAGATCCGCGCGTCGGGAACGCGCTCGTACGGCCCCTTCTTCAGCCCGGCGTAGAGCTCCTGCGGCGTGTAGAGGCTGTGGCGCTCCGCCTCGACGGGGCCGACCTCGGCGCCGTCGGCCACGACGTAGGCGCCGGCGGCCCGCAGGCGCGCCTCGGATTCCGGCGTCAACGTGCAATCCACGAGCACGGCCCCCGCCGGATTCAACGCCTCGAGCGCCCCCTCGCGCTGCGTCAGGTCCAGGCCGTAGAGGTGCCAACCGCGCATCGCCGTGGCCTTGGCCGCCCGGCGGTCAAACTCCTGCAGCGACTCCAGGTCGAGGATGCGGGGAGCGGATCGCCCCAAGCGTGTGATCATGCCCACCAGACTAGGCGGGAGAAGCGCCACGGAATGATTTCCCCTGCGCCCCCTCCTGATGGAAAAATGGGGACGATGTCTTCTTCCGCGCCTTTCCCCATGATCGATGCCCGCGAAGTCCTCCGAAAGGTGGGCGGCGGGTCCTTTGCCCGCGGCCAAACCCTCGTGACGCCGGAGCTCATTTCCACGCTCGACTGGGACGGCACCGCGCTGAGCGCACGGGTCGCGGAGGGCGGCGTGGAGCACGCCTGCTCCGTTGACCTCGCCGAGGAGAAGGGCGCCTGGGTCGTCCAGGACTCCGCCTGCGCCACGGACCCCGAGGGCGCGTGCCTGCACTGCGCCGCGCTCCTCATCGCGTCGAACAAGCGCCACCGCCAGGAGGCGGACGAGGCCGCGGCCACCGCCGCGAACGCCCCCGTCAAGGACTCCGGCTGGAAGCAGACCTTTGAGCGCGTCCTCGAGGCCGGCCGCGGCCCGCGCGGGGCCGAGGCGCCGCCGAAGTACCAGCCCATGGCCCTGCAGTTCGAGCTGCAGGACACGCGCGATGGCTCGCGCCGCCAGTACGTGCCCGGCCAGGGCGCCACGCACGCCCGCGGCGTCCGCGGCCGCTGGCAGCTCGCCGTGCGCCCCATGGTTCTCAACGCCGAGGACCGCTGGGTCCGCGGCAACCTGCGCTGGAACACCATCTCCTTCAAGACCTACGGCCTGGCGCTCGACCCCGAGCAGCACCGCTGGTTCTGCCAGTTCGTGCCGCTCTACCGCGCCAACGGCGAGCTGTACTTCGGCGAGGACAACGACTGGCTGCTGCTGGATGACTTCTCCTCCGCCCTGATCTGGCCGCTCCTGCGCGAGGCCGACAAGCTCGGCATCTCCCTCATCGGCAGCGGCGAGGTCGCCGGGATCGAGCTGCAAGAGAGCGCGTCCGTGGGCCTCGAGGCCCGCCGCGAGGGCGAGGGCGACCTCATCCTCGAGCCCGTGCTGCACCTGGGCGAGCGCCGCCTCGTCATGGACGACGCCGAGCCCCTCGGCACCGTGGGCCGCCACGGCGCGTACGCCATGGCGCCGGACGGCCGCACGCTGCAGCTGGCCCCCACCGAGACCCGCATCGACGAGCCGGCCCGCCACCTCGTGGTCCGCCCGCAGGTCGTGACGGTCCCGGCCGAGCAGATCCGCGACTTCTTCTCCGGCGTCTTCTCCCGCCTGGCCCGTCGCGTCTCGCTCACGAGCCCCGACGGCTCCGTGGAGCTGCCGGTCATCCAGCCGCCGGTCATGAAGGTGACCACGCAGTTCCGCCCCGACGACATCGTGGCCCTGAGCTTCGACATCGACTACGGACCCGACGGCATCGATCCCGACGCGCGCGACCGCGCCGCCGAGGACGCCGTGGAGCAGTCGGTTCTGGCCGTCCTGGCCAAGTCCCCCGCGCTGGACGGCCGCGAGCTGGCCCCGCGCGTGCTGCAGGGCCTGGACACGGTGGACTTTGTCCGCCGCACCCTCCCGGCCCTCGAGGCCCTCGCCGATGTGCGCATCGAGGAGGTCGGAACCCGCCCGGCCTACCGCGAGCTCACGGAGGCCCCCGAGCTCACCGTCACCACGGTGGAGTCGGAGAAGCACGACTGGTTCGACCTGGGCCTGATCATCACGGTCGGCGGTCGCCAGATCCCCTACGCCGACATCCTGCGCGCCCTGTCCCAGGGCCAGACCCGCCTGCTCATGAGCGACAAGACCTACGTGTCGCTGGAGCAGCCGCTCTTCGAGAAGCTGCGCGCCCTCGTCACCGAGGCCAGCCAGCTCACCGACTCCAAAAAGGACCCGCTGCGCATCACGCGCTACCAGGTCTCCCTCTGGGAGGAGCTCGAGTCGCTCGCGACCACGGTGGAGGGCCCGGACTCCTGGCACGCCGCCATCTCCGGCCTGGCCAACCTGGGCCAGGGCCTAGAGGTGGATCTTCCCAGCTCGGTCGACGCGACCTTGCGCCCCTACCAGCTCGAGGGCTTCCGCTGGCTTGCCTCGCTGTGGCAGCAGGGCCTCGGCGGCATCCTCGCCGATGACATGGGTCTCGGTAAGACACTCCAGATGATCGCGCTCCTGGCGCACATGAAGCAGGAGTGGGACACCCCAGCCAAGCGCAACCTCTCGGTCGCGGCCGGCGGCCCTGGCCCCGTGCTCGTCGTCGCACCCACCTCGGTGGTGCCCAACTGGCTCGCCGAGATCAAGCGCTTCTCGCCGAACATCAACGCCATGGCCATCCGCGACACGCAGGCCAAGGCCAAGGCCCCGCTGCACGAGACGCTGGAGGGCGTCGACGTGGTCGTCACGTCCTACACGCTCTTCCGCCTCGACGCCGACGCCTACCAGAGCGCCGATTGGGCCGCCCTGGTCCTGGACGAGGCCCAGTTCGTGAAGAACAAGGCGACCAAGGCCCACCACACGGCCCGCGATCTGCGCGCCCGCGTCAAGCTGGCCATCACGGGTACCCCCATGGAGAACAACCTCATGGAGCTGTGGGCCCTGTTGGCCATCACCTCCCCCGGCCTGTTCCCCTCGTCCACCAAGTACGCCGAGCAGTACTCGCGGCCCATCGAGCGCGGCGAGGCCACCACGGAGCTGGAGCGCCTGCGCAAGCGCGTGCGGCCCTTCATGCTGCGCCGCACCAAGGACGCCGTGGTCACCGACCTGCCCTCGAAGCAGGAGCAGGTGCTCAAGGTGGAGCTCTCCGAGAAGCACCGCAAGATCTACGACACGCACCTGCAGCACGAACGTCAGAAGGTCCTGCGCCTCGTGGAGGACATGGACCGCAACCGCTTCACGATCTTCCAGTCGCTGACGCTGCTGCGCCTCCTGGCCCTGGACGCCGCCCTCGTGGACGACGAGTACACCAAGGTCGGCTCCGCCAAGCTGGACGTCCTCCAGGAGCACCTCGAGGCGCTGCTGCCCGAGGGCCACCGCGCCCTCGTGTTCAGCCAGTTCACTTCCTTCCTGCGCAAGGCCGCAGAGCGCCTCGACGCCTCCGGCATCAAGTACGCCTACCTCGACGGCTCCACGCGCCGCCGCGAGGACGCCATCAACGAGTTCAAGGAGGGTGACGCCCCCGTCTTCCTCATCTCGCTGAAGGCCGGCGGCTTCGGCCTGAACCTGACGGAGGCCGACTACTGCTTCCTGCTTGACCCGTGGTGGAACCCCGCCGCCGAGGCCCAGGCCGTCGACCGCGCCCACCGCATCGGCCAGACCCGCAACGTCATGGTCTACCGCCTCGTCTCCGAGGGGACCATCGAGGAAAAGGTCGTGGCCCTGCAGGACGCCAAGCGCGAGCTCATCTCCTCCGTCATGGACGGCGGCGATGGCTTCGGCTCGGCCCTCACGGCCGAGGACATCAGGGACCTGCTCTCCGACTGAGTCTCACCCAACCAACGCACGACGCCGCGTGGCCGGGGACGGCGGCGTCGGCCCGTGGGTGCCCCCGCGAGTTTGCGTGCCTTGCGCGGTTCTCCGGTCTTCTTCACGGCGCAAGGCACGCAAAGTCTGGTCGGCGCTCCACGTCGGGCACGCGAAAGGGCCCCGCCCCTCCCCCAAACGGGGAGGAACGGGGCCCTTCAGCGTGATCCAGACAGGTTCAGGCGGGGTAGACCTCGCGCAGCAGGCGGGCGGCCTCGGACGGCGTCTTGCCGACCTTGACGCCGGCGGCCTCGAGGGCCTCCTTCTTGGCCTGGGCGGTGCCCGAGGAGCCGGAGACGATGGCGCCGGCGTGGCCCATGGTCTTGCCCTCCGGGGCGGTGAAGCCGGCCACGTAGCCGACGACCGGCTTCGTGACATGATCCTTGATGTACGCCGCGGCGCGCTCCTCGGCGTCGCCGCCGATCTCGCCGATCATGACGATCGCCTTGGTCTCCGGATCGTTCTCGAAGGCCTCGAGGGCGTCGATGTGCGTGGTGCCGATGACCGGGTCGCCGCCGATGCCGATGGCGGTGGAGAAGCCCAGATCGCGCAGCTCGTACATCATCTGGTAGGTCAGCGTGCCCGACTTGGAGACCAGGCCGACGCCACCCTTGCCGGTGATGTTCGCGGGGGTGATGCCCACGAGCGACTCGCCGGGGGTGATGATGCCCGGGCAGTTGGGGCCGATGATGCGGGTGACCGGCTTGCCGTCGGCGCCCAGCTTCTTCAGGGAGAGGTTGTAGAACTCGGCGGAGTCCTGCACCGGCACGCCCTCGGTGATGACCACGAGCAGGCCGATGCCGGCCTCGATGGCCTCGACGGCGGCGTCCTTGGTGAAGGCCGGCGGCACGAAGGCGATCGAGACGTCGGCGCCGGTCTCGGCCATGGCTTCGGCCACGGTGCCGTACACCTTGATGTCGCGACCCTCGTGGGAGACCACCTGGCCGGCCTTGCGGGCGTTCACGCCGCCCACGATGTTGGTGCCAGCGGCCAGCATGCGCTGGGTGTGCTTGGCACCCTCAGAGCCGGTGATGCCCTGAACGATGACCTTGGAATCCTTGTTGATGAAGATAGACATAGTTTCTTCGGTCCTCTCAGGCGTTGGCCAGCTGGGCGGCCTTGTCGGCGCCTTCGTCCATGGTATCGGCCATGTGCACGAGCGGGTGGTTGGCATCGGCGAGGATCTGGCGACCCTCGACGACGTTGTTGCCGTCCAGACGCACCACGAGCGGCTTGGTGGCCTTCTCGCCCAGGATCTCCAGGGCCTGCACGATGCCGGTGGCGACGGCGTCGCACGCGGTGATGCCGCCGAAGACGTTCACGAACACGGACTTGACCTGCTCGTCGCCCAGGATGACGTCGAGGCCGTTGGCCATGACCTCGGCCGAGGCACCGCCGCCGATGTCCAGGAAGTTGGCGGGCTTCACGTTGCCGTGGTTCTCGCCGGCGTAGGCCACGACGTCCAGCGTGGACATGACGAGACCGGCGCCGTTGCCGATGATGCCGACCTGGCCATCGAGCTTGACGTAGTTCAGGCCGGAGGCCTTGGCCTTGGCCTCGAGCGGGTTCTCGGTGGCCTTGTCCTCGAGCTCTTCGTGCTCGTGGTGGCGGACCTCGGAGGCGTTGTCGTCCAGGGAGACCTTGCCGTCCAGGGCAACGATGTCGCCGGCGCCCGTGGCGACCAGCGGGTTGACCTCGACCAGGGTGGCGTCCTCGTTCTTGAAGACGTCCCACAGCTTCAGGATGACGGCGGCGACCTTGGGGGCCTTCTCGGCGTCGAAGCCGGCGGCGGCGACGATCTCGTCGGCCTTGGCGGCGTCGATGCCCACGGTCGGGTCAACGGCAACGCGGGCCAGCGCCTCGGGGCGCTCCACGGCGAGGACCTCGATCTCCATGCCGCCCTCAACGGAGCACATGGCGAGGTAGTTGCGGTTCGCGCGGTCCAGCAGCACGGAGAAGTAGAACTCCTCGGCGATGTCGGCACCCTGGGCGATCATGACGGTGTTGACCGTGTGGCCCTTGATGTCCATGCCCAGGATCTGCTCGGCGTACGAGTACGCCTCGTCCGGGGTCTTGGCGACCTTCACGCCGCCGGCCTTGCCGCGGCCGCCGACCTTGACCTGAGCCTTGACGACAACGACGCCGCCGATCTTCTCAGCAGCCGCCTTGGCCTCGTCCGGGGTGGTCGCAACGATGCCGGCCAGCACGGGGACGCCGTGCTTCTCGAACATGTCGCGTGCCTGGTACTCATACAGGTCCACGGTTGTGTCCTCTTCCTGAAGAAGTCATGGATGCACCGGCCTCGCATGAAGCGCTCCCTTGCGCTGGGTGCTTCACACCTGGTCGGCGTTGGGGCCCGAGGGCCCCACGGCGCGCATGACGCCATCTAGCAGACTAGCGCGCATTGTCCCGATCACCCAGTTCGACAACGCGTAGAGAAAAGCCTGTGACGGCGCTCACTTACGCCTTGCTCAGCGGCGCGTAGCGCAGCAGGAGGCGCTTCTCCCCCACGCTGTCGAACACCACCTTGGCCACGGTCTTGGGACCGGTGCCCTCGGTGCTCATCACGACGCCGTCGCCGAAGGTCGTGTGGTTGACCTTGTCGCCGGCCGCGAGGACCAGGATTTCGCCGTCGCCCTGGGGCGCAGCGCCCGACGCCGCGCGGCTGGCCTGGCGGGCTGCAGCCCGTTCGCTGGGCGAGGTGATGAGCCGGTGCGGCGCGGGATCGCCCGACCGGCGGGCGCTGGAACCGGCCCCGGGAACCGCCCAGGAGGGCGAGTTGGAGCCCCAGCTGGAGCCACGGTCGTAGCGGCTGTTCGCCCAGCCGCCGTTGCCGGCGCCGCCAAAGCCCACGGGGGTACGGGTGCTTCCCTCGCGCTCCCAGCGCACCAGCTCGGCCGGGATCTCCTCGAGGAACTGGCTCGCCGGGTTGTACTGGGACTGCCCCCACAGGGAACGGTATTCGGCGCGCGAGAGGTAGAGGCGCTTGCGGGCGCGGGTCAGGCCCACATAGGCCAGGCGGCGTTCCTCGGCGAGCTCGCTCGGGTCCGTGATCGAGCGCTGGTGCGGGAAGATCCCGTGCTCCATGCCCGTCAGGAAGACCACGGGGAACTCGAGGCCCTTGGCGGTGTGCAGCGTCATGAGCGTGACCTGGCCCTCGCGGGCGGCCATGTCGATGCCCTCGGCGTCCTCCGGCGCGTCCGGGATCTGGTCGGCGTCGGCGACGAGCGAGACCTGCTCGAGGAAGGCGGCCAGGCCCTCCTCCGGGTGGTCCTTCACGAAGTCGCGGACCACGGCCACGAGCTCGGCGAGGTTTTCCACGCGGGACTCGTCCTGCGGGTCGGAGGAGAGGCGCAGCGTCTGCAGGTAGCCGGTCTGCTCCAGGACGGCCTCGAGGGCCGCCACGGGACCGGAGCCCTCCGCCACGGTGGAGAGGTCGTCGATGAGCTTCACGAAGCCCGTCACGGAGTTCAGGGAGCGCGTGGCGATGCCCGGGGCGTTTTCAGCGCGGCGCAGCGCCTCCATGAAGGGGATGCGCTCGCGCTCGGCGAGGGCCGCCACGGCGCCCTCCGCGCGATCGCCGATGCCGCGCTTGGGCTCGTTGAGGACGCGGCGCACCGAGATGTCGTCGTCCGGGTTCACGAGGATGCGCAGGTACGCGATGGCGTCCTTGATCTCCTTGCGGTCGTAGAAGCGCGTTCCGCCGACCACCTTGTAGCGCAGGTCAACGCGCATGAGCTGCTCCTCGAGGGAGCGCGACTGCGCGTTGGTGCGGTAGAAGATCGCGACGTCGCCGGGGCGGATGCCCTCGTCGTCCTGCAGGCGCAGGATCTCGTCGGCGATCCACTTGGCCTCGGCCTGCTCCGACTCGGCGACGTATCCCGTGATGAGCTCGCCGTCGCCCTCGGCCGTCCACAGGCGCTTGGCCGGGCGGTCGGGGTTGTTGGAGATCACGGCGTTGGCGGCGGAGAGGATGCGCTGCGTGGAGCGATAGTTCTGCTCCAGCTTGATGGTGGTGGCCTCGGGGTAGTCCTTCTCGAACTCCACGATGTTGCGGATGTCGGCGCCACGGAAGGCGTAGATGGACTGGTCGGAGTCGCCCACCACGGTGAGCTCGCCGGGGGGCGTGTGACCGTCCGGGCCCGTGAGCTCGCGGACCAGCGCGTACTGCGCGTGGTTGGTGTCCTGGTACTCGTCAACCATGACGTGGCGGAAGCGCCGGCGGTAATCGTCCGCCACGGCGGGGAAGGCGCGGAAGAGGTAGACCACCTGGGCGATGAGGTCGTCGAAGTCCATGGCGTTGGCCTGGCGCAGGCGCTGCGTGTAGCCCGAGTAGACCTGGGCCACGGCGCGCGCGAAGGGGTCGTTGTCCGAGACCGTCGCAGCGTAGTCCTCGGCGTCGATGAGATCGTTCTTGAGGGCCGAGATCTTGTTCAGCAGGGCCTTGGGGGCAAAGCGCTTGGGGTCCAGCTCGAGGCCCTTGGCCACGAGTGTGGCCAGGCGCAGGGAATCCGCCGAGTCGTAGATCGAGAAGGAGGATTTCAGGCCGACGGCGGAGGCCTCGCGGCGCAGGATGCGCACGGCCGAGGAGTGGAAGGTGGAAACCCACATGCGATCCGCGACGGGGCCGACGAGGCCCTGCAGGCGCTCGCGCATCTCCGCGGCGGCCTTGTTCGTGAAGGTGATGGCCAGGATCTCTCCCGGGCGGGCGCGGCCCGTGGCGAGCAGATGCGCGATGCGGTGCGTCAGCACGCGCGTCTTGCCGGAGCCGGCGCCGGCCACGATGAGCAGCGGGGAGCCCGCATGCTCCACTGCCTGCTTCTGCTGAGGGTTCAGCCCTGCCACCAGTTCCTGCGCGGTGGGCAGCTGGCGGGGGGACGGGGTATCGGCGAAGAGAGCATCCATGGCACCGACCATTCTAGGCGCGGCCCCCGTCGGCGATAATGGGAAGCATGTCCTCCAAGCGCTCGCGCAACAAACGCCCCCAGGGCTCCCCCGTCCCCCGCCCGGTTCAGCCCGCGGCCCAGCCGGAAAGCGAGCCGCAGGGCAACCCCGCGATCCTCGTGGCCGTGCTCATCGTCTTCACGCTCTTCATGGGCTGGTATTACCACCTGTCCGTGCTGGGACAGATGAAGGATCTCGTGGGCGGCGTGACCATGCTGGATCACCGCCCCTTCGGCTACTCGGGCGCCGACGTGGACGCCCTGCGCTCGGTCATGACGGGCGACGACCGCGGGCAGCTCTCGTGGGTACACAAGACCGCCGGCACCATCTTCACGGCGCTCATCTCGCTCGTGGCCGTGGTCTCCGTGGGGCTGTACGCCCCCAAGACGGCCTGGCGCCGCCTGCTCTTCATCCCGCCCGCGCTGTTCCTGGTGGTGGGCATCGCCCAGAACATCGTGGTGGACGAGCTGCTCGGCCGCCAGGACAACGGCCTGCTCGGCGCCGCCAATGTGCTCACGATCGCCTCGTGGATCCTGCTCGTCGCGTGCGTCCTCATGACCATCGCGGTGCTCGTGACCGCCTTCATCCGCGAATTCCTGCGCCGCTGGCGCGACCCGTCCTTGCAGCAGTCCGGCGGCCGCTAGGATGGTTCCCGGTGCGGTTCTCCGCACCGCGGTTCGCCTCTGTAGCTCAGTAGGATAGAGCGGCCCTCTCCTAAAGGGCAGGTCATCGGTTCGATTCCGGTCAGGGGCACCACGCGTGCGCAGCGCACGCCAACAACGACAACAAACACCAGGGCGGTCGGCTGACACAGCCGACCGCCCTGGTGTTTTTCCTGCGGGCATCCCCGCCACGTAAGCGGTCGCCGGCCCGGCCTTCGGGAGCTCCCTCGCCCCGAGACCGAACCGGCGACCAACGCGAGGTGTCCCCCCGGTCAAAGCCACCGCCGTTCCCCCACCGACGCGAAGGGGCTCTTGCAAGCTCTCAATCTCGTGCGATGGGCGGCCGCTCGCCGCACTCTCACGAAAGGTATGTCAACGCATCCAGTGATACTTTGTCAAATGAGAGGCGAAAAGACGTTGCACTAGGGCTGCGGTCAGCGCAGGAGAAGTCCGCTCGTCTTGGGTGCAAGCAGGTCCTCGAGCACCACGCAGGCCCCCCCGATGGCGGCGATCCAGCCGCCCAGCTCGGAGCTCGTCACGACCACGTCGCGCGGCAGAGTACCACGGAAATTCAGGTTGATGTGCTCGGTCACGGTGCCCTCGGCGAAGCCACGGAGCACCTCCCAGAGCGGCCCGCAGATGACCACCTGGTCCACGTCAAGCAGGCTCGCAATGTGTCCCACGGCCAGCGAAACATGGGCGGCCAGTTCCCGCGCCACCTCGCTCGCCGCAACGTTGCCATGGGCGGCTTCCGCCATCACCTGCGTTGCCGCGGCGATGTGCTCGCTGAGCGGCCTCCCGCTCACATCGGGCACATCGATGCCGGCCTCCCGGCCGCGACGCACAATGGTGTCGAAGTTGAGATTCACCGCGAGGCAGTCGTGGCGGCCACACACCGAGCACACTTCGGGCACCACGCTGCCAGAAAGCACGTGCCCTAGCTCGCCGGCGTTGCCGGTCTGGCCGGCCAGCACCGAACCACCCAGCACGAGGCCGGCGCCGACACCGGTGCCGACGTAGACGCTCACGAAATCGGCGAGGGTCTGACCCGCTCCGACCCACACCTCGGCGGTCGCCGCCGCGACGGTGTCCTTGGCCAGCAGCACCTCGAGCCCGAGCGCCTCGCGCAGCGGCTCCACGAGCGCCACCTCGTTCCAGCCGGTCAGCAGCGGCGGCTGGACCAGTCGCCCGCCCTCCACGTCCACCGGGCCGGGCGCGGCGATCCCGACGCCCACGACGTTCTCACGCTGGTAGCCGCTGGCCGCGATGAGTGCGTTGACCTCGGCCACCATGGCGTCCAGGGTCTCCTGCGGGCTCGCGGCCCCTGGCAACGGCGCCCTGTGGCGCTCCAGGATGTTGCCGCGCAGATCCACGATGACGTACGTCAGCACCGAGGGATCGAGGTGAATGCCGACGCTGACGAGGCGATCAGGCACCAGTTCAACGAGGGTTCGCGGCTTGCCCGGACCAGAGATCACGGTTCCGGCCTCGCGGACCCACTGCCCATCCAGCAGGCGGCGGACAACATTCGAGATGGTCTGAGGGGACAGCCCGGTCGAGGCCGCCAGTTCCACTCGGGACACTCCATCGCTGGCGCGCCGAATGGATTCCAGCACGACCGCCTGGTTGTAACCGCCCAGCCGGCCGAGGTTGGTGCCTCGTTGCATGTGTTCTCACTCTCACGGGTTCGGCGCGCCTAAACTCGTCCGCCCGGCGGTGACAGGGAAGCCGGGTGAGAGACGGGGAGCTCGCGCAGAAGGATCGACGCCCTCGATGCTAGCGTGAGAGTGTGTCCGATCACCTCAACATTGCCGCTGTCCGCATCACCGATTCGGAAGGGCGCCTCCTCGCCGTGCGCAAGGCGGGCACCCAGCGGTGGATGCAACCCGGCGGCAAGCTTGAGCCGGGCGAGGCTCCCCTTCAAGCCGCCTTGCGCGAGCTGAGCGAGGAACTCGGCGTCGAGTGGGCGCCCGGGCGCCTCAGCTCCCTGGGTGTGTGGGAGGGGCCCGCGGCCAACGAGGCAGACACCACGCTCACGGCTCACCTCTTTGCCGCGAGCTGGGATGCAGAGCACGACGGCGACGGCACGGTGGGTGCCGAGCTTGCCGAGGGCGCGTGGCTGGTCCCGGCCGAGGCCGTCCTCCGCGACGATCTAGCACCGTTGCTGCGCGAACGCATCCTGCCCACGCTGCTCTAGGCGCTCCCGGCCGCTTCAGGCGGCGACGCCGCCCAGGTAAGCAAGCCACGCGTCGTCGGGCGCCGAGGAACCATCCCACAGCCCGGGCCGCACGCTCCACGCGGGCTCCCGCGGCGTGCGATCAAGCCGCCACCCCAGCTCCTCGAGGAGACGATCGGCCTTGAGGTGATTGCAGCGCCGGCAGCAGGCCACGAGGTTGGCCCACGAGGACCCGCCCCCGCGCGAACGCGGCACCACGTGATCGATCGTGTCGGCCTCCGCCTGGCAATACGCGCAGCGGTAGGCGTCCCTGCGCAACACCGCACGGCGAGAGACCGGGCCCGGGCGGCGCACCACGGGGCGCACATAGCGGTCGAGCAGGATGACGCTGGGCCGGTCCAGCTTGGTGCCGGGGGAACGCAGCGGATCCGCGGAGACCTCCAGCACCGTGGCGCGGGCGCGCATCACCAGAACCACTGCGCGTCGGTCGCTGACCACGGCAAGCGGTTCGAATCCGGCATTCAGGACGAGTGTTCGCATCGCGGTCCTCGGGTTCCATCTGGCACGCCAGCCGGGCTGCCCGGCCTCGTCCAGACTACGGGCAGCCGGCGCTCTTGGGGAGACCCAGGCCACGGGGCACGCTGCCGCGGGGCGAGCCGACGCCGCGCGGACACCCGGAGTTCACCCGGGCCTACAACGCACGAGGACCCGCCCAAAGGGCGGGTCCTCGTGGAAGTGTTCACGCTAGGTAAGGCGGCTCAGCCGACCCAGGTGTAGTAGCCGTTGAACGTGTCGTACGTGCTACCCAGGTTACGGAACGCCGTGCCGGAGCTGGGGTTCTGCGCACCGATGTACTTGCCGCCGCCCAGGTAGATGGCGATGTGGCCACCGTTGCGCTGGATGATGATGTCGCCCGGCTTGGGGTTGTTCGTCTTCACGAACTGACCGCCGGTCCAGATGCCGCGCGCGGTGCGGGCGGAGATGTTCATGCCGTGCTGCGCGTAGACGTAGCGGACGAAGCCGGAGCAGTCCCAGCCGGACGGGGTGTTGCCGCCGAGGACGTACGGGGCGCCCTTGTATGAGGCGGCCGTGGCAGCGACGCTGGAGCCCTTGGGGTTGCTCGAGGTGGCGCCGTCGTCCTCGGAGGAGGAGGCCTTCTTCGCCGTGCTCGAGGAGGAAGAAGAGGAAGAAGACGAGGAGCTGGAGGAGCTCGACGAGTTCGAGGACGAGCCGGAGGTGCGCGAGGACGTCGAGGTGGAGGACGTCGACGTCGAGGTGGAGGACGTCGACTCGGAGGCGGCCGGGGCATCGGCGGTCAGGGTGACGGCGGAGGCGGCGGGGGCCTCGACGACGTCGGCGGCCGGAGCGGCCTTGACCTTGACGAGCGGCATGGTGGCCTTGAGGGCCTTGGCGCTCACCTTGGCGGCAACGACCTGCGTGGCCGAGACGCGCTGGATGTCCAGGGCGGCGGTGTTGTTGTCAGCTTTGGCTGCGGGCTCGGCCGGGGCCACTGCGGCGCCGGAGACACCCAGGGTGACCACGAGGCCACCGGCTGCGGCGATGACGGCCGCCTGGCGGGTCACGGTGCCGGCATTGGTGGCGACGGCCTTGGACAGCACCTCGAGCGAACCCGTGGTCTGTGCCGCACGGTGGCGTGCGGTTTCCTGACGCTTGGTCACGATGGTTGTACCTCTCCCTGTGCCTACGAGGTGAGCTGTCGGATTCGGGAGGGAGTCTCCCGGCAACCGCGTGGTTGCTTAACCCCAAGGACCCGGTTTCCCGGGACCGATGTTGGGTCCCCCGCCACTGCCAGCGATGTTGTGAATGACCGCTTCCGGTGGCAGTGCTCGGCTTGCCGGAGGCGGGTGCCCCTCCCGGTGGGGAGGGGCACTAGATAACAGTAACGTATCGGCGCCGCGATTGTCACGTTCAGATCACGGACGCCGGAAGAATCTCACACCCAGTCGGCGGGGTTGACCGGCTTGTCGTCGATGTACACCTCAAAGTGCAGGTGGCAGCCGGTCGAATTGCCCGTGGTGCCGGAGAGCGAGACGACGTCTCCGCGGGAGAGCTTGTCGCCCACCTTCACCTTGAGCTCGGAGTTGTGGTTGTACGTGGTCTTCAGGCCGTTGCCGTGATCCACGGTCACCCGCAGTCCGGAGTGGCCGGCGCTTTCGGCCTGGACCACGGTGCCCGCGGCGGCCACGTGGACCTCGGTGCCGCACTGGATGCCGTAGTCCATGCCGATGTGACCCACCGTGCCGCCGCCGCCCCACGGATCGGGGCGGGCGCCGAACGGCGAGGTGATGCGCACGGTGGAGAGCGGCTGGCTCAGGAGGCCATCCTTCTGCTCCGCGGTCAACTTGCTGAAGTCGCCGCCCGTGGACTTGGCGAGCGCCTCCATGGCGCCCTCCTCGCCCAGCTCGGCCTTGACGGTGGCGAGGGAGGTGACGGCCTTGCCCGTGGGGGCAACGACGTCCTTGGCAACGATCTTGGTGCTGGCGGCCAGGTCGGCGTCCAGGGCCTGCGCCTGCTCCGGCTTGCTCGCGGTGGCCTGCGGCACCACGGCGGCGGCGATGAGACCGGTCGCGGCGGCAGCGGCGGCGGCCTGATGCGGGAGTGTGGCGACGAAGCGGTTGCGCTTGCGCACGGGCGCCAGTTCGCGGGCCTCGCGGCGCGTGCGCGGGCCCACCGTGGCGACACGAGCGGCCGGCGCGGAGGAGCGCGTGGCGCGCTCGGCGGCGAGCAGCTGGCGGCGACTGGGGGCCACGGCCACGGGCTCGGCGATCGCCGGGATGGTGGGGTTCTGCTCCAGGAGTGCAGCGCCCAGCGCACGCGCCTCGGCGAGCTCGGCCACGCGGCGGCTCAACTCAAGGGCGTTTGCGGGCTCGGCATGACGCCCCTGACCGGAGAAACGGCGCGGCAGCTCCAGCTGCGCGGCGCTCGGCGCCGCGTGCTCGGCGAGCGCGCGCCGACGCCCGGAGTTCTTCGAATCGACCACGGGGGTCCTTCCAGAGGGGGATGTCTTGGGGGTTTTAGGTCACGGAATGGTGACGACAACCGGGTCTACCCTAGCAATGTCTCGAGCAAGATAACAATCAGGTCTCGGGAAGCTGGGCAAAACCGTGGAAGGTGAGGGGAAACCCGACCCCTCCTGGGTGTCCTAGAGCACGGCCACGAACAGGTGGGCGCTCACCTCGGGCGGCAGCTCGAGCGCGCCCTCGACGCCCTCGACGCGAACCACCGCGTACTCGCCCTGCATCTCCGCCGTGATCCGGGCGCCGGGGCGAATACCGCCCTCGCTGAGCTGGGCCAGCAGCTCGGGATCCACCTGGATGGTCTCGGCCAGCCGTTCGATCGTCATGGCGGCGGGCGCCTCGTCGCGCAACACCGCCTCGAGCGAGCGGACCCCTGAACCGAAGGAGCTCACGGCGTTGCCGCCGAAGGCCTCGAGTCCCGGGATGGGGTTGCCGTACGGCGACTCCTCGGGACGGCCGAGCAGCTCGAAAAGCCGGCGCTCCACGCGCTCGCTCATGACGTGCTCCCAGCGGCACGCCTCCTCGTGGACGTACTCCCAGTCGAGCCGGATGACGTCGGCGAGCAGGCGCTCGGCGAGGCGGTGCTTGCGCATCACCTCGGTGGCCCTGCGGCGCCCCAGCTCGGTGAGCTCGAGGTGCCGGTCCTCGCTGACCACCAGGAGGCCATCGCGTTCCATGCGCGCCACCGTCTGCGACACCGTGGGGCCGGAGTGACCGAGGCGCTCGGCGATGCGAGCGCGCAGGGCCACGATGCCCTCCTCCTCCAGCTCCAGAACGGTGCGGAGGTACATCTCGGTGGTGTCGATGAGGTCGGACACGCGCGCGGCTCCTTCAGGCTGGGCTTGGGTGCGACGGCCGGGGCATTGGCCACCATCCACCTTAGCCCTTCCTCACCTCCCGTGGTCCGGCGCCGGGCCGCGGTCACATAAGGTGCGACGATGCGGCGCCTTGGCACCTCGTGCGCCACCATGGAAAGGGCTCCACACAGCCAGCGGGGCCAGAACCAGCGCACTTCATAGGAGTACTCCCGTGCCCGAGCAGCCCACCATCCCCACCGACCTCCTCCCGAAGGACGGACGCTTCGGTGCCGGCCCGTCCAAGGTCCGCGACGAGCAGGTCCAGGCGATCGTCGCCGCTGGCGCTTCCCTGCTGGGCACCTCGCACCGCCAGGCCCCCGTCAAGAACCTCGTGAAGGCCACGCAGGAGGGCCTCGCCGAACTCTTCAAGGCCCCCGAGGGCTACGAGGTCGTCATGGGCGTCGGCGGTTCCACCGCGTTCTGGGACGCCGCCGCCTTCGGCCTCGTGCAGAACAAGGCCCAGCACCTCTCCTTCGGCGAGTTCGGTTCCAAGTTCGCCAAGGCGACCGACAAGGCCCCGTTCCTGGCCGCGTCCGAGATCGTCTCCGCCGAGCCCGGCACCCGCCCGGCCCCGCACGCCACCGAGGGTGTGGACGTGTACGCGTGGCCGCACAACGAGACCTCCACCGGCGTGTTTGCCCCCGTGCAGCGCGTGGCCGGCGCCGACGATGACGCGCTGGTCCTCGTCGACGCCACCTCCGGCGCGGGCGGCCTGCCCGTGGACGTCTCCCAGTCCGATGTCTACTACTTCGGCCCCCAGAAGAACTTCGCCTCCGACGGCGGCCTGTGGATCGGCCTCTTCTCCCCCGCCGCGCTGGAGCGCGTGGAGCGCATCGCGTCCTCCGATCGCTGGATCCCGGACTTCCTGAACCTGAAGACCGCCGTGGACAACTCGGTCAAGAACCAGACCTACAACACGCCCTCGCTCACGACCCTCGTGACCCTGGAGAACCAGGTCCGCTGGATGAACGAGAACGGTGGCCTCGATTGGGCCACCGCCCGCACCGCGGATTCCTCCTCGCGCCTGTACCAGTGGGCCGAGGCGCACCCGCTGGCCAAGCCCTTCGTCTCCAACCCGGACGAGCGCTCGCAGGTCATCTGCACCATCGACTTCGACGAGTCAGTGGACGCCGAGCAGATCGCCAAGGCCCTGCGCGCCAACGGCATCGTTGACACGGAGCCCTACCGCAAGCTGGGCCGCAACCAGCTACGCATCGCGACCTTCGTGAGCATCGATCCCGAGGACGTCACCGCCCTGACGCGCTGCATCGATCACGTGCTCGGCGAGCTCGCCTGATCCTCGTCCGCGCAACGCAGGAGGGGCCAGCCCGGCGGGCTGGCCCCTCCTGCGTTGCGGGGTGGCGGGGCCGGTGGCCCGGCGCCGGGGTGAGTTCCTTAGGAACGACGACGACGGCGGCGACGGCGCGGGGCACGCGCGGCGGGTGCCCCGTCGGCTTCCTCGTCCGAGGCCTCGTCGTCAGACGCAGCATCGTCCGCCCCGTCCGAGGCGTCGTCCTCCGGCTCGGCGGCGCCGGCCGCCGGCTCGTCCTGCTGGGCGTCCTCGGCCGCGCTAGCGGCCGTGTCGTCCGTCTCCCCGGCCGCCGCCTCGGCGACGTTCTCGCCCGGCTCAGCCGCCGCGTCGTCGGGCGTGGCCTCGCCCCGGGCCGAGGCCAACTCGGCGGCGCTCATGCGCTCGGACCACGGCACCCAATCGGGCGAGAGCAGCGCGTCGGGCCCCGGCAGCAGCCCGGACTCACACACCGTGACGACCTTGGATCGGGAGGCGCGGCCCAACGTCACGTACCACTCCCAGCCGCGGTAGCCCGTCACGCTCGCCTCGAAGCGATGCGTCACGAGGCGATCGGCATCGGCCGTGGCACCGAGGTGTTCGCCGACGGAACCGGCGGGAACGAGCGGGATGAGCGCCTCGTGCGCCTCGCGCACCGCCTCGGCCAGCTGGGTGTCCAGCTTGATTGCGCGTGCCATGCTCTTGGCCACTCCTGTCGTGTCATGCTGCGGCGCCGCGCCGCGACCTGCATGGCCCGGGGCGCCCGGAAAACGGCCGCTGACGGCCGCGAGTCTTCCCCCAGCGTACCGCCAGGGTGCCCGGCGGGCCCGACATGCACTGCTGGCGCCCTCAAAAGACGCCTAAACTGTTCCCGTGGCTCAGCAGCAAGCAACCCAGTCCGGCGGCGCCGTCCGCGGCACCCTCCTCGTGGTGACCGTGGCCGCGATGATCGTGTCCCTCCTGTCCCTCGTGGCGATCCTCGTCGAGTACTTCTCCGACATCGCCGTGTGGCCCCCGTTCATGGCCGTGGGGCTGTGGGGCCTGCCGCTGGCCTTCATCGGTCTCGTCTCTCTCCTCCTCGTGGCCGTCCGGGACCGCCGTCGCTCGGACCGCGCAGCCGGCCTGTAGCCCCGAGCCCCTCAGCGTTTGAGGCCCGGCACCCCGCCCACGGGGTGCCGGGCCTCTCCCGTAGAAAACCCTTCCCGCTCCCGTGCGCCGGGCGTACAGTGATCGCCCAGGGAACTCCCAGTTCGACTGCCAAGGATGAAGCCATGAATGCCCAGCAGCCCGAGGCCAAGTTGCTCGTTGTCGACGACGAGCCGAACATCCGTGAACTGCTCTCCACGTCCCTGCGCTTCGCAGGCTTCGACGTGACCGCCGCCGCCAACGGACGCGAGGCCCTCGCCGCCGTCGAGCGCGACGAACCGGACCTCGCCGTGCTCGACGTGATGCTCCCCGATATGGACGGCTTCACCATCACGCGCCGCCTGCGCGCGGCCGGCCGGCACTTCCCCGTGGTCTTCCTGACCGCCCGCGACGACACCCAAGACAAGGTCCAGGGCCTGACCGTCGGCGGCGACGACTACGTCACCAAGCCCTTCAGCCTCGACGAGGTGGTGGCCCGCATCCGCGCCGTGCTGCGCCGCACCCAACCGGACGAGGAGAACGCCCTCCTGGTGGTCGATGACCTGCAGATGGACGACGACGCGCACGAGGTCCGCCGGGCGGGCGAGGTCATCGACCTCTCCCCCACCGAGTTCAAGCTCCTGCGCTACCTCATGATGAACCCCAACCGCGTGCTCTCGAAGGCCCAGATCCTGGACCACGTGTGGGAGTACGACTTCAACGGCGACGCCTCGATCGTGGAGTCCTACATCTCCTATCTGCGCCGCAAGATCGACTCCCGCGATGAGTGGGAGCCGATGATCCAGACCAAGCGCGGCGTGGGCTACCTCCTGCGCACGGCCGACCGCCGCTGAGCCGCACAGCCCCTCAGGACGAGATCACACCATGCAGTCCCTGACGCGCCTTCTGCGTCACGTCTCCCTCCGCACCAAGCTCGTGGCGCTCATGGCCGCCCTCATGATGGCCGGCATCGTCGCCACCGCGTGGGGCACGGCCCAGTCCACGCGTTCGGCCCTGATCGCGCGCGTCGACGCCGATCTGCGCGCCAATTCCCGCACCATGACCCTCGCCATGGACGAGGCCATCGAGGCGGGGCAGAGCTACATCACGGGCACCGGCACCGTCGGCACCGCCACGTTCTACGGGGCGGTGTTCGACGAGGCAGGGCAGCAGATCTTCGAGAACAGCGTGGGCGGGACGGACCGGCCGGCCATCAGTTCCTTGCTGCCGGACACGGTGGTGGAGCGGGAGAGAACGCCCTTCACGGTGCCTGGCACCACCGCGACCTCCCGCGGCTGGAGGGTCATCGCCGTGGCCGACCTCGGTTCCCAGGGCTCGGCGATCATCGCCACGCCGCTCGCCGAGACGGTCGGCAACACCGAGCGCGCGGTGGCCTCCATCCTGCTCGTGGGAACCCTCGCCACCATGGTCATGTCCCTCATCGGCTACGCCGTCACGACGCGTGCCTTCCGGCCGCTCATCAAGGTGGAGCGGACGGCCGCGGCGATCGCGGGCGGCGATCTGGCCAGGCGCGTCGAGGAGTACCCCATTGAGACCGAGGTGGGGCGACTCTCCGCGTCTCTGAACGCCATGCTCGCCCGGATCGAGGCCTCGTTCCGCGCCCAGGCGGCGTCCGAGGACAAGATGCGTCGCTTTGTCCAGGACGCCTCGCACGAGCTGCGCACCCCCTTGGTGACGATTCGCGGCTACTCGGAGCTGTATCGCCACGGCGGCATCCCTGCCGGGGAGCCGCTGGATCAGGCGATCGGACGCATCGAGAACGAGGCCAAGCGCATGTCGCAGCTCGTCGAGGACCTGCTCATGCTGGCCCGCCTCGATGAGGAGCGGCCGCTCGAGTCCGAGCCAGTGGACCTCCTGGTCATCGCCGGCGACGCCGTCGCAGACGCCCGCGTGAATGCGCCGGACCGCCAGGTGCGGCTCGTCGGGATCGATGGGGCGCCGCCGCGCTCGGCTCCCACGATGGGCGACGAGTCGAAGCTGCGCCAGGTGGTCGTGAACCTCATGACCAACGCCCTGCGCTACACCCCGGCCGGCACGCCCATCGAGGTGGCCGTGGGCGTGCGCGAGGTGATCGCCGGCCATTCGGACGCCGTCCTCGCGATCGTTGACCACGGCCACGGCATCCCGGCCGAGGACGCGGCCCGCATCTTTGAACGCTTCTACCGGGGCGACATCTCCCGCCAGCGCGAGACCGGCGGCACGGGTCTGGGCCTGGCCATCGTCGCGGCCATCGCCAAGCAGCACGACGGCGGCATCCGGCTCAGCGAGACGCCCGAGGGCGGCGCCACCATGTCCCTGCGCGTCCCCTATGTGGCTCCCCCGGAGGCCGTGGACGAGGCCGAGGCCGAGACGGCCGACGAGGCAGAGCCCGCGCGCGGGCGCGAGGCCGCCCCGGTCACGCGCTCCCTGCAGCTGCTGCGCAGCACGTTTTCCCGCCGTGGCGAGCGCAAGGACGACAAGGGCACGGACAAGGCCGACAAGCGCGACGGCGGCGGACCGGGCGACGCCGTTGATGGCCCGGAGAACGGGCCGGGCGGCGGGGGCTCGCCGCGCCGGCGGCGCTGACCCGGGCGCTGAACGACGGCGGGCCGGTCCCCTCACAGCGCACGCACCTCGGTGGGTCCTCCCCAGCCGGCGACCGCCCGGCCGTGGCCGGGCTCGTGGCGCGGAAGAGTGGGGTTCCGGCCGTCACGCGGATGGCGGCATCCCGGACTACAGGAGGAACCATGGCCACGTTCAGCACCGACACAGCGCTCATGCGCACCAAGAGCGCACAGGTGCTCGCCACGGCGGAGCGGGTGCGCTCCGAGGTCTCGAGCATGCACGCCTCGCTGCAAGACCTGAGCGGCTCGTGGAGCGGCGCGGCCAGCCAGCAGTTCCAGGGGCTCATCACCCAGTGGAGGCAGGTCCAGTCCAAGGTCGAGGAGTCCCTGGCGCAGATCAGCCGCGCCCTCAGCAGCGCCTCCACCCAGTACGACGAGGTGGAACGGGCCAACGCGAGCCTGTTCTCCTCCTGAGGACCAAGGGGAGACGCGGCCTCCCGCGGACCGTGACCCGGGAGGGCGAACTCCCCACGGCCGGATGAACCGGCTGGGCAGACGAAGGGGCGGGGCGTCTCGAAGACACCCCGCCCCCACCGTTCGGGTTCGGCCCGCCGACTCGGTGCAGCTACCGGGCCTCGGTCAGCGGCACCAACGGGCCGTTGCGGCGCAGCGTCTGGATCAGCGTCCCGGAGTACCCACCGACGCGCAGCTCCCAGGAGGTGCTCGGGGTGAAGCCGCCGGCGGCGAGATCGGCAGCCGTCACCGTGTGGAAGGCCGTGGTGCAGGTGTAGGACGAGCCGGCGGCCAGCGCCGAGTAGCCGCAGTTCGGCGCCGACGGGCGGCTGAACCCGCTCAGGTCGCCGGTCGGCACCAGGGCGAGCGTCGCCTGCGAGCGGTTGCTCACGCGGTACGTAACGGCCACCTTGTCCCCCACGGACACCTCTCCGGTGCCCTCGGCCTGGGCCGCGACCGTGACGAGCTCCTCGCCCGTCGCGGGCAGGTTCAGCGCCACCTTGGAGGTGGAGGACTCAGCCCCTGCGGTCACGGTCACGAGGCCGATGTAGTCACCGGCGTGGAGGCCGCGCGGCGAGGTCAGCTTGAGCTTGACCCGCTTGCTCTGCCCGGGGCGCAGGGTGCCGACGCCCTTGTCCTCTCCCGTCCAGCCCGGGCCGGCGGCCAGCGCCACGCGGTCCAGCTTGAGCGCGGAGGAGGAGACGTTGCTGAGGGTGACGGTAACGTCGGTGGTCGCGGTGCCCTTCGCCTTCCCGTGGGTGCCCAGCTCGAGTTCGGCGGCCTCGGCCGTCACGGTGACGGGCAGGGCCCCGAGCCACGCCAGGCTGAAGCGCGCGAAGCGGATGCCGCCGTTGCCTCCGTCCGGCTCGTAGAGCAGCCCGATGGATCCGTCGGGCAGCGTCGCCAGCGTCGAGTAGGCCATGCCGCCGGTCTGGAAGACCCGCGAGCCGGACCACGTCTTGCCGTCGTCGAAGGAGATGCGCACCGTGCCGTTGGTGCGCGAGGAGGTGCTGCCGGCGTTGGAGAAGAGCAAGACCTTGGCCTCGGCCGAGCCCTGGGGCGCATCCGGGAACGCGCGCAGCACCGAGGCATTGTTGGTGGGATCGGGCAGATTGCGGTCGAGCGTAACCTCGCCGTAGCTCACTCCCCCATCCGTGGAGTAGGCGACCTTGCGGGCCTTGGAGCCTGCCGAGTCACGGGAGTTGAGCATGATCGTGCCGTCGGAGAGCTCCACGGTCTTGTTCTCGTCCATCCCCGTCCCCACGGACGTGCCGGCCTTCCAGCTGGCGCCGTGGTCATCCGAGTAGACGCTCACGGCCTGCAGCGCACCCGCGGACGTGCGGATCGTGAACTGCTGCACCAGTCGGCCGGCGTGCGGGCCGTAGCGCAGCTGGATGCCCTGCCCGGAGGCGGCAAAGCGGGAGATCCAGCCGGCCTGCGGGGTGATCTGGTCGGTGATGACCTCGCCGCTCCAGGTCACACCGTTGTCGGTGGAGCGGGAGAGAGCCGCATGCAGCACATTGCGGTTCTCCAGGCTCGTTCCGGCCGTGGACCCGAAGAAGCCCTGGTCGAAGGAGAGGACGTGGAAGTTGAAGATCTCCCCCGTCTGGCGATCCACGATGTAGCTGGGATCGGAGTAGCCGCGCTTGGGGGCGCTCGTGACGCCGGCGGCCACCACGGTCTGGGCGCCCCAGCTCTTGCCGCCGTCGGTGCTGCGGCGCTGCAGGATGGAGTTCGGGCCCGGGGCATCGCCGCCCGTGGGGCGTCCGTCGTAGGACGCGAGCAGGTCGCCGTTGGGAGCCACGGTGAGCGCCGGGATGCGGTAGTTCGGGAAGCCGCCCTGGCCGTTCGTGGCCAGCTGGGTCTCCTCGTAGAAGGAAGGAAGGGACCACGAGGCGTTGTACTGCGTCGAGGCGGCGGACGCCGCCACGGGCGGCTGGGAGCCCTCAACGACGGGTGACGGTGCCGCCTGCGCCGGGACGAGCGAGACGGCGGCCAGGGCGAGGGAGGCCCCGACGGTCCCGACAACGCGCCATCCGAGGCGGCCGGGGCGGGAGCGGTCAACACGGGCAGAAGTGGGGACGTTGGACGTCCTACCTGAAGAGGTCAGCATGCTGGCCTTTCAAAAGATGTGATGAGGACCACTCGACTCTAGGATATTTCCTGACGGTGTCCAGACAGACCGGCGGGTAACTTTGCGGGGCCGCCGTAGGCTCGCCACATGAGCATCCTGATCGACCCGCCGTTGTGGCCCGCCCACGGCACCACGTTCTCGCACCTCGTCTCGGATGCTTCGCTCGAGGAACTGCACGCCTTCGCCCGAGCGGCGGGGCTTCCCGACCGCGCCTTCGACCGGGACCACTACGACGTCCCGGCCCGGCGTCACGCCGAGCTCGTGGCGGCGGGCGCCGAGTCCGTGTCGGCCACCGAACTCACGCGCCGCCTCATCCGGGGCGGCCTGCGGATCCCCGCGCGCGAGCGCCCAGACCGACACGACGCCTGGCTGCGCCGCGACTTCGGGGTGCTACTGCCGGACTCGGGCGGCTTGGTCGATGACCTGCTGGGTCGCTGGGCCGGCCCCGAACGGCACTACCACGACCGCCGCCACCTGGCGCAGGTCCTGCGGGGGCTCGATTGGCTCGCCCCGCGCGAGGCCGAACGGAGCCCGGGCGGCGCCTCCCCTGCCGCCGACGCCCGGGCCGCCCGGCTCGCCGCCTGGTGGCACGACGCCGTGTACGACGGCGTGGCCGGCGCGGACGAGGCGGCCTCCGCCGAGCTCGCGGCGAGCGACCTGGAGGGCCTCGAGGCGCGCGGCAGCATTCGCCGGGTCGGGGAACTGATCCTCATGACGGCCCACCACGAGCCTCAGGACGCGGCGGCGGCCCTTCTCAGCGACGCCGATCTGCGCGTCCTCGCCCGCCCCGAGGCCTCCTACCGGCGCTACGTGGAGGACGTGCGCCGCGACTACGCCCACGTGAGCGACACCGACTTCGCCACCGGCCGCGCCGCGGTGCTGCGCACGCTGCTGGGCCGGGAGCGCCTCTACTCGACGCGCACGGCCCACGAGGCGTGGGAGGCACCCGCCCGCGCCAATCTCGAGGCCGAGCTCCGCGGGCTCGAACACTCCCAGGGGTAGCCGCGCCCGGAGCCGCTCCCCGACCACCCGCCGTCGGGCCTTCCTCACCCTGGACTCCCGCCTTTTTCGTCGAATCCCGCACGCTTTGCCCGGGACTGAACGAAAAAGGCGGGATGGGGCGACGGGCCTTGCGAGCGGCACCCAGCACCCGGCACCCGGCTCCTGGCACGTGGTACCTGGCAGCAGCACCCGGCCGGGGAAGCCGGCCACCCGCCGTCGGGCACACAAAAGGCCAGCGGCCCCTCGCGTGAAGCGAGGGGCCGCTGGCTGTGCTTGAGAAAGCGGGGGAGGCTCAGAAGCCGCCCATGCCGCCCATCTCGTCGCCACCGGCGGCCGGGGCGTTCTTCTCCGGCTTGTCGGCCACGACGGCCTCGGTGGTGAGGAACAGGCCGGCAATGGAGGCGGCGTTCTGCAGGGCGGAACGCGTGACCTTCACCGGGTCGTTGACGCCAGCGGCCAGCAGGTCCTCGTACACGCCGGTGGCGGCGTTGAGGCCGGAGCCGGCGGGCAGGGACTTGACCTTGTCGGCGACAACGCCCGGCTCCAGGCCGGCGTTGAAGGCGATCTGCTTCAGCGGGGCCTCGATGCCGACCTTGACGATGTTGGCGCCCGTGGCCTCGTCGCCCTCCAGGGAGAGCTTCTCGAAGGCCTTGTTGCCGGCCTGGATCAGGGCCACGCCGCCGCCGGCGACGATGCCCTCTTCCACGGCTGCCTTGGCGTTGCGCACGGCATCCTCGATGCGGTGCTTGCGCTCCTTGACCTCGACCTCGGTGGCGGCGCCGACCTTGATGACGGCCACGCCGCCGGCCAGCTTCGCCAGGCGCTCCTGCAGCTTCTCGCGGTCGTAATCGGAATCGGTGTTCTCGATCTCGGCGCGGATCTGCTGCACGCGACCGGCGATCTCCTCGGCGGAGCCGGCGCCCTCGACGATGGTGGTCTCATCCTTGGTCACGACGACCTTGCGGGCCTTGCCGAGCAGCTCGATGCCGGCGGTGTCCAGCTTGAGGCCGATCTCCTCGGAGATGACCTGGCCGCCGGTCAGGATGGCGATGTCGGCCAGCATGGCCTTGCGGCGGTCGCCGAAGCCCGGGGCCTTGACGGCGACGGACTTGAAGGTGCCACGGATCTTGTTCAGGACCAGGGTGGCCAGCGGCTCGGACTCGACGTCCTCGGCGATGATCAGCAGCGGTTTGCCGGTCTGCATGACCTTCTCCAGCACCGGGACGAGGTCCTTCACGGCGGAGATCTTGGAGTTGACGATGAGGATGTAGGGATCCTCCAGCACGGTCTCCTGGCGCTCGCCATCGGAGACGAAGTACGCGGAGATGTAGCCCTTGTCGAAGCGCATGCCCTCGGTGAGCTCAAGCGTCAGGCCGAAGGTGTTGGACTCCTCGACCGTGATCACGCCCTCCTTGCCGACCTTGTCCAGGGCCTCGGCGATGAGGCCGCCGACCTGGGTGTCACCGGCGGAGATGGACGCGGTGGCGGCGATCTCTTCCTTGGTTTCGATCTCCTTGGCGGCGGCCAGGAGCTCCTCCGTCACGGCGGCGACGGCCTTCTCGATGCCGCGCTTGAGCGAGATCGGGTCGGCGCCGGCGGCAACGTTGCGCAGGCCTTCCTTGACGAGGGCCTGGGCCAGGACGGTGGCGGTGGTGGTGCCGTCGCCAGCGACGTCGTCGGTCTTCTTGGCGACCTCCTTGACGAGCTCGGCACCGATCTTCTCGTAGGGATCCTCGAGCTCGATCTCCTTGGCGATGGAGACACCATCGTTGGTGATCGTGGGGGCGCCCCACTTCTTCTCCAGCACCACGTTGCGGCCGCGGGGGCCGAGCGTGACCTTGACGGCGTCGGCCAGGGTGTTCAGACCCTTCTCCAGGCCGCGGCGGGCTTCCTCGTCGAATGCAATGGTCTTGGCCATGGCGATTGCGTGTCCTTTCCGGAACTGACGTGCGTTCTCGGAACGGCGGCAGGTGCCCGCGACGGACGGCGAATCACCGCGACGACTGTGGCGCCGGGCAATGTCGCCTCACCTCACCGGTTCCGGTGATCTCCGTGCGGCAGAGCCCGCGCAGGCCGTGCCTGGCAGTCTCACCGCAGGAGTGCTAACTCCATGTTGGCACTCGACCACCCCGAGTGCAAGACGGGCGGGCGCGTTGCGCCGAGGGCTAAGCGAGCCGGGTGGGGAAGCGGCGAGGCACCCGGCGACGGGCCCGGTCCGAGGCCCCGTCCGAGGCCCGGTCCGGAGCCAGGCCACAGGCCTGCCGCCGCGCCGGGTGCCGGCCAGGTGCCGGCCAGGCGCCGCGCCCGGCGGCCGGGTCAGCGGGTCAGCTGATCCGCGCCGAGCACCACGGAGACGGGCGCCGGGATGTTGGAAACCTGGGCCACCGAGGAGATCCCGAGCTTCGCGGCGATGGCCTCGGCCGTCGCGCGGTTCGCCGAGGTCTTGTAGTAGACCGTGGAGGTCGAGGCCTTCTTGCCCCAGTTGTTGGTGCGCACGGTGCTGTAGCCGCCGTTGCTCAGCATGGCGGCCGACTTCTGGGCCAGGCCGGACACGGAGGTCGCGTTGTACACGCCGACGGAGGTGGACAGGTCCGCGGCGGCGGCGCTCGTGCTGGCGGGTGTGCTGCTCGCGGCGGTGGATTCGCTCGCGGAGGCGCTCGTGGAGGGAGCCTCGGAGGAGGCGGGGGCGGAGCTGGAGGCCTCGGTGCTCGCGGGGGCGCTCTCGGAGGAGGACGGCGCGGCGGAGCCGGCCGCGCTGGAGGCCGCACCCGTCACGCTGCCGCTCGTCGTGGTCTCGGTTGACTCGCTCGCGGTGGACAGCGCGGAGGAGGCCCAGGGCTTGACCACGGTGAACATGAGCACGCCGACGATGAGCGCCAGCACGCCGCACACGATGAGGGCCCAGAGCCCCGTGCGGGGGTCGCGCAGCTGCACGAACGAACGGTGGGCACCCTCGCGGCGGGTGTGCTCCGAGACGTCGTCGAACTCGTCGCGGGGGTACTCGTTCATCGCTTAGCTTTCCTCGTGTTCAGTGTCCGGGCCCGGGAGCGAGCGGCGCACGGGGGTGCTGCTCGCTGCCAGGGGCGCCGGGCGGGAGGCCCGCAGGCGCCGGACAAGCTGGGGGTCGAAGGCCTCGGCCGCCTCGGAGTCGATGAGCCGGTTCAGGCGTTGGTAGTAGACGGCACTGCTCAGGTTCAGGAGCGCGCGGATCGCCTCCTGCTTGGCACCTGCGTACTTGAAGGGGCGCGACTCCAGGCGAAGCATCTTCTGCTCCGTCGGCGTCAGCGGGGTGTCCCGCGCCTCGGCGACGGGTTCCTCCCCGGTCTCCACGCGCTTGCCTCCTCCTCCGCTTGGGTACGGCGTCCATCCTACGGGGCCGAGCCTGTGTGCACCGGGAGGACGGGGCTGGGAGCATGGTGGCATGAGCCACCGCAGCATCGTCCCCTCCCCCGGCCTCCTCGACTCCGCCGAGGCGTGGGGCGAGCGCGGGGTGCATGCCGCTTGGCTCCCCGTGCTCGCGCCGCTCAGGGAGCGCTTGACCGCGCTGGGCGCCGCCCTCGAGGCCAGGGCGCACGACGGCGAGCGCCTCCTTCCGCCCGAGCCGCGCGTCTGGCGGGCGCTGGGAATGGCGCCCGAGGCCGTCAAGGTGCTCATCGTGGGCCAGGATCCCTACCCCACGCCGGGGCACGCCGTTGGCCTGTCCTTCTCCACCGAGGCGACGGTGCGGCCGCTGCCGCGCAGCCTCGCCAACATCTACGAGGAGCTCCGCGCGGACGTGGGGCTCACCCCGCCCTCGCACGGCGATCTGAGCGCATGGGAGGAACAGGGCGTCCTGCTGCTGAACCGAACGCTCACGGTGGCGGCGGGCGAAGCAGGGTCCCACGCCCGCCTCGGCTGGGGCGCCGTCACCGACGCGGTCGTGGCGCACCTCGGCGCGCGCCCGGGGGCGCCGGTCGCCATCCTGTGGGGCAAACACGCGCAGGAGCTGACGCCGCTCCTGGGCGATCACCCGATCATCGCGACGGCACACCCATCGCCGCTCTCCGCGCGCCGGGGCTTCTTCGGGTCGAGGCCCTTCACCCGCGCCAACGAGGCCCTCGCCGCGCTCGGCGTGGACCCCGTGGACTGGCGCCTCCCCGCCTTCGGCGACGACGCGTCGTCGGGCACCCTGTTCTAACCACGCGCGGGGCCCGGCCACACGGCCGGGCCCCGCGCGGCCACGGGACGTCAGCGCCGGCGGATCCGCTTGCGGGCGCGTGCGTTCCAATCCTTCGTGAAGGGACGGGCGAGCGTGTCGCCCAGGGCCACGCCGGCGGCGATGCCCATGATCACGGCGAAGGCGTTGAACATGCCCACGAGGCCCGCGCTGATCTCGTTGTCGTCCGCCATGCGGTACATGGCGCGGAAGATCGAGAGGCCGGGCAGCAGGATGACGATCGCAGGGACCGCCAGGACCAGCGGCGTGGTGCCGATGCGCAGGCCGATCCAGCGGGCCAACAGGCCGATCACCACGGCCGCGATGGCCGGGGCGAGGCGCGGGCTGTGCCAGACGTAGTCGGTGAAGAGGCGCAGCACCAGGTAACCGGCCACGGAGATAGCGGCGATGATCCACAGGTGCCGCAGGGCCACCTGCTGCACCACGGCGCCGCACACCACCGCACCGGCCACGAGCAGGCACAGGATCGGCAGCGGAAGCGAGGGCGAATCCGGGGCGGCGGCGAGGTCGAGGTCGCGCGTGGAGAAGGCCCTCCAGGCCGCGACGCCCACCAAGATGCCGGAGATGATCGAGGCATAGGTCAGCAGCGCCGAGAAGAGCCGCCCCACCGCCGTGACCGGGAAGCCGTAGATGCCGTCCTGCACCGCCGAGACGAAGCGCCCGCTCGGGAGCAGGAGCATCATGCCGCCGGCCACGACCAGTTCGGGATGACTGAGCCAGTCGAGCTGGAACAGCACAAACGCCACGACCGTGGCCACGAACATGCCGGCCGCCACGGAGAAGAAGGACGGGACGCTCCAGCGCGAGCCGAGCCGCGTCACGAGCGTCACGAGCAGCGAGGAACCCGTCGCGGCGAGCGCGCCGTTGACGCTGCCGCCGATCACGAGCACGAAGAAGCCGGCAAAGAGCGCGCCGGCGGCCAGGACGATCGGCTTGGAGTACGGCTTGTGCCTGCGCCGGATGGAGCGCAGGCGGTTGCGGGCAAACTCGAGCCCCACGCGGCCGGCCGTGATGTCGGCGACGAGCTGATGCACCAGGGTGAGGCCGGCGTAGTTATCGCTCGAGGAACGCACGACGCGCAGCATCGAGACGGGCAGCCCCTCGGGCGGGGCGTGGTTCAGGTGGACCGACTGGTTGGTGATGTCCACGTCCACGTGCCGCAGGCCCAGCGAGGCGGTGACGGCGATGACGCTCGTCTCCACGTCCAGCGCGCCGGCGCCCCAGCGGAACATGGCCTCGGCCAGATCCAGGGCGAAGAGCAGCACGGGGCGCGCGAGCTCCTCGACGCTCTCCGGCGTCGGGGCCACGGTGGGGTTGGCATACGGGGACCCCACGAGCCGGTCAACGATGTTGAACGTCGTGGTGGGCGGGGCCTGGTCCTCGATGAAGCGGCGCAGCAGCCGGCGCGCCTGCGGGTGCGCCTGCTGCGGGACCGCCGTGGTGCTGGCGCCCTGCTGGAGCACGTACGGGGAGGTGGAGGGACTCGCTTCGGCGGGCGACTGGGTGGTGCCACCGGCGTGGCCGGCGGGTCGCGCCGGCGGCGCTTCGCTGCCCGACGACGCGGCGGGGCCGGCCTGGGTGCCGCTGGGCACCGGGGTGCCGTCGGCGGCCAGCTGGCTCGCGGTCACCTGGCGCAGGAGCGAGACCCGGGGCGTGGGCACCCCCTCTCCCGGGGCCGGCGCATCGGTGCGCAGCGCGCCGGCGGCCGAGGGCGGGACGGCGGGCAGCGGCACCGCGAGGTGTGCCGCGGTGTCCTCGCCTGGCTGGCGCTGAGGACTCGGCTTCTTCACGCCCGTGATTCCTCCTGAAGCAACGGTGACTGGCTGTGTTTCCCACTCTACGAGCGGGCGCTGGCCGCGGCCCAGGGACGCGGTGTGAACTGGCATGAGAACTTGGACACGGGGCGTGCGGGAATGCCCGGCATCGGATATAGTTGACACGTCAAAGAGTTCGCCGGATCGCGGCGGAACGGTCAGGAGAGACATGAGCACCCCCACCGGCATCGTCGAGGCCCCCACCGCGCAGTCCGAGCTGCAGATCGGCGTCGAGACCTTCGGCGACATCACCGCCGCGCCCGGCGGCGGCGTCACCTCGCACGCCCAGGTGATCCGCGACGTCGTGGCCGAGGGCGTCGCCGCCGAGGCCGCCGGCCTCGACTTCTTTGGCGTGGGCGAGCATCACCGTCCCGATTACTCCGTCACCTCGCCCGAGGTGGTCCTCGCCGCCGTGGCGCAGGCCACCGAGCGCATCCGCCTCGGCTCCGCCGTGACCGTGCTCAGCTCCGATGATCCGGTGCGCGTCATGGAGCGCTTCGCCACGGTGGACGCCCTCTCCAACCGCCGCGCCGAGATCATCGCCGGCCGCGGCTCCTTCATCGAGTCCTTCCCGCTCTTCGGCCTTGACCTGCGCAACTACGAGGAGCTCTTCGAGGAGAAGCTCGACCTTCTGGCCCAGCTGCTCAAGAACGAGCCAGTGACCTGGGAGGGCAAGCTGCGCCCGTCGCTGACGAACGCCAAGGCCTACCCGGAGATCGAGGACGACGGCCGCCTGTTCACCTGGGTGGGCGTGGGCGGTTCCCCGCAGTCCGTGATCCGCGCTGCCCGCCACAACCTGCCGCTCTTCCTCGCGATCATCGGCGGCGATCCGCTCTCCTTCAAGCCGCTGGCCAACCTCTACCGCCGCGCCCTCGGCGAGCTCGACGGCACCGAGCAGCCCATCGGCGCCCACGTGCACGGCTTCGTTGCGGAGACCGACCAGGAGGCCCTGACGACCCTGTGGCCGCACTACCAGGCCTCCATGGATCGCATCGGCGCCGACCGCGGCTGGCCGCCCTACACCAAGGGCCAGTTCATGGCCGCCGCGGAGGAGGACGGAAACCTCGCCGTGGGCTCGCCCGAGACGGTGGCGGCGAAGCTCACGCGCATCGCGGGCGGGCTGGGGCTGAACCGCCTCGACGTGAAGTACTCCCACGGCTCGCTGCCGCACGCCGATAACCTGCGCAGCATCGAGCTGCTCGGCACCGAGGTCAAGCCCCGCGTGCTGGAGCTGCTCAAGAACGAGGCCTGAGCCCCACTCCCGGCGCGAAACGGGCGGCCGGCACCCTTGGTGCCGGCCGCCCGCGCTGTTCCACCCGTCGAGTGCCCAGCGACAAGACGCCCGGCGACAAGGTGCCCGACGACGCTGGGGCCCACCCCGCGCCGTCGCCCCCGTCCCGCACTTTTCGTTCCATCCCGCCCCTTCTGTACGGGATGGAACGAAAAATGCGGGAGGAGAACGCCGGGTGAAGGAGGAGAGCGCCGCCGGAACGCACACCTGAACGGGCGCAGGGGCGCTGAAACGACGAAGGACCCGCTCCAGCGGAGCGGGTCCTTCGTGCAGGGTGCGATAGTGGATCTTACTGGACTCGAACCAGCGACCTCTCGCGTGTGAAGCGAACGCTCTAACCAACTGAGCTAAAGATCCACGAACCGAAGTGATTCGGCGTACTCGACAAGTTTATCCGGTCTCGCGCGCACTTCCAAATCGACCTCTCCCCGCGGCGCGCATCGGCGCGCCGCGGGGCCCGGCTTAGAGCAGGCCCTGCTGCGTGAGCCAGTCCTTGGCGAGGGTGGCACTGCTGGCCTTGTCCTCGACGCTCTTGCGGTTCAGCTCCACGAGCGCCTCGGTGCTGAGCTTGGCGTCCACGGCCGCGATCGCCGCCTTGGCCTTGTCATCCACCTTGGAGGACGCCAGCGCCACCACGTTCTGCGGCAGGACGAGGTGCTTGGGGTCCTCGAGGGTCACGAATCCCTCGGTGGCGATCGCCGGGCTGGCGGAGTAGAGGTCGGCGACAGGCACCGAGCCGTCCTTGAGGGCCTTGACCGTGAGCGGGCCGCCGCCGTCCTCCACCGGCGAGATCTCCGCCTCGATGCCGTAGGCGGACTTGAGCCCCTCCGGCCCGTACGGGCGCTTGGCCAGCTCGGAGTTTCCGGCGATCTTCACGGGCTGCGGGAGCTTGGAGAGGTCGGCGATGGTCTTGAGCCCATACTGATCCGCCGTGGCCTTCGTGACGTTGAAGCTGTCCTGATCGGTGGCGGCGGCCGGCTCCAGCGCGCTCAGCCCGCTCGGCAGCGCCCTGCGCAGGGCCGAGAGCACCTCGGCCGGATCGGTCGCGGTGGCCGACTTGTCGAGGTACTGCAGCAGATTGCCCGTGTACTCGGGGAAGACGTCGATCTTGCCGGCCTTGACCTGGTCCATGTAGACCTCGCGCTGGCCGATCTGGTACTGCCGCGTGACCGTGAATCCCGCGTGCTCGAGGGACTGGGCATACAGCTCGGCCACGATCTCGTTCGAGTAGTACTGCTGCGAGCCGACCACGAGGGCGCCGGAAGCCGCCGAACCGGACGCAGAGGACGAGGCAAGGGGATCCGAGGACCCACAGGCCCCCAGGGTCAAGGCAAGGACGGCCGCGCCGCCGGCGGCCAGGGCGCGCCGCCGGGTGACGCCGCCGCGACCCGCCGCGCTGGTGGACTGGATGGACGTACGCATGGCAACTCTTTTCGTCCGACAGGGCCCGGGTACCCGGGCTTTGCCACCCTAACCCGCTGGCCCGACAGCGTCACCTGCCCCGGCGGGCAAACCAGCGCTGGAGGCCGGCCAGCACGACGTCGAGCGCCAAGGCGAGCGCGATGGTCACCAAGGAGGCCCCGAGCATCATGGGGTAATCCTGCGTCTTCAGGCCGAGGAAGAGCGGGCGGCCCAGGCCTCCCGCGCTGACGTAGGCGGCCAGCATGACGGTGGAGACGACCTGAAGCGTGGCCGAGCGCACGCCGCCCATGAGCAGCCCCAGCCCCAGGGGCGCCTCCACCTTGGTGAGGACCTGGAGGGGGCTCATGCCTTGGGCCTTGGCGGCGTCCGTCACGGTGCGAGGCACGGCGTCGACACCCGCGTACCCGCCGGCGAGGATCGGCGGCAGCGCGAGCACCACCATCGCGATGACGGGAGCCGGAAGCCCGAGCCCCAACCACAGCGCCAGGAGCGTCACGAGGCCGAGCGAGGGTAGGGCGCGGGCGGCCCCAGAGAGCAACACCACCAGATTGCGGCCGCGGCCGGTGTGCCCCACGAGGTAACCGAGGGGGATGCCGACGACGGCGGAGATGGCCAGGATGAGAGCCGTGTAGCCGAGGTGCTCGGCCAGGCGGATCCCGAGGCCGTCCGGGCCGGCCCAGTTCGCGGGGTCGAAGACCCAGGCGAGGGCTTGAGCGAAGAGGTTCATGCCGCCACCGCCCGCCGGGCCCACGGCGCCAGGAGGCGGCCGAGCAGGCTGATGAGCTGGTCGAGCAGCACGGCGAGGACCACGGTCAGCACAAGGCCGGCCACGATCTCCTCCGTGATGCCGCGCTGGAAGCCGTCAACAAAGAGCAGGCCGAGCGAGGGCAGGCCGAGCACGCCTGACACGGTCACGAGCGAGACGGTCGAGACCGCCACGACGCGCCAGCCGGCGGTGAGGGCAGGGATCGCGAGCGGTAGCTGCACGCCGAAGGTGAGCCGCCAGCCGCCCATGCCCTGGGCCTTGGCCGCGTCGAGCACGGTGGGGTCCACGGCGCGCAGGGCGTCGCTCACGGAACGCACCATGAGCGCCACGCCGTACAGCGTGAGCGCCGCGACAACGTTGATGGGGCTGCGTAGCCCCGTGCCGAGGATCGCCGGAAGCATGACAAAGAGCGGGAGCGAGGGGATCGCGTAGAGCAGGCCCGTCCCGGAGACCAACAACCAACGCGAGGCGCTAAAGCGCGCGGCGAGCCAACCGAGCGGCAGGGAGAGCAGCAGGGCCAGCACCACGGCAGGCAGCGCGAGGGACAGGTGTTCTAGGGTGCGTTGCAGCAGCAACTGGCCGTTGGCGAGGATCCACTGCACGGTTCAGGACTCCTGGGGCGCGCGCGGCACCACGCCGAGCGGCCGGCCGAAACGATCGAGCACCACATCGCCGGCCGCGCCTGGCTGCAGGTGCAGCGCGCGCTGGGCGCTGTCCAGGCCCAGGAAGCCGCGCACAAAGTCGTCGGCGGGGGCGGAGACAATCTCCTCGGGGGTGGCGTCCTGGGCGATTTCGCCGCCGGGGCGCAGCACCACGATCCGGTCGGCGAGGAGCAGGGCCTCGTCCATGTCGTGGGTAACGAAGAGGATGGTCTTCTTCAGCTCGTCCTGCAGGGCACGCAGCTGGGCCTGTAGTTCGGCGCGGACGAGCGGGTCGACGGCACCGAAGGGCTCGTCCATGAGCAGCACGTCGGGATCGGAGGCGAGGGCGCGGGCCACGCCAACGCGCTGCTGCTGGCCACCGGAGAGCTGGCCCGGATAGCGGGAGTAGCTGAGGGGGTCCAGCCCCACGCGCTCCAATTGCAGCAGGGCGCGGCGCCGCGACTCCTGCTTGCTCTCCCCGCGCAGCAGCGGCACGGTCTCCACGTTCGCGAGGACCGTGCGGTGCGGGAGCAGGCCGGAGCCCTGCATGACGTAGCCGATCTCGCGGCGGAGCTGGACGGGATTGGCCTCGCGCACAGCGCGGCCGTCCACGAGCACGCGCCCGCGGCTCGGCTCCACCATGCGGTTGACCATGCGCAGGAGCGTCGTCTTGCCGCTGCCGCTGGAGCCGACGAGCACGGTGCAGCTGCCCGCCTCGAGGCTCAGCGACACGTCGCCCACGGCGCGCGTGCCGTCCGGATAGTCCTTGCCCACGTGCTGGAACTCGATCACGGCGCCCACGCTACAACGCGCGCGGCCGGCGTGGGGCCTGCGCGGGGCAACATCGCGTGTGAGGGAGCAGACACTCCACCGTCGAAAAAATGAGTAGACTCATTCATGAGTCCACTCAGGAATTCGCCTCGGTGGGAAAGCGACCCGGAAAGGAGGCCCCGTGAGCACGCAGCCCCAGCCGCTCGGCCGCCGCGAACGCGGCAAGCTCGAGCGCGCGGCCCGCATCGCAGACGCTGCGGCCACCCTCTTCGACGAGGCCCCCTTCGCGGACGTGACGACGGAGGCCATCGCCCGCGCCGCAGACGTCGCCGAGGGAACCCTCTTCCGCTACGCCTGCTCCAAGACCGAGCTGCTCGTCCTGGCGCTCAACACGCGCTTCGAGGCGGCCCTTGACCGCGGCCTCTCGACCGCCGCCGCGCTGGACCCGCTGGACACCGTGGGACGCGTGGACGCTCTGGCCGGCGCGCTCCTGGCGATCGGTGACGAGCGCCCGGACAACGCGGCCCTCTATCAGCGCGAGCTACTCTTCCCCACCATAGGCGGCGACTACCTCAGCGAGGGCGAGCGCATCGCGCGCCGCTGGGAGCTGGCCATCGCCGAGCCCTTCGAGGAGCTCGCCGCATCGCTCGCGAGCGCCTCCGGCGCGGCCGCCACTGAGGTGGATCCCACCCAGCCCCCCGCCCCGGCGGGCGAGGCACCCGCGGCCCCGGCCGCCGTCGGGCACCTCGCCACGGAGGCCCGCCTCGCGGGCTCCGCCGCCTGGGACGCGATCCAACTCAGCGTGGCGCGCCGCGCTCGCGCCGGCTTCCCGCTGCTCTCCCGGGCGGACCTGCGAGGCCAATTCGAACTCCTCGTGCGGGCCCTGAACCGCACCGAGGTCGTCAACAACACCCCAACCACACAGCAGGAGTCACGATGAGCAACATCCAGCACGTCACGGTCCTCGGCACCGGCGTCCTCGGTTCCCAGATCGCTTACCAGGCGGCGTTTGCCGGCAAGACCGTCACGGCCTATGACATCAACGACGACGCCGTGGCCGCCGGCCGCGAGCGCGCGGCCGGCCTGGCCAAGCGCTACGAGGCCGAGGTCGACGGCGCCGCCGGTGGCAAGGCCCAGGCCGCCCTCGAGTCGATGACCTTCACCGCCGATCTCGCCGAGGCCGTGAAGGACGCCGACCTCGTCATCGAGGCCGTGCCGGAGAAGATCGAGATCAAGCGCGGCACCTACGAGAAGCTCTCGGCCGTGGCCCCGGAGAAGACGATCTTCGCGACCAACTCCTCCACCCTGCTGCCCTCCGACATTGTCGACGCGACGGACCGCCCGGAGAAGTTCCTGGCGCTGCACTTCGCCAACGAGATCTGGAAGCACAACACGGCCGAGGTCATGCCCGTGCCCGCCACCTCCGAGGAGACCAAGCGCGAGGTCGAGGAGTACGCCGCCGAGATGGGCATGGTGCCGATCGTCCTGAAGAAGGAGAAGGCCGGCTACCTGCTCAACTCCCTCCTGGTGCCGTGGCTCGACGCCGCGGCGGGCCTGTGGGCCGGCGACTTCGCCGATCCGGAGACCATCGACAAGACCTGGAAGCTCGCCACCGGTTCGCCCATGGGTCCGTTCCAGGTGTTCGACGTGGTGGGCCTGACCACGGCCTACAACATCACCTCCTCGAACCCCGACCCGGCCCACCAGGCCGTGGCCGCCAAGCTCAAGGAAAAGATCGACGCCGGCGAGCTCGGCCGCGCGACCGGCAAGGGCTTCTACACTTACGACGCCTGAGCCGTAGCGCCGACCACGCGAAAGGCTCTCCCCTTCACGGGGAGGGCCTTTCGCGTTGCTCGGGCACCTGTCTTGTCAGCAGGGGGCCTTGCGATCAGGGGCCCGGTGCCCGACGGCGCGTGCCCGCGTTCGCGGGCAACGCCCGGTGGGCGCGGGCCGGGTTGGCCGGGCTGAACCCGGCTGCGCCGGGCGTCCGGGTCAGGCGCGCTGGGGCTCGGGCACGGCGACGTCGAGCGCGGCGCGCATCTGCTGCGCGTCGAAGGAGCCGTTGAAGATGGGGGTGCCTGGCTGGAAGCCGGCGCTCGCGGCGAGGTCGCCGGCGTCCACCGGGTCGAAGCCGATCTCGTCGAGGAAGCGGGCCACGAGGGCCTTGGCGTCCTCGTCGTTGCCGGCAAGCGCCACGGCACGGCGCTCGGGGTCGCCGGCGGGGCGGTGGTCGGATTCCATCTCGTGGTAGCCGATGTGGTTCAGCGTCTTGACGGTCTGGGAGCCGTCCAGGAAGGCGGCGATCACCTCGGCGGAGGTGTCCGGCACCTCGAACTCGTCGATGCGCCCGTCGGTGCCTGCCCAGTAATTCATGAGGTCAACCACGACCTTGCCGCGCAGCGCCTCGACATCCAGCGTGCGGTAGCGGTGCAGCGGCACGGCGGCGATGACCAGGTCGGCGTCGGAGACGGCCTCCGGGATGGACGTGGCGGTGACGCCGGGGACCAGGAAGTCGGCGATGAGGGCCAGCTCGCGGGCGTCTCGGGTCGTGGCCAGGCGCACGTCGTGGCCGGCGGCCACTGACAGGCGGGCCAGCACGGTGCCCACGTGGCCGGCACCGAGCACGGCGACCTTCAGCGGGGAGGCGGGGTTGCTCACGTCTACTACTCCTGGGGAGGGATGCTGCTGGGGCGGAGCCGCCACCGGCGGCGAGCGCCGCTCGAGGTGAGGTTCCATGAAGACTCAACGACGCGGCGTCGGGCGTTGTTCCCCTGATGGCCTGTGATCCGGGCCGGCCCCTCGCGCCAAACGCCCGTTCTCCTTTGGGTGGTGCTCACTTCATTCTGCAGCGCCGTCCCCCGGAGGTCTCCGCATGAATCAGCTGCCCCCGTCCCCGCCCGCCGACTGGTACCCGGACCCGACGGGACGGCATCAGCACCGATATTGGGACGGGACGAACTGGACCGACACGGCAGCGAGTAACGGGGCAGCGGTCCACGACCCGCTGGTTCCGCTGCAACGTCCCGTTGAAGCTCGAGTCTCGGCCACGTCCGCCGCTGTCGTCGCCGCGACCGAGGAGGCGCCCCGCAAGCGCAGGCTGTTCGGTCGCCGCCCGGCTCCCGCAAGCACGCGCGAGCGCCAGCCCACGGGTGCTCGCGCCCCCTACCCGCTCGCCGGCGGAAGCGGCCGGCCGGGAGTCGAGGTCGAGGCGGAGTTTGCCTACATGGAGGCGATTCACGCCGCGCTGGGGCGCGCACCCCGGCTCGACGAAGAGATGGTTCTGGAGGACCTGACCGCCACTCTCGTGCCGGAGCCGGACAATCCGCACGATGCGAACGCTGTCGCCGTGCAACTGGGCGGCCGCACCGCCGGATATCTCGGACGCGACGACGCGCGGGAGTACCAACCGGTGCTGATGGACCTCGTCAGGGCGGGCTTCGCCCCCACGGCGCGGGCCAACTTGTGGGCCGTCGCGCGCAAGGACTACGACAAGCCGCGCAAGCCCCGCTACTTCGCGAATCTCCGCTTGGCCCTCAAAGATCCGCACCTGCTGATCCCCGTCAACGACCCTCCCGAAGCCGCCTCGTCATTGCTTCCGTGGGGCAACGCCCTCCAACTCACCGGCGAGGAGAAGTACCAGGGCACCTTGGCGCGATACGTCTCGCCTGCGGGCGACGGACTCGCACTCGGCACGCTCCACGTGACGGTTGGCGGCACGGCCAAGTCACCGAAGGACGTCATCGAAGTCCGCATCGATGGGCAGCCCGTCGGTACGTTGTCCGCCGCGAGTAGCGTGCACTTCGCTCCGGTAGTCCAGCACCTCGCCTCGGGAGGGGTACTGGCCCTCGCATGGCTGAGGTTGAAGGGGAACGCCGTGTCCACGCAAGTCACGCTGCAGGCGACCAAGTCCCACGAGCTCCCCCAACAATGGTTTGCGGAGCTTTCGACCATTCCTCGGCTGCGCCAGCGCTGAGCACCCAGTGCTGTTTAGAAGCGCTCCTCGACCCAGGCCTTGAACTCGTCGAAGCTCGCGCCGTCGAACTCCTCACCGTTCATGAAGATCGCAGGGGTTCCCGGAACGCCGTCCAGCAGCATGTTGCCCTTGGAGACCGCGGCGTAGGGACGGAAGGTGCCCCTGGCGATGCATTCGCTCACGTCGGGACCGCCGGCCTGCGTGACCACAGAAGCCAGTTCCTCGTCGCTGCGCTCGCGCTGATCCGCGTACAGGGCCTTCATGGCTGGGAGGAAACCTGCCGGATCCTTGTCGGCCACGCAGTACAGGGCGTTGGCGGCGCGCGCCGGGTACGCGGAGCCGGAGGGCAGGATCGGCACGAGCCGGTACTCCACGGTGACCTTCTTTTCAGCGAGCTACTGGGAGATCGCCGCCGCGTTGGTGTTCTGGAAATTGGCGCAGTGCGAGCACAGCAGGTCCGCGTAGATGATGAGCTGTTCGGGCGATCCGGAGGAGTCCACGCCGCGGGGGCGGGCCCCGCCGGGCGCCACCGAGGTGGCGTCCTCCGCGGCCTGGAGTTCCGCGCTCGTCAGGTGGCCGCCGCCCGTCGGCGCCATGCTGCTGGGGGTCTCCAGGACCACGCCGCCAGCGCGGTTGCCGGTGGCGGGGATGGGTGCTGCGCCCTCGGGGCCCTGCGACCCCGGGGTGTCCGGCGTGCCTTCCGGGCCGCCTGGGCTGACCGGGCCGGCCGAGGGCAGGGACGGCGGGCCGCTCGGATCAACGCCCCCTCCAGGGGCGGGCGGGCTCACCGACTGCGCGGTGGCGCCTCCCCCGGAGCTGAGCCCGGGCACCCCCGGCACCCCGCCCTGGCCGCAGGCGGTCAGCGCAAGCACGGCTGCGACCGCCAGCGCGGTCATGGACCTGGACTTCTTCACGGCACTCCCCCAGCGTCGCCAACAGTTGCGCCCATGATGCCACTGATGCCCCGGTCACCGGCTCGCGCCGGCCGCGCTGGCCGGTCGCATCCATGCAGAAGAAAAGCGATACCCCCGTCAGGACAGGGGAACCGCGTTCGAGCCCCTCGCCGGATTCGAACCGATGCCCCCCTATTAACAAGACAGGGCCAAGTCTGTGCCACCATTTAGGAGAAGCTAGCCTCGGGGGATGCGTCGACTCGGGCGCCGATTGCGTGCCAACTACTCGGTCTACGGTGCCTCAGCCTGTTTGCCGGCCCTGTGCTGGGCGCTGGGCGAAGAAGTCATCCCCGCGCTCGGGCGACTGTTCGAGCTGAACGTCCCAAAGGAGGCCGTAGCCGTGCGGCGTCATCGCGTCCGACGTGCGCCCAGCCATTCTCTGAACGCCCTTCCTGGAAGGCCCAGCAAAGCGCCGCGTGACCCCACTCGTGGGCGTGGAACTCTCGAGCCCGGTCGCCGCCCTCGCGGCCTACCAACACGTCCGCCACATCTTCCTCGTTCACGACCGCCTCGTCGGAGCCGCGAGCGGGTAGTCCCCGCGCGACCCGCGCGTCGCCGCATTGAGATCTAACAGGAGCTGGCCTCGCACTGGCCCGTCGCGGCGGTGCTGGCTCATCGGCTCGCCATTCCCGCAGTCGGTAGCGCCGCACAACCAGACCGTCGCACCTCATGCCGCTGATGCACCCCCGAGCGCACCGACGGCACCTGCTCTGCCATCTACGCTACCGCCGGGTACTTCGTGGGAAACCGCTCGCTCCAACGCTTGCCGCCAGCGTCGACGTCGTCGGTAGCCCAGACCTCGTGAGGCACCTCGGGGGCGTCGGGCGTCCAACGGTTCTGCTCTCGCCGCTCCTCGAGCGAGACGAGCCGCCGGACCGCCGCTCATCGGGCAAGGGTCTCGTCGGCCGGCGGCTAGCGGCCAAAGTGCCCATGCTCGACACGAACGAGTGCGTAAGTGGAGACGCAGCCGCGCTCAAACGGCATCGACCGAGGAGCGATCTATTTGGGATGGCCCCCGCTGGTGGCCTTTTGGGGCTCTTCACGAACGAGGGTGTAGTTGGGGTCTGAATCCTCCTGACTCGAGTAGTGATCTGGCGATGTAGTGGCTGAGGTTGCGGAAGCCGAGGGCGGTGCCGCGGAGGTGTTCGAGGCGGCCGTTGATGGCCTCCGTGGGGCCGTTGCTGGTGCCGGACCGGTCGAAGAACGCGA
>NZ_QQXK01000011.1 GCF_003575975.1 Galactobacter valiniphilus | reverse complement strand
CAATCATCACCGACCCCACACCGGCATCGGAGGCCTCTCACCCATCGATCGCGTCCACAACGTCAGTGGGAAGAACATCTAGGCGCTGAGTCGCATCTCCGGCTCGGCGGCCGGGTTGGGCGTGAGGAGTACCTCGTCGAAGGCCGCGCGGATGGTGAGCGGAGGCTGAGAGAGATCCACGGTCCGCACCTTCATGGGGATGCCCGCGAGCGTGAAATCAAGCGGGGGGATCGTGCTGCTATCGGTGCGAGCCGCCAGGAGGACCCCGCTCGTTTCGCGGCCGGAGGCAAACAGCTGGCAGTACGTGAAGAGCTGGCGGATGTAGCCTGCCTTCAGTTTTCGAGGTCCTGAGGAATCGAACATGGTGCCGCCCTCAATCGGGCCGAACTTGCACTCGATGACGATGCGGCGCTGGCCGATGTCCACGACCACGTCGCTGCGCTGTTCGGGGAAGAACTCACGCGCGATGTCGTCACCGGGAAGATCCCCGAGGGGCCATCTCTCCTTCGGTGAGTGCACGCTGCCGCGGCCGCGGAGTGCGAACGTCAGGTAGCCCTTGATGGCCTTCTCGAAGAGCGCGCGGAGCGCACCCTCGTCACGCTTGAGCACGGGCATGGACGAGGAGCCCGAGCGGTGCTCGGGGACGCACATGTCCCGGATCAAGCGACACAGCGCCACGAGGTCTCTATCTTCCGCATCGCTGCGGCCCCAAGGCTCGCGGGCGAGGTCCTGGGCAGAAGGCTCGATCGGCGTGACGCCCAGGCGTTCCAGCGTCAGCGCCGCCTGCTTGGCCCGTTGGGCGAGTGCCGTTTCGACCCCGGCCACGCTGAGCTTGCGCAGGCTCTGGTGCAGGTAGCGGTAGCGAGGAAGGTCCACCGTGTGTTCCGCATACACGCACTGGATGCGGCCGGATTTCATGAGCTGGCGGGAGGCGGTCTGCAGGTGATCCACCCGGCCGCGAACGCGCGTCAGCGGACGCGACTGGGTTACGTACCCGCGCGAGAGCATCGTGCGCAGCCGCCGCTCCGTGCGTGCGAGCAACACCGTTCCGAGGGCGCCCAACAGATCCGCGTCGTGTTCGCCCTTGTGGATGAGCTCGCGTTCGTCCGTGCGCAGTTTGGGCAGAACATCCGAGGCATACGCCAACAGGAACCAGAGGCTCCGGACGTTGATGCTTGTGCTGCCTTCGCCGGCCTGGAACACGTCAGAGGCCCTCGACGAGGCGCTCGCGCTGCTCACCCGCTGTGTCGGGCGCATCGAACCAGTACTCGTCCAAAAGGGGACCGATGTCCGTCCGGGCAACGTCCTTGAACCACGCTACGGGATCGCTGTGGCCGTGCGTCGGAGTGACGAAGGAATGGCCCACGAGGAAGCTGCCGCCCAGCGACGAGTCGGTGCGGATGAAGTCGTTCAACCCCGACATGCGAGCGCGAATCGTTTCCAAGGTGTTGGTCGAGAGCTGGTGGAAGTGCTTGTTGAGCGCGGCTTCCCATGCGTCGTTGAACTGAGGCTCCAGCCGGAGGAAGGCGAAGCGCCGGCGGAGCGCAAAGTCGACGAGTGCCAGCGAGCGGTCCGCGATGTTCATGGTGCCGATGATGTGGAAGTTCGGCGGCAAGTGGAAGGGGCCTTCGTCCTCCGCGTGGTAGGCAAGCTCGATCGCATCCGACGGCGTGCGCTTGGTTCCCTCGATCAACGTGAGGAGCTCACCGAAAGCCTGGGCCGGGTTGCCGCGGTTGATCTCCTCGATGAGCAGGACGTGCGGAACGTCCGGGTTAGCCCGGGCGCGCTCAGCGTGCTGAAGCAGGGGGCCGTCCACGAGCCGCAGCGTGCCGTCGCCTCCAGGGCGCCAACCGCGGACGAAGTCCTCGTAAGACGTGCCCGGGTGGAACTGGACCGCGCGCACCGCCTCCGGGTCCTTGCTGCCGATCAGCGCATATGCCAGCCGGCGGGCAACCCAGGTCTTTCCGGTGCCGGGTGCACCCTCGAGGATGAGGTTCTTCTTGTCGGACCAGCGCTTCAGAGCGAGCTCGAGTTCGGCCTTGGGATGGAAACAGCCCTCTTCGATGATCGAGGTAAGCGAGTACTCCGGGCGCACGGGGGCCGAAGGTTCGGCGGCGGGGGCCGACTCGGCTGGAGCGGGAACGGCTTCCGCTCCGGTCGCGCTCTTGGGCTCCTGCCACAACACCCTGAGGTCCTCGTCGAGGTAGAAGTCGGGAAGGCGCCCGAGGTCAGTGGTCAGCCGCGCCTCGAGATCGAAGAGATCCTGGTCCACGTCCTCGGAAGCCGCGCGTTGCAGGAAGATGGGGCAAAGTGCCGCCGCGATCTTGCGCTTGTGGTCTGCGTTGACCGTTGGCTGGAACAGCTCCGGGTGCCCGAGGAACAGGAGTGAGTTGCGCAGGGCGGGCTCCGGGGTGCCAGGAATCTTATTGACGATCTCCCGCCAGGCGAAGGGATCGGTCATCGCCTTCTCCTGCGCGACCTCGGGCAAAGATCGGAACCAGCGAACCAGCTCAAGCAAAAGTACGAGGTGGTACCACCGGCGCTGGTTGAAGCCCTGACCGCCATGGAAGACGCCGTGCTCCAGCGCCTCGAGCACGTCAGCAGGGAGTGCAGGCGGGTTATCCGAAAAGCCGAGGACCGCTTCGAGGAGCTCGCGTTTCTTGCCCGGCGTGAGATTGGCCAGCGGCAGGAGGTCCAGCAGCAAGAGCTCTGCGAAAAGCACGATGGCCCCTGCTGGGGCGGGAGTCAGTTGAGTACGCAGCTTCTCCATGAAGCTCGCTCCGCTGGTGTCTGGTGCCTCGACGAAGTAGGTGAACAGAGAGTCCACGTTGTCGTCCGTCCACACGTCCACGTCGGTGATCACAGAACCGCCGTGCCTCAGGCAATCGAGGAGCCTGCGCGACATGGCGATAATCGTCGACTCGCCTGCCCGTCGTTCCATGCCCTGAGTGTGAGAGATCGGCCCGGATTCGGTCAGGCGAACGCGATTGAGCGGGTGGCTGAAGCCCCACACCCGGCGATCGGTGCTGGCCCAGACCTGGTTGTCTCCGGCTGCCTGTAGCGCCTCTTCCTTGCTCGCGAACCCGTTAGTGAAACCGTTCTGGATGCGCAGCGTGGGGCCCTCGGAGGAGCGGATGGCCTTGATGTAGGAAGCGGTTCCCTCGTAACGGGCTACACCGACAACCTCCATCGCGTGTCGAATGCTCGGACGATTCTCGAGGGGAATGTCGAAGGCGTCCAGGGCGGCGTCGAGAGAGTCGTACACGCGGTGCGTCGTCATGCTCACATCCTATGAACACGGTCCGACACCTCGCGGCATCCGCGGCTCGGGTTCCGCCGCCCGCGCCACCCCGGAACCTGGGCGACGCCTGGGAACCACCTGCCAATCCAGCGCCACCGGGGCAAAACAGGGCTACGGTCGAAGCACGCCCGCCCCCGGGGATGAACCCTTCCCAGGGAGCGGAACGACAACCGACCAGGAGGGATCGAGATGGGCTTCATTGCATGGATCATCATCGGCTTCATTGGTGGAGCCATCGGCAAGGCGATCGTCGGCAAGAACATGGGGTGGATCGCCACCCTGATCTGCGGCCTGATCGGAGGTGTCGTGGGCGGCTGGCTTGTCGGCGCGATCTTCGGCGGCAAGGCCATGGAGTCGTTCTTCAACATCGGCACGTGGATCGCGGCCATCGTCGGCTCGGTCATCGTCGTCTGGGTCGTTTCCCTCTTCACGGGGAAGCGCCAGAACGCCTGAATCTCCCGCGGTACACGCCGCGGGCAACCTGAAAGATCAGCACAACGGAAGGGAACCGCATGGGGCTCGGAGACAAGATCAAGAACCAGGCAGACAAGCTCGCCGGACAGGCCCAGGAGGCCTTCGGCAAGGTCACCGGCAACGAAAAGGTCGAGGCGGAGGGCGAGGCCAAGCAGGCCAAGGCCGAGGCCGCGCAAGCCGCCGAGGCCGTCAAGGACAAGGCCGCCGAGGTGGGTCACCAGGTCAAGGACAAGGCCAACGACCTCCTCAACGGCGACAAATAATCCACCGGCCCGAGGGCCACAGAGCGAGGGGCGGGACCAACCGGTCCCGCCCCTCGTCGCGTGAAACCGGCGCCGCGCGCCGTCAGCACTGCTCCTGCGATTGCTCGTTGATGACCCAGTGGCCGTTGCCCGGCTCCATCACCACGAGCCCGCAATCGCCGTCGTAGTCCACCCACAGCGTCACCGCCGCGGGGCCGGCCCGGCGCACCTCGACCTCGGCGACCATCGCGTGCCCCGCTGCGGCGTAGAGCCGCGACGTCAGGGTGATCATCCCCGCGCAATCGCGCACGTCCGCGCCGCCCGCCGCGAGCTCGTCCACCATCTTCTGCGCCTGCTTGGCGCCCAAGTAGCGGCAGGCCTTGGCCGCGTTCCCGGCGTTGACCGCGGCCACCCAGGCCTGGAAGTCCGCCACGGCCCGGGCGGCCGGGGCGCCGTGGGCCTCGGCTGAGGACCCAGTGGACGACGGCGCGGCCGGCGTCCCGCTCGACGTCGCCGCTGGCGCGTCGCTGGCCTGGGCGGCCCCGCCAGTGGCGCTGCCCGCGTCCGCGCCTGTGGAACCGCCGGGGCTGGTGCCGGCACCACCCGGCGCCGAGCCGGAGACCGCACCGGAGGCCGCGCCCGAGGCGTCCGCCGCTCCAACGGAGGGCTGCGCTGGGGCGGGAGCACCCGCCGTCGTGCCTGAACAGGCGCTCAGGCTCAGCGCCACGGCCAGGCCCAGGCCGGCGACCGCCCGATGTGTGCCGCGGAGGGAGGTGGGGGGAAGCATGGGGACTCCTGGGGGTTCGGGGTGGGGTCTTCCACCCTCGCCCAGCGCGTCACGCGCGGTCAATGCCCGGGGATGCGCCCCTAGTCTTGGCGCATGTTCGGTGTCCTTCTCGCTCTTGCCGCCTCCGTCGCCTGGGGTGGCTCAGACTTTGTGGGCGGGCTCGCGACCCGCCGCTCGAGCGCGCTGCGCGCCACGGTCTGGACGTTTGTGGGCGCCGTGCTGATCTCGGCCCTCGCCGTGATGGTGCAGGGCGGCGCGTGGTCTGCCACGGCGGTGCTCTCCGGCGTGGCCGCAGGAGTGGCCTGCGTGGTCGGTTACCTCGCCTTCTTCGGCGCGCTCGCGACGGCGCCCATGGGGCCGGTCACGGCGGTCGTCGGCGCGACCGAGGCGCTGGTGCCCGTGGGTGTGGCGCTCGCGATCGGTCACGGCGGCCTGGGCTGGCTGGGCTGGATCGGCGTGGCGGTGGCCGTACTGGGCGGCGTGGTGATCGGCCTGGCCGAGCGCGGCGAGGGGCGGGCGAGCGCGCTCAACCTCTTGCTGGCGCTGGTCGGCGGGCTGGGCTTCGGCCTCACGGTGGTCTTCATGAACCTCGCGCCGGAGGAGTCCGGCGCCGTCCTGCCGCTCGTCGAGATGAGCGTTGGCCTCTTGCTCCTGGGCGGCCTGGCGCTGTGGATCACGCGCAGCCGAGGGCTCTCCGGCGCGTTGCAGCGGGCCGGGCTGAGCCATCCGGGGGCCCCGCGCTCGGCGCTCGCCGCCGGTCAAGCGATCACGGCAGGCGTGCTGTTTGGCCTCGCGAACCTCCTGCTCATGGCGGCCCTGTGGATCGGCCCGCTCGCGGCTGTGGGCGTGGCGGTGTCGATGTATCCCGTGACGACCACGGTGCTCGGGTGGCTCGTCCTCAAGGAGAAGCTCACGCGCGTGCACCTCGTGGGCCTCGCGGCGGCGCTACTGGGGTGCGCGCTGCTGGCGCTGGGCTGACGCGGGGAGAGCACCGCCTCCGCGAGCCGAGCCCTGGCCCGTCCTACGCTGGCCGCATGGACGACTTTTCGTGGCTAGGCCTGCCCGTCGAGGAGGCCGCGCGGAGGCTGCTTGGCTGCGAGCTCGAGCGCACGCTGGGCCCGGAGACGCTGCGCGTGCGCATCGTTGAGACCGAGGCCTACAGCCAGGACGACCCCGCGAGTCACACCTTCAGCGGGCGCACCGCCCGGAATGAGGCCATGTTCCTGGGGCCCGGCCACGCCTACGTCTACCTCAGCTACGGGATCCACTCGTGCCTCAACATCGTGGTGGGGCGCGAGGGCGTGGGGGAGGGCGTGCTGATCCGCGCGGCAGAACCGCTCGAGGGGCGGGACACTATGGCCCTTCTGCGCGGCCGGGGCGGCGTTGCGCTCACCAACGGCCCGGGCAAGCTGGGACAGGCACTCGCCATCGACCTGGGCCTGTCGGGGCACGACGTCGCGCTGGCGCCCTTACGTCTCCTCCGCCGCCCGCCGCTGGGGGAAGAACGGGTGGTGGTGACAACCCGGATCGGCATCACCAAGGCGGCCGAGCTGCCGCGGCGCTTCTACGACCGAGACTCCGGCTACGTCTCCGTGCGCGCGCGTCCCGTGGCGCGCTAGCCACGCCCCCAGCAGGCCCGCGGTGCCGCCCGCTGGGTCCCGCTCCCGACCCCGCTCAGGCTTCCGGCGGCGGTGTCTCCGCGGTCGGGCGCGCTCCCTGTGCACGGATGCGCATCCTGCGCGGCGCGTCCCGCCGAAGAGTTCCACCGTGGAAGGATGCATCCATGAAAACCACTGGGGGCGCCGCCGAGTCCGAGGCCGAGCGCGCGGCGGCCACGCTGCGCGATCAGATCGTCGACGGCGAACGGCTGCCGGGATCGCGCCTCGTGGAGCGTGACCTCGCGGCGGAACTCGGCGTCTCCCGCCTGCCCATCCGCGAGGCCCTGCGCGCGCTGACCAACGAGGGGCTCGTGACGCCCCGCCCGCGCACGTGGGCCGTGGTCCGCGAATTCTCCGAACAGGACATCGACGACCTGCAGCAGGTGCGCGCGGCCCTCGAGCCGCTCGCCTTCGCTGGGCTCGCGGCGACCCGCACGGCCGAGGACCTCAAGCGCCTGCGAGCCATCCTCGCCCGGCACGCCGAGGCGGCCAGCCGCGGCGATGTTGCGGCCTCCCACCGCGAGGCGGCGGCCTTCCACACCGTGGCGCTGGAGCTGAGCCCCAACGGGCTCGTCGGTGAGGTCGGTGCCCTCCTGGCCTCGCGCCTGCGCTGGATGCTCTCGCAGCACGACGATCTGCTCGCCGTCACCGACGAGCACGAGGAGCTCTACGCCGCGATCGAGGCGGGCGATCCCGAGCGCGCCCGCGCGCTCGCCGAGGAGCACCTCGTCTCCAGCGCGCGCCGCGCCGAGGAGCACGGGCGCGCCGCATACGTCACGGCCTAAACGCCCGACGGCGTGTGGCCGCCGCCCAGCGCGGCTTCACCGCAGGCTGGGCGTCCCGCCGCCCCGCCCAGCGAGGCTTCACCGCATGCAGCGCCGGGGCGCGGAGAGCGGCTCAGACGAGCAGCTCGCCGCGCTGCGCGACGACGCGGCCGCCGGCCACCACGAGCTCGCGCACGGGCGTGCGCACCAGGGCGTCCTGCACGTTGAGCGCGTCGACCAGCACCACATCGGCCCGCGCGCCCACCTCGAGGCCGTGCGCGTGGCGGTGCACGAACGGCGCGGCGAGCGTGCTCGCGAGCTTCACGGCGTAGGCCAGATCCTCGTCGGTGTGCAGGCCGTTCACTCGCGCGAACTGCAGGGCGATCTTGAGCAGATCGCCGTCGCCGAAGGGGTTCCAAAGGTCGCGGATGCCGTCGGTCCCCAGGCCGATCCCCACGCCGAGCTCGCCCATGCGTCGCCAGGGCAGGGGAGCACTGCGCACGGGGGCCACGGTGGACCAGCTGACGCCGGCCTCGGCCACCTTGCCGAGCAGCTCCTCCTGCGCGCCCGGCGCGAGCTCGCCCAGGGCGAAGCCGTGCGCCACGTTGACGCGGCCCTGCGCGCCGGCGGCGACGGTCCGCTCGGCGATGAGCTCGATCTGGAAGGCGCCGAGCTCGCGCGGATCGTGCAGGTGAAGGTCCAGGCCCACGCCCGTGCGCTCCACGATGTCGAACAGGGCGTCCAGCTGGCCCACGGGATCGCGGTCGATCCCGGCCGGATCCAGGCCGCCGATGCTCGCGACGCCGAGCTGGGCCGCCTCCTCGAGCAGCTTCACCACGCCGGGGCGGCGCAGCACGCCGTCCTGCGGGAACGCGACGAGCTCCACCTCGACGGCCCCGCCCAGGGACTCGGCCGCGGCGCGCACGTGCTCCAGTCCGCTCAGCCCCACCCCCAGATCCACGTCAACGTGCGAGCGGGTGGCGGTGGTGCCGTGGCGCAGGAACTCCTCCAGGATGGTGCGCGCACCCGACTCGGAGGGGATGCCGAGGCCCGCGCGGTGCTCGCGCTCGTGGGCGATGCGCCCCTGGGTGGTTCCCTCGCCGCCGTAACTCACCCAGCCGCGCCCCCACCACGACTTGTCCACGTGGGCGTGGGCGTTGATGAGGCCGGGCAGGGCCAGCAGCCCGCGGCCATCCACCACGGCGTGCTCCGCGCCGATCCCCGACGACGCCCGCTCGCCTCCCGCCGTCGCCCCGCCCGGGGCGGGCCGGGGCTGGGAGCCCGGCAGGGCGTCGTCGTGCGCTGAGGCGTGCTCCGCCGCGTGCGGCGTGATGGCGGCGATGAGGCCGTCCTCGAGGAGCAGGTCGACGGGCTCGCCGCCCAGCGGGCGGACGTTGCTGAGGGTCCAGGTGCGTGGCTCGGTCATGCGCAAATGGTGTCCCAAATATGATCTGGCGCCCAGGGGTGGGTCCGCTCGCGCGCGGGCGCGGCGCCCACTCGAGATCCGGACACCGACAGGAGATCGTCGAAACGACGATCGCCCGTCGATTCCCGGATGCGAACTGCGTTCGCCCGAACCCTGGCTGGCGCCAGCCAGGCCAGCTAGCGTGAGGGCATGAGCGAGCTTCCCCTGATCGGCCCCCTCGTGACCCTGCGCGCGCCGCGGGAGGAGGACGTCGCTCCGCTGGTCCGCATCCTCGCGGAGCCGGAGGTGAGCGAGTGGTGGGTCGGCTACGACGAACCGCGCGTGCGCGCCGACTTCCTCGAGGAGCCCCAGGTGGTGCGCATCATCGAGGTGGAGGGCGGCTGCGCCGGCGCCATGTTTGTGCTGCCGAACGAAGACCCCGAGTACCCCACCACGGTCATGCACCTCTTCATCGGTACGGCGTTCCGCGGGCACCGGATCGGCGAGGAGGCACTCGCCCTCGCCATCCGCGCAGAGTTCGCCAGGGGGATCACGCGCGTCACGCTGGACCCGAATATCAACAACGACGGCGCGATTCGCAGCTACGAGCGCCTCGGCTTCCGCCGCATCGGCGTGCTGCGCGACTACCAGCGCCGCCCCGCGGGCCACCTCGAGGACGCCCTGTTTCTCGACCTCACGCGCGGGGATTTCCCGGAGGGGCCGCCGCTGCCGGTGCGCTGATCGCTGCCGTCGTCACCGCCGGGTTGCCACGCGACTCCGGGGATAGTAAAGGAGTTCTCGGCCCTTTACTATGGTGCTCATGACCCCCCAGTAGTGCAGGTTCCGGAGTTCCGAACGGCCTGATGGGCGCCCCGGCCCTCACGCCCCGGGCCCGCGCCATTACCGCCGTTGCCCGTCACTTGAAGGGCGGGGGCATCCCCGATTTCTCGTTCCCGGCGATGGCCAAGGCCGTGCGCCTCACGGAGGAGCAGCTGGGGGAGCTGTTCCCCTCGGCCGATGTGCTCGCCGCAGCGGCGATGTCCTGGCTGTTCGCCGAGGCCGATCAGCAGTTCTTCTCCGGCAACGACGGCCGCGGCTGGGTGGGGCTCGGCAACTACGCCGCGCTCATGCGCGACCTCGAGCCCAAGCGCGGCGCGGTCAGCATGTTCGTCCGGCTGCGCGTGGAGGCGGCGGACCCCGAGCACCCGGCGCACGAGATCCTGGACGAGCTGCGCAACCGCAACATCGAGGCGCTCGAATCGATCTTCAGGGGCGGCGTCGAGGACGGCGTCATGCGTCCGGAGCTCGACCCGCGCCGCATGGCCCTGGCAACGCTCGGCCTGATCGAGGGCTCCCAGGGCCTCAAGCAGGTCATCGACGAGGGCGTCGATGTCGCCGGCACCTTCGAGGAGTTCGTGGAGCTGCTCAAGCTCAAGTACGAGGTCTAGCGGGAGACAGTGCCCGCCGCGAGCCCCGGCCGTCATGTGCGGCCGGGGCTCGCCTGCCTTGCGCGGTGGCGCCGCACGGCGTCGCGGTTGGCGCAGCGCACCGAGCAGTAGCGCTGGCGCCCGTTGCGCGTGACGTCAACGACCACGTTGGCGCAGGGGTCGCCCGGGGCCTCGCCCGCGGCGCAGCGGCGCAGCCGGTGCATGCCCCGCGTGGTGAGGTGCAGGGCGGTGCCCACGGCAAAGACCGAGCGCAGCACCGCCGCAAAGGACATCCCGACGTCCCGGTAGTGCAGGTGCCAGCCCTCGCCGTCGTGATCGGTGAGTCGGGGGAAGGCCGCCGCCGAGGCCATGATCTCGTTGAGCAGCTCGGCGCGCTCGGCGCCGGGCGGCGCGTCGACCACCGCCGCCCACTCCTGGACCACCTCGCTGACGCGGGCGTGGTCGTCGGGACCCTCGGGGAAGGTCATCGTCATCCCGAACTCGCGCGTCCTGGCCTCGATCCCTGCACGGTCGGCCGGCCACTCGTTGGCGAGCGAGGCGGCGAGCAGCACCGCGTATTCACCGTAAGGGTTGAGTTGCATAATGGCATTACATCAGCCTGGTGACATGAACACCACCACAGCTCAGATCGCCACCACCGAGACCGCGCCGGCCGCCCGCCCGGCCGGAGCCCCCGAGCACCAGCACGGCTGGAGTGTCGTCTCCCGCCACGCCACCTGGGAGGGCTGGCTCGCCTACGTTCGCTGCGAGGGGTGCGGGTCCTGGCGCGCCGAGCGGCTCGGCCCGGCGCGGGCGGACCGCTCGGCGCTGAGCCGCGTCATCGCCCCGCCGCACTAAGCGGAGCCCGTCCTGGCGGTTCGGCCGGGCCCGGCCCACGGCACGACGCCGCGTCCGCCGCCTCTAGCGGCGGGGCGGCGGACGGGTGCCGTCCCCGGCTACACGCCAAAGGCGGCCGGGTACGCGATCTCCCCGCGCGGCGTCGGGCGTTTGGGGTCCAGCGCGAGCGCCAGGAAGTGGTCATCCGGCACCTCGAAGGGTCCGGTGACGCCCCAGCCGGAGGCCGGCGTGAAGCCGAGCGCGGGTAGTAGGCGGCGTGGCCGAGCACCACCACGAGGTTCTCGCCGCCCTCGGCTACCCGAGCCCGCGCGGCGTCCAGGCCCGCGCGGATCGCGGCGGATCCGGTCCCACGCCCCTGCACCTCAGGGAGCACGGCGCACGGCGCCAGGGCGAGCGCCGGCTCGCCGCCCACCGTGCAGCGGGTGAGCAGGGCGTGGCCCACCACGCGGCCCGCGCCGTCCAGCGTCACGGTGGAGAGCCCCGGGATCCAGGCATCGGCATCCGCCCGCAGTGCGTCCACGAGTCGCGCCTCGTCCTCGGCAGGAAAGGCCGCAGCGTTGACGGCAAACACGGCCGCTTCTTCGCCGGGGGCCTCCGGCCTGGCCAGCCACTGCTGCGGCGTTGAGGGGCTCATCGTCCAGTGTCCCTTCGCTTGATCTCGCGCTTCATGGCGCGGTTGCTCTTGGCCATCGACTTCCACTTGGCACCGATCTCCTGCCGCAGCAGGGCATCGGTGCGCGAGGCCTGCCACGCATTCTCGCGCAGCAGCTTGCGATAGCTCGCGAGGCGTCGCTCGCTCAGCGCACCCTCGTCGATCGCCGCCAGGACGGCGCACCCGGGCTCGGTGCGGTGCTCGCAATCGGCGAAGCGGCAGCCCAGGGCCAGCTCCTCGACGTCACCGAAGGTCCGCTCCAGACCTTCCTCGTCCCCGCTCATGCCCACCGAGCGCAGGCCGGGGGTGTCGAGGAGGACGCCGCCACCCGGCAGGGGGAGCAACTCGCGCCACGCGGTGGTGTGGTGCCCGCGGCCATCCGCCTCGCGGATGGCGCCGGTGTCGAGGAGCTCCTCGCCGAGCAGCGCGTTGCCGAGCGTGGACTTCCCGGCTCCGGACGGGCCGAGCAGCGCCACGGTGCCGACGGCGAGGGAGCGGAGGCGTTCCATGCCCTCGCCCGTGGCGGCGGAGGTCGAGACCAGCTCGATGCCGAGCGCCACCTCGCGCAGTTCCTCGAGCGCGGCGTCGGGGTCGGGGCAGAGATCGGCCTTGGTCGCGACCAGCACGGGTGTGGCGCCGGAGGACCAAGCGAGCGAGAGGAAGCGCTCGGTGCGGGCGTGCCGCAGGGCCGAGGACAAGGAGACGGCGACAAACACCGTGTCCACATTGGCGGCGAGCACCTGCACGCGCGAGGCGCCACCGCTGCCGCCTCGGTGCAGCTCGGTGCGGCGGGGAAGGAGGGCCGCGAGGCGTCGGGCCTGGCCAGGCTCCGGGGGTGTCACGGCGATCCAATCGCCCGTGGTGGGTGAGGCCTGGTTGGCGGAGTGGGCGCCCACGAGGTCAACGCGGGCGATGCCGTCCGGGGTGATGGCCTCGCAGGCCGTGCGTTCGGCCCGCAGCACGCGGGCCGGTTGATGGTCGGGGAGTCCCAGGTCGGCGAAATCGCCGGCGAGGGAAGCGTTCCACCCGTAGGGGAGCAGTCGCTCCGGCTCGGAGGAGGGGAGGTCAAGGAAGGGAGTGCTCAACGCGAAAACCTGTTTCCGTGTGAGGCCCCGTGGGCAGGTGTCGCCCGCCGCCGCGCGCTGAAGGGCGCGGCGCTACGCCTGCTGCGGCGGAAGGAGGGGGCCGGTGAGAGGAGGAGTCGTCTTGTTGCGCTCGGCAACGGCAAAGGAAACAGTCATCGATTCCCACCTCCAACGGCCTGGTGCACGGCCCGACGCCGTGCGATTGGGAAAACCGTATCACACGGCGCTGGGCCGCACAGCGCGGGCGACCCCGAAGCCGTCGCCTAGTCCCGCGCGTCCCCGTGCACGCTGCGGTGCAGGGCCTCCATGCGCCGGTCGAGGTCGGTGGCGATGTGCGCCGCTTCGGTCAGCTGCGCCTCGAGTCCGGCGGGAACGTTTCCCTCGTACTTGTAGTAGATCTTGTGCTCCAGCGCTGCCCAGAAGTCCATGGCGATGGTGCGGAACTGGATCTCCACGGTCACAGGCACCGGCCCGGAAGAGAGGAAGACGGGAACCTGCACCACGGCGTGCAGCGACTGGTAGCCGCTGGGCTTGGGGTCGGCGATGTAGTCCTTGACCGTCAGCACCGTGATGTCGTCCTGGCGCGTGAAGAGATCGACGAGCCGGTAGACGTCCGCGGTGAAGCTGCACGTCACGCGGGCACCGGCGATGTCGGTGATCTCGCGGCGGACCGCGTCCATGTCCAGCCCCACGCCGCGGCGCTGGATCTTGGCCAGGAGCGACTCGGGCGACTTCACGCGCGTGGAGACGTGCTCGATCGGGTTGTAGGAGTGCATGTGGAGGAATTCCTCGCGCAGGATCGCGATCTTCGTCTCGACCTCGCGCAAGCCAAACTCGTACTCAAGGAGGAAGCGGCGCAGCTCGCGGCGCCCGCGGCGCAGTTCCTCGCCGGCCTCCTGGCCCTCTGTGCCGGTGAAGAGCGGCAGTGCAGCGCGCAGCGCGCGGGAGGGGGTGTCGGAGCGCGGCCCCGGGGGCGTCGCGGGGAACGCATCGGGGCGTCGGTTGGGGTGCGGCGCGGGAGAGAAGAGGCTGTCCTCAGTGCTGTGCATGGCGTCCTTTCGCTCCCGCGAGGCTAGCGGTCCGGGCTCGGCGAGAGATGTGAGCGAGAGGCTCAGATTTTGCTGCTGAGCAAAGACGGGAGGGCAGTCGTCAATCGAAGCGCATTGAACTATAACGCCGCTAGGAATTTCGGGTTAGGCTGGGGGAAACGCACGTCGGGGGGCTGCGTTGTAGGGGGTTGATATGAGCAGCGTGAGGGATCGCGCCGATCGGCAGGAGCAGGCCCTGGACGAACTCGGGCGCGAGATCGTCGACGGCACCGTGGCCGCGGGCTATCGCTACACGATCGACGGGATGCAGGACCGCTTCTCGCTCACGCGCAGCAGCGCACGGGACGTGATGCATCAACTCGAGGTCCTCGGCCTCGTGACGCCGCGGCGCAGCGTCGGCGTGGTGGTGAACCCGCAGGATCAGTGGAACGTGGGCGCCACCAAGGTGATTCGCTGGCGGCTCTCCGGTCGCCACGCCACGCAGCAGTTCGGCGAGCTGGCCATGCTGCGCGCCGGGGTGGAGCCGCTCGCAGCGGCCGGGGCTGCCCTGCACGCGCCGCTGCATGTGCGTCAGCGCCTCATGGAACTTGGCGAGTTCATGGTCACCGACCGCGCCGCGGCCTAGCCGCGCGAGCTGCTGGAGGCCGACGCCGAGTTCCACATGCTCCTGCTGCGCTACAGCGGGAACAGCTTCTTCGCGTCCTTCGGGGCCTTGGTGCGCGAGACCGCCCGCGAGCGCGGTCGGCAGGGGATCGCGCCGTTCAAGCAGAGCGAACCGCTCGCCCAGGCGCACCTGGACGTGGCCCGCGCCATCATGGACGGCGAATGCCTCACGGCCGAGCTGCACGCGGGGCCCATCGCCGAGGATCTGCGCGATGTTGCCGGTGTCGCCCCGGCCCTGGCCGCGGAACCCGGCCCCGCGCCGTCGGTGAGCGTGCACGCGGTCTAAGCACCCGACGTCGTGCAGTGAAGTAGACAGGGAGGGCCCGCCTGAGGCGGGCCCTCCCTGCTGTCCGCCGCCTGAATCGGCGCGCTCAGGCCGCCGGGGTGCGCAGCTGGCGGGCCATGACGGCCCAGATGATGAGGGCTCCGATCACGAGGGCGATGCCGCCCCAGGCCACGGCCCAGCCGATGCCGAGCAGCGAGCCCAGCACGGCCAGCGTCACGCCGTTGCCCGTGCGCAGCCCGGAGCCGAACATGTTGTAGACGCCCACCACGCGGCCGCGCTCCTCGGTCTTGGCGCGCAGCTGGACCAGCGCCTGACCGATGGTGGAGGACGTCAGGGCCGCGACGCCGCCGATCACCAGCGCCGCGACCGCCACGAGGTAGGAGGTGGAGAGCGCCACGGTGACGGTCGTGGCGCCGAAGAGCACGGTGGCGATGACGGCGGCCTTCGCGGAGGGGCGGACCCAGCCCGTGGCCTCGAGCAGCAGCCCGCCCACCACGCCGCCCACGCCGTTGGCGAAGAGGAGCAGGCCGTAGCCGATGCCTCCCTTGTCTCCCGCTCCGAGCGTCGTCGCGAAGTCGGGGATGGAGACCTGCAGCGAGCCGCCGATGCACAGGGCCGCGAGGCCGGAGATGAGGATCATGCCGAGCAACACCTTGTCGTGCGCCACGGAGCGGATGACGCCGAACATCTCGCCGAAGCCCGGGCGCTTGGCGAGCGTGAAGCCGCTGCGCGTGTGGCCCGTGTACGGGGTGCGGGCCATGAAGATCGTCATGGGCAGGTAGAACAGGATGTTCGCGAGGATGCCCCACGCCGGGCCGAGGAACCAGAGCAGGAACGAGCCGACAATGGGGCCAGCGAGCATGCCGAGGTTGCGGAACGTTGCGTTGAGGCGGACGGCGCCGGGGAGGTCCTGCGGCTCGGCGTAGTCGTGCAGCATCATCTGCTCGGCCGGGGCCCAGAGGGCGCCGGCGCAGCCGTGGAGGACCAGGAACACGCAGGCGTGCCAGAGCTCGAGCGTGCCGGTCATGAACAGGACGCCCCACGCGAGGGAGACGAGCATGAAGAGGCCCTGGGCGATCTGGATGAGCTTGCGGTTGTCGTAGCGCTCGGCCAGCGCGCCGAACGGCACGGAGAGTAGCAGGAACGGCAGCCAGTGCGAGATGACCTGGAAGCCCGTCAGCACGGGGGAATGGAAGGTCTGCCAGAGCACCCAGTAGGTGATGACGTGCTCGATGTTGTCGGCCATCATGCTCAGCCCGGCGCCAAAAAGGTACGGGCGGGTGAGCTTGTCCCTGAGGGCGGCAAACTTCACTGGTTTCGACGACGGCCGTTGACTCACCTTGCCATCTTGGCGCTTGGGGGCGGGTGGCGGCGAATGCACGACGGCGCGTGGCCGGCCGCCTGGGGGTGGCTCGGGTGAGGCGCATGGGCGCCTGAGGCGGCCCGGCCGCGGCCCCGGGCCGCTGAAGTTGTGGAGAAGATTGTGTCCGCGCGCTACGCATGTGGGCGATCAGTTGGTAGATTGGCAAGTGCACCGAGACGTCAGGGGGGACCTGGACGCCACGGAGGCAGCGGGGAACACCCCGCGGAAAACCGGTTTCGCCTCGCGGCGGAACCGCCGAATGAATCGATTTGCATCATCAACGCACTCGCCCCGGCCGCACCGGCCGGGCAGCTCCACCGGGCGCACGGCACCGGTGATGAACACCGCGCTCCGGAGACTTTCCTCGAAACGAGTGAAGCCCGGAGTGGCGGTTCAGCGCGTGGATGCATCCCACACACCGCCCTCATCGAAAACGTCGATGGGGACTTGGTCGCGTTCGCGACCGGCAACACAGAAGGAAGCAATTATGGCTACCGGCATCGTCAAGTGGTTCAACTCCGAGAAGGGCTTCGGCTTCATCGCTCCTGACGACGGTTCCGCCGACGTCTTCGCTCACTTCTCCGCCATCCAGGGCTCGGGTCACCGCAACCTGGAGGAGGGCCAGCACGTGGAGTTCGAGGTCGTCGAAGGCCCCAAGGGCCTGCAGGCTGCCGACATCCGCGGCCTCTGAGTCTTTCGGCTCTTTGAGCCGATTCAAGGGCGGGTCACGCACTGCGTGGCCCGCCTTTGGCGTACCCGGGGCGCTTTAGACTCCCTGTCCATGGTGAGGTCATGGTGAGCAGGCGGGAGTGGAGGGCGGCGTACGCCGAGCGCCTGCGTGCGCAGCAGCAAGAGGAGGCCGAGCACAACGAGTGGCTGGCCTCCCGCGGGTTGCCGCCGCGCCTGACGGACGTGGTGTTCTTGGTGCCCGTTGCCGGATTGTTCTGGCTGGCGACGTGGATGCATTCGCGGGCCTTCGCTGGGCGCGACCCGAGGTGGAGAAGGACCTGAGAGCCGCGGCCTAGCTGGTCGCGAGAAGACCCTGTGTCTTGAGAAACGTCTCCACGCGGGGCGTGAGGAGCCGTTGGGGTTGCTCCGCGATGCGCCCAACGAGTGACTCTGCCTCATCGAGGACGTCTCCCGCGGCCCAGGCCCGGTCTCGTTTGCGGTCGCTGATGGAACGCAGAACCCCGGCACGCTCCAGAGTCGAGATGGCCGTGCGTGCCGCGAGGTCGCTGACTCCAGCGATGCGTGCAGCCGATTCCGCCGTGACCAGAGGGTGCGCAAGCAAGGAACCCACGAGTGTTGATGCCGCGCTACCGGCACGGCTCGGGGCCGCTGCCGTCCAAACCTCCGGCAGTTGCCGCAGGCGATCAGCGGAGACGAGCGCCTCGGACGCGGCCAGGAGCGCGCTTGCTGCAAGGAAGTCCACAAAGAGATCCACGTCGCCGGTGCGATACTCGTTCACGAGGGCGAAGTACCACTCCCGCTTCGCGGCAAAGGCTGAAGCGACGGGAACGATGGTCGAGACCGTGATGCCGCGCTTGCGGAGGATGGCGTTGATGAGGGCTCGGCCGATGCGCCCGTTGCCATCGGTGTACGGGTGGATGGACTCGAACTGGGCGTGGGCCAGGGCCGCTTGTGCCAGGGCCGGAAGATCACTGCGCGCCACGAAGGCCTCAAGGTCAGCCATGTAGTCGGCCACGTCCTCGGCCGGGGGCGGAACGTGGACCGCTCCGCGGGGCGAGTGGTCTGATCCGCCGATCCAGTTCTGCATGGTGCGCCACGCGCCGGCATGTTTGGCATCCAGAAGATCGTGACGCATGAGGCGGTGATGCGCGCTGTTCAGGGCAGGGGCACTGGCCGGATTACCGGTGGACGACGAGGCGATGAGGTCCTCGATGGCCTCTGCGGCCGCGAGCGTTTCCGTCGCTCCGGCGCTCGACTTGAGACCAAGGGCTGCCTTGGCCAATTCGTCTTGGGACGTGAAAACACGCTCGATCTTCGAGGAGGACTGCGCCTCGTTGCGCAGCAGGAAACTGCTGAGGGGGGAGAGGATCTGTCCCGCCACCACGTCGAGACGCGCCAACTCCACGGCGGCGCGTTCAAGCAAGCCGGCGGAATCTGCGGGCGCGATCCACTCCAGTCCGGCGATCTTTGGCGGGAGGGATGCTTCGAACTGGGTGAACATCCGGTCCTCGCGCGGGCCGCGCGCGGTGGATGACCAGCTCTGCGGCGTCGAACGGTGCGCGGGCCAGGCCATGAGACAACCTTGCGTAGGGGACTCGTTATTTAAGTTTAGGGCCACAAACTTAAATAGTGAACGGCTTACGCAAGGTTGCGCACCGCGAGCTAGGCCGTGGAGGAACCGCCCCGCAAGCGCCCGTACAGGTCCATCTCGTTGAGCAGGAACTGCAGGATCACCTTGGGGTCCTGCTGCTGGATGAAGTCGGTGATCCGCTTTTCGGTCTCGTCGACCTGCCACTGGGCGTCCTCGATGGCCCGGATCACGCCGGGGGAATGCACGAGGTCTTCGGCCGGGTTATTGGCCGCCTGCTGTTGCAGGGCTGGATCCTTGGAGACAGCCTCCAGGATGTGCTCGAAGCGTTCGGCGGCGTTGGCCACATCGTCGGGATCGAGGTCGCCGAAGTACTTGTTAACCTTCTCTATCACCTCGGCCTTGCCCTTGCGTTCCGCCTCGCGGATCTTGGCCAGGCCGGCTTCGGTCATGCCCACGAGGCCCGGGACGTCGTCGCCGGTCTTGGCCAGGCCGAGGTCCTCGTTGGCGCGGATCTGGTCCAGCTTGAAGTGGGTCAGGACCACATCGGAGACACCCACGGCCTCGGCCACGGCGGAGTCGGCATTGAAGGAGGCCAGGCTCCTGGCCAGCAGGTCCGCGAAGACGGCCATCTTCTCGTACCGCGGGTCACCGAAGTCGAGGATCTGGCTGAAGAACGCGTAGGCCTTCACGTACTGGGCCAGCACGGCCTTAAAGTCCAGGAGCTCGTCCCGACGCTCGGCATTTTCCTGGAGCACGGCCTGCTTCCAGAAGTCCGTGAAGCGCTGGATCGCCGGCTGCAGGTGGGCGAACAACTGAGTGTGCTTGCGGGAGGCCTGCGCGGGCCGGGAGGTCCAATCGGCGAACACGGCGTCGACCTCGGCCCAGGTGAAGACCTCTTGGTACTCAAGCTTCTTGATGAGGTTGGCCACGAGGTCGGGGTCGGACTCCGTCTCGATGTGGGCCGCCGTGTAGTAAGTCTTGAAGGACTCGAGGATCTGCTCGGGATCGTTGACGAAGTCCAGGACGTAGGTGTCGGTCTTACCCTTGGCCACGCGGTTCAGGCGCGAGAGCGTCTGCACCGCAGCGATCCCAGAAAGGGCCTTGTCCACGTACATGCCCACCAAAAGCGGCTGGTCGAAGCCGGTCTGGTACTTGTTAGCCACGATGAGGAAGTGCTGCCCGTCCTGGGCAAACGCCGTGGCGAGGTCCTGGCCGTGCAGGCCGGGATTTTCGCTGGCCTCGGTGACGGTCTTGCCCGGCTTCCCCACCTCGCGCAGGCCGTTGTGGTCAGGGTCCTCGACCTCGCCGGAGAACGCCACGAGCGCATTCAGGTCCAGGCCGCGACGCTGGATGATCTTCTCGAAGGCGCGCTTGTAGCGCACGGCGGCCGCACGGGATTCGGTGACGACCATGGCCTTGGCCCGGCCACCCAAGTGATGCCGCACCGTGTGCTGGTAGTGGTCGAGGATGACCTCGACCTTGGAGGCCACGTTGGTGGGGTGAAGCTCCACGAATTGGATGTAGGCCTTGGTGCCTTGGCGTACGTCAATCTCGTCGAGTTCACCGCCCGACGGCGCCTGGCCGGCCTCGGCGCCAGGGGCGCCGGCGCGGGGGACGCCGTTGTAAGCGATGCGCGCGGCCATCTCGTAGCTCGTGTAGTTCTTGAGCACGTCGAGGATGAAGCCCTCCTCGATCGCCTGCTTCATGGGGTAGAGATCGAAGGCCTCGAGGTCATCGGTGACAGGGTTGCGGCGGCCGAAGAGCTCGAGGGTCTTTTCCTTCGGCGTGGCCGTGAACGCGAAGTAGCTCAGGCGGTGATCCGCGTCAGCGTGCGCGGCCATGGCGGCGAGGGCGTCCTGGTCGGCACCGGGCTCCTCGAGATCAAGCACGGTGCTTGCGGCCTCTGCCGAGTACAGCAGTTCCTTCACGGCCTTGGAGGCGTTGCCGGTCTGGGAGGAATGGGCCTCGTCCGCGACCACGGCAAAGTGCTTGCCGCGCAGGCGTTCTTGATTGGCCGGATCCTTGAGCGCCTCGAGGGCGTGGGGGAAGGTCTGGAGGGTCACGCCCACGATGTGGGCGGTGCCGGAGGTGAGGACCTCCGTGAGGCGTGCGGTCTTGGAACCGTCGCCGGAGGTGATGGCCTCGAAGGTGCCGGCCGTGCGCTCGAGCTGCTTCACGGCGTCGCGCAGCTGCTTGTCCAGGACCTGACGGTCGGAGATGACGAAGACGGTGTCGAAGACCTTATCGCCGGCCGCGTTGTGCAGGGAGGCCAGACGGTGGGCGGTCCAGGCGATTGAGTCCGTCTTCCCCGAGCCGGCCGAGTGCTGGATCAGGTACCGGTGACCCGGTCCCTCGGTGGCCGCGGCCGCGGCGAGGGCCGTGACGGCGCGCCACTGGTGGAAGCGCGGGAAGCGCGTCTGGAAGACCTTGGTGACCCGGCCCTCGAGGTCCACCTTTTCGCTCTCGTGGGTGTAGACGAACTTGGAGAGGATCGTGAGCCACGCGTCGCGCTGCAGGATCTGTTCCCACAGGTAGCTCGTGGCGTAGCCGTCTTCCACGGGCGGGTTGCCCGCGCCGCCCTCGAAGCCCTGGTCGAAGGGCAGGAAGAAGGTGTTCGGCCCTTCGAGCGTGGTCGACATGGCCACGCGGTTTTCGGTCACGGCAAAGTGCACCAGGGCGCCGCGGGTGGGGGTGAGCAGCGGCTCGCCCTGGGGGAGCCGGTCGGTGCGGTACTGCGCCTTGGCATGCTCGATGGACTGTGTGAGGACTGTCTTGAGTTCGGCCGTGGCGACGGGGATGCCGTTGAGGAAGAACGTGAGGTCGATCCGGTTGGAGTTCCGGGTGGAATAGACGAGCTCCTCGACCACGCGTAGGCGGTTTTTGGCGTAGCGCGCGGTCAGGTTGGGGTTCTTGTTGTCCGCCGGGGGCATCTGCATGAGCGGGATGTCCCGGACGCCCGGGATCTTCACGCCGCCGCGCAACACGTTCAAGGTGCCGCCGCCCTGCTTGAGAGGCTGGCCCAGCTCCTTGGCCACGCGATCCAGGATGCGCGCCTCGCCCTTCGCCCGAGCGGCCTCGGAGGCGTCGGCAGGGATGAGTTTGGCGTAGCTGGCCGGCTCGGTGTCCTCGATCCACGCCAGCAGGTCGGGGACGAAGAGCGCGCGCTCCTTGTCGTAGCCCTCGTTGCCCACCGAGTGCAACCAGCCGTTCGCGGCGAGGTGGGCCACGACGTTGTTCTGGAAGTGACGTTCCTGGTGCGCGCCGCCGCTCATCGCGCCTCCTCGATCTCGTCCTGCAACTGCTCCACGGCCGGCTTCCGGCGCCCGGTCACATCGATCTGCCCCGTCACGGCGGCCGAAATCAGCGCTGCCCGGCGTTCCTGGGCCAGCGCTAGCGCTTGAGAGAGGTCTGCCTGGAGCGCTTCGTGCTCTGACGAGAGCAAGCTGATTCGCTCTGCCCGTTGCTGTTGTTCGCCTAGGTCAAGGACAGGAACCTGCCCGCCCTTCAACGCCGCGATAGAGATGTTTCTGGCCAGGCCCTGGGCTCCCGAGATCATGGGTTCGATCGCTGCTCGCCACAGCCTTGTTTGCATCACGAATGACACAAAGCGCTTGTCGTACCCGGATGTCAGATTGAGGCGGTAGTGCTTGTCAGACATGGCTAGGTGACGATCCAGATCGGGGACGAGTGCTGCAGAGCCCACGTGCCGAAGACTGCCACTAGCTCGCGTGACGATAAGGTCGCCTGTCCGGACGAACTCTTGAGGGCTGAACTCTGACTCCTCCAGGACTCGTTTATTCGCCTTGATGTCAAACACCCCGTGATTCGTGCACCCTGCCTTGAGTACGCCAGTTTCACCCGGGCCCGCGGGGGTGGAGTCTGCTTCGGGGCTATGCCCCTGCTCGACGCTGTGAATGTATCGCCGCAAAGAGGCGCGTGCATTGACGCCACCCCAGACGAGCTCAGTTCGGGCAGCGTCGAAGCGTTCTTGGGCTAGCAACGCCAGAGCACCGCGTTCGGCGACGAACGCGTCGATCTCGGCGGTTTCGCGGTCGAGGAAGTCCGCGATGCGGCTTTGTTCCCAGCGCGCCGGGGCAGGCACCAGGACATCCTTCATCGTTGGCTCCGAAACCCGCTTTAGACCTCCTGCACCGGTCATCGAGGCGATCGCCGGTTCGCGAAACAGCGAGGATTGAACTAGGTAGCCGATGAACCGCTGGTCCACGTGAGGTCCAGGGCGAAGGACCGTGAGCTCAGTGGTCGCAAACGTCGGGCCCGAAAGCGAGGCTCCGAGAAGTCCCTTTCCGTTTTCGAAACAGGGCGTGACTTTTGCGTACCCCACGTCTTGCGGTTCTAGATACGAGTATCCGGTCGCCAGCGTTGACTGCGGGCGAATCTCTGGAGTGCCAAGGACTGAAAACTCTGAGATTGTGTCCATGGAGTACAACGGGTAATCACCTGTCGAGTCCGCCCTGACGTCGGCGGGAATGGGCGGGTTGAACTCGGCGAGGTATCGAAGCCGAACGAGCGGATAGTTCACGCCTTCACCTGCTCGAGCCGGGCCTTGATGCGGCCCAAGACCTCGTCGAGGTCGCGGTCGATCTCTTCGAGCGGGCGCGGTGGCACGTACTCGTAGAAGTGGCGGGTGAAGGGGATCTCCGCGCCCTCCTTGGTCTTGGACTCGTCGATCCAGGCGTCGGGCACGAAGGGCGTTACCTCGCGCTCGAGGTACTCGTGGATGTCTTCGTCCCACGGCACGTTTTCGGTGTCGCGCAGGGCGGCGCTGGCCTCGGGCTTGCCGGCCTTGGTGACGAGCTCGCCTGCCTCATCCTGCTCGGAGAGCTCGGTGAGCAGCACCTTCATGACCGCCGGTTTGAGCGCCAAACCCTCCTTCACCAGGGCAGCGCCGATCAGCTTCTCGAATGTTGCACGCTGGGTGGAGACTACGCCCTCGCCTAGCTCGCCGCTCGCGGAGGCGAGGGCCCGTGCCAAGGCCTCGCGATCGCCGTCGGGCAGTTTGGCCACGGCCTTGGCCGAAAGCGCGCGCTCCGTCCGGTCCGGGGTGAGCGCGTAGTTCAGGCGCAGCGGCCGCTCCACCGTGATGGTGCGGTAGAAGAAGTCCTCGTTGGCGAAGATCTTGGAGTGCTTGGACTCGGCGAAGTCGCGGTACAGCTCCGAGATGGTGTTGATGTCCTGTTGGCTCAGTTCCTTGCGCTTGGAACCGACCGACTTGCGCATCTTGACGAACATCTCGGTGCCGTCGATCAGCTGGACCTTGCCCCTGCGCTCGGCTGACTTGGCCTTGTTGAGCATCCACACGTAGGTGGCGATGCCCGTGTTGTAGAACATGTCCGTGGGCAGTCCGATGATGGCCTCGAGGTAGTCGTTTTCCAGGAGCCACTTGCGAATGTTGGATTCGCCGGAGCCGGCGCCGCCGGTGAAGAGCGGGGAGCCGTTCAGGACAATCGCGCCACGGCCGGCCCCGGTCTCGCCGAGCTTGGGCTCGCGCAGCTTGGAGACGAGGTGCATGAGGAACAGCAAGGAACCGTCGGAAACGCGGGGGAGGCCCGGGCCGAAGCGGCCATTGAAGCCGCGCAGCTCGTGCTCGCGCGTGACCACGTCCTTCTCCTTCTTCCAGTCCACGCCGAAGGGCGGGTTGGAGAGGCCGTAGTGGAAGGTCTGGTCCTCGAAGGCCGGCTCGGTGAGGGTGTTGCCCAACACGATGTTGGTGATGGGCTGCCCCTTGACCACCATGTCCGCCTTGCAGATGGCGTAGGAGGCGTCGTTGAGCTCCTGGCCCAGCAGATTGACCTGGGCCTGCGCGTTGAAAGCCTTAATCTTGTTGTCCGCCACGGAGAGCATCCCACCGGTGCCGGCCGTGGGGTCGTAGACGGATCGGATCACACCCGGGGCGCTCAGATCCTCGTCGCCGTTGAGCAACAAGGTGACCATCAGCTCGATGACCTCGCGCGGGGTGAAGTGCTCGCCGGCGGTCTCGTTCGAGGCCTCGGCGAACTTGCGGATGAGCTCCTCGAAGATGGTCCCCATCATCGCGTTGCTGACCGCTGCCGGCGTCAGATCCACCTTGGCGAAGTACTTGAGGATTTCCAGCAGCAAGTTCTTGCGCGAGAGATCCGCGAGCGTGTCCTCAAACTTGTACTGCTCAAAGATGTCCCGCACATTCGGGGAGAACGCGTTGACATAGTCGCGAAGGTTCTGCTCCACATTGTCTGGGTCGCCGGCCAGGGACTTCAGGTCATGCAACGAGCGATTATGGAAGGAATACTCGTGACCGGCGCGGTTGCGCAGCATGCCATCGCTCGGGACCTCCTCCTGGGGCATGTCCTTGGTGAGCGCCAGCACTGCCTGCTTGGTGGGAGCTAGAACGCCGTCCAGGCGTGCGAGCACGGTGAACGGCAAGATGACGTCGCCGTACTGGTGCTGCTTGTAGCTGCCGCGCAGCAGGTCAGCTGCATTCCAGATAAACGTGGCGTGATTGAACACGAGGCACCGATTTCTACTACATCTACACGAGTCAATCCACTGTAGGCGGGATCGTGGAACGAACGCTCATCGGCGCGCGCACCTCGCCTGCGCATGCGATGGTGGTGCGCTCGAACGACTGACAATCATCGAACATCGAGCGCGAGAGTAGGTGGGTAGCAGTAATCGGTGCCCGGTTCGTCCGATGAGCTTGGCACGAGAATCACCGGCCGTCATTAGGCATGAATCCATGCGTGGCCTGTGGATTGATTCGCCTATTCGACTGATAAGGCCCGTCAGCTGGTAATTCAGTTCACTTTGCCGCAAGGTATACATCATGGCTGAAATTCAGACGACGACGTTGATCGACGACCTCACCGGCAAGCCGCTCGACGCTGAGAAGGCACACCGGATTCACTTCTCGGTGGAGGGTAAGACCTACCGCCTCGATGTTGACGAGAAGGGTGCGGACGAATTCCACGCCGCCCTTGATCGCTTTATCGAGGTCTCCACCAAGGTGGCAGCGGGCGGCGCTTCCAAGCGCGCCGCCGCAGCGCCGCGCCGTGCCTCGGCCGGCTCCGGCGAGCAGACCAAGATGCGCGAGTGGGCCAAGGCGAACGGCTACGAGGTGGCCGAGCGCGGCCGCATCCCGGCCGCCATCCAGGAGGCGTACGCCGCGGCCAACTGAGCCACGGCGCCCGCTTGACCCAAGCAACGACGGCGCGTGGCCGGGCATCTGCCCGGCCACGCGCCGTCGTGCATTTCTGGGGGAGCGGGCCGCGGCCTGAGGGCCGCGGAGGGGCTATCGCCGCGGGCGAGACGCCCGTACGGTGGAGCATGGCCTTCGCGATCTCTCACATCTCCGTCGATTGCATCGACGCCTTTGCCCTCTCCGAATGGTGGAAGCAGCAGCTCGGCTACGAGGACGCCCCGGGGGATCCCAACGAGCCGGGGCACGAGGAGTGCTGGATCCAGTCGCCCGAGACGGGCCACGCGATCTTCTTCCTCGAGGTCCCGGAGCACAAGGCCATCAAGAACCGCCTGCACTTCGACGTGCGCCCCACGGATCGCGAGCGCGACGCCGAGGTGACCCGCCTGTTGGGCGCCGGCGCCTCCCTCCTGGACGATCGGCGCAACGCCGACGGCACGGGCTGGGCCGTGCTGCAGGATCCCGAGGGCAACGAGTTCTGCGTCCTGCGCTCGCAGGCCGAGCTTGAACGCGCAACGGCCACCTAGTCACGAATGGCTCTTGGGGGCCGCCCCCATCTACCTTTGGTGCCATGACGATGACGTTTTCACAGCGTCCCGCCTCGCTCGCAGACCTGGGCTGGCTGGAACGCCTCAAGGAGCGCGCCATGCGTGCAGAGCTCGAGGCGCTGGGGCGCTGGGAACCTCAGCGTTCGCGCGGGCGCATCGAGGATGCGCTCAAGACCGCCGATGTACGCATCATTCGCGTCGACAACGCATCGGTGGGCTCCATCGCCTGGACGCGAACCATGGCCGGTTGGAAGCTGAGCCTCTTCTACCTGGATCCTTCGGTGCGCGGGCGTGGACTGGGCAGCTCGGTGCTGGCTCAGGGACTCATGGAGCACCCCGGAAGCGTGGAGCTGGAGACCCTTGTCGGGAGTCGTTCCCGAGCCCTCTATGAGCGTTTCGGATTCAAGTACGTGCACACCCGGGGGATCGACGAATCCCTCCTGCTGCGACGTTGAACCCCAACGGCGTCAGGGAATTCAGCGCCGTGTCGCCGACGAGACGAGAAGACCATTAAAGGCAAGTGCTGACAGATGTAAAAGCATTTCGACGACTTATGGAAACTAAAAGCTGAATATTAATAACCTGCCGATCGCTATTTATGGAGATACCTTCAGCGTCCCGGTCGGACGAAATTTTTGTGATAAGCGTCATACTTCCACGATTTCGAGGGATTTTTTGGAACCGGTTTCATAGCTTCCTTTCGCTCCTGGCGCCCCGTCGAAAATGCCCGAGTTCCGGGGGAGATGCGAACGTGGTGGGGCAGTATATCCGCTCCGGCAGATCGCAAAGAATCGCCTTCTCTTTGCGGCCGATCCGGAGGGCTTTTTGGTGCTTCATTTGACGCATCAAGAGATCCACATGAGGGTGAATCCTCCGACGAAAGGTTGAGCGTGTCTTCCTGCGTGAGCACACCGGGGTTCCAGGGGTCTGGCCGTCACCGGGACAACACACCGGGCAAGCCCCTCACCCGTTTCGTCGCCGGTTTTTTCGCAGCCTTCCTTGTATGCACCGCACTGGTCGCCGCAGCCGTCACCCCGGCCCATGCTCTCACCCAGGGGGTCTCGGTGTCGCTGACCATGAATGGAACCAGCGAGACCACCGCGGACGAGACCGAGGAGTCCGCCATCCAGCTCCTCCGGTGACGGGGTGGACGTGGGCACGTTCAACGCGACCGACCCCATCGACGGCGACAACGCCGCCGCCGATGGCGCCTCCAACTCCTCCGCTGGCGCGGAGAACGAACTTGCGAACACCGGCGTGCCGGCGACAGTCCCCCTCGTCGCCCTGGCAGCATCGCTCCTTGCCCTCCTGGACGGCGTGCTGATGGCCCGTGGACGCGTGCAGCGCCGTCACTGATTCCCCCTAAGAAGTGACGGGGCTTTCCCCCCAAGAAACCGGCCCCGGCCCGAGCTCCCCCAGCTCGGCCGGGGGCCGGTCTCTTTCATTTTTGGGGCCTCTTCAGTGCCCGACGGCGCGGGGGCGCAAGGCGCGCGTGAGGCGTGCGGGGCCGTCCGTTTGTTAACGAGAGAAGCCCCGGCCGGCAGGGGGACTGTCCGGTCGGGGCTCCATGTCATCACTCGCACCCTTGAAGGTGATACCAACTCTAGGGAGTCAGCCTTGGCGGGAGCTGGGCGCCACCTCGCCAGTGCCTGGCAATGGTGACACTTTCCGCGGGCCTCCGGGGCTACTCGACGAGCTTGCCGGCCGGGGGAGTCATCCAGGTGGGCCTCGGCCAGCGCGCGCCACTCCTCCGGGGCGGCGGGCAGCGGCTCGAAGCTCACGCCCCCCGTGGGTGACCAGAGGAAGTTGCCGCGCAGCGCCTCGCTCTGCTCGGGGAAGTCGGCGCGGTTGTGGCAACCGCGCGTCTCGCGGCGCTCCAGCGCGCATTCGAGCGTGGCGCGGGCCGCGAGCAGCGAACCCTTGAGGTCGAAGGCGTGCGCCAGGACGTCGAAGCCCGCGATGTCCGGGTGGACCGTGACGCGCGTGGCGCGTTCCTCGAGCTCGGAGAGCTTGGCCAGCCCGGCGGAGAGCCCCTCCTCGGTGCGGACACCGCCCGCGTGCTCCGTCATGAGGTCGCGGATGGCGCGCTGGAGCACGCGGGCGCTCTCGGCGCCGTCGGCCGACTCGGGTGCCAGGAGCGCGTCCATCTCCGCCCGGGCCTCGGCCACGGCGGCCGGATCCCGGTGGATGCTCGTGAGGCCGCGCGTGTACTCGGCCGCGCTCTCGCCCGTCAGGCGCCCGTAGACGAGCAGCTCGATGAGCGAGTTGCCGCCCAGGCGGTTGGCGCCGTGCAGGCCCGAGGAGGCTTCCCCGATCGCGTAGAGCCCGTCCACGCCGGTGCCGTGATCCTCGGGGGCCACCCAGACCCCGCCCATGGAGTAGTGAGCCGTGGGGGCCACCTCCATGGGGGTCGTGGTGATGTCCAGCATCTGCAGGTCGATCATGGTGCGGTAGAGGCGCGGGAGCTTCTCCATGATCGTCTCGCGCGGCAGGTGGCTCACGTCGAGGTAGACGCCGCCCTTGTCGGTGCCGCGGCCCTCGGCGATCTCGGTGTAGTTGGCCAGCGCCACGCGATCGCGCGTGGAGAGCTCCATGCGTTCCGGGTCGTACTTGTCCATGAAGCGCTCGCCGAGCGCGTTCGTGAGGATGCCGCCCTCGCCGCGGGCGGCCTCGGAGACAAGCGTGCCGGCCATCTCGGTGGGCTCCAGGATGCCCGAGGGGTGGAACTGCACCAGCTCGGCGTCGCGGATCTTGCCGCCGGCCAGGGCGGCGAGGCGGAAGGAGTCGCCCGTGTTCTCGTCGCGGCGCGAGCTGGTGTAGCGCCAGATGCGGTTGTGCCCGCCCGCGGCGATGATGACGGCGTCGGCGTGGATGACCACGGGCGTGCCGTCCACGACGTCGAAGCCGTAGGCCCCGAAGACGACGCCGGCGGAGACGAGGATGCGCGTGATGTAGACGGTGTCGATGATCGGCACGTCCAGCTCCCGGGCACGGCGCAGGAGGGTGCGCTGGATCTCGAGGCCTGTGTAGTCGCCGGCATAGGCCGTGCGTCGGTAAGTGTGGGCGCCGAAGAAGCGCTGGCTGATGCGTCCGTCCTCCTCGCGAGCGAAGGGCATGCCCCAGCGCTCGAGGTCCTCGATGCCGCGGGCGGCGTTCTTGGTGACGGTCTCGACGATCTCGGGGTCGGCGAGGAAGTAGGACTCGCGGAGGGTGTCGGCGGCGTGCTGCTGCCAGGAGTCCTCCGGGTCCATCGTGGCGAGGGCGGCGTTGATGCCGCCGGCGGCGAGGGTCGTGTGCGCGTCGTGCTTGCGGCGCTTGCCCCCGGCCAGCACCTGCACGCCGCGCTCGGCGAGCTCGATGGAGGCCCGCAGGCCGGCGCCGCCGGTGCCGATGACGAGGACGGAGGTGGTGATCTGGCGCTCTGCGCGCTGGGTGGTGCTCATGCGTTCCACGGTAGGAAGCGTGCTGTCAATGCGTCCAATGAATAGTGCGAGTGGCTTCAATAGCGTTATGCTATGAACATGAAGCTAGAGCATCTGCGGGCCTTCGAGGCCGTGGCCCGCGTGGGGCACTTCACCAAGGCCGCCGAGGAACTGTTCATGGCGCAGCCCTCGCTGAGCCGACAGATCGCGGGGCTCGAGGCGGACCTGGGCCAGGACCTCTTCGACCGCGGGCGCAACGGCGCCACCCTCACGCACGCCGGCGAGGTCCTCCTGCCCATCGCGCGCCGCATGCTCGCGGACGCCGAGACCGCCCAGGCGGAAATGAACGAGCTCGCCGGGCTGAGCCGCGGCCGCGTCCGCCTCGGCGCCCCGCCCACGCTCTGCGTCTCCGTGGTCGCCGAGGTGCTCTCCTCCTTCCGGGCGGCCCACCCCGGCGTGGCGCTCGAGGTGATGGAGGCCGGCTCCCACGCCCTGGCGCAGGCGCTCTCCGAGGGGCGCCTCGACCTCGCGCTCACCGTGGACCGCGGCCCCGTCGGCGCCCCCGTCTCCTCCGAGAGCCTGTTCACCGAGGAACTCGTGGTCGCCTCCGCGCGGGCGGAGGGGCCGCTCGGAAGCCAAGCGAACGACGACGCCGCGGACGAGTCCGGCGCGGAGGGGCACCCCGGTGACGGGGCCGGGGAGGGCGGCGCCGCCGGCGCCCCAGGGTCCCCGGCGGGTGAGCCGGGAGCGGGCGGTGAGGCCGCGCCGTCGGGCACTCACGCCCCGGGCCGGACGGCCCGCCAGGTCCGCCCGGCCACGCACGCCGCCGGCCTGGGTCGCGCCGCGCTCTTCCTTGGCACGGGCGCACCGGACGCGCGCGATGGCAACGCCCCGGCCCCCGCGGCCCAGCAGCCGCACCGCGAACCCCTGTTCTCGGGCGAGCGCCTGAGCCTGGCCGAGCTCGCCGAGCTGCCCCTCGTGGCCTTCAACCGCAGCTACGACCTGCGCGTCGCGACCGACGCGGCCTTTGCCGCCGCCGGCCTGGAACCCTCCGTGGCGGTCGAGGGCGCCGAGATGGACGCCGTGCTGCGCTTTGTGGAGCGCGGGATCGGCGTGGCCGTGGTCCCCGCGACCATCCTCATGGAGCGCCCCGGCCTGCGCGCCACGCGCCTCGTGGAGCCCGCCCTCACGCGCACGGCGGCGCTCTCGGTGCGCGAGGGCGGCAGCCTCGACGCCGCCGCCCGCGCCATGCGCGAGCTGGTCCTGGAGACCGTGGAGCGGCTCACCCGCCCCGGCACGGAGCTGGCGGCGCTCGTCGCGCGGGCCTGAGGCTGCGGAAGGAGGGTGCGCCGCGCCGGGTCCCCAGGGGAGGAAGGCCCGGCACGGCGACGCTCGTCCGCCTTGGGGCCAGGGGGATCGCCCCGCGCGCTAGGGGAGCGTGCAGGGCTGAACAACTGATGGGAGCAGCCGGGGCGCGAGGTGTGGTCCCCCAAAAGATCAGCGGCCACCGCGACGCTTGACCGTCCCCTGGTCAACGTTCGAGCTCCTCAAATCCAAGCACCACGGCGCCCGGGATACCAGTACCTCGGGCGCACGAAGTCTCTGCGCGTCGCGGCGTGCGCGCCGGTCACTCTCCGCGGTGATCGTGGGCGCGTTCGCCGGCGTGGGTGAAGAGGCTCAGGTAGTCCACCGCGCGGTGATCGGCGGGCCCGAACCAGTGCGGCGTGGAGGTGTCGAACTCCGCCGCCTGCCCCGGGCCGAGGCGCCATTCGGTCTCGCCGAGTAGGAGCACGAGCGTCCCCGAGAGCACATAGACCCAGTCGAAGCCGGGGTGGGAGACCGGCGTGCGCGGCGGCGGCGTTGCCGATCCCGGGATGCGCGTGCGGCGCACCTGGGTGGGGGAGGAGCGCCGGCTCAGGGCTTGAACCAGCTGCCCGTTGAGCTCGGAGACCACCGGGGTGATGCGGGGATCGCGCGCCGTGGGCAGGGCCATGAGCTCGTCGAGGCTCACGCCGTACTCGCTCGCGAGGGGGAGGACGAGCTCCAGAGAGGGCTTGCGCTGACCCGATTCGAGGCGGGAAAGGGTGCTCGCGGAGATGCCGGTGGCGGCGGCGATCTCGCTCAGGCTCGCGCCGCGGCGCGCGCGGAGGGTGCGCAGGCGCTCGCCGAGGAGGCGCAGCGGGGCCAGGGAGTCGTTTGCCATATCGGCAAGACTAGTTGCCGAATCCGCCCGGCGGGCGGAGCGTGGAGGTGTTCCCGTCACCTCGTCAGGAGTCTCATGAACCCGTCGCACGACCCCACCCTTCCCGCCGTCCCCGCCCCGACCGGGGCGGTGGAGGTCGACGTCGCGATCGTGGGTGGCGGCGCCGCGGGCCTCAACGCCGCGCTCCAGCTGGCGCGCCAGGACCGCAGCGTGCTGGTCCTGGACGCGGGCCGCCCGCGTAACGCCCCCGCCGCCCACCTGCACGCCTATTTGGGTCTGGACGGCGCGGCGCCCTCGGAGCTGCTGGCCCGCGGCCGCGCCGAGGTGCGCTCCTACGGCGGGGAGATCCGCGAGGCCACGGTGGTCTCCGCGAGCGCCTCCGGCGAAGGCGCCATGCGCCGCTTCACGCTCGCGCTGGGCGACGGGTCGGCGGTGCGCGCCAGGGCGACCGTCCTCGCCGCGGGGCTCGTGGACGTGTTGCCCGAGGTGCCGGGCCTCGCCGAGCGCTGGGGCCGCGACGCCTTGCACTGCCCCTATTGCCACGGCTGGGAGGTGCGCGGGCAGCGCATCGCGATCCTCGCGAGCCACCCCAACGCCACGCACCAAGCGCTGCTCTTCGCGCGCCTCGGCTCCTCGGCCGCGCTCGTGACGCACGGGGTCGAGCCCTCCGCCGAGGATCGCGCGCTGCTCGCGGCCGCCGGCGTGGAGATCGTGGTGGGGCCTGTCGCCTCCGTCCAGGTGCACGACGACGCGCTGACCGGCCTGCTCCTGGCCGACGGTTCCGTGGTGGAGGCCGACGCTGTGGTGGTCCAGACGCGCATGGAGGCTCGCCTGGGTGGGCTGGAGGGGCTGGGCCTCGTGGCGGCCGAGCATCCCTCCGGGATGGGGACGCACGTCGAGGCCGGCTTCGCCGGGGCCACCGCCGTCCCCGGCGTCTGGGTGGCCGGCAACGCCACCGATCCGGCCGCGCAGCTGGGGGCCGCGGCCGCCGGAGGCGCGATGGCAGGCGCCGGGGTCAACGCCGCGCTGACGATGGAGGACGCCCACGCGGCGCTGGAAGCCTGAGCCGCGGCCCTCGGCCTGTCGTGACGGGCGTCGCTCGCGCTTGATCGAGCGCGCGCCGCCGTGAGGACGGGTGCGCGGCGCCCGCGCCGCCGCGGCACCGTGCCGCCTGGTGCGCGGCGCCCGCGCCGCCGCGGCACCGTGCCGCCTGGTGCGCGGCGCGTCGGCGCGCGCCACGCTCCCGGCGGCCCGCCGTTGAGCGCCAGCGCGGCGACCGCGCTGGGACGCAACCACCCGTCGTCGTGCATCGGAACACGCCCCTTAGTGAGGTGGCCCACAAGGGGCTATACTGTTCTCCAAGTTCCATAGAAGAACAGCAAGTTCTGATATGGAACACACAAGCATCGCAACGAGGCGAGGAGAGCCCTCATGCAGTTCCACGAAAACGGCTACGTCACCGGCGAACCCCGGGTGAAGGCCCCCGCCGGCGTCGGCATCGACCGCCCCGCCGCGCTGCCCGCCGCCATGGACGTGCTCATCGTGGGCGAGGGCCCCGCCGGCATGATCACCGCCGCGCAGCTCTCCCAGTTCCCCGACATCGACGCGCGCCTCGTGGAGCGACGCCCCGAGCAGCTGCTCGTGGGCCAGGCCGACGGCATCCAGGCCCGCTCCGTGGAGACCTTCCAGGCCTTCGGCTTCGCCAACCGCGTCATCGACGAGGGCTACCACATCACCGAGATGTCGTTCTGGAAGCCCTCCACCGAGAACCCCGAGAACATCGTCCGCACGGCCGTCGCCGAGGACGACGCCAACGGCGTCTCCGAGTTCCCGCACCTGATCATCAACCAGGCCCGCGTGATGCAGTACTTCGCCGAGGTCATGCGCAACTCGCCCTCCCGCATGGTGCCCAACTACGGGATCGAGTACCTCTCCCACTCGATCGACGAGTCCCAGGAGCACCCCATCGAGGTGCGCCTGCGCACCGTGGAGACGGGCGAGGAGTTCGCGGTCCGCACCCGCTACCTCGTCGGTGCCGACGGCGCCCGCTCGCAGATCCGCCGCGATATCGGCGCCACGCGCCAGGGCAAGCAGGCGGCGCACGCCTGGGGCGTCATCGACTCGCTGTCCGTCACCGACTTCCCCGACTGGCGCGTCAAGTGCGCCATCCAGTCCCACGACGGCGGTTCCATCCTGCATATCCCCCGCGAGGGCGGCCAGCTGACCCGCATGTACGTGGACCTGGGCGAGGTGGCCGAGGACGACAACCACGCCGTCCGCGAGACCCCCATGAGCGAGGTCATCGCTCGCGCCAACGAGATCCTTCACCCCTACACGGTGGACGTGAAGCACATCGCCTGGTCCTCCGTGTACGAGGTGGGCCACCGCGTCACCGACCGCTTCGACGACGTGCCGGCGGATCAGATCGGCACCCGCGAGCCGCGCGTCTTCATCCTCGGCGACGCCTGCCACACGCACTCCGCCAAGGCGGGCCAGGGCATGAACGTCTCCATGCAGGACGGCTTCAACCTCGGCTGGAAGCTGGCCCACGTGCTGCTGGGCGTGGCCCCTCAGCAGCTGCTGCGCTCCTACACGGGCGAGCGCCAGGAGATCGCACAGAACCTCATCGACTTCGACATGACCTGGTCCTCCATGATGGCCAAGCGTCCCGAGGACTTCGATTCCCCGACCGAGCTCGAGGACTTCTACGTCCGCACCGCCGAGTTCCCGGCCGGCTTCATGACCGAGTACAAGAACTCCCTGGTCTGCGGCACGGCCGATCACCAGGACCTCGCCGCGGGCTACCCCGTGGGCAAGCGCTTCAAGTCCTTCAAGGTCTCCCGCCGCGCCGAGGGCAACACCGTGGAGCTGGGCCACCTGGCCGAGGCCGACGGCAAGTGGCGCATCTACGTCTTCGCCGACGCCCCGAAGGCCGGCGAGGACTCGGGGGTGTCCCGCCTCGGCGAGTGGCTCGCGACCGATGCCGCCTCCCCGCTGGTCGGCAAGGACCTCGGCGGGCGCAAGCGCCGCGAGTGGTTCGACGCCAAGGTCATCTACCAGCAGCGCCACCTCGAGTTCGAGCTGCGCGACGCCCCAGAGGCCTTCCGCCCCACCTACGGCGCGTTCGACCTGATGCAGTACGAGAACGTCTTCGGCACCGCGCCCGAGGGCGACATCTTCGAGGCCCGCGGGATCTCCCGCGACGGCGCCATCGTGGTGGTCCGCCCGGATCAGTACGTGGCCCAGGTGCTCCCGCTCTCCGCCACGGATGAGCTGGCCGCCTTCTTCGAGGGAGTCATGCCGCACGCCTGAGGCGCACGGTAGGACCCGCGCTCCCCGCCCCCAAAGGGGCGGGGAACACCACATACGCACGACGACGCCGCCGTGGGCGGGACAGGGGAAATTGTCACCATGAGTGCCACGAGCGAAAGCGCCTCCGTCCGCCCGGCGGCGTCCGCCGTGCGGGGCCCGTCCGGGGGCTCCGGCGGCTCGGCCGGTTCTCAGACGCTCTCGCGCGGCATCCGGGTCATGGAGGTCTTGGCCGAGGCGCCCGGCCCGCTGAGCATCGCCGAGTTGAGCGAGGCGCTGGGCTTGCACCGCTCCATCGTCTACCGGCTGCTGCGCACGCTCGAGGAGCACGGGCTCGTGGTGCGCGACGCTGCAGGTGCCGTCCACCTGGGCCCCGGGCTCGCCGCGCTGGCGCGCTCCGTGAGCCGGGACTTGCAATCGGCCGCGCTGCCCGAGCTGACCACCCTGGCCAACGAGCTCGGGATGACGGCCTTCCTGACGGTCCTCGACGACTCCGACGTCACCACGCTGGTCTCGGTCGAACCGCGCAGCGCTGGCGCCGCCGTGGCCCAGCGCCCCGGCTCCCGGCACGCGCTGGACGTGGGCGCGCCAGGCGCCGCGATCCGCTGGCTGCTCGGCTCCGACGAGCTCGAGCGGCGCGGGCTGCCGCGCCCGGCCCTGGAGGGTTCGGCCGCCGCGCCGTACGCGACCTCCCGGGACCAGGTCATCCCCGGGCTCTCTTCCGTGGCGGTGCCGCTGCACCTGCCCGGGCTCGCGCCGGCCGCGCTGGCCGTGGTGCACGTGTCGCCGCAGGCCGAGCCGGGCGGCATCGCCGCGGCCCTGCACCGCGCCGCCGCGGTGGTCCAGGCCGACCTCGCCTGAGGCGCCGTCGGGCCAGCCCCTCGTTAGGCCCGCCCGGCCTGGCCCGCCCGGCCTGGCCCGCCCGGCCTGGCCCGCCCGCTGGCTCGGCCCCACCCTTCCCGCGGCTTTGAGGCCTGTTCTGCGCTGTGAGGCGCGGAAAGCGCGCCTCACAGCGTAGAACGCGCCTCATAGCATTGGCATCAGGGGCGTAGCGAAGCCGGCGGGGCTCCGTGCTCGCGCTTGAAGGCCCGCGAGAAGGCGTCGACGTCCAGATAGCCGCAGGCCCGTGCCGCGGCCGCGACCGGCGAGCCCTCCAACAGCAGCGCCCGCGCGTGCGCGAGACGTTCGCGCCGCAGATAGGCGGCGGGGCTGTCGCCGTCGCGCTCGAAGATCCGCTGCAGCCGGCGCAGCGAGACGTTGAGCTCGGCCGCCGTGCGCTCCGGGCCCGTGCGGGAATCGCCGAGCCCGGCCCGCAGGCTCTCGCGTGCTACGCGCAGCAGCTCCTCGTCCCCGAGAGGGGCCGGGGCCGAGGAGGCGCGCAGCGCGCCGACGAGCAGCCCGGAGACCGCCTCGGCGAGGGCCTCGGCGTCCGCCGCGGTGACCGCGTCCCCGCCCGGCGCCGGGGCGCCGTCGCCCACACGAGGCGAGCCCGCGCCGTCGAGCAATGAACTGCTCCGATCAGCGAACGGCAACGTGGAAAGCAGCGCGACGAGCCCGCGCAGCGAGGCCGAGGGTGGGAGGGGGCGGGCCGTGAGGTCCGCGAGCTCGCCCTCGCGCAGGCGCAGGGAACGGCGCGGGAGTTGGAGGACGAGCTGCTCGATGGGCCCGTCGAACCGCAGCGTGTAGGGCGAGGACGCGTCGTAGACGCTCAGGACGCCCGGGCTGAAGGCGGCTCGCCGCCCATGCTGGATCAGCGCGCCGTGGCCCGCTCGTTGCCAGGAGAGCAGGACGTCATCGCTCGGGTTTTCGCTCAGAGTGCGCGGGGTGCGGCTGACCTCGGAAGCGGCGCTACGCACCGAGGTGAGGCGCAGGCGCGGTCCCAGGCTCTGCTGGGTGAGGCTCGCGGCGAACTGTCGCGGCGCGGCGCCGACCCGGAGCGGGACGAAGGCGCGGCTCACGGCGTCGGCCCATTCCTCGGGGGACGCGACGTGCAGGCTGAGTGCGGGCGACGCTCCGCCGGTGGGCCCGACCATGAGCCGACTATAGGCCCGCCCGCTGGGAGCGTCCGGGGCTGTCGCAAACGGCCGGATGTCCGGCGCGAACGGCCGGGCCGAAGGTGTGACCCCGCTCATAGCGTGGAGCTCATTGGACCCTGGCGCAGGATGCGCCCCTCACCCTCAGGAGGACACATGCCCGAGTACGAGCGCACCGTGCGCGTCGCCGCTGTGCAGGCCGAGCCGGCCTGGCTGGACCTGGACGCCGGCATCGAGAAGACCCTGCGGCTCGCCGCCGAGGCCAAGGAGAAGGGCGCCGAGCTCGTCGCCTTCCCCGAGACCTGGCTGCCCGGCTACCCGTGGTTCCTGTGGCTCGGTTCCGTCGCGTGGCAATCGCAGTTCATCGTGAAGTACGCACAGAACTCCCTGGTGCTCGGCGAGGAGCACTGGAACCGCCTGGCCGAGGGCGTGCGGGCCTTGGGGCTCACCGTGGTGCTTGGCTACTCCGAGCGCGAGGGCGGCTCGCTCTACATGGGACAAGCGATCATCTCGCCGGAGGGCCGCACGCTCATGACGCGCCGCAAGCTCAAGCCCACGCACGTGGAGCGCACGCAGTTCGGAGAGGGCGACGGCTCCGACGTGGCCGTGGTGGACACCCCCGTGGGCCGCGTCGGCGCCCTGAACTGCTGGGAACACCTGCAGCCGCTGACCAAGTACGCCATGTACGCGCAGCAGGAGCAGCTGCACGTCGCCGCGTGGCCGAGCTTCTGCGTCATGCAGGACGGCGCGTACGCCCTGGGCGCCGAGGTGAACGTGAGCGCCTCGCGCGTCTACGCCGTGGAGGGGCAGTGCTTCGTGCTCGCCCCGTGCGGCGTGATCGGCGACGCCGCGCACGCGGCGTTCGGCGGTGATCCCGAGCGCGACGCGTTGCTGGGCCGCGGCGGCGGGCACGCCCGCATCTTCGGTCCCGACGGGCGCTCGCTCGCCGAGCCGCTCGCGCCCGAGGAGGAGGGCATCATCGTGGCCGAGCTCGACTACGCCGCGATCCTCGCCGCCAAGAACGCCGCCGATCCCGTGGGGCACTACTCCCGCCCCGATGTGTTCACGCTGCAGGTGCGCCGCGAGGGGCGCCTGCCCAAGGTGCTCGAGCTGCCGCTGAGCGGGGAGGCGGGCGCGGCGGCCGGTGCCCCGGCCGGTGCCCCGGTCGGCGTCGCGGCGGGGACGGAGGCAGACGAGGAGCTGGCCGGTCTGCTCGCCGCTGCCGAATAGTCGCGCCCGGAGGGTTTCGGCTTGGCCCACCTTGCTGGTGCTGTGCCCCGACGAATCATCGGGACGCAGCGCGAAAAGGGTGAGCAAGGCCGCTGGGTGTGAACGGCGCGACGGCGCGGGGTCGGCTCCTGAGCGCCCCTGCTGAGCGCGGAAGGGGCGGCCCCGCCGTGCGTGGTCATGGTCTCGCACGGGTGGGCCGTTCCCGACCGGAACGGCGGTCCCGCTCGTTCCCTCCGAGCGTACCCGGGAGCGTGAACGGAGCGGTGGTTGGTGCCTGGAGACATGGTGCGCGCGTCCATCGAGAACACCGTGGTGAACTGGGACTCATGAGCCTGCCGCGCACCAGCATCGAAATCGAGGGCTTCGGCCACGCCAACCCCATCCCGGCGGCCTGCCGCATGGGGCCGTTCCTCTTCTCCGGGGTGCTCACGGGGCGCGATCCAGTGACCCGCGAGATGCCAGAGCGGTTCGGGGAGCAGCTGGCGAACGTCTTTGCCCACGCGCGCTCGGTGCTGGCCGCGGCCGGAGGTTCCCTGGACGACGTCGCCAAGATGACCTTCTGGCTCGCCGACTACCGGGACCGCAACGAGCTCAACCGGCTCTGGCTCGAGGCCTTCCCTGACGCCGCCTCGCGCCCGGCCCGCCAGGCCATGTCCGCGCTCCTCGACGGCGGCGCCCTGGTGCACTGCGACCTCGTGGCGGTGTTCGGGGACTGAACCGGACAGGGGATGCACGGCGGCGGGTGCTTGCCTTCACGGCGCGGCCCTTGAATGAGTGGGGCTGGGGGAGGAACCTGGGGGCGCACCTTCGGGTGCCGACCTGCCGCTCGAACACTGGAGATGTCATGAAGTCGTTGAAGTCCTCGCTGAGTGTTGCCGCGTTGTCTGCGTTCGCGGTGGTGGCGACGATGATCGGGCTGGCCGCGCCGGCCTCCGCCTCGTCGCTCGCCGACTCTCCCCAGCTCGCCGCGACCGGTTCGAGCGGCATGCTGCTGCTCCTGGGGATCGGCGCGGTGCTGCTCGTGCTGGCCGTGGGACTCATGATCGTGAGCAACCGTCGGCGCAAGCGGCAGGATGCCGAGTCCGAGTGACGCCCGTCATGTCAGCGCGTTCCCGGGGAGTGAGCAGGGAACGTCGTGGTGGCCCACAGCGTATTCATCGGGTGAGTTCGTAGAGTCGTAGACACCTTCAAGGGTGCGAGTGATGACGCAGGAAGCCCCGGCCGGATCGGCCGGGGCTTCCTTTTTGTCTGCGCTGGGGTGTGGCGCGCAGCCGAGTTCCGGCCGCCGGCCACTTGGAGTGCGAAATGCGCTCAAGGGCCGCTCCTTGAGTGCATTTCGCACTCCAAGTTCTGTGGACCGAGGGAAGCCACACTTGCCATATACCCCCTAGGGGTATATGGTTGGCCGCATGAACGCCCACCACGAACACCACGGCAGCGCTCCCGCGGCGAGCGGCCACCACCACGAGCCCATGGATCACGCGGGGCATGAGGGCCACGAGGGGCGTGGCACCGCCGCGGACCACTCCGGCCACGCTGGTCATGATGAGCACGCGGGCCACGCCGCTCACGGCGGCCACGCGGGCCACGTCGCGGTCTTCCGTCGCCTCTTCTGGATCATGCTGATCCTTGCGGTGCCGGTCGTGGCCTTCAGCCCGATGTTCGCGCACATCATCGGCTACGAGCTGCCGATGGGCGGCTGGACCGCCTGGATCGCGCCCGTGCTCGGAACGGTCATGTACGTGTGGGGCGGCCGCCCGTTCCTCACCGGCGCCGTGGACGAGCTCAAGGCCCGCAAGCCCGCCATGATGACGCTCATCGCGCTGGCCATCACGGTCGCCTTCCTCGCCTCGTGGGGTTCCAGCCTGCACCTGCTCCCCATGAGCCTGGAGTTCTGGTGGGAGCTCGCGCTCCTCATCGTGATCATGCTGCTGGGCCACTGGATCGAGATGCGTTCGCTCGCCGCGACCTCCAGCGCCCTGGACTCCCTCGCGGCCCTGCTCCCCGAGGAGGCCGAACGCATCGAGGGTGAGGACGTCGTCACGGTGACCCCCGCCGCGCTCCGCGTGGGCGACCTCGTCGTCGTGCGCCCCGGCGGTGCCGTGCCGGCGGACGGCACCATCACGCAGGGCGAGGCCCACCTGGACGAATCGCTCATCACCGGTGAGTCGGCGCCGGTCAAGCGCGGCGTGGGGGACACGGTCGTGGGCGGCACCGTCGCCACCGACTCGGGTCTGCGCGTCCGGGTCACCGCGGCCGGAGACAACACCGCCTTGGCCGGCATCTCCCGCATGGTCGCCGAGGCGCAGAGCTCCACGACTCGCGCCCAGCGCCTCGCCGACACCGCGGCCGGCTGGCTCTTCTGGTTTGCCCTCGGTGCTGCGGTCATCACCGCCATCGTCTGGATGGCGCTCGGCCATCCGGATTCCGCGGTCGAGCGCACCATCACAGTGCTCGTCGTCGCGTGCCCCCACGCCCTCGGCCTGGCCATCCCGCTCGTCGTCTCCATTGCCACGGCCAAGGCCGCCCGCTCCGGGCTGCTCGTCAAGGACCGCCTGGCGCTGGAGACCATGCGCACCGTGGACGCCGTCCTCTTCGACAAGACCGGCACCCTCACGGAGGGCGCTCCGGCCGTCACCGCCGCCCATCCCGTGGCGGGCGTAAGCGAGGACGTGCTCCTCGCGCTCGCGGCGGCCGCGGAGGCGGACAGCGAGCACCCGCTCGCCCGCGCCATCGTGGCCGCCGCTGCCGAGCGCGGACTCGCGGTGCCGGCCGCCACCGACTTCGCGAGCCACCCGGCGGTGGGCGTGCGCGCCCTGGTGGGAGGCTCCGTCGTGCGGGTGGGCGGGCCCGCCCTCCTGGCGGAGGAGGGGCTTGAAGCGCTCGACGTCGCGCCCTCCTGGGGCGCGGAGGGAGCCACCGTGCTCCACGTGACGCGCGATGGCGCGGTGATCGGCGCGCTGCGCCTCGCCGATGCGATCCGCCCCGAGTCGCGGGCCGCCGTGGCGGCGCTGCGGGCGCAGGGTGTGGAGGTCGTGATGATCACGGGCGACGCCGAGCCCGTCGCGCGCTACGTGGCCGCGGAGCTGGGGATCCGGCGCGTCTTTGCCGGGGTGCGCCCCGAGGAGAAGGCGGGCAAGGTCGCCGAGCTGCGCGCGGAGGGCAAGGTCGTGGCCATGGTGGGCGACGGCGTGAATGACGCCCCGGCGCTCGCCTCGGCCGATGTTGGCATCGCGATGGGCGGCGGCACGGACGTGGCGATCGGCTCCGCCGGCGTGGTCCTCGCCTCGGGTGATCCGCGCGCCGTCGTGGCCCTGCGCACGCTCTCCAGCGCCTCAACCAAGATCATGAAGCAGAACCTGGGGTGGGCAGCAGGCTACAACCTGCTGGCCGTGCCGCTCGCGGCGGGGGTGCTCGCGCCGTGGGGCATCGTGATGCCCATGAGTGTGGGGGCGCTGCTCATGAGCGCGTCCACCGTGGTGGTAGCGCTCAACGCCCAGCGCCTGCGGCGCGTGGACCTGAGCCTCGACGCCGTGGGACGCTGAGCGGAGGGTCCCCCGGCGTTCCTCGGCGCCGCAACCACCCCCCTGATCGGAGTGGAGGGGTGAAGGGGAGCGGCAGCCCGGGGTGATAGCTCTAAGTGCGGCTAGGAAGCGGCCGCCTCCGCGCGGCGGGCGGCCAGACGTAGGAGCTGCTCGGCGGCCGCCGGGTCCACGCGGACCAACAGCAGTGCCGCCACCACGGACCCCGTGAGCTCCGCAGCGAGTTCGTCGGCGGCCTTCGGGTCCAGGTTCGGGCGGGCGGCGCGGACCCCGCGGCCCAGGGCCGCGAGCAGTTCGGCGTGGTAGGCGCGGATGCCCTCGGACATCGTCTCGTCGTGGGCGAGCCCGCCGGCCGCCGCGTTGAGGAGGAGGCAACCGTTGCCCTGGCCGGCGGAGCCGGCCCAGCCGGCCACGCGCTCAAGGTAGGACTGCAGCGCGCCGGGTGCCACGTCGTCGAGCATCAAGGGGACCAGTGGCGGGCGGATCACCTCGTCGAGGTAGCTGCGCACGGCGGCGTCGAAGAGGCCGCGCTTGGAGCCGAACGAGTGGTAGAGGCTGGAACGGTTCAGGCCCGTGGCGGCCTCGAGGTCGGGGACCGAGGTTTCCTCAAAGCCGCGCGCCCAGAAGGTTTCGCGCGCGGCGAGGACGGCGGCGTCCGTGTCGAAGGTGCGGGTGCGGCCCATGCCAAGCTCCTGTTCCGTCGGCACGGCGACTTGTGTACCGACCGTTTCAGCATATAGTGAAACGGTCGGTCCAATAAACGGAGGTCGTCATGCTCGTCGCCGGGCTCATCCTTGCCGCGCTCGCCGCGGCCCTGCACGTGTACATCTTCTGGATGGAGTCGGTGTCCTGGGAGGGTCCCGCCGCGCGCAAGACCTTCGGGATCGGCAGCGCCGAGGAGGCCAGGGTGACCAAGCCGCTGGCCTTCAACCAGGGCTTCTACAACCTCTTCCTGGCGCTGATGGCCGCCGGCGGCGTCATCGCCGTGGCGGCCGGCGCGCGGACCGTCGGCCTCACGCTCGTCCTCGCCGGGGTGGGCAGCATGCTCGCCGCCGCGCTGGTTCTGCTGCTCTCCTCGCGCCAGCACCGCGCCGCCGCCCTCAAGCAGGGCACCCTCCCGCTGCTCGCCGTCGTCCTCACGGCCCTTGGCGCCGCGCTCACTTGAGCGCCCCTGTACTTCACTCAGCACCACCCCGCGTTTTCTAGGAGCAACACCATGCGCGTCCTGTCCCACGAGACCTTCGGCGATCCCGCCGCCGTCCTACGTCCCACCGAGGCCGAAGCCCCCACCCCGGGCGCCGGCGAGGCCCTCGTCCGCCTGGTCCTGAGCCCCATCCACAACCACGACGTCCTCACCGTGAAGGGCGTCTACGGCTTCAAGCCGGAGCTCCCCGCCGGCGCCGGCACCGAGGCGCTCGGTGTGGTCGAGGCCCTCGGCGAGGGCGTGACGGGGCTGGCCGTGGGCCAGCGCGTGGTGATCGGCGGGCGCTTCGGCGCCTGGGCCGAGCTCTTCACGGCCTCCGCCGCCGGCCTGATCCCCGTCCCGGACGCCATCGCCGACGAGGCCGCCGCGCAGCTCATTTCCATGCCGTTCTCGGCGCTGTCCTTGCTGGACTCCCTGGGCCTCGAGGCCGGCGACTGGCTCGTGATCGACGGAGCCAACGGCGCCGTGGGCCGCCTCGTGACGCAGTTCGCCCGCGCCCGCGGCGTCAACGCCCTGGGCGTGGTGCGCCGCGAGGCCGGCGTGGCCGAGCTGGCGGCGCAGGGCATCGAGACCGTGGTCTCCACCGAGGATCCGCAGTGGCGCGAGCGCGCGCTGGAGATCACGGGCGGCGCCCCCATCAAGGCCGCCGTGGACCAGGTGGGCGGCGACATCGCCGGCGAGCTCGTGAAGCTCCTGGCGCAGGGCGGCACGCTCGTGGTGTTCGGCGCCATGGCCGGCTACACCATGCCCATCCCGTCCTCCGATGTGATCTTCAAGGAGCTCACGGTGCGCGGCTTCTGGGGTTCAAAGGTCTCCGCCGCGATGGAACCCGCGCAGAAGGCAGCCCTCATGGGTGAGATCTTCCAGCGAGTGGCAGCGGGCCAGGTGACCCTGCCGACCGCCGGCGTCTTCGCCTTCGACGAGCTGCCCGCCGCGCTCGAGCTGCAGGCGACCCCGGGCCGTACGGGCAAGGTGCTCCTGCGCCCCTGATTCCGGCTTGAATCGCGAGGGGCCTCGCACGGCATGCCGTGCGGGGCCCCTCGTTGCTGTGGCTGGCTGCGGGCTGCCTAGGTGTACTGCCCCGGCATGGAACGGCACCCACCGAGCATCCCAAGCGAAAGCCGCGACTGGACCTTCGTCCTGGAGAGCGGGTGCCGCGAATGCGGCTGGGAGCCAACGCCCGACGTCGGGCGCTTGCGTGAGGAGCTGACGCGCGCCTTGGGCGCGTGGCCGGCGCTGCTGGCCGGTCCCGAGGCGGCCGTGCGGCCCGAGCCCACGGTGTGGTCCGCCATTGAATACGGATCCCATGTGAGGGACATGGCCCGGCTGCTGGCCCTGCGCGTGGCCTCGATGCTGGAGACCGACGACCCGCAGTTCGCGAACTGGGACGGCGACGTCGCCAACGTGGTGCGGCGCGACTGGGCCGCCGCGGCCACCGCGGGGACGGCGTGCCCTTCACGGTGCTGAGCCTGCTGCAGTTCGTTGAACACGACATCTCCCACCACGTCGCCGACGTGCGCCGGGGGAGCTCGCCGGGCTGAGCCCCGGCCCGCCCGGCGGCCGCGCGATGAACCGTCCGGAAAAGTCCTGCCGCGCCCCTGGTGCGGTGTCGGGGCGCGGGGCTACCTTGTGCGAGGCCGCGCTTCGCGGCCGCCGATGAGGGCCGGGGAGGCCCTCCGGCTCGAAGGAGCGCCATGCCCATTCGCAGCGAACGTTGGCCCGAGGGAACGCCCAGCTGGGTGGACCTGTCGGTGAAGGATCTCGAGGGCGCCAAGGCGTTCTACGGCGGCCTCTTCGGCTGGGAGTTTCAGGACGCCGGCGAGGAGGCCGGGCACTACAACATGGCGTCCAAGGGCGGCCACCAGGTGGCCGGCATCGGCCCCGCGATGGACCCGAACTGGCCGTGCGTGTGGACCACATACTTCGCCGCGGATTCCGCCGACGACGTGGCGGCGCGCGTGCAGGCGGCCGGGGGCCAGGTGGCCGTGGAGCCCTTCGACGTCCTGGACGTGGGGCGCATGCTCGTGGGCATCGACACCGTGGGGGCGGCGTTTGGCGTGTGGGAGGCCAAGCTGCACATCGGCGCGGGCCTCTACAACGAGCCGGGTGCCCTGATCTGGAACGAGCTGCACACGCATGACTTCGTCGCGGCGCAGGAGTTCTACGGCAAGCTCTTCGGCTACACCTTCAACGACCTCTCCTCCGAGTGGCTCACGTACGCCACCTTCGACCGCGAGCCTCAGGGCGAGGGCCTGGGCGGGATCCAGCTGGACACCGACATCCCTGAGGGGGTGCCGAACTACTGGCTCACGTGGTTCGGCTCGGCCGGCGTGGACGCCGATACGGCCAAGGTGGGCGAGCTCGGCGGCACCGTGCTCATGCCGCCCATGGACTCGCCGTTCGGGCGCATGTCCGTGGTGACCGGTCCCGAGGGCGAGGCCTTCGGCCTGATCCAGCTGCCGGCGGCCGAGTAGCAGCGCCCCGCCGGGCGACCCGGTGTGTGAGGGCGCCGTCCCGTTCTGGGGCGGCGCCCTGTCGCGTCCCCGGGGAGGCCGCGCGAACGGGTTCGGGCGCGGGGCCGCCGACTCAGGCGCCCGGCTGCACGCGCGCCGTCTCGGCACGCAGCGCCTCGAGCACCGGCTTGGCCGCCAGGCCGAGGCGCGGAGAGCCGCAGGGTCGGCAGAGCAGCGGGGCCCTCGACGCGGCGCAGCCCCACCTCGGTGCGGTGACCCAGGGGGAGGGCCGTGAGGCCCACGCCCTCGCGTACGGCCGACAGCACGCCCGTGAGGTCGAGGGCCTCGCGGGCCACGTTCACGCCGAGGCCCTCCACGGTATCCTCGATCGCCTCGCGCAGGCTGCACGGCCGGGTGAAGAGCACGAGCCGGTGCTCGGGCACGGGGACATCGGAGTCGGCGCGGAACCAGCCCAGCTCCGCGTGGCCGAGGGTGACGGACCCCGTGCCCAGGTCGGTGAAGGCGAGCACCACATCGGCCCCGCCCTCCTGGACGATCGCCCGCAACCGCTCGGAGCGGTGGAAGCGAAAACACACGGGCCTCCCGGGGAACCGCTCCTGCAGCGCAGCGGCCGCGACGCGGACCAACGGCGCGGCCGCGAGGTCGCTCGCGGCGACCACGAGCTCATCCCCCGCCCGCCCCAGCAAGGCGTCCACGGCGTCGTCGTGCAGGGCAAGGAGGCGGTGCGCGCGGCGCACGAGATCCTCGCCCGCCGAAGTGAAGGCGATGTTGCGGCCCAGGCGGTGCGTGAGCGGCGTGCCGAGCTCGGCCTCGAGGCGGCGCAGGTGCCCGGAGACCGTGGGCTGGGAGACGTGCAGGACCTCTGCGGCCCGTGCCACCCCCGCGAAGGAGGAGACGGCCGTGAGCGAGCGCAGCGCGGCGATGTCGAGGGTTCTCACCCGCCTAGCGTGGCAGGCGCGGGCGGGGCACCGCAATGAATCATCGAGATTCCTGATGGGTTGGCGGCGCGGGGGCGAAGCGGCCCCAGCCTGGAGGACATGAACACCCGACTCCTCGCCCTCGGCACCGCCACCGTGCTCGTCTACGCCGCCGGTTACCCGCTCGGCGCCCTGGCTCTCCAGGGCCTCTCGCCGTTCTGGCTCATCGCCCTGCGTTTTGTGTTGACGGCGGCCCTGCTCTGGCCCGTGGTGCTGCTGCGCGGGCTGGCGCTGCCGGCCCGGGGCGCGTTGCTCGCGGCGCTCGCCGCCGGCCTGCTGGTGCAGGGCGCGCAGTTCCTCGGCGCGTACTGGGCCATGACGCACGGCGTGGGGGCCGGGGTGACGGCGCTGGTCGTGGCGCTGAACCCGGCCGTGACGGCGCTCCTGAGCGTGGCGGTCACGCGCCGCGGCATCGGGTCGCGAGCCTGGATCGCCGTGGCGCTCGCCGCCGCCGCGGTGGCCGTGGCTTGCCTCCCGCGTATCCTCGAGAACCCCGCCGTGGGTCCCGGCGTGGTGGGCGCGCTCGTGGGGCTGTTCGGGCTCGCGGGCGGTTCGTTGATTCAGGGCCGCGCGCTCGGGGGAGTGCACCCGCTCGCGTTTACCGCGATCGGCGTGAGCGTCTCCGTGCCGCTCGCGCTCGGCCTGGCCGCGGCGATGCCCGGCCACGTCTCGGCGGAGCCGGGGGCCTGGGCGCTCCCGGTCCTGCTGACGCTGTGCGGGCTCGCCGGCACCACGCTCTACGCCTCGACGGTGCGCACGTTCGGCGCGCGGACGGCCTCGCTGCAATTCGCGCTCATCCCCGCCGCGGCCTCGGTGCTGTCCTGGCCGCTCGTGGGCGAGGTGCCCGGCATCCTCACGGGCGTGGGGCTCGCGCTCGGCGCGGGCGCCGTGGTGCTGCAGCTGCGCACGGGGCGGACCGGCCCCGCGGGGGAGCGCCGCCGCGCTCAGAACGGCAGGTCGCCCTCGTCCTCGAGCCGCGGGAACAGGCGCCGGGGGCCGGCCGCGTCGGCGCCCAGGGCGTCGTCCGGGTTGTAGACGGCGCATTGACGCATGGAGAGGCAGCCGCAGCCGATGCACATCGAGAGGCCGTCCCGGATGGCACTCAGCTCGGCGATGCGCGCCTCCAGGAGCGGTCGCCACGCCTTGGAGAGGCGGACCCAGTCGCGCTTGCTCAGCGGTGCGTCCAGCGGAAACGGCTTGAGGTCCGCCGCGATTCTGGCCAGCGGCACCCCCACCCGCTGGGCGGCATGGATGACGGCGAGGCGGCGCAGCACAAAGCGGTGGAAGCGCCGCTGTCCGCCGCCGGTGCGCTCGCTCGCGATCAGCCCGAGCTGCTCGTAGTAGCGGATCGCCGACACGGCGAGCCCGGAGCGCCGCGCCACCTCGCCGATCGCCAGCAGATCGCCTGAGTCCTTCATGGCAGCCAGTCTTCCGCGGGGCTTGACCTCAAGTCCACTTGAGGTTGGAGGGTGGTGGCAGCGCCGGGGACGTCCCCCGGCGCGGAGAGGAACCCATGACATCTCAGGCCACCCGACCGGAACTCACCGCGGCGCAATGCGCCCTGTGCGGCGTGGAGACCGACTCCCCGCACGGGACGTGCCCCGTCTGCGCGGACGAGCGGCAGTACCTCGCGGCCGACGGGGTGCAGCGCTGGAGCTCGCCCGCCGAGCAAGCGGCGAGAGGCGCGGCGATCGAGCTCAAGGAGCTGGAGCCCGGGCTGTGGGAGCTCAACACCCGCGGTCACGTGGGCGTCGGCCAGCAGGCCAAGCTGGTCGTCACGGACAGGGGCAACGTCCTCGTGGACGTCCCCGCCTACATCGACGGCGCAGCGATCGAGGCCGTGAGCGCCCTCGGCGGCATGGCCGCCATCGTCCCGAGCCACCCCCACATGTTCGGCGTGCAATCGGCCTGGTCGGCCGCCTTCGACGACGCGCCGGTGTGGGTCTCGGAGCCGGACGCCGGCTGGGTTACCCGCGACTTCCCGGGCCTGCGCGTGTGGTCGGGCGAGCTGGAACCCGTTCCCGGCGTGCGCGCCTCGCAGCCGGGCGGGCACGTCCCTGGTTCCTCGGTGGTGCACTTCCGCGGCGCCGACGGCGCTGGGGTTCTCTTGAGCGGGGACACGATCGCCGCGGTGCCGCGGGCGGGTTGGGTCAGCTTCATGCGTTCGTTCCCCAACCGCCTGCCCCTTTCGGCGGGGGCGGTCAGACGGATCGCCGCCCACGTGGCCGCCCGCTACGACGTGGAGCGGCTCTACGACAACTTCCAGGGTCGCGTCTTGCGCGGCGCGGGGGAGGCCATCGCGTCCTCGGCCGAGCGCCATGCCCGCTGGGTGAGCGGGGAGTTCGACCACCTCACCGGCCCGGTGTGAACCCGGGTGACGCCCCGCCGGGCATCCGAAAAACGACGGAGCATCGTCGAATCGTGGATGTTTCGTCGTTTTCCGGATGCTGCGGCACCCGCCCCGCCGGGACCGGCGTCCCCGGCGCCCCCGATCGCGCCGCCAGGCTTTGCGCGCACGCGCCGACGGGCGCACCATGAGGTGAACCCCTTCAACCGTTCGAGGAGAGCCATGCGCGCCACCATGATCAACGGCACCCGCGACGTCACCGTCGAGGAGCTGCCCCGCCCCCAGATCGAGGCCCCCACCGACGCCCTCCTCAAGGTGGTGGCCGCCTGCGTGTGCGGCTCCGACCTCTGGCACTATCGCGGCGTCATCCCCACCCAGCACTCCCACCAGATGGGCCACGAGTACGTCGGCATCATCGAGGAGCTCGGCTCGGAGGTGACGGGCCTCGAGGTGGGCCAGTTCGTGGTCGGCTCCTTCATCACGAGCGACAACACGTGCGAGATCTGCCAGGCGGGCTACCAGTCCAAGTGCGTCAACGCCCACGGCGTCGGCACCGCCCAGGCCGAGTACGTGCGCATCACCAACGCCGCCGGCACCCTCGTGCCCACCCCCGAGCACCCGGACGAGGACCTCATCCCCTCACTCTTGGCCGCCTCGGACGTGCTCGGCACCGGCTGGTTCGGCGCCGTGGAGGCCCAGGCCGGCCCCGGCAAGACGATCGCCGTGGTCGGAGACGGCGCCGTGGGCCTGCTGGCCATCCTGGCCGCCAAGCAGCTCGGCGCCGAGCGGATCATCGCCTTTTCGCGTCACGCCGATCGCCAGGTGCTGGCCCGCGGGTTCGGAGCCACCGACATCATCGAGGAGCGCGGAGACAAGGGCGTCGCCAAGCTCAAGGAGCTCACGGACGGCCTCGGCGCGCACGGCGTCGTGGAGGCCGTGGGCACGCAGGAATCGATTGAGCAGGGCCTGCGCTGCGCCCGCGGTGGCGGCTACCTGACCATCCTCGGCGTGGCCCACGGCGTGCAGCTCTCCGGCCGCGAGATCTTCGGAGCCGAGGTGCACATCGTGGCCGGCGGCGCGCCCGTCCGCCGCTTCCTGCCCGAGCTGATCCAGCTGATCCTTGATCGCAAGATCAACCCGGGACGCGTCTTCACGATGGACGTCCCGCTGGAAGAAGCACCGGCCGCGTACGCCGCGATGGACGAGCGCACCACCATCAAGGCGCTGCTGCGCCCCTGACGCCTCGGCGCAAACCCTTGTCAGCGGCGCGTCCGCGGGCGAGGATCGGCGATGACGGCGCGCCCGGTGCCGTCCGAGTTGTAACCGGAAGGAACGCCATGGCCGAGATCGACGAGGGACAGTACGTGGACGCCGAAGGCACGGGGCAGGATCCCGCGTTGCGCGGCAAGGAGAAGGGCGACTACACCGAGGTGGAGCTCGCCGACGGCGAGAGTGCCGGCCGCACCGTGGGTGAGGGCAGCTACACCGAGGGGGAGAGCTCCGACTCGGTGGGCGCGTACACGGATACCGATCCGGAGGCCTAGCGGTTCGCCTCTATCGAGGCGGACGGACCTGAAGTGAACGACGGCGCGGCGGGTCTGGGAGCCCCGCCGCGCCGTCGTGCTGTGGGAGGAAGGGCGCGCGCTCAGGCGCGGGTCATGTCCACGAGGCGCTCGCCGATCTGTGCCAGGAGCTCCGGGGCGTACTCGGCGCCCCAAAGCGGGGCGGCGGCGAGGCCGTCGGCGGCGGCCACGACGAGCGCGGCGGTGACGGGATCGGTGCCGTCGGCGGCGATCGCCGCGTCCCACCAGGCGGCGTCCTCGCGGCAGGCCTCGCGGACCACCGGGACGGTGCTCAACTGGGCCATGAGGGCGTGCTTTTCAAGCATGGCATCGGCGTTGGTGAGGGCGTCGAGGGTCGCCGCGACGTAGGCGCGCGTGAGGCGGCCCGGGCCGTCGTCGCCCTCCCGGATGAAGGAGTGCACCTCCGCGCGGAACTCCAGGAGCTGGTCCTCGGCGAGGGCCCGCAGGAGCGCGTCCTTGGAGGCAAAGTGGTACTTGAGCCCGCCCTTGGAGACCCCGGCGAGCTCGGCGATCGAGTCGAGCGAGGCCTCGATGCCGTGGCTCCCGAAGCGCCGCGCCGCCGCGTCGAGGACAAGCCGCCGCGTGGCCTCGGCGTCCCGGCCACTGATCCGTCCCATGGCCCGTGTGGCTCCGATCTGCGCCGTGGCGCGGTGTCGAGGTGTGAGGAGGCGAGCCGCGAGGCGCTCATCCTCCCGTCACCGTAGTGCAGTCTCGCGGTCTCGACGACTTTACCGCCCGGACGGTACAGTTTTGGCATGAGCACCGCCCAGCCGCCCCACCCTTCCGCGCATCGGCGCCGTTGGGCCGCCCTCTCGATCCTCGTGCTGGCGGTCCTGTTGCTGGCCATCGACGGGACCGTCCTCTACCTCGCGGTCCCCTCGCTGACCGCGGATCTCCAGCCGAGCGCCACGCAGATCCTGTGGATCGGCGACGTCTACTCGCTGGCCCTCGGCGGCCTGCTCGTGACGATGGGCGTGCTCGCCGACCGGATCGGCCGCAAGCGCCTGCTCCTCATCGGCTCGGCACTCTTCGGCGCCGCGTCGCTCGTGGCGGCCTTCGCGCCCAGCCCGGAGTGGCTCATCGCCGCCCGCGTGCTGCTCGGCGTCGCCGGCGCCACGCTCATGCCCTCCACGCTCTCGCTCATCCGCAACATCTTCACGGACGCCAAGGAGCGCACGCGCGCCATCGCCATCTGGTCCGCCGCGGCCGGCGGCGGCGCGGCCCTCGGCCCGCTCGTGGGTGGCGTCCTCCTCGAGCACTTCTGGTGGGGCTCCGTCTTCCTCATCAACGTGCCGGTGGTGATCGTCCTCGTCGTGGGTGGCTTCTTCCTGCTGCCCGAGTCCAAGGACCCGAACCCGGGCCGCTTCGACCTGCTCTCCGCGGCGCTGTCCATGGCGGCGATCGTCCCGCTCGTCTACGCCGTGAAGCACACCGTGCAGTCCGGATTCGACGCCCTGGGTGGGGTCTGCCTGCTGGCCGGCCTCGCCTTCGGCTGGTGGTTCATCCGGCGCCAGAAGCGCCTCGCCTCGCCCATGATCGACGTGAGCCTCTTCAAGGTGCCGGCGTTTGCCGGCTCGGTGCTCTCGCAGTTCATCGCCGTCTTTGCCCTCACGGGCCTGCTGTTCTTCTTCTCGCAGTACCTCCAGCTCGGGCGCGGCTACACGCCGCTGCAGGCCGGCCTCGCCGAGCTCCCCGCCACCCTCGCCTCGATCGCGGTCGTCCTCCTGGTGGGCTGGTTCCTGACCAAGCTCGGCGCCGGCCGCACCATCGCCGCAGGCCTGGCGCTGACGGGCGTGGGCCTCGTGGCGATCGCGATCGCCGAGGGCGCCGCGAGCTACCTCTGGCTCGGCCTCGCCCTCATCCCCGTGGGCCTCGGCGTGGGCCTGGCTCAGACCGTCACGGTGGACGCCGTGGTCTCCGCCGTCCCGCCGGCCAAGGCGGGTTCGGCCTCGGCCATCTCCGAGACCTCCTACGAGCTTGGCGTGGCGCTGGGCATCGCGGTGCTCGGCTCCGTCATGACGGCGCTCTATCGGATCAACCTGCCGGCCGGCCTCGGCGGCGGCGAGGAGCACGGTGTGCGCGAGTCCCTCGCCACGGCCATGACGATCCTCGACCCGGCCTCGGCCGAGGGCGAGGCGGCCCGCCACGCCTTCACCTCGGCCATGCAAACCACCTCGATCATCGCGGCGATCATCACGCTCGCCGGGGCAGTGATCGCGTTCAAAGTCATCCCCTCACCCAAGCTCGTGGGCGAGCGTGTGGCGGCCGATCACTGATCGGCCCGGCCGCTCCGTGGGTCCCTTCCAAGGGCACGACGACGCGCGCTCGCCCGGGTGTCTCACCCCACCCACGGTGGGGTGAGACACCCGGGGAACCATCCGGCGTCGGGCAGCTGAACGGGCCCCTCGTCCCTGGGAAATCGCCGGGAGTCGGGCTCCTGGCGCCCTGACGCCTGGCACGGCGGCTCGGCCTCCAGGACAATGAAACTTCACCGTGCCGCCGGAACCGGCGGCGAAGAAAGGAATGATGAACGCCCCTGGCGACAGTCCGGGCTCTTTGAAGCCCCCTCTGCCGTGTCACCCGGCACCCACCCCTTTGAGTCCTGAGCGGGGGTGCCGATCGTGGAAATAGTGTCAATCGTTCTGGCCCTCCTTCTCGTGGCCGCCTGCGGCATGTTTGTTGCCGCCGAGTTCTCCCTCATCACCGTCAACCGCAACGACGTCAAGGCAGCCATCGAGGCGGGCGACAAGCGTGCGATGGGCGTCCTGAAGGGCATGGACACCCTGTCGACGCAGCTCTCGGGAGCCCAGCTCGGCATCACCCTGACCAACCTCGGCATCGGCTTCCTGGCCGAGCCGGCCGTGGCCGCGATCGTCGTCGGCCCCCTCACGGGCGCCGGCCTCGCCGAGGCGGCGGCCCGCACCCTCTCCGTGATCATCTCGCTCGTGCTCGCCACGGTCGTCACCATGGTCTTCGGCGAGCTGGTCCCCAAAAACCTGGCCATCGCCAAGCCGCTGGCCACGGCCCGCCAGGTGGTGGGCTTCCAGCGCGGCTTCTCCGCCGCGACCAAGCCGCTGCTCGTCTTCTTCAACGGCACGGCCAACGCGATCCTGCGCCTGTTCAACATCACGCCGACGGAGCACCTGGATTCGGTGCGCTCCCCGGAGGAGCTCGTGGCCCTGGCCCAGCACTCCGCGCACGAGGGCGTGCTCCCCGAGCACACGGCCCAGCTGCTGGAGCGCTCCGTGGCCTTCGGCCATCGCCGCGGCCACGACACCATGACCCCGCGCACGCGCATGGTCACGGTCTCCGGCGCCACGAGCATCCAGGAGCTCCTGGAGCTCTCGGCGAACACCGGTCACTCGCGCTTCCCCGTGGCGGAGGGCGATGTGCACTCCGTGGACGGCGTGGTGCACGTGCGCCGCGCGCTCGCGGTGCCCTACGAGCAACGCGCCACCACGGCCGTCGCCACCGTGGCCGAGGAGGCCACGCTGGTGCCGGACACCGTGGAGCTGGACGAGCTCATGGACACCCTGCGCGAGGGCGGCCTGCAGATGGCCGTCCTCATCGACGAAACCGGCGACGTCGCCGGATTGCTGACCCTCGAGGACCTCGTGGAGGAGCTCGTGGGCGAGGTCGTCGACGAGCACGACCCCGAAGAGGCCGTGGCCAGCCCCGTCTCCGAGGGCGTGTGGCAGATCGACGGCGCCCTGCGCCCCGACGAGGCCACCGAGATCCTGCGCGCCCGCATTCCGGACGGTGCCGACCACGAGACCGTGGCCGGCCTGTTCACGCTGGAGCTGGGCCGCATCGCCAAGGAGGGCGACGTCGTCGTGCTCCGCACCGCCGGTGAATACCAGCTGCCCGCCTCCGAGGTGACCCTGACGGTCCTGGAGATGGACGGGGCGCGCATCGCGCGCCTCGAGGCAAGCGTCACCGAAGTGGACGAGGACGAGGGCAAGTGAACGACGTCGTTGCGATCGTCCTGACCGTGGCCCTCCTGGCCGCGAACTACTTCTTTGTGGCGGGGGAGTTTGCGCTCATCTCGGCGCGCCGCTCCATCATCGAGCCCAAGGCCCGCGAGGGCGGGCGCGCCGCCAAGCTGACGCTCTGGGCGCTCGAGCACGTCTCGCTCGTCATGGCCGGCGCGCAGCTCGGCATCACCGTGTGCTCGCTCGCGCTCGGCTACGTGACCAAGCCCTTCGTGAAGCACGCCGTCGAGGGTCCGCTGGGCTCGTGGGGCGTGCCGGAGACCGCGATCGACGTGCTCTCCTACGTCATCGCCTACGCCGTGGTGACGTACCTGCACGTGGTGCTCGGCGAGATGGTGCCCAAGAACATCGCGCTCGCGGGCCCGGAGAAGACCGCCCTGCGCTTCGGCCCGCCCATGGTGGTGCTGGTGCGCGTGCTGCAGCCCGTGCTGTGGCTCATGAACGCGATCGGCAACGGGATCCTGCGCCTGTTCAAGGTCCAGCCGAAGAACGAGGTCGCGAGCACCTTCGACCAGCACGAGGTCGCGGCGATGGTCCGCGAATCGGCCGAGGGCGGCGCCATCGACGACGGCGACGAGGCCCTGCTCCTGGGCGCCCTGCGCTTCGGGGCCGGCACGGTGGACTCGGTGCGGATCCCGCTCGAGTCCGTGGTCTCCCTGCCGCTGAGCGTCACGCCCGCGGGGGTGGAGGAGGCCGCCGCGCGCAGCTTCTCCCGCTTTCCGCTGCGCTCCGCCGACGGCGGCTGGGCCGGCTATGTGCACGTCAAGGACGTCATCGGCACCACGGGCGACGCCCGCCAGGCGCCGCTGCCCTCCGCGAGCGTGCGCGAGCTGCCGCGCTTCGCCGCCGGCACGCCCGTGGGTGAGGCCCTGGGCGCCATGCAGCGCGACGGCGCCCACCTGGCCCTGCTGCTCGGCGCGGACGGCGAGCCGGACGGGCTCATCACGCTCGAGGACGTCCTCGAGGAGCTCGTGGGACGCATCCGCGACGACAGCCGGCCGGGGGCCTGACGGCCCACGGCCCGCAGGTCCGGTTCTTGAGGCACGACGACGCCCGCTCACCTTCCTTGAGGTGGGCGGGCGTTTCGTTGTGAGGGGCTTGTAGTGTGTCCGCCCATGAGGGATTAACTAACGTATGGATAAATTCTCGTGGGCCTTCATGCCGATCGCCACGTTCTGGGCCGCGGCGGTGCTCCTCGCGGCCTGCGTCGTGTGGCTCGTGGTGCGCGGGCTGCGGCGCCGCCGCAGGGGTCAGCTGCCCACGAGGTCCTGGGTGGCGGCAGGTGTGTTGCTACTCGTCGGCTTGCTCGCGGCGCCCCCCGGGTACGCGATCGCGGTGTGGAGCGGGCTGAGCATCTCGATGGACGAACACAGGGCGTGGGTCAACAGCCCCGAGGGCCAGCGCGAGCTGGCGTTGCAGGAACAGCGCGACGCGCTCCTGGGGTCGGGCACGCGCGCGCGGGAGGGCCCGCTGACCAGACCGGCCAGGCTGCACCGCGACCTCGGGGAGGTGCGGGCCGCAGCCCCGGGGGAGTGGATCGAGGGGCAGTGGGTCGGATTGCGGCTCGTGGATGTCTCCATTGCGCCGTTGAGCGCCGCCGCGGCGGGCGAGGCGATCGACCCGAGCGGCTACTCGACCGTGACGTTCACCGTGGAGGTTCGCGAGGTCTCCACCCTGACGGGCGAGCGGCTCGACGCCGCGCGCGCCGCGGTCCTCACCGAGGACGGGGCGGTCCACTCCGGAACGCGGTGCGCCGCCGAAGCCCCCGAATCGACGCCGTCCGATGCGGCGGGCGCCGCCGCGGCCGAGGGAAGCACGCGATCCTGGTGTCGCGTGGTCCCCACCCACCTGGCGCAGAACGCCTCGCTGCGGCTTACGGTCTGGGGCTCGGAGAAGCGCAGCCCCCGCGCCCAGGGGTTCCTGCTCGGGGGGGCAGGCGAGCAAGCAACTTGCGGAGGCCGTGGCCTCGTCCGCGTCTGCCTCCGCCTCTGCCTCGTAACGCTCGCGGGGCTGGGGCGATCCCCGGCGATAGGGTGGGCGCAGCAGACAAGGGTGCGGGGGATGGGCATGGCGCGGGCCGCTTCGACGAGGGAGCGATCCGGCACACCCTGGCTCTGGGTGCTCATCGTCGCCGCGGTCTTCACGCAATCGGGCCTGAATCTTCTGCGTCCCGTGACGTCCTACAAGCTCCTGGCCTTCGGCGCCGATTCCGTGGCCGTGGGTGTCGCGACGGCCGCCTACGCCATCATCCCGCTCGCCGTGGCCATCGCCCTGGGCCGGCTCTCCGATCGCATGCTCAGGCTGCGGGTGCTGCTCGCCGTCGGCGCCGCGACGCTCGGCCTGGCCGGGGTGGGCCTCGCGCTGGCGCCGAACCTCTGGGGCGTCATCGCCGCCTCCGCGGTGCTCGGCTTCGGCCACCTGGCCTTCACGATCGCCGGTCAATCGGCCATCGCCCGCTACTCGAGTCCGCGCCAACTGGACGTCGGTTTCGGCTGGTTCACCGCCGCCTACTCGGTGGGCCAGCTCATCGGCCCGTTCCTGGGCGGGCTCATCGTCGGCTCGGCGCACGGCGACGGGCGGCTGGGCGCCGTGCAGACGGCGCTCTGGGTCGGCGCCGCCATCGCGGCCGCCGGCACGCTGCTCTTCGTCGCGCCCCTGCCCGGTTCGCCCCGCGACCGGCGCACCGAGGTGGAGATCGCCCCCGGCCCGCCCGACGACGCGGGGGAGGCCCCAGCGGAAGGCGAGGCGAACGCCGCGGCCGGCCACGCGGCGTCGGGCGGTGACGTTCAGGCCCCGCCAGGGGGCGCGGTGCCGGGGGCGCCGGAGGGGCGGCCGACGGTCCTCAAGATCATGCGGCGCCCCGGTGTGCCGGCCGCGATGCTCGCGGCCCTGAGCCTGCTCTCGATGCTGGACATCCTGACCGCGTTCCTGCCCGTGGTGGGCGAGGAGCTGGGGATCGATCCCGGGGTGATCGGCACGCTCCTGGCCATCCGCGCGCTCGCCTCGATCATCTGCCGCGCCGTGCTGCCGTGGATGGTGGGGCGCGTGGGGCGCACCCTCCTCATGCTCTCGTGCCTCTTCGGCTCGGGGGCCACGCTCGCGCTGCCCCCGCTCGCCCTGGCCTGGTGGCCGGGCGGGCCCGGCATCGCGGTGGCGACGGTGTTCCTCGTGATCGGAGGCTTCTTCCTCGGGATCGGGCAGCCGCTGACCATGACCCTCATCTCCCAATCGGTGCCGGGTGCGTGGCGCGGTTCGGCGCTGGCCGTGCGGCTCATGGGCAACCGCCTGGGGCAGGTGCTGATGCCGTTGCTGGCGGGGCTCGTGGCGGCGCCGTGGGGGCCGGCGGGCGCCATTTGGATGACGTGCGCGCTCCTGGTGGTCTCCGGCGCGGCCAGCGCGGCGGATGCAGGCCGGCGCTGAGCGCGCCCGCTCCGCGGTGCCCTGGCCCCGCTGCGGCCGGGGCGTCGATGCGGCCGCGGCGCCGCGCCCCTAGCGTGGCGGGGCGGAGCGTTCTAGCGTGGGGGCCGGGCCTCGCGCAGAGACGGCCCCGGCGGAAAGAGGCGTCATGGCAGAGCAGAAGATCACCCCGTCCCTCTGGTTCGACGGGGTCGCCCTGGAGGCCGTCGAGTTCTACGTGAGCGTCTTCCCGGACTCCGAGATCCTGAACGTGGCACGGTATCCGGAAGAGGGCCTGCTGGACTTCCAGAAGCACCTGGCCGGCAAGCCGCTCTCCATCCAGTTCACGCTGCGCGGCGTGAAGTTTGACGCGATCAACGCCGGCCCGGAGTTTAAGTTCAACGAGGCCATCTCGCTCATCGTCGACTGCGCCGATCAGGCGGAGATCGATCGCTACTGGGAGGCGCTCTCCGCCGTCCCGGAGTCCGAGCAGTGCGGCTGGCTCAAGGACAAGTACGGCCTGTCCTGGCAGATCGTGCCGGAGAACATGGGCGAACTCATGGCCTCGCCCGGCGCCTTTGAGCGCATGATGAGCATGAAGAAGCTGGACATCGAGGGGCTGCGCGGCACGGGCGCCTGAGCGGTTCCCGCCGGGCGGTCGCGGCCTAGAGCGCCGCGGTCCGCGCGAGCACGCGGGCCAGCCGCGCCGCAAAGCCGCTCGGCAGCTTTGCAGGCAGCTCCTCCACGGGGAACCATGCGAGATCGTGGGACTCCGCGCTGACGAGCAGCGCCGCCTCCGGGTCGGCGAGCACCGCCACGCTCAGGTCCAGGTGAGACGCGCAATGGCCAAACGCGCCGGAGAGCGCGTGGTGGTCGAGGTCCACGACCACCGGCGTTCCCAGCGGGGAGGCGCCCGTCTCCTCGCGCGCCTCGCGCAGGGCGGCCCCGATGGCCGAGGCGTCGTCGTCCTCGGGATGCCCACCCGGCTGCACCCAGAAGTCGCCCTTCACGTGGTGCACCAGCAGGGTGGAGCGCAGATCGGACGAGAACACGAAGGCGCTGCACGTGACGTGGGTCCGCCACGGGTGGCGCAGGAGCGCCGGCGGCTCTTGGGCCAGCGCGGCCCGCGCGTCGGCAAGAGCCGCCGCCTCGCGGGCGTCGGGGGTGCCCCAGCGCTTCTCCCAGCCCGCCAGGAGGGTCTCGACGTCGTGCAGCAGCTGGGCGTTCATGCCCTCCAGCCTGCCACGGCGGACGGTGAGGCGCCCGCCCGCGGCGGGCGGGCGTCGTCGGGCGCTGAAGTCAGGTCCAAGGTGCCCGACGGCGCGTGGTTCAGACGCGCTCGAGGGCGGCCAGGGCCTCCTCGGCCGTGGGCTCGTGGGCGACACGGTTCCACGGGGCGCGGGAGAGCAACGAACCCATGGCGCAGGTGTTGGAGAGGGCGGCGACGGTCAGACCGCCGCCGATGATCCCCGAGAGGCCGCGGAGCTTGGGGGAGAGGAAGCGGCCGCCGGCCAGTCCCGCCAGGACCAGCGAGCCGGCGACGAGGCGGACCTGGCGCTCCAGGGCCCATGTCCCGGAGGTGCGCACGGCGCCGCCCTCCTTCTCGAGGGCGTTGACGCCGCCCGTGAGGACCGTGGCGTCGGTGAAGCCCTCTCCCGCCAGCGCGGTCCTGGCCTCCTCGGCGCGGGCGCCCGAGGCGCAGAGCAGCGTCACGGGGCCGCGCAGCTTGGACGCCGCCTCTGCGCGGTGCTCGAGGAGCACGGGAAGCGGCACGTTGACAGAGCCCGGGGCGTGCACTGCCTCGAACTCGGCGGCGGAACGGACGTCGATCAGCAGCGGGGCGAGGCTCATGGGGCGCTCCTTGGGGCGGTCGGTTGGGCTGGGGTGAGCGACAAGGTGGTCTCCGGTGTCGCTCGGGCGGAGCACGAGCGTCGCACCACCCCCGGCGCGCTGTCACGGGATGGCGTCAGCGGGGGTCACCCGGCGTCACGCGACGTCATGCGTCGGGGTGTCACCGATGGGCAAAGCGTCGGGGGCCCGGCCTAGGCTTAAACCCGCAGACGTTGATCAGGAGGATGCGTGGACGGCAGAGACCTCACCATCGGCGCCCGCGTGTTGGCCAGGGGGCTGCACGCCGGGAGCACCGACGCCCGGGGCCGCGGGCTCGGCGAGGCGTTGGCTGAACTGGCCGCGCGCGTCGGCGAAAGCCGCGGCGAACGCCACCCCGCCGTGGCCGTCGCGTGGCTGCACCTTTCCCTCGAGCAGGTCACCGAGGCCGAGCTGGCCGCGAGTTTCGGCGAGGAGATCGCCTCCGCCGTCTCGGCGCTGACGCCGAGGGCAGGGGAATCTGCCGGGACCCTCGCCGCTCGCGCCTTGAGCCATCCGCTCGCGCGCCTCGTCTGGGACGCCCTCGGCGAGGAAGCCTGGCACCTGCGCCCTGCCTGCTGAGACGGGACAGTCGGACGCGGCCCGCACTGGCCTGGCTGCACCCTCGTGCCCACCCAGCGGCGCGCCGTCGTGCGCTTCCATCCCCCAAAAATCGGAGTGCCAAATGCACGCTTTTTGGCCGACAAGCGTGCATTTGACACTCCGATTTCGTGGAGAGACGGCCGAGCCCGGGGGTGGAGCCGCCGAGCGCCTGTGCCCGGAATGACGAGACGGGCGCGGGTGCCTCCTCCTTGAGTTAGCCCGCGCTCCGGCCTCCGCGGCGGCTCATGCGCTGCTTGGCCGTGCGGGATCCGTGGTCCACCGGTGCGTGCCCCGTGGCCTGTGCGAGCCCGAACGCCGGCATGTTGACGTAGACGCTCTCCCGGTGATCCGGGGCAACGCGATACGTCTCGTGCCAGATGCCCACGGCGTCGTCCTTCCTCACCGTTTTCATGAAGCGCCGCCACGGGGCCAGGTGGGGTGCATCAGCCGCGGAGGCGAACGCCTGCAGCTCCTGGACGCTGCGCCAGTACTGCAGGATCAGGATGGTGCGGCCGGCCCAACCGTGCAGACCGAGCAAACCCTGCGCCGGGTGGCGCTTCAGGTACACGATCATGCGCGGCATGGCCACGAAAACGGGCAGCCAGCGATGGACCTTCCAGGGCTTGTTGAAGCGCATGCCGATGAGAAAGACGGTCACCTCCTCGTCTCCGGCGTCGGTGAAGCGGCCGGGGTGGACGGCGGGAAACGGGCCCATGATCACTCCTCGCGAGCGGCGGTAGCTGCCTGCCCCTCAGCGTGGCAGACCCGGCCGCGAAGAACACCTGACATCTGTCACGAAGCCTCGGCCATCGCCTTCGCCCCGTGAGCCTCCACCCCCGCCGCTCGGTGAGCCTCCACCTCTCCCAAAAAATCGGAGTGCCAAATGTACGGTTTTGGGCCAAAAACCGTACATTTGGCACTCCGATTTCGGGGTGGGAGGGGTTCTCCCGGGGTCTTAGAGCAGTTTGCGCACCGTGTTGAGGTTCCGCGTGGTGAGCGAGGGCTTGTGGCGCGCCGCGGCCGTGAGCTTGGAGAACGGGGTGTCAGTGCTGGAGCCGCGAGGGCAGGCCCAATAGAGCACGCCCTCGCCGGCGCTCACGCGTTCCGCGCCCTCGGCGACGGGCACGGGCCCGGCCGAGCCGCGGTCCAACGCATCGGAGGCCCGGACCCCCTCCCGGTCGGCGGCCGGAGCATCGACGCTCAGTCCTCGCCCCGCGGCGTCGTCGAGCAGTGCGGCCAGGGCCCCGGGATCCGAGCCGAAGACGACATAGGCGTGATGCGCCGCCGACTCGGCGTACGGGTAGGCCGCCGCGACGCCCGCGATCCGGGCCCGTGGTTCGAGCACCACACGGGCCTCGTAGCCGAAGCGCTCCGAGAGCAGCTCCTCGAGCCGGGTGCGCAGGCCCTCGGCCGCAACGGTATCGCCCGCCTCCTCCGGCGAGGAGAAGAGCACGTTGCCAGTCGCGAGCACGGTCTTCACGGCGTCGAAGCCGGACTCGCGGAACAGCCCGGCCAGCTCGGCGCTCTTGATGTTCACGCCGCCCACGTTGATGCCCCGCAGCAGGGCCACCCATTCGGTCATGGGCCCACCCTAGGCTGGAGGGCAGACACCGCGGTGCCCCGCGGCCCCTCCCACGCGAAGGACACCACGCATGCCGATGGCCGACGAGCTCCTGGGCGCCCCGCAGGCCGCCGCCTTCCACGCGGCGCTCTCCGCCGCCTCCGGCCGGGAACTGCCTGGCCTGCGCGCCGCCGCCGCACCCGAGGCCCTGACCCCGCTCGCGCTCTCCGCCCGGGCCTCCGCCCTCGCCGAGGCCGCCCTCGCGGAGCTCCCCGGAGACTTCGCTTCAGTGGCCGGGAGCCTGCGCGTGGCGGCCCAGGACCCAGCGTTCGAGGGCTGGCTCATCTGGCCGGCCGGCCTCACCGCCGCGCGCTCGGCCCTCAAGGCGGGCGACGAGGGGAGCTTCGACGAGGCGATGGAGATCCTGGCCCTGCTCACGCCGCGCAACACCTCGGAATTCGCGATCCGCGAGCTGCTGCGCGCCCGCCCCGAGCGCGGCATCGAGATCATGCGCGGCTGGGTGGGCCACCCCCATCACCACGTGCGCCGCCTCGCCTCCGAGGGTTCGCGCCCCCTGCTGCCGTGGGGCCTGCGGGTCCCGGCCCTCGTGAAGGACCCCGGGCTCGCCGCCCCGATCCTCGAGGCGCTGCGCGGGGACCCCCAGGACTACGTCTATCGCTCCGTCGCCAACCACCTCAACGACCACTCGCGCCACCATCCGCAGTGGGTGCTGAGCACCGCCGAGGCCTGGGCCGCCGCGCCGCGCGGCAACGGCGAGTGGGTCATCAAGCACGGCCTGCGCACGCTCATCAAGCGTGGCGAGCCGGGGGCCCTGCGGCTGCTCGGCTTCTCGAGCGAGGACCTGGGCGTGGAGGGCCCGGTCGTCGCCACCCCCGAGGTGCCCTTCGGCGGCGAGCTGCGCTTCGAGGGCTCCGTCGCCAACCGCGGCGCGGCGCCCGCCCGCGTGGCCATCGACTGGGCGCTGCACCTGCGCGGCGCGCGTGGGGCGGCCCGCCGCAAGGTCTTCAAGCTCGCCGCTCCCACGCTGGCGCCGGGCGAGCGCCTCGACATCGAGCGGGCCTTCTCCTTCCGCCCCATCACCACGCGTGCCTACTACCCGGGTGAGCATGCCGTGGAGCTCCTCGTGAACGGGACGAGCCACGGTCCGGTGCCCTTCGAGCTGCTCGAACCCTAGGGTCCGGCCGAGCTGAGCGCGCCGGGCCGGGCGCCGGAGGCGCCCCAGACCCAAGGAAAGCCCGACGGCGGGTGACCGGCCCCTGCAGGCCGGTCACCCGCCGTCGGGCACGGAAAAGCGCGTCAGCCCTTCAGGGCCAGCTGCGCCGGGTGGGAGTCGCAGATCTGCTCGAAGGCCACGATCTTGCCGTCCTGCACCGTCCACACGTGCACCGTGCGGATATTCAGCGGGATCCCGGTGCTCTTGGCGGTCGCGGTGTAGCACAGCCGATCATGACCACAGTGTCGCCGTCCTCGAGGAGGCGTTCAACGCCCACGGAGAAGCCGTTCCAGGCGGCGTCGGTGGGACCGAAGACGCCGTCGATGATCTCCTGCGGGCCGTTGTACACGCCGGCGGTGGGGAAGCCTGCGGCCTCGGTCCACACGATGTTGGGCGCGAAGTCGGCCATCATGCCGGGAAGGTCGCCGGCCTCGGAGGCGGCATAGTGTTTGCGCACCACGTCGATGCTGCGCATGGAGTTCCTTTCGGGAAGGGGCCGTGGGCCCATCGTCGCCGGGGCAGGGCGCGGCGGCCAGGGGAGTGCGGCGCGCGGGCGCGCATCTCCTGGCGGGCGTCAGGGGGAATCAACCGCGGCGGGCCGCGCGTCCGCAGCCGCGAGGCCCACCAGGCGAGCGTGCCGAAGCCGAGCCCCACGAGCAGGATCACGAGGCAGTACAGCGTCACGGTGGGGTAGCCGATGCTCGGGTTGAGGAAGGGGTAGGGGACCCAGCCGTCCGTGGCGCCGCGGAACAGCACCACGGCGACCCACACGAGCGGGTAGGCGATCACGAGCCAGAGCTTGCGTCAGGGGAGGGCCGGGCGGTCGCGGAAGAGCATCCAATCCAGCGGCAGGTACAGCGGCGTGACCATGTGCAGGATCGCATTGGAGACGGGAACCTCCACGCCGCCGGCCGCCCCGAGCGGCGCCAGAAGGATCGCGTAGACCACGCCAACGATCGCGATGTACGCCGTGACGCAGCCGCGCAGGAGGTGGAACCACTCTCGTAGCTCGCGGTCGCGCAGCAGCGCCACGGCGGCACCCATGAGCACCACGATTGAGAGGAGGTTCGACTGGATCGTGAAGAAGCCGAAGAAGTTGAAGGGGTTGGGCAGCGCGCCGTGGGTGGCGGCGGAGACCGCGTAGCTCACCACCACCGCAAAGACGATGAGCGCCACCACGGCGAGGCGGACGGCGGCGATGAGACGGGGGGCATGCTCACGAAGCTAGCCCCCCGCCGCCTGGGGGCTAGGGCGTGACGCCGCGACTGATCGCCTGCAGCGCCTTGAGCCGCTCCTCGAACTGCGGCGCGGGGCCGGCCGTGGGGGTGAACGGGGCGACGGTCCCGATCGGGAGCGCCACCACGGGTGCGGGCGGCAGGCCCCAGCCCTCGCACCACGCGGAGAGCTGGGCGGAGCTCGAGGCGTAGACGATGCGCCCGAGCCCCACCCAGGCGTGGGCGGCGGCGCACATGGGGCAGTGCTCGCCCGAGGTGTCGACCGTGGACGCGGCGCGCTCCTCGGGCGAGAGCTCGCGGACGGCCCAGAGCGCGATCGCGAGCTCGGGGTGGCGTGTCTGGTCCCCGTCCTTGACGCGATTGCGGTCCTCGAAAAGCACCTCGCCGCCGGACGAAAGGAGCAGGGAACCGACGGGCTCGTCGCCGTCGGCCAGGGCCTCCTCGGCCAGCTCGACGCAGCGGGCCAGGTGGAGCAGGTCGGTCTCGGTGAGTTGGGGCATGGCTCCCACGCTAGGGCCCGGGCGGCTCGGGGGGCCAGGGGGATGGTTCCCTTGCGGCCCGCTCGCCCGTAGCGTGGTGCTCGGAACGGCCGACGCAGCCCGCTCACCCCCTGAAAGGGCGGCGCGCAGCGGCCCCAAGGAGGCGAACATGGCGTGGAGCGTCGGCGCGGGCGAGGTCCCGCGCCTGGATGAGTGCGTCGAGCTCTACGACGCGGTCGGCTGGAGCGCCTACACGCGCGACCCCCAGGCGCTGCAGGCGGCGCTCGCCGGCTCCACACGCGTCTACACCGTGCGGGACGGGCGGCGCCTCGTGGCGCTGGCCAGGACGCTGTCCGACGGCGCCTCGGTCACCTTGGTGCAGGACCTCCTGGTCCACCCAGACTGCCAGCGCGAGGGGCTCGGCTCCCTGCTGCTGGACGCGATCCACGAGGACAGCACCGGCATCCGTCAGCTGTTGCTCATGACGGACGACGAGCCGGCCCAGCGGGCGTTCTACGAGAGCAACGGGCTCACCGAGGTGCACGAGCTGCCCCGCCCCGGCCGGGCCTTCGTGCGCTACCTGTAGCCGCGCCGTCGGGCGTTGTCCCGCTGGCCACACCGTGCCGAGCGCACCGGCGGCCGCGCCGCGGCCGTCTGGCCCCGCTCCGGTAGGCTCGGGGCGTGGCTTTTCAGAACGTTCCCCGCGTGCCGTTGTGGCAGATCATCGGCGTGATCACCCTCGTGATGTTCGTGGGCTCCATCGCCACGGTCTACGGCGCCGGGCGCCCGCCGAGCTCGGCCTTCGAGCTCATACTGACCTTCGTCCCGCCCGTGGGCGTGGGCATCTGGACCCTCGTGCTGTGGCTGCGCGCGCGGCGCAGGGCCGCGGCGAGCACCGGCGAAGCGAGCGCCGCCGACGAGCAGCGGGGCGAGTAGCCCCTACGCCCCGGCCGCGAGTTGCTGCGCGCGCTCGAGGCCCTCGCGCTTGGCCGACTCCGTGATGAGCTTGAGGCCGCTGCGGAAGAGCTCGAGGTCCTGCAGCTCGCCGAGCTGGACGGCGTAGCGGGCCAGGAGCGGATGCACCGCTGGATCCGCGGTGGGAACCGTGTCGAACCACGGGCCGAGCCGACCCGTGCCGCCGTTTTCGGTGATGGAACGCGCCATGCCGGCCGAGCAGGCCATCATGTGCTGGGCGAAGAGCGAGTAGTGGCGCACCACGCCCGCGTCGTCCAGGCCGGCCTCCTGGAAGGCGCGCAGGATCAGCTCCACGGCCGCGCGCTCGCCGGGGCCGTGGGTCGTGGCGACGATGGCCTCGACGCCCACGGCTGGGTGGGCGGAGAAGAGCTGCACCGTGGCCTCGCCGAGCTGGCGCAGGCGCGCCTCCCACTCGGCCTCGGGGGCGTCGACGCTCTCCACCGCGCGGGATTCGAGGCGATCGAGCATCGCTAGGACGAGCTCGTCCTTGTTACGCACGTGCCGGTAGATCGCGGTGGGATCGGCACCCAGGAGCTGACCCAGCTCGCGCACGGAGAGGGCCTTCACCCCGTCGCGCGCGGTGATCTCCAAGGCCGCCGCGATGATGGTCTCGCGGTCCAGGCGGCCGCGCTTGGCCGGTGCCGTCGTGCTCATGGTCCCCACTTTCTTTGCCCTCATCGTGCCACGAGGAGGGGCGACCCTCGGCATTGTCATCAATGTAGTCAATGCCGTTGACACGGTGACGCCCCTCACATTAGCGTCGACGCACGAACCCCTCCCTCGCGCCCTCCCGGCGCAACACCCACCCGAGGAAGTGCGCATGCCCCACGCAGAGCTGATCCTGACCGGCGGACCCGTCTTTACGGGCACCGGCGAGCCGCTGAACGACACCGCAGTGCTGGTGAGCGGCGGTCGCATCACCGGCCTCGTCCCCGCCGCCGAGGCCCAGGAGCACGCCGGCCCCGACACCCGCGTGGTTGACCTCCAGGGCGCCCTCCTCTCCCCGGCCTTCCAGGACGCCCACATGCACCCCATGGGCGCCGGCGTGGAGATGCTCCAGTGCGATCTCTCCGGGGCGGGGTCCGCCGAGGAGACCCTCGAGCTCATCGCCGCCTACGCGCGGGCCTACCCCGAGCGCGAGTGGATCTTGGGCGGCGGCTGGTCCATGGAGCACTTCCCCGGTGGCACGCCCACGCGCCAGCTGCTGGACGAGCTGCTGGGCGAGCGCCCCGTCATCCTGACCAACCGCGACCATCACGGCGCATGGGCCAGCACCGAGGCCATGCGCCGCGCCGGCGTCGATGCCTCCACGCAGGACCCGGCGGACGGCCGGATCGAGCGCGAGGCGGGCGGCTTCCCGGCCGGCACCTTCCACGAGGGCGCCGAGCACCTGTTCCCCGGCGTCCGCCCCGGCATCAGCGACGACTTCGCGCTCGCCGGCCTGCACGCCGCCCAGGAGGCGCTCCTGGCCCAGGGCATCACCGGCTGGCAGGACGCCTGGGTGGGCGTCGGCATGTCCGGCATCTCCGACATCGACGCGATCTACCGCCGCGCCGCCGCCGAGGGCAGCCTCAAGGTGCACGTGCGCGGAGCCCTCTGGTGGGAGCGCGACCGCGGCATGGAGCAGGTGGAGGAGATGATCGCGCGCCGCGCATCGGCCGCGCAGCACGCCCCGAACTACGTTCCGGGCACGGTCAAGATCATGGTGGACGGCGTCGCCGAGAACCACACCGCGGCCATGCTCACGCCGTACCACGACCACTCCGGCCACGCGACCCAGAACGCCGGCCTCACCTTCGTGGAGTCGGCGCTGCTGAAGGAGGCCGTCACGGCCCTGGACGCGGCCGGGTTCCAGGTCCACTTCCACGCCCTCGGCGACCGCGCGGTGCGCGAGTCGCTCGACGCGCTCGAGGCGGCCCGCGCCGCCAACGGCCCCAGCGCCAACCGCCATCACCTGGCCCACCTGCAGATGGTGGACGAGGCGGACTCGGCCCGCTTCGCCGAGCTGGGTGCCGCCGCGAACATCCAGGCCCTGTGGGCCTGCCACGAGGAGCAGCTCGACGTGCTGACCCTCCCGTTCCTGCGCGACGGCGCCGAGGCCCGCCACTACCCCTTCGGCGAGCTGCGCGACCGCGGCGCCCGCCTCGTGGCCGGCTCCGACTGGCCCGTCTCCACGGCCGATCCGCTGCAGGCCCTGCACATCGCCGTGAACCGCACGGCCCCGGGTCGCGAGGACACCCCGCTCGGCGGCGAGGCCCAGCGCCTCACGGTCGCCGAGTTCATGGCGGCCTACACCTCCGGCAGCGCGTGGATCAACCACCGCGACGACGAGACCGGCAGTCTCGCCGCGGGCTACCTCGCCGACCTCGCGGTCATCTCGCCGAACCCCTTCGCTCTGCCCGCCGAGGAGCTGCACACCGCGCGCGTCGCCTCCACCTGGATCCAGGGGGAGTGCGTGTACGACGCCGCCGAGGCGGCCTCCGGCGCGGCCGTCACCACCGCTGACGGTGCGACATGAGCCGCCCCCAGGCGCGCGGCCGGGCCGGCACCCGGGCCCACCTGAGCGCTGGAGGCTCGGCGCGCCGTCGGGCCCTGGCGATCGCGGCGCTGAGCGCTGCGACCCTCGCCCTGGGCGCGTGCGGCCCGCCCGCCGGAGCCATCTCCGAGTGGGAACTGACGCCGGCCCAGCCGGCGGCCGTGTCCGACGTCGACCAGATCACCTGGGCCGTGCACGCCGAGCCCTACAGCCTCGACTACGCCTACGCCTTCGACTACCCGGACAACATGGTCCTGGCGAACGTGTGCGAGTCCCTGCTGCGCATGAAGCCGGACCTCTCGCTGGAACCCGGCCTCGCGACGTCGTTCTCCAATCCGACCCCCACCACGTGGGTCTACGAGATCCGCGACGGCGTGACGTTCCACGACGGCTCGCCCCTCACGGCGGACGACGTGGTGGCCTCGCTGAGCCGCCACCTCGACCCCGAGGTGGGCTCCTTCTGGTACTCCGTGTACCAGAACGTGGACTCGATCGAGAAGACCGGCCCGCGCCAGGTCACCGTGACCACGCGCGTGCCAGACAGCCAGTTCAACCTGGCCATGGGCAACTCCTCCGGCGTCATCGAGTCGGCCAAGACGCTCGAGGAGAAGGGCAAGGACTACGGCAACTCCACGGGTGGCGTGAACTGCACCGGCCCGTTCCAGTTCTCGAAGTGGACCTCCGGTGAGTCGATCAAGCTCACGCGCTACGACGGCTACTGGCGCAAGGAGGGTCGCGCCCACAGCTCCGAGCTGGACTTCGTCTTCATGCCGGACGGCACGGCGCGCACCAACGCGCTCAAGGCCGGCGAGGTGGACGGCACGTGGATGGTGCCGCCGGAGGCCGTGCCGATCCTGCGTGCCGGCTCGGGCGGCGACGTCTTCTTCGGCACCAACGCCACCGTGAACTCGCTCGTGGTTTCCGACCTCAAGGGACCGTTCGGCGACCTCAAGGTGCGCCAGGCCCTGGCCTACGCCCTGGACCGCGCCGGCATCCTGGGCGCCGGCTACGGCGGCTACGGCGAGGTGACCGACGCGCTGACGACCCGCAGCGTGTGGCAGGGCGTCCCGAGCGCCTCGGTGGACGCGGCCTTCACGGGCCTGAACGGCTACCCGCGCGATCTCGAGAAGGCCAAGGCCCTCATCAAGGAGGCAGGGGTCGAGGGGCAGGAGGTCGTCATCGCGACGGCACCCATCTCCAACGACTTCACGGTCACGGCGCAGGCCACGGCCGACGCGCTGAACCAGATCGGCCTCAAGGCAACGATCAAGACGGTCACGCCGAACGCCTACACCACGCTGTTCTCCGATCCGAGCGCCCGCGAGGGCGTGGACCTCTTCTACACCTCCTGGTACCTCTCCAGCCCGGACGCCCTCGAGATGTACGGCGTCCTGCGCACCGGCGAGTTTTCAAACTACGGCGGCTGGGACGATCCCGAGTTCAACAGGGTCGTCAACCAGGCCACCGCCACGATGGACGCCACGCAGCGCGCCGCCCTGACGGCCAAGGCCCAGAAGATCGCCAACGAGCAGCTGCCGTGGATTCCGCTCTTCGCGCCGCCGACCACGGCCTACCTCTCCGACCGCCTGACCGGTCTCTCCCCGTCCATCAACTTCATGTACGCACCCTGGGCCGCGGCCCTGGGCGCGCGCTGAGCCGGCACCTGAGGAGGAATCCCTCGTGAACATCGTGCGTTCCGTCGGCGGAAAGCTCGCCGGCCTCGTCCTGACGCTCTTCCTGGCGTCCCTGCTGGTCTTCTTCTCGCGCTTCCTGGTGCCGGGAGACCCGCTCTCCTTCCTGCTGCGCGGGCGCAAGCCCAGCCCGGAGGCCATCGCGGCGGTCACCGAGCAGTACGGCCTGAACCTCTCCCCGTGGGAGCAGTACCTCAAGTGGATCGGAGGGATCTTCACTGGCGACTTCGGCCGCTCCATGCAGTACCGCCAGTCGGTCTCCGAGGTGCTGCTCGACCGCCTGCCCGTGACGCTTGGCCTCGTGATCATCGCCGGCCTGCTCATCACGGTCTTCGGCCTCGCCGCCGGCATCCTCGCCGCGGTCAAGCGCGGCACCTGGGTTGATCGCACCGTCGTCGTGACGCTCACGGCCTTCGGCGCCATCCCGTCCTTCGTCGCCGCTGTGGGCTTCATCGCCCTGTTTGCGGTGCAGCTGGGCTGGTTCCCGTCCTTCGGCTCAGGCGAGGGCTTCTGGGACACCATCCGCCACCTCATCCTGCCCTCCGCCGCACTGGCCCTCGTGTACGTGGTGCTCATCGGCAAGGTGACCCGCTCCGCCATGGTGGAGCAGCTCGGGCGGGAGCACGTGGAGGTGGCGACCTCGCGCGGCCTAACCCAGGCCGCCGTCGTCCGCCGCCACGTGTTGCGCAACGCCGTGGGCCCCATCCTCACGGTCTCCGGCATGCTCGTGGCCGGCCTGCTGGTCTCCAGCTCCATCATCGAGTCGGCGTTCGGCCTCTCCGGCCTCGGCTCCCTCCTGGTGCACTCGGTGGACCGGCTGGACTTCCCCGTGGTGCAGGCGATCGTGCTGCTGGTCGTGGCGGTCTTCGTGGCCGTGAACGCCGTGGTCGACCTGCTCCAGCCCCTAGTTGATCCCCGGACCGTGGCAGGAGCTGGTGCCCGATGACCGCCCCCGTGATTTCAAACGTCCCGGAGCCAAGCTCCGATGAGCCCACGCCGCACCGGCCGGCGCCGCGCGTGCGCTGGAAGACCCCGCGCTGGATGCGGGGAACGGTGCTCGTGTGGATCGCCGCCGTGGTGCTGGTGGTGGCCGTGCTCTGCGCGGTCCTGGCGCCGTGGCTCGCCCCGTACGATCCCGACCGGATCGACCTCATGAACCAGTACGCCTCGCCGAGCGCGGCGCACTGGCTGGGCACCGACTCGCTGGGCCGCGACATGCTCTCGCGCATGATGCACGGCGCCCGCACGGCGCTGCTCGGGCCCCTGCTGGTCGTGATCGGCTCCTCGATCCTCGGCATGCTACTCGGCCTCCTCGCCGCGTGGCGCGGGGGCTGGGTTGACGCGGTCCTGGCCCGCCTCTTCGACCTGCTCTTCGCCTTCCCGGCGCTACTCCTGGCGATCCTCGCCGTGGCGCTCTTCGGCAAGGGCCTCGTGGCCCCGGTCATCGCCATGGCCATCGCCTACGCGCCCATCGTGGCCCGTCTGACCCGCCAGCTCGTGCTCGCGGAGAAGCAGCGCGCCTACGTCAGTGCTTACCGCGTGCAGGGCTTCGGCGGCGGCTGGATCGCCCTGAACCGCGTGCTTCCCAACGTCACGCCCGTGGTCGGCGCGCAGTCGACCCTGAACTTCGGCTACGTGCTGGCCGAGCTCGCGGGCCTGTCCTTCCTCGGCCTCGGCGTCCAGGCGCCGCAGTCCGATTGGGGCTCCATGATCAACGAGGCCCAGGTGGGCCTGCTGTCCGGGCATTACCTTCCGGCGATCATCCCGGCCGTGGCCGTGGTGCTCGTGGTGGTGGCCGTCAACATCCTCGGCGAGGAGTTCGCCGAGCGCATCGGAGGGAACAAGGCATGAGCCTGCTCGAGATCTCGCAGCTGACCCTGGACCTGCCCGGCGGCAAGCGCCTGCTGCACGGCATCGACCTCACGGTGGAGCCCGGGCGCACCGTGGGCCTCGTGGGGGAGTCGGGGTCCGGCAAGTCCCTCACGGCCCGCACGGCGCTCGGCCTCTTCCCGGAGAAGGCGAAGCTGGGCGGTTCGGTCAAGGTGGACGGCACCGAGGTGCTGGGCCTGTCCGGCTCGGCGCTGCGCGCCCTGCGTCTCAGCGATGTGGCCATGGTCTTCCAGGACCCGCGCGCCGGCATCAACCCCGTGCGCACCCTCGGCGATCACCTCACCGAGGCCCTGCGCCTGGGCGAGGGCGTCTCCGGCGAGGCGGCCCGCAAGCGCGCCATGGAGCTCATGGAGGCCGTGCGGCTCCCGCGTCCCGAGAAGCACTTCCACCAGTACCCGCACGAACTCTCCGGTGGACAGCTGCAGCGCATCATGATCGCCGGGGCGCTCATGGGCAACCCGCGGTTGTTGGTCTGCGACGAGCCCACCACGGCGCTGGACGTCACCACGCAGGCGGAGATCGTGCGGCTGTTGGCCACGCTGCGCGACGAACGCGGCATGGGCATGCTCTTCATCACCCACGACCTGGGCCTCGCCGGCGCGCTGTGCGACGACGTGGTGGTCCTGGCCGGCGGGCGGGTCCAGGAGCGCGGCGACATGGCGGCGGTCCTGGCCCACCCCACGGCCGAGTACACGCAGCGCCTCGTGGCAGCGACGCCGTCGCTGCACCTGGATGACGCGGTGCCGTCGGTGGTTTCGGGCGCTTCATTGCCCGACGGCGCGGGGTCGGCTTCCGCTGGCGGGCGCCACGAGGCGGCGCCCGCCGCCTCCCAGGCGGGCGCGCCCGAGGCGGGCCGGGGCACCCTGGCCGGGGACGGCGTCGTCGAGCCCTTGCTGCGCGTGGAAGGCGTCCGCCGGACGTATGCCGTGCGCGGCAAGGATCCCGTGACCGCCGTGGCGGACGCGAGCTTCGTGATCCCGCGCGGCTCCGCGTTGGGCGTGGTCGGCGAGTCGGGGTCCGGCAAGTCGACGCTGGCCCGCATGGTCGTGGGCCTGGAGACGCCGGACGCCGGCACCATCACGGTGGCGGGCAAGGACCGCACCGGCACGCCGCGTGGGCGCGAGGCGCGCCTCGCCCACGCTCGCAGCGTGCAGATGGTGTTCCAGGATCCGTATCTCTCGCTGGACCCGCGCATCCCCGTCATCCGGGCCGTCCGCGACGCCGCGGCGCTGCACGCGGACGGACGCGATGCGGCGGCCGTGGCGAAGGAGCTGCTGGACCGCGTGGGACTCACGGCCGAGCAGCAGCAGGCGCTGCCGCGCACGCTCTCCGGCGGTCAGCGCCAGCGCGTGGCCATGGCCAGGGCCCTGGCCGTGCAGCCCGAGCTGCTCGTCATGGACGAGGCGACCTCCGCGCTCGACGTGTCGGTGCAGGCGCAGGTGCTCCAGCTCGTGACCGAGCTGCGCGCCGAGCGCGGGCTGACTGTGCTGTTCATCAGCCACGACCTGGGCGTGGTGCGGCGCGTGTGCGACGAGACGTTGGTGCTGCGCCGTGGCGAGATCGTGGAGGCCGGCCCCACCGCCGCCTTGCTCGATCACCCGGCGCACGAGTACACACGGCTGCTGCTCGACTCGGTCCCGCGCCCCGACGCAGGCTGGCGCCTGGCGGGCTGAGCCTGGCCGGGAGTGGGGGGAGGGGGCTTCCATGGCTTGGCCTTCTCTCCCGGGTTTGCCCCTGCTCGTTGCGCTTTGCCCCGGGGAATACCCGGGGCAAAGCGCAACGAGCAGGGGCAAAGCTCCAGGGCATAGGGTGGCGCGCATGAGCGAGTACCTGCTGAAGCGCGCCTACGACGCCCCCGCACCCGAGGACGGCGCCCGCGTCCTCGTGGACCGGCTCTGGCCGCGGGGCGTCAAGAAGGAGGTGCTCGACGCCGTGTGGTTGCGTGACGTGGCGCCCTCACCGGAGCTGCGCCGGGCGTGGCACGCGGCGAGCGCGGAGTCCTGGGAGGCCTTCGCGGACCAGTACCACGCGGAGCTCTCCGCAGCCGACGCGGCCGGGACCGGCGCCAAGGCCGAGGCCCTGGGTCGGTTGCGGGCGTTGACGGCCGCCGGGCCGGTCACCCTCGTGTTTGCCGCCAAGGACCCGCAGCACAATCACGCGGTGGTGCTACGGGACTACCTGCTGGGCGGCTAGCGCGGAGTCGCTGCCCCGGCGCCTACCGCGTGGACCGCTGATCACCGGCCTGACGGCCCGGCACCCGCGCCGGGCCGCTCCCGGCACGCTTCAGGCCTGCCGGATGGACGCGGCGCCGGATAGGCTCGGCTCCCCACGGCGGTCATGGCACCGCCATGACCCTGGCAGGAGCCCCGCATGAGTGAGACCCCCGATCCAGTAGCCCTCCGCACGGCGATGGCGCCGTTGGCCGATGCCTTCGCCGCGGCAGCCCGGGCCTCGACGACGTTTGCGGACGCAGAGACGGGCGCAGGCAAGCCGGAGTTCAGCGACGAGGTGATCCGCGAGAACACGGGCCACGACTGGGTCGAATGGGTCGGGTTGATCGACGCGGGTCCGGGGCGGCAGGCGGGCCACGCGGCGATCGCCGCCTGGGTGCACGAGAACTTCGAGGTCAACGGATGGTGGGCCCAGGGCGTCACGGTGAGCTACGAACGGCTCGTGGGCCTGCGGCTGCCTGGCCAGATGGCGGACGGCACGTTCACGGTCCAGAAGAACAAGACCCTGGAGGGGAACCGCGAGGCGCTGCGGGCCTGGTGGGTGTCCGACGACGCCAGGGCAGCCCTGCTCCCGGGCCTTGCATCCGTGCTGCGCTCCAAGCCAGAGGCGAAGCAGCTCAAGGTGGCGCTCAGCGGGGCCGAGGGTGAGGCGCTGGGCACCGTGGGATTGACGGTGGACGAGGCCAAGGGCCGGCTCAAGATCAACGTCTCACACGAGAAGCTGCCCTCCTCCGCGGCCGGCGAGGAGTGGAGGAACGCCTGGGGCGCCTGGCTCGATGCCCTGGCGGGGGCGCTCGCCGCCTGAGGCGACCGAACCGCCCCACCCGGCCGCGTGACGTCGGGCCCTGGATCCCGAGCGTGCGGCGTCGGGCGCCACCCGGCTCCGCGACGTCGGGCGCTGGATCCCGAGCGGCTAGTGCAGCGCCCCCTTGAATCCGAAGTGGTCGGGGCTCGCCTTGCGCCAGTCGCGCTCCCAGCCCTCGGGCGGCTCGGTGAGCAGCTCGCCCGGCTTGAGCCAGCGGTAGAGCTCGGCGTAGGAGGCGTTGGAGTCCACCTCGATGTTGCGGCGCAGCATCTCCGGGGTGAGGTCCGCGGCCGAGCGCACACCCATGGAGGCGATCAGCCGCAGCGCCTGGTCCACCGTGGCCCGGTGGTAGCGCGTGACGCGCTGCGCCTTGCTTGGCACGTCGAGGGCCTTCTGGCGCCGGGGATCTTGCGTGGCAACGCCCGCGGGACACGTGTCGGTTGAGCACTTGAGCGACTGGATGCAGCCCAGCGCCATCATCATGGCGCGGGCCGAGTTGGTGAAGTCGGCGCCCTGGATGAGGCGTTTCACGATGTCGTTGCCCTCGGCGACCTTGCCGGAGGCCCCGAGCTTGATCCTGTCCCGCAGTCCGGCGCCCACGAGCGCGTTGTGGAAGAGCATGAGGCCCTGGGTGAGGGGCATGCCGACGTGGTCCTCGAACTCGGAGGGCGCGGCACCGGTGCCGCCCTCGGAGCCGTCGATGATGATGAAGTCCGGGGCCGAACCGACCTCGAGCATGGCCTTGCAGATCGCCAGGACGTCCCGCTTGGAGGTCACGCAGAGCTTGAAGCCCGTGGGCTTGCCGCCCGCCAGCACGCGCATGTCCCGGATGAACTCGATGAGCTCGCGCGGGGTGTCGAAGACCGAGTGCTGGGCCGGGGAGATGCAGTTCTGGCCCTCGGGGACGTCGCGGATGCGCGCGATCTCCGCCGTGACCTTGGCGCCGGGAAGCACACCGCCGAGGCCCGGTTTGGCGCCCTGGCTGAGCTTGAGCGAGACCATCTTGACCTGAGGGTCGGCGGCCTTGGCCCTGAACTTCTCTGGATCGAAGTGCCCGTCGGCAGTGCGCGCGCCGAAGTAGCCGGTGCCGATCTCCCAGATCAGGTCGCCGCCGTGGCGGTGGTGGTCGGAGAGGCCACCCTCGCCCGTGTCGTGGGCGAAGCCGCCGGCCGCAGCGCCCTCGTTCAGCGCTTGGATGGCGTTGGCGGAGAGCGCCCCGAAGCTCATGGCGGAGACGTTCATGAGGCTGATCGAATACGGCTGGGTGCATTCGGGCCCGCCGACCATGACGCGCGGTTCGAGCTCCGGCGGCTCCAGCGGCGCCATGGAGTGCACCAGCCACTCGTAGCCGGGACGCCCCACGTCCCGCAGCGTGCCGAAGGACTCCTCGGACTTGGTGCCCTCCGAGCGGTCCTCGATGACTTGGCGCGTGGTCTTGTTGAAGGGCCGCCCGTCCCAGTCCCGCTCGATGAAGTACTGCTGGATCATGGGCCGGATGCCCTCGAGCAGGTAGCGCGCGTGCCCGATCACCGGGAAGTTGCGCAGCACTGCGCGCTTCTTCTGGGTCAGATCGTGAATGGCCACCCCGCCGAGCGCCGCGCCACCCGCCGCCATGAGCCCGAGCGCCGCCTTGGTCTTTGTCCCCATGCTCCCCGCCTTGTCCCCGCCGTCGCCGCGGCCGGGACGGCCGCCTGGGGATTACCCTGCCGCGAGGCGCGGCCGTGGGCAAGGGGTGCCCGACGGCGTGTGGAGGGCCGGGTGCCGGGCGGCGCCTGTGAGGTGGGTCAGGCCACGCGGTCGGTGTCGCCGCCGTCGAGGTAGGTGAGCACGCGGTCCACCGCCTGCCCATAGAACGCCGCGAGGCTCTGCTCGGTCACGAAGCCGATGTGCGGGGTGAGCAGGGCGTTGCTCGCGCTGCGCAGCGGGTGGTCGGCCGGCAGGGGTTCGGTGTCGTAAACGTCAAGGGCCGCGCCGCCCAGCTCGCCGGAGTTCAGCGCAGCGAGGAGCGCGGCCTCGTCCACGAGCGGGCCGCGCGCCGTGTTGACCAGCAGTCCGCGCGGGCCGAGCGCGCGCAGCACCGCGGCGTCGATCAGCCCGGCGGTCTCCGGGACGAGCTTGAGGTTCACGCTGAGGACGTCGCTGCGCTCGGCGAGCTCCAGCAGGCTCGGGGCAAAGCCGGCGCCGGCGGCCCGGGCCCGTTCCTCATCCAGTCGCGGGCTCCACGCGAGAACGTTCATGCCAAACGCGTTCCCGTAGTTGGCCATGCGCGAACCGATCCGGCCGAGCCCCACGACGCCGAGCGTCAGGCCCTCGGCCTCCCGGCCCGCGGTGGTCTGCCAGCGACCCTCGGCGCCGTTGGCGAGCTCGGTGGGCAGGTGGCGCAGGGCGGCCAGCATGAGCGCCCAGGTCAGCTCGGGGGCCCCGGCGGCTGAACCGCCCGTCGTGTACACCGCCACGCCGTGGGCGCGGGCGGCCTCCAGGTCGATGTGCGGCACCCCGCGGCCGGTGTTGACGATGAGCTGGAGGCGGGGGAGCAGGCCGAGCGTCTCCGCCGAGAAGGGCGTGCGCTCGCGCATCGCGATGACGGCGTCGAAGGGTTCGAGGGCCTCGGCGATGGCGCCGGGATCATCACCGAGCGAGTGGGTGAAGACGGTGAGCTCCACGTCGCGCTCGCGCAGCGGGCCGAAGTCGGCGCTGGAGAGCGCCGCGTCCTGGAAGTCGTCGAGGATCGCGAGCCGCTTCACCGTGCGGCCGCGCTCGGCGCCTGTCCCGGCGGCCGTGCCGCCGAACGGGTCTGCGCTGGGAGGCCGGGTCTCGGCGGAAGGTGAGGAGGCGTCGTCGTGCATGGCCTCACGCTACGCCCACCCGAAGCCTGCGGCGCTGTGCATCGACAGCCCGGCGCACAGCCCGGGCACAAGCGCGCCGCCTACCGTGGAGGCACGCAAGGATACGAGTGACGGGGAAGGTCCCGACCGCCAGCGGTCGGGACCTTCTGCGTTCACGCGACGTCACGCATCGCGCAACGTTCCGAGGCCCGCGAGGGGCACCGAAGCGCCGGCGAAGCAGGCCTCAGATGACGCCCGTCTGCTTGAGCTTCACCCGCAGTTCCTCGTCGGAGGGCTCCACGAGATGCGAGCCGTCCGGGAGCACCACCACGGGGATGTTCTTGCGCCCCGAGATGCGCTCGGCATCGTCGGAGGCCTCGGGGGTGGCGACGAGGTCGATGTAGTTGAAGGGCACTTCGAGCTTGTCGAGGAGCTTCTTGGAACGAAGGCAGTCGCGGCACCAGTCCGCGCCGTAGAGGGTCACCTGTGCATCGGTCATGACATCAGAGCCTAGACACCATCGTTAGTTGTCGTTAGCCCCCGGCCCCCTTAGCGTGGGGCCTGGACGGGACTCGCACCCCCCTCCGTCCCCTTTCGACGGCGGTACCCCCAAGACCGCTGCGAGGAGGAACCGTGGCTTCCATCCAGATCGTCCGCTTCGCCGACCAAGATCAGTTCGCGTTTTCTCACCACACCGGCGAGGCCACCCCCGGCCCCGGCCAACTCCTCGTGCGCGTCGAGGCGGGCAGCGTGAACCCCATCGACCCGATCGTGGCCACGGGTGCCCTCGCTCAGAGCGCCCCCGTTACCGCGAGCCTCCCGGCCGTGACGGGCGGCGACTTCGTCGGCACCGTGGTCCGGCTCGGCCCCGACGTGGAGGGGCTGCACGTGGGCGACCGCGTCTTCGGGCAGGCCGGTGTGCTCGTGGGCGGCTCCGGCAGCTTCTCCACCTTTGCCCTCGCCCCGGCGCGCTTCACCTCAACCCTCCCCGAAGAGATCTCGGACGAGCAGGCAGCCTCCCTTCCCCTGGCCGGGACGAGCGCCGTGCAGGCCCTCGATGCCCTTCACCTCGCCCACGGGGACTCGCTCCTGGTGGTGGGCGGCGGTGGTTCGGTGGGTTCGCTCGCCGTCCAGCTCGCTGCGGCCCGCGGCGCCACGGTGGTGGCCACGGCCAGCGCGGAGGACGCCGACTACGTGCGTTCGCTCGGCGCGAGCGAGGTCCTGGACCACCACGACGAGGCTTGGCACGGCCGCGCGAGCGACTTCGACGCCCTGCTGGACGCCTCCAACGTGCGCCAGCCGCGCTGGCGCTCCCTGCTCTCCACCCTGCGCCGGGGAGGGCGCGCGATCTTCCTCAGCTCGCATCCGGACGCGGACGAAGCGCAGGCAGCGGGCGTCAGCGCGGCGGCGCAGCTCACGGAGCCCACGCGCGAGCGCCTCGCGAGAGTCGCGGCGGAGGCGGCCGCCGGCCGCCTGGCCGTGCGGGTGGGCGAGGTCTTCGACATCGAGGACGGGGTGGAGGCCCTCGCCTCCCGCGCTCGCGGCAAGGTGGTCGTCATGCTCTAGGCGAGTGCCCGACGTCGGGCACTCGCGTCAGGCGCGGAGGGTGCCTGGGTGCCCGGCGCCTGAGGCACCCGGAGCTGGAAGCGCCGAGGCGAGGGCCGTCCCGTCACGCCGCCTCCTCGGCGGCGAGCAGCTGGAACAGCCGGTGGTCACGCCGCCTCCTCGGCGGCGAGCAGCTGGAACAGCCGGTGGTCGCGCCACCGGCCGTCGATGCGCAGGTAGGACGGCGCCACCCCAAACTCCTCGAAGCCCGCCGCGCGCAGCACGGCCTGGGAACGCTCGTTGTCCAGGAGCGTCGCGGCCTGGAGCCGATGCAGGCCAAGCACCTCGAAGCTGAACGCCGCCGCGGACGCCACGGCCTCCTTGGCGAAGCCCCGCCCGCCCGCGTCCTGGGCGACCCAGTATCCGAGCGAGGCCGACTCGAACGCCCCGCGCACGATGTCGTTGATGTTGATGGCCCCCACGACCTCCTCGCGCTCGCCGAGGATCACGAACGGCGCGCACAGGCCCGCCTGCCAGTCCGTCAGCTTGCGTTCGGCGAGCTCGAGCTGGCCTCGCTCGGTGAAGAAGGAGCCGGGGCGCGTGGGTTCGTAGGGCGTCAGGAAGACGCGGTTGGCGCGGTAGAGCTCGGCGAGGTCGAGGGCATCGTTGACGTCGAGGATGCGGATGCGGGTACTCACGCGGGGGCCTTCCGTGACTGCGGCTGCACCGGTGCTGTCGCAGCGGTGGAGCGAGGGTGGGTTCTCGGCACCCTACCAACGCCCGCGGGCCGCGGCACAAGGGCGCCCGCCGCCCACCGATGAACGGCGGTGCGGCGGGCGCGCGGGCTGGAATCTGCGCGGGATCCGCCTACCAGGCGAGGTCGAGGCGCAGGCGGCGCTCCTGCGAGCGCAGCAGGCCCAGCTCCTCGATGTCATCGATGTAGGGGTAGTCCAGTTCCTCCTCCGGGGCCGCTCCGTAGAGGGCGAAGCGCGGGCTCGCGCCGTCCTCCTCGGCCAGGACCAGGAGCAGCGCGCGGCGGGCCACGGCGCCGGCGGGGAGCCCCGCGACCTGGAGGGCCTCGAAGCGGTCGTCCAGCGGCGCGAACTCGTCCAGCTCGTCGTCGAGTTCGTCCTCGTCGGAGCCCTCGACAGTGTCCTCAGCGTCCGCGAACGCGCCGTCGGCGAGCAGCACGGCGTCGTCGCGGTCATCGGAGTCGTCCTCGAGCGAGCCCGGCACCACTGAGAGGTCGGCGCCGCCGGCCTCCTCCTCGGCGGCGAGCAGATCGCTCAGGCCCCAGTCGGCGAGCAGGCGCTCCTCGGTGCCGGTCACGCGCACCGCGATGAGGGAGAGCAGCTCGCCCAGGGCCAGGCCGTCGGACTCGCGCTGCACCCAGGTGACGGTGCCCTCGTCGTCGATCGTCTCGATGAGCGCCCACACGGCGGTGACGTTGGCGACGTCGTCCACGGTCTCGAACTCCCAGCCGGGGAAGAGCGAGGTCAGGGGCACCAGCTCGGGCGCCTCGGAGAGCGCCGTGGCCTGCGGGGACGGCACGTCCCACGCGAGCTGCTCGGTGAGACGCAGCTGGGCCAGGCGCAGCAGGCCGAGCACCTCCTCGTCGGAGAGCTCGGGGCTGTAGACGTCGCGGGCGGGCTCGCCGTCGGCGTCGGTGCTGATGACCAGCAGGAGAAAGCGGCCAGTGAGCTCCTCGTCGCCGAAGTCGCCGATGCTCAGCGACGAGAAGCGCTCGTCCAGCGGCGACTCGGGGACGTCGGCCTCGTCGTCGTCCTCCGGGTCGCCCACGAGCTCGTCGTCGTCGAACCAGACGTCGGCGGCCTCGAGGCCGGCCAGGTAGCCGGAGACCTCGGCGTAGACCGTGGACGGGTCGGCGCCCTCGCTGGCGCGCTCGTGCCAGGTGGCGTCGCCGTCGTCGTCCACGGTCTCGAAGTAGCCCCACACCTGGGTGGGCGTCTGCCCCGGCTCGAGGGCCGGGAGCGGGAAGTCGGCGAGCAGGGTGTCAAGGGTGACCGCATCGGTCCGCGTGGTGGTCATGGCACGAGCCTGGCACCGCGCCAGCCGCCGCGGGCGACGGGTCGGGGAAGCCTGGGTGAATCCCTCGTTCACTGCCCGACGCCGCGTGGTCACCGAGTGCGGGCGGCCCGCGCCGGGCGCGGGGCCGGGACCTTAGCCGAGCGACGCGCGGACGATGTGGTTCTCGTAGGCGTAGACGGCCAGCTGGACGCGGGAGCTCAGGCCGAGCTTGCGCAGGATGGCCGAGACCTGGGTCTTGACGGTCGCCAGACTCACGGACTCGCACTCGGCGATCTGGGCGTTGGAGAGGCCCTTGGCGCACAGGAGGAACACGGCGCGCTCGCGCTCCGTGAGCTCCGGGAGGATGTGCTCGGGGACGGGGAGGTCGGCCCCGTGCCGCTCCAGGACTTCTCGCAGCTCGGGGGCGCCCACGGCGAGGTCGCCGTCCAGCACGCGCTCCAGCGTGTCGACGAGGAGCGCCGGCGGCGCGTCCTTGGTCAGGAACGCGGCGGCGCCGCGGTGCATGGCCTCGTAGACCGCCTGCCCGTGGCGGAGCGTCGTCAGTACGACGACGGGCGTGTGGTCGCCGTCGGCGCGCAGGCGCGCCAGCACCTCGAGGCCGCTCATGCCCGGCATGCGCAGGTCGAGCAGGATCGCGTCAGGTCGCTCGGCGGCGACGAGGTCGAGCGCCTGCTGACCTGAGGCCGCCGGGCCCACCACGGAGAACTCCGGGCGGGCCTCGAGCACCATGGACAGGCCCTGGGAGAAGAGGGGCTGGTCGTCGACGACGAGCACGCGTGGCGTCATCGCAGCACCACCGCGCTCTCGGCGACCGCCGGGAGGTGGGCCGTGACGAGCCAGCCGGAGCCGGCGTCAGCGGCGCCGTCGGGCCCTGTCTCGGAGGCGGGCGTTCCGCCCGGGCCGGCCGAGGCGTCGTCGGGCCCCGCCGTGAGCCAGCCGCCGGCCACGGCGGCGCGGGTGCGCATGCCCTCCAGGCCCAGGCCCGTGCCGGGTCGGGGTTCCGCGCCCGGCGGCGTGGTGGAGGCGAGCGTGACCGTGAGGCCCGGGTCCTCGCCGCGCCAGTCGAGGATGAGGCGCGCGGTGGCGCCGCGGCCGCCGTGCGTCAGGACGTTGGTGAGGGCCTCCTGGAGGATGCGGTAGAGCGCGAGCTCGGTCGAGTCGCCGAGGGGCAGGCGCTCGCCGAACTCCTCGGTCTCGAGGCACAGGCCGGCGTCGCGCACGTTCTGGATCAGCCCGGGAAGATGGGCGAGGCCGGGGGCGGGGAGCGCGGTGTCCTCGCCGTCGAGGCGCTCGATGAGGGCGCGGACGTCGCGGAGGGAGGCCCGGGCGACGTCGACCATGCGGCGTACGGCGTCCTGCTGCTCGGTGCCCTGGCTGACGAGGGCGCCCTCGCCCTGCGCCACGATGACCGTGAGCGAGTGGGCCAGGACATCGTGGACGTCGCCGGCGATCCCGCGGCGCTCGTCCTGGCGGGCGCGGTCCTGCTCGGAGGCCTCGAGCTCGGCGCGGGCCTGGGCCAGCCGGCGGCGTTCAAACGCGACGCTCGTGGTGAGTTTCAGGCCCCAGGCCAGGACCGCGGGGAGGAGGAAGAGGGGTAGAGCCTGGAGGAAGGCGAGGGCGACTGTCGTCGGGCCGCCGTAGGGGATATCGGGGACCTTCTCGTCCATGACGGTGATCGCCTGCCGGGAAGACTCTTGATCGATGGCGATGTACTTCTGCTCCACGCGAGTCGCTTCCTCGTCGCTCATGGCCGCCCACTCGTCCTCGCCCGGGAAGCCGGGCAGATCGGACGACTTCGGAAGGTTCTGCATGGCGGCCGAGTAGGCGTTTGAACGAGCCGAGAGGTGGTTCTGCTGGGCCAGGAACGGGGTGTAGAGAGCCGCGCCGAGGACCACGAGCATGGCGGCCGTCCACCACCAGCGCCGTCCGGACGGAAGCGCGAGGAGCACAATAAGAATGGCGGCGGCGGCCGCGATCACGATGGAACCCGCGCTCCACTCGGCGATCCACGGGCGCAGGAAGCCGGCTGCGGAGGTGGCGATACAACCGGCGGCGACCAGCGATGCCCCGAGCACCGGCCGAAGCGGTGCGAGGGTGGCTCCGACCCCCATGAAAGCCAGCAGCCCGCCCGTCAACACGACCGAGGCGATGCTATTGCCGTTCTGCACCACGGCCGCGCCGATGTACACGGCGCACGCGGTGCCGATGAGAAGTGCCAGCGCGACGCGAGGACGGCGAACGCCCCGCGCCAAGCGGGACGAACCGATCCACGGGTGTTCCTGAAGGCGACCGGTGCGGGAGGCGAGGACGAGTGAGAGGACCCAGCCGCCCAACACGGCGGCCGCGAACGAGGTCAGGTAGGCCGCAAAGATGGGGCCTCCGAAGCTTTCCACCGCCTCGAGCGGAGTCGTAACCCACCCTTCGGGCACGGCATCCGTCTCGACGGAGCCCCCGCCCACCCAGAACGGGCCGCTCCCCAGCCGCAAGGCGCGGGCCTGGGCGCCGAACGTGGCGGTCAGCGTTTGAAGCGCTGCCAAGACCACGACGGATACGCCTGTCAGGATCACGAGGCGTCGGTGAGACCGTTCGGGCTCACGTTGGAGGGTCAACAGCGCCACGACCAACAGGGCGGCCACGAGGGTGGTGATGTAGCTGGTCGATACGTAGGTGTTGGTCGCCGGTTCCGTGCCGGGGATGAGCCACACGAGTCCGGAAGCCAGGCAGAGAGCGAGCGCCAGTAAGGGCCAGCGCGGGGCCACGGCGAGCCCTATGGCGGCAAGCGCCGCGCAGACCAGACCGCTGAGCACATCGTTGGAGTAGGCGGGAGTGCCCAAGGCAATCACGAACAGCACCGCAGCTGCCACGGGAGCCAGCCAGGTCAGCACCCGCTGCAGCGTCCAACCGCGGCGAGCACGGCGCGGGGTCGGGGCGCCTGGTGCGCCGGTGCCCGGCACGGCGTTCCGCAGGGTCTCGAGGGTCTCGGTGGTGTCCATGCCGCTCAGGCTAGGCGGCCCCGCCACTTCAAGGGGAGCGAACCGCGCCCAAGTTCATTCCAAGGAGTGAGGATGGGCCCAGGGTCGGACGCGGGCGGTCGGGGCCCTGCGGCATCCTGGAGGGCATGTCGGTCAACGCGTTCCTCACCCCGAGCACCGAACCGCGCCGGAAACGCCGCCTGAAACTCGGCTCGTGGGCGCTCGCCGGGCTCCCCGCCGTCGTGCTGGCGTACCTGCCGCAGATCGACCTCCAGCCGGGCGCCTCCATGCCCGGCGCCTGGTTCATTCCCGCCCTGCAGGCCGTGGTGTGGATCCTCTGCGCCGCCGCCCTCCTGGCGGCCGTGGTGTTCCTGGCCTGCCGTCGCATCGTGGCGGCGGTCCTGCTGATCATCGCGGTGGGGTTCGCTGCCTCCGCCTCGCGCGTGCACGACGCCACCCCGGAGCTGCGGGCCGCGGCCGAGCAGCTCAAGGACGCGCCCGACGTCCGGATCCTCAGCGTCAACGCGCTCTACGGCGGCGTGGACGCGCGGGCGCTCGCGGCCGAGGTCACGGAGCGGAAGGTCGACGTCCTCGTGCTGCAGGAGGCCACGGAGGACCTGCTCGATCGCCTGGAGGCCCAGCCGGGCTTCAAGGACGCCCTCCCGTACCGCACGGGAGACCTCCCCGAGCAGGGGGCCGATGGCACGGCCATCCTGTCTGCCGGGCTCCTCGCCGAGGAGGAACCGGCCTGGCCCGACGGTGGGCGCCACTTCGAGCAGCGCACGGCCGTGGTCAAGCTGCCCGGCCACCGACCCTTCCGCATCATGGCCGTCCACACCCTCCCGCCCATGGCGGACGCCGGGATCTGGCGCTCCGAGCTGCAGGCCCTCGGTGAGTACCAGCGTGCCCGCACCGATCTGCCGCTACTCGTGGCGGGCGACTTCAATGCCGGCCACGGCATGCCCGGCTTCCGCGCCGCGGTGAAGGGGCTCGACGACGCGGCCCGCGTGGCCGGCTGGATCCCACGCCCCACCTGGCCGGACAGGCCGCTGCCCCTCTCGCAGATCGACCACGTTTTCGTGCGTGGGCTCGCCCCAGCGCAGTGGGACACCGTGGACCTCCCCGGCACCGACCACCGAGGCCTGGCCGTCACCCTGCGCGCCCCCGCCGCGAAATGACGCACCGGACCCCACGCACGACGGCGTGGGGTCCGGTGGGTGCCTCCCCGCGCCGGGGCGCGGGTCGCGGGGCTCGTGGCGCAACACGCCGCCGTGCTGTGGCTAGGCGCGGCGGCGCCAGCCGAGCGTCAGGAGGGTCAGGCCCGCGGCGAGCAACCCGCCCGCGGCCAGCAGCCACGGCGTCGTCGCCGCGCCCGTCCGCGCGAGCGTATCGGTGCCGCCCGCCTGCGCCGCGATGTCGTCGTCGGTCTCCGCCTCGGAGCCGGCCTCGGGCTGGGAGCCGTCCGTCGCGTCGTCGGGCGTGGAACCCTTCTCCCCGCCGTCATCCGTGCCGGGCACCTCGGTGCCCGGGGTCTCGGGATCGACCGGGTCCACTGGCGTCTCGGGGCCCACGGGGGTCTCCGGATCGGGGCAGGTTGCAGCGAGCGTGCCGGTGCGCAGCGAATGACCGTCGGTGTTGTTGTCGTCCACGTAGAAGGTGGGGACGGCGCCGTCGACGCACTGCGAGGCGTCGGCCAGCGTGAAGCCCTCGTTGCCAAAATTCTGCGTCTGGGCGGGGCGCTCGTAGAGGGCCGTGCGGGTGAAGGACTGCGTCGCGGCGGCGGCCGCCACGCGGGCAGTGGCCGCGGCGACCGCCGCAGGGGATGCCGCCGCGCCCTCGCGCGGCGAGAACACGGCGATGCGGCCGTTGCACGCGTCGTCGCACGCGACCCACAGAGCCTCGCGCTCGGCGTCGAACTGGAGATCCGCGACCACGTCGAAGTCGGAGTCGATGGACGCGATCCGGGCGAAGGCACCGTCGTCCATGAGCGCGTAGAGGTACACCTGGCCCGTGCCCTCGACGCCCACGGCAAAGAGCCCTTCGCCGTGCCCCGGATAGTTGGCCGGGCGGTAGGCGGCGCCCGTGCGCTCGTCCAGGAAGGAGTGGCCGGTCAGCCAGGCGTCGGGGATCCACGTGATGCCCTCGAGGCCGGAGTTGGCTCTGAGCCCGGGGAAGTCGGCGGCGAGGTTCCACTCGGCCGCGGCCTTCAGCACGGGAGTGCCGCCCACGGCCGTGCGAGCGGCGGAGCCGCTGTCGGCGGCGGGCAGCGCGTAGCGCAGCACCGACGGGCGGGACACGCCCTTGACGTCGTTGTCGCGCTCGCTTGAAACGTAGAGGCCGGCCGCCGAACCGCCGGAGGTCACGGTGACGCCCTCGGCATCCACCGTGCCGGCGCCGTCGGGATAGCGCAGCTCGTAGCCGCGCGTGCGCTGCCAGCTCGCGCCGGCGTCCGCGGAATCCAGGCGGTAGAGCTCGCCGTCGCCGTTCTGCACCACCCACAGCGCGCCGGGGGCGCCCGCCGCGCCCGGCTCGTGGTCGATGCCGCTCCAGTCGCCGCGGGCCTCGTCCGCCGTGTCCAGCGCGCGGACCGTGTCGCCGCCCGGCCACGGGGAGGCGCTCACGCCGTCGCCCCCGCCCTGCTCGCTACACGCATTGGCCGCGCCGGGCGTGACGCGCTCGGTGAGCGCAAACTCGCCGCTACCGTCGGGGCAGCGGCCGTACGAGGTGGCGGCGTGTGCCTGCCATGCGTACTCATCCACCACGGTGCCGTCCGCACCCAGGAGGCGCACGGCGTCGGCCTTGCCCAGGCCGAAGCCGAACTGCGCGGTGTCAAGGCGCAGGAAGCCACCGGCGGGGATCGGGTCAAGGCCCGTGAGCGTGTAGCGGTGCCCCGCCTTGTCCGGCTCCGCGTCTGTCAGGACCAGGCCGTTCGGGTCGGCCGCGCCGGCCCCCGTGTTGTAGAACTCCACCCAGTCGTCGGGGTCGCCGGCATCGGAGACGATTTCGTTGATGACGAGGGGAGAGGAGCAGTCGTTGGGTGCGCCCTTCGTGGAGCGCGTCGTGGTCGCGAAGGCGCCCGCGAGGTCGGGGCAGCGGCCGAAGGTTACGGTCGCGTGGGCGGTCCAGGAGTACTCGACGAGCGGCGAGGCGTCCGTGGCCTTGACGTCCTTCCCGGCGGAGTAGAGCCGCACGGAGTCCTCGCCGCCGAGGCCGAACGGGAAGCCGGGCCGATCACCCTGGATGCCGTCCACGACGAGCAGGCCCTTGGCCGGGATGACGCTGCCGGCGGGCAGCGTGTAGGCATGGTCCTTCTTGGCCGGCTCGGCGTCGGTGAGGATCAGCCCGGAGACGTCCAGGGGAGCGTCGCCCGGATTGCCGAGCTCCACCCAATCGGTGTCGTCGCCGTTGGACTCCACCTCGTTGATGACCGGCACGACGGCGCCCGCTGAGGCGGGCGCGGCGGGTGCGGCCGCCGCGAGCGGGGCTGGGAGGAGGACGAGCGCGAGGGTGGCGGCCAGGACGGTCGGGACCAGGGCCGGAGCGGTGGGGGCCGAAGCGCGGGGCTGAGATGACATGCGCTCTAGCCAAGTGGGCGAGGGTGACGCCCGCCGGGGCGAGAGGTGAACGCGCGGTGAAGCGGCGGCGTCGTCCGTGGAACCCAGCCCTTGCCATGCCACCCAGGGCGGCGTGAACTGGGGTGATGGAGGACGAGATGGGCGGAGATCCCGTGTGCTGGCTGGACCGCGTGTGCCCGGCCTGCGGCGCCCTGACCGAGCGGCCCGCCGTCGCCGCGTGCCCGCGCTGCGGGGCGCTGCCGGAAGGCGAGGAATCGGGCTCGGCCCACGGATCCACCGGGAGTTTATCGAACTCCTGAGCTACGTGGAGGTGACGCACAGCCACCTTTCAGGGTGGCTCCGTAGTGTCAGTGACACCTCAAGGGTGCGAGTGATGCAAAGGTCCCGACCGGCATAGCCGGTCGGGACCTTCTGCGTGGGGGGTACGGCTCAGGCGACGGCGAGGAAGCCGAGCACCGCGGCGGCGACGGACACGGCGGCCAGGACCAGCGCGGGGGCCGCGGGCTCCTTGCGGCGCACGTGCACCACCACGGCGCCGATCATGACCACGGCCAGGGCCACGGCGGCGATGGGGGCCAGGACCGGGGCCACCCCGGTCAGCACCGGCAGCACGAGGCCCAGCGCGCCGAGCACCTCGGCGATGCCGATGAACTTGATCATGCCGGGGGTGAAGTCCTCGGCCCAGCCCATGCCGCCCTCCACGATGGCGGTCTTCGGCTTGATGACCTTCATGCCGCCGGAGGCGAGCATGGCGAGGGCGAGCAGACCGGCGACGATCCAATAGGCGATGAGCAAGGGGTTCCTCCAGGGGGTGTGATGCGCGTCCGTGCAATACTGACGATCAGTAAGTAACCCCATGATGAGTGAGTAAAGTGGGGCGCACAAAAGGCACACGGATGTGTGCCACACGCGCACATCCGTGTGCGTGGACCTCGCAGCCACAGCGCCATGAGCGCCACCCAGGACACCGCCCCGACCCTGAGCTGCCCGGGCGCGGAGGCCCGCAGCGCGTACGAGGGCTCGTGCAACGCGCCGGGCACCGACGCCAAGGCGATCCGCGAGGTGCTCTCCCGCGTGGGGGACAAGTGGTCGCTGCTCATCATCGCCACGTTGAACGCCGGCCCCCTGCGCTTCACGGCCCTGCACCAGCACATCCCCGGGATCTCGCAGCGCATGCTCACGCTGACCCTCAAGAACCTCGAGCGCGACGGCCTGCTGACCCGCACGGCGTACGCCGAGGTCCCGCCCCGCGTGGAGTACGAGCTCAGCGCCGTGGGCCGCACGCTCATCGGCCCCGCCGTGGCCCTGGCCGAGTGGGCCGTCGGCAACTACCCCCAGATCGAAACCGCGCGCGCCGCCTACGACGCGCGCTGAACCCGGCCGCCCGCCGTCGTGCTGGGCGTCGGAAAGCTGCACACCCGCCGTCGCGCTGGGGGCCGTGCGCGTCCCCCATCCCGCACTTTTCGTTGTATCCCGCCCCTTTGGGGCGGGATACAACGAAAAGTGCGGGATTGAAGGCAGGCGGGGGCGGCTTAGGCGCCCCGGCGGCGCAGCGCCTCGAGCTCGGGGTCGAGGAACTTGCCGAGCACGCTCGTGGACTGATCGGCGTAGCCGAGGCGCTCGTAGAAACCGAGCACGCGCTCGTTGGTGGAGCGCACCATGAGCTGGACCTTGGGGGCGCCGGCCTCGCGCAGCCAGGCCTCCGCGGCCTCCATGGCGGCGCGGCCCAGGCCCGTTCCCTGCCGCGAGGCGGCGACGGCCACGTAGTAGACCCAGCCGCGGTGCCCGTCCGTGCCCACCATGGCTGTGGCCAGCAGCTCGCCGCCGTCCAGGAGGCCGAGGACCGCGGAGGTTCCACCCTGGACCGCGCGCAGGAAGTCGCCGCGCGGATCGTTCCACGGTCGCACGAGCCCGGCCTCCTCCCAGAGGGCGGCGGCCGCCGGGGCGTGGTCGGGGGCGAGGGGAACGAAGCCGGTCACGGTGGTCCTTTCGTGGGAAAGCGTCAAGCCTAGAGTGGGCCCATGCTTGACGCGGAGTTCACGACGCCCGGCCCGACCTCAGACGCGCGGATCCCCGCCTACCTGGAGGCGCTCGGGATCCCGGGCCTCGCCGACGTTCACGTGCACTTCATGCCGCAGAACGTGCTCTCCAAGGTCTGGGGCTTCTTCGACCGCGTGGGCGAGGAGTTCGGTGCGGCACCCTGGCCCATCCACTACCGGATGCCCGAGGCCGAGCGCGTTCAGACGCTGCGCGCGCTCGGCGTCGCGGCCTACCCCACGCTCAACTACCCGCACCGCGCCGGGATGGCCGGCTGGCTCAACGAGTACTCGGCCGGCTTTGCCGCCGCGCACCCCCAGGCGGTGCCCTCGGCGACCTTCTTCGCCGAGCCCGAGGCCGAGGCCACGGTGCGCGCCGCCCTGGAGGGCGGCGCGCGCATCTTCAAGGTCCACGTGCAGGTGGGGGAGTTCGCGCCGGATCAGGGAATGCTCGACGGCGCGTGGGGCCTGATCGAGGCGGCGCAGGTCCCCGTGGTGATCCACGCCGGTTCGGGACCGCACGGTGGCACGCACACCGGCCCGGCGCCGGTGCGCCGGCTGCTCGAGGCGCACCCGCGGCTTGTGTTGGTCATCGCCCACGCCGGCATGCCCGAGTACGCGGAGTTCACCGACCTCGCCGAGGAGTATCCAGGCGTGCACCTGGACACCACGATGGTCGGCACCGACTACTCGCAGGCGCTCGCGCCCGTGCCGGAGGCGGTGCTCGAACGGTGGGCCGCGATGCCGGGGAAGATCGTCCTCGGCAGCGACTTCCCGAACATCCCGCACCCCTACGCCCACCAGCTCGGTGCGCTCGCGGCCTGGGGCTTCGGCGACTCCTGGATGCGCGCCGTGCTCTGGGAGAACGGCGCGCGGCTGATGCGCGTCACGGGGAGCCGAGGCGTCGGGGGAGCGTGACAGGCTGGGAGCCATGATCGAACGCACGGCGCAGATGCAGCTCAGCCCCACCTCGCTCGAGGACCTGGAGGAGATCCACGCGCTGTACTCCGATCCGCGCGTGTGGACGCACCTTCCTTCCGGGCGCTTCACCGATCTCGAGACGACGCGCGCCTGGATTCAGGCCCGCGCCGAGGCATGGGACCTTCACGGCCTCGGTAGCTATGTGGCGCGGGACCCGGAGAGCGGTGCGCTCTTGGGCCACGGCGGCTGCGATGTACGCGGCTCGGAGGACGCCGGCGGCGCCTTCTGGAATCTCGGGTACCGCTTTGCCCCGGAGGCGCAGGGGCGCGGCCTCGCCACGGAGCTCGCCCGCCATTCAATGGGGCGGGCGCTCGAGGTGCGCCCAGAGCTGCCCATCGTCGCGTTCCTGCTTGAACACAACGAGGCCTCGGCCGCCGTGGCGCGCAAGCTCGGGATGACCCTGCAGCACCGCGGCCCGGACGCCGGCAACCCGGACCCGGAGGCCATCCGGCTCGTCTTCGCCGACCGCGAGCTCACGCCCGCGCAGCTCGCCTCGACGCTGGCCTGAGCGGGCGCTAAGCCCCGGGCCAGTGCTCCACGGCCGCGAGCACTACAAAGCCTAGGCCGAGCAGGATGAAGACCACGCCGGCCACGGCGTCCAGGGTGTTGGTCCAGCGGGAGACCGCCGAGCGCAGTTTGGGGTGCCCCACCAGTGCCGCGATGACGGAGAACCAGCCCACCGTGGTCACGACGAGCAGGACCAGCAGGAAGATCGTCTGCCAGAGCGGGCGCTGCGCCGCGATGAAGGGCGCAAACACCGCCGAGATGTAGATGACGAACTTCGGGTTGGCGAGGTTCGTGAGGAGGCCACGGCGGAAGGAGGCGCCCACGCCCAGCCGCCCCGCTGCGTCGGGCGTTTCACCCTCCTCGGCGGCCCGGCCGCGCCGGGCCAGCCACGCGCGCAGCGTGCCGATGCCCATCCAGATCAGCACGAGGCCGCCGGCCACCTGCAGGATCACGGTGATGGGCGGGAACGCCGTCATGACGGCGGCCAGGCCCGTGAAGGCCACGACGAGCCACAGTGCCACGCCGCTCGCGATGCCGGCGGCCGCGGCGATGCCCTCGCGCCGGGAGCCCGCCAGTGAGCGGTGGATAACCAGGAAGAGGTCCGGCCCGGGGGACATCATGCCGATGACCCACGTGAGCATGAGGGGGAGCAGGGCGGAGGCGAATCCGGCGTCCGGCATGGGGACGGTTCCTTCCGAAGGAGCGGGAGCTGGCCCCGAGGGGTGGGAGGGCCCGGACAAGCCTAGCGCCGTCGTCGCCCGTAGACTTTTGAGGGTGTCTGCCCTGCCCCTGCCATCGCCCGCACGCCCTGAGCCGAGCAGCCCGTTTGCGGGTGGCCTCTTGCTCACGACCCTCGGCTCCTTCGCCCTGATCTTCCTGGCTGCCTTCGAGGCGCTCGCGGTGGCCACGATCATGCCGGTCGTGACCCGTGACCTGCACGGCGAGGGCGTGTACGCCCTGGCCATGGCGGCGCCGCTCGCCACGGGCATCGTGGGCATGGTCGGCGCCGGCGGCTGGTCGGATCGCACCGGGCCGCGCGGGCCCTTCTACACGGGCGTGGCGCTGTTCACGGCCGGCCTCATCGTCTGCGGCCTCGCGCCCGACATGCTCACGTTCACGATCGGCCGCATCCTCCAAGGCTTCGGCGCGGGCGCCATCAACGTGACGATCTACGTGCTCGTGGCCCGCCTCTACCCGCCGATCCTGCACGCCAGGGTCTTCGGCCTGTTTGCGGCGGCCTGGGTGCTTCCCTCGCTCGTGGGCCCGTACCTGGCGGGTGTGGTGGCGCAGGCAACCTCCTGGCACTGGGTGTTCCTCGGCGTCGTGGCGCTCGTCGCGATCGCCGTGGTGCTCATGCTTCCCTCGCTCGCGCGGCTGGGATCCGGGCCGGCCGCGGCGGAGGCCGCAGGGGAGCAGCCAGCGGAAGCCCCCGCCACCGCCCGCGCGCTCGCGCCGGACCTGCTGCGCGCCGCCGTCATCGCCGCCGCCGTGCTCACCCTGGGGACCCTCGGCTCGCGGGCCGGCTGGGGCCCGGCGGTGCTCATCGGAGCGCTCGTGCTCGTGGCCTTCCTGCTGCGGCCGCTGCTCCCCGTCGGCGCCTACCGTCTCTCGCGCGGCCTGCCGAGCGCGGTGATCCTCCGCGCCGTCATCGCCGCCGCGTACTTCGGGGCCGAGGCCTACCTCCCGCTCATCTTCAATACGCACTACCGCCTCGACGTCTCGCAATCGGGCCTCGCGCTGACCGCCGCGGCGGTCGCCTGGGCGCTCGCCTCGTGGGTGCAGGGCCGCTTCCTGCAGGCCGCGGGCGATCGCGCGCTGCTGACCTCGGCCGTCCTCGTCGTGTTCGCGAGCCTCGCGGCCGTGGCCGGCGCCATCGCCGCCAGCGCTCCGGTGCCGCTCGTGGTGGTGCTCTGGGGCGTGGGCGGCTTCGGCATGGGCCTGGCCTACCCCCGCCTGTCCACGATGGTCATCCGCCTCTCACCCGTGCGCGCGCAGGGCTTCAACTCGGCGGCGCTGAACATCGCCGACTCCACCGGCTCCGCGCTCGGCCTCGCGGCGCTCGGCACGCTCCAGCGGGGCGAGGAGTTCGGACCGCTCGTGCTCATCCTGAGCCTGGCCGCCGTGCTGGCCGGGCTGGGGATCCTGGTCGCCCGCCGCACGGGCGGCGCGGCCCAGGGCGCGACGGCGGCCGCTCCCGCCTGAGCCCCGGCCCGCCTCGAGCGGGTGCCCACCGGGCACCCGCCCGGCGCCCCTCGTCCGAGGCTCGCGGCGCGGAGCCGGGTGCTCACCTCAGCCAACCCGACGACGCCGCCCGCTCGCCTGAGGCGAGCGGGCGGCGTCGGGCACCAGACGGGGGACTAGACCGTCCAGTCGATGGCGGCCAGCGCGGCGTAGATGCCGCCCATGGGTCCGGCATGAGCCGAGCGGTAGTGGGCCAGGCGCACCTCGGGCACGCGCGTGAGGTCGAGCTCGTTGCCGTGATCCAGACCTGCAGCCTCGCGAACGGCTCCCTCGAGCGGCGGGAGAGCGATCTCCGGCAGGGCCAGCATCTGCCCGCCCAGCACGAGGACCTCGGGGGCCACCGCACGCACCAGGAAGGAAACGCGCGGCACGAGGGCCTCGGCGTAACGCGTCAGCACATCAATATCCGAGGCCGAGCCCTCCTGGGCCGCGGCGATGATCTCGGACATCCGCTGGCGCGGGTGGTCGCCGTAGATCAGGTCCCGCAGCGGGGTCCACGAGGCGGTCATGTTCTCGCCAACACCGTGCGGCTGCGGGCAGGATCCGGCGAGGCCGTGGGCGCCGCGCACGATCTTGCCACCCACCACGAGCGTGGCGCGGCAGCGATCGGAGAACGTCACATGGACGGCGGTCTGCACCCCCTGCAGGGAACCGGAGGTGAGCTCTGCGAGAGTGTCGAACTCGCCGTCACGGCCCACGAGGAGGCTCGCCTCCGGGTACAGCGCGCGGATGCCGTCGGCCACGTCGAGGCCGGTCCACTCCGGAGTCGTCACCGAGACGCGCAGCTTGCCGTTGGCGTCCACCGGGCCGGGCAGGCCGATGGTGATGGCGCGCAGGGGGGTGTCGGGGCCCGCTTCGGCCAGGCACCGCTCGGCGATGTCCTTGAAGTGGGCAACAAACTCCTCGCTCGTGGAGATCAGCGGGGGGCGCTCCGTGAGTTCCGCCCGCGGGGTGCCGGCCAGATCCGAGACCATCACGTTGAACGAGTAGAGGCCAGCGTCGACCGAGAGGATGAGGCCGGCGCCGCCGTTGAAGCAGAAACGGCGCGCCGGGCGACCGGTGCCGCCCGGCTGGCCCGCCATGGACAGCACCCAGCCGGCCTGCTCGAGGTCCTCGAGGACACGGGAGACGGTGGGGCGGGAGAGGTCGGTGGAGATCGCGAGCTCGCGCACCGTGAACCACGTGGTGGGCTCCTGGCGCAGGCAATCGAGAGTGGTCTGGGCGTTCAGGCGTCGCAGGGTGGCGACGTCGCTGGTGTCAATCGAAGTCATGGGGGGTTAAACCTCACACCGTCCAGTCGATGGCGTCGAGCGCCTTGATCACGCCGCCGAGGCAGCTGCCCTTTTCGGGGTCGACCTCGGCCCGCAGGAGCTCGAAGTCCTCGCTGCCAAGCGCCCGCAGGCCCGATTCAATCGGTTCGAAGAGGAGATCGGGTGCCGTGGAGAGCTGACCGGCGAACACGATCGTGTCCGGGTCCCACATGGCCGCCACGTCCGCGATGCCGCGGGCCAGCCCCTGACCGACGCTGCGGATGCCGTCCTGCGCCGCCTCGTGGCCGTTGGCCGCTGCCTCCAGCATGCGACCCACCGACGCCGGATGATTGAAGCCGGAGGACTCGAGGGCCTCAACGATGACGTCGGGCCAGCGATACTCGGGCAGCGAGCCGACGTCGCCCGCCAGGTTGAAGGTGCCGCGATGCACCTGTCCCTCGTGGATGAGCACGATGGAGGAGAACCACGCGAGGAAGCAGAACATCCCTTGGTCCGAGGTGGAGAGCGCACCCAAGTGCAGCTCGGCCTCGGCCGAGAGCAGGATGTCGTTGTTCACCAGGATGGGCACGTCCCCGAAGCGCTCGCGCAGTGTGGGGACAAACGACCCGCCCCTCCAGCCGTTGACCGTGGAGAGTGTGTCGACGTGGACGCCGTCGGCATCGGGGATGACCGGCGCGGAGAGCGAGACGGCGAGCACCGGCAGGTCCTCGTCCAGGCCGAGGTCGGCGCTCACCTCGCTGAGCTTCTGCGAGAACAGGGGCATGACGTGATCGATGCAGCTCTCGACCGTCTCGAGGGCAAGGCCCCACTCCATGGTCCAGGAGAGTTCGCTGCCCACGAGGTCGGTGATCATGATGCCCACGCCCGCGTACCCGACATCCAGGCTGGCGATGAGCCCCCGCAGTCGGTTGAAGGAGTAGCGGCGAGCGGGGCGGCCCGTGGCGCCGGGGCGGCCCTCGGCGCTCTGTGCCCAGCCGGCCTCGACGAGGTCGTCGAGCAGGCGGCCCACCGTGGGGCGCGAGAGGCCGGTCGCGATCGACATCTCCCGCACGGTGAATTTGCGGTAGGCCTCGGCGCGCAGCACCGAGAGCACCTTCGAGCCGTTGAGGCGACGGAGCGACGCTACTGCGCTGCCATCGAGGTCGGACACGCTGTCTCCTTGGGGGATGGGTGGGGTCACGGAGTGCCCCACTCGACGTGATCGAGCGCGGCCGAGAGTCCCCCGAGCATCGGCGCGTCGACGTGGTCAACGCTGGCGCACACCATGGTTGGTGTGGTGCCGAGCGTCCGTCCCAGTGCCGCCCCCAAGGGGCCCAGGACGAGTTCTTGTGCCGGTGCCAGGCATCCGCCCAGCACCAGCCGCGCCGGGTCGAAGGCCCGAACGAGGACCTCCACTCCCGGTGCGAGATGTTCCGCGTAGCGGCTCAGTGCCGCTGCGGCGTCGGAGTCGCCCGCGAGGCCGGAGGCCACGAGCTCGTCCAAAGTCTGTGCGCCGGTTTCCTCCAGCACGGCGGCGGTGGCCGCGCGCCAATCCACGGAGTCGAGCCCGCCGATGGCGCCGGCCGCACCGGTCGCTCCGCGGTAGGGGCGTCCCTCGATGAGCGGCGCGACGCCCGTGATGTCACCGGCCAGGACGAACACGGCGTCCTCGCCGGCCTGGAGCTCTCCGTGCTGCAGCTCGGCCTCGGCGGCCGCCAACGGCACGCCCTCGAAACGCAGGCGGAGGCCCGGCAGCTCCTGGAGCAGCTCGCCGAGCAGGGAGGGAAGGGCGGCCGTGGCCCAGGCGGGCGAATCGGACCAGGGCAGGATCCGGCCGTCCCGGTCCACCGTGGCGGGCAGGCTCACGACCACGGAGCTGAGGCCGCCGTGCGGCCCGGTCTCTTCCTCCACGAGTCGCAGCAGCGCCGCGGCGGCCTGCTGTGCCATGAGTTCCGCCGAACCGGGGTGCCCGTGGGGGGCATAGTGGCGGCGCAGCACGGTGCCCGACAGGTCGGCGACGGCGGCGAGCAGGTTGTTGGCGCCGAGGTCGAGCGCCGCGACGAGGCGGCGCCGCCGATTGATCGTGAAGGTGCGCGTGGGGCGGCCGGCGGATCCGCTGTGGGCGAGTTCGAGCGTGGCCCAGCCACTTTCGGAAAGCTCCGTCAGCAGGCGCGCCGCGGTGGGCCTGGAGAGCCCCAAACCGTCGGCGATGTCCGACGCCGTGAAGACCGAGTCGGGAGTGCGCCGCAGATGCTGCAAAGCCCCGTCCCTGTTGACATGCCGCAGGGAGGAGACATCACTCCCGATGATCTGCGGCACGGTGCTCCAGGGGGCTCTGAGGGGGGGCAAGACACCTCATGGTACTTTCGAAAACGACAAACTCAAAGATCCGAAAGGTATCTACCCAAGATTGCTCACGGGACCCGAGCGGCCGCGAACCCGGGGTACGGGAAGGGCGTTCTGAAAGAGAACGTTCAGGGGTTGTCGAAGGGTGGCGGCCCCGTCCCAGCCGCCGCGGTGGGCAAGGATCCATGGTGGCCTGACCACCCGCGCAGCGGAAGGCCCTGGGCGCCGGCCGGGCGTAGCCTCTGGCGTGAGCGACATGCGATCCGCGTGGCCACAAGGACCGCCCCCACGCATCGAGCGCGGGCGGAGCGGCGACGACGCCGCGCGATACCGGGAGGATGCACGAGCATGCAGTCATGGCGGGAACACTTCACCCTCTTGTCCGACGGCGAGCCGGGGGAGTCCTGGCGCCCGGCCGCGGACGGCAACGACGGCTGGATGGTCCTGGAGGCCGCGCCGCAGGACGTGACGCGCACGGGAAGCCTGCCCGCCGAGGGCGTGCTCTCGCAGGCGCCGCTGGGTGACTACGACGTCATCGAGCTCTCCGTCTTCGCCAAGCCGGCCGCGCGCATCCGCTGGCGCTACGACGACGAGGAGGGCGGCGCCATCAGCGAGGTGCTCCCCGTGGGCGGCGTGGAGATCGCCGCGTCCACGCGCGCCGCCCTGGTCGAGGCCGCCCTCGACGAGCTGTGGCAGGAGGGTGGGGAGACGGTCTGGACCGTGGTGCCCGAGGCGCAGGCCGCCGACTATCTCGCGGCCGGCTGGCAGCAGCGCGAGCGGGTGACGCGCGGCTGAGCCAATCCGGCTGGCCCGCCGCTCACCCGGACGGGGGTGGCCCGACGGCGCGGGCCTGGCCAGGGCGCCAGGGTGGGTCCGATGGACCCGCCTTCACCCCGCCCCCGCACCCCCGAGGGAACGCCATGCGTTTGATTCCCCGCGCCCTTGTTGCCGCAGCTGCCGGCCTCGGCCTCGCCCTGAGCGGCGTGGCCCCGGCCGTCGCAGCGCCCGCCCCGAGTGCCGTGCACGTCGTGACGGCGATCAAGGCCAAGCCCGTCACCATCAAGACCATCCCCACGAAGACCGTCTCCGGTGCGGCGAAGGCCGAGGTCAAGCCCTCCTTCGCCAAGGCGAAGGGCGTGAGCAAGGTCAAGGCCGTCATCACGGTGAAGAAGGGCTCCAAGACCGTCGTCAAGGCGAAGTCCTCGGCCAAGCTCGCTGCCGGAACCTACAAGGTGACGACCAAGGTCAGCTACGTCTACAAGGGCAAGAAGGCCTCGGTCTCCAAGACCCAGACGCTCAAGGTCGTGAAGAAGGCCAAGAAGAAGCCTGCCTCCGTGGCTGCGACCGGGTGGGATTGCCCCTCCGGATACCCGATCAAGGGCAACGGAAGCTCGATGATCCATCACGTGCCGAGCGGCGCGTTCTATGACCGCACGAACCCGGAGGAGTGCTTCGCCTCGGCCTCAGCCGCCCGTGCGGCCGGCTACCGCGCCTCCCAGCGCTGAGCCTCCCCGCACCCACGGTGCCCCGGTCACCTCACGGTGACCGGGGCGTCGTCGTGCAGGGCCTCAAAGGCCCGACGGCGCGTGGCTGGCGCCCGTTGCCGGCCCGCCGTGGGCGGGCCGAACGGTCCGACCACGGGCCCGTGAACGTGACGCGCCATTGACCTGGGTGGGTGTGATCCGCTTCACTACTTTCCTAGGATGCGGAATCTTGCATCCGTATCGTGGAAGTTCACGCCTCGAACCCCGGGCGCGGATCTAGGGCGTGTTGCTAAATGCTGGTCCGGAGCGTCCGATCGACTTCGGTGATGAGCAGCAGGAACCTACGCCGCAGCCGAAGGCATCCGGCGACTGTTCGAACCGCCGGAAGTATCCGCGGGCGAACTGCTCATCTTCGGCATCATCGGCCTCGTCTCGAACATCATCGCCATCACTATCCTCGCTTCCAGTAGCAGCTCGAACTTCAATATGCGTGCCGCATTCCTCGAAGTCCTCAACGACGCTCTCGGCTCGCTTGGAGTCATTAGCGTGCCCACCATCATCGCGACGTCGCCTGCAGAGGGCGTCCACGCGCTCGATCCTGAGGCCCTCGCCCATCCGAGCATCACTTTCTGGACCGCGCGCGACCCGCAGAGCGGCGAGCTGCTGGGCATCGGCGCCCTGAAGCAGCACCACGCGACCATGGGCGAGCTCAAATCGATGCGCACGAGCGGATGGGCCCACGGTCGCGGTGTGGCAGGTGCCGTGCTCGCGGCGATCCTGGCGGAGTGCCGCACCCGAAGCATCCGCGACGTCAAGCGCGAGTCGGGCACGGAGGACTACTTCGCGCCTGCCCGCGTCCTCTATGTGAAGCAGGGATTCCGCGCCTGCGGTCCGTTTGCCGACTGCACCGAGGATTTGAACAGCCCGTATTTCGAGTTCGCCGTCTGGGCGAGGCTGACGCCGGGCCTGCCTGCTGCTCGGCCTGGCCCTGTGCGCCTACTTGTGCAGCAGGCCCGCGAGCTCGCTGGCGTGCGTCAACTGTGGATGGTGCCCCGCGCCCGGCAGTGAGATCAGCTCGACGTTCGGACGTGATGCGAACTGCGTAACGGCGTCCGGGGCTAGCGGATCTGCGCTTCCCGTGATGATCCGCACTGGGCCGGCGAAGCGCGCCAGCGCCTCCCGCAGTTCCGCGCGCCAGCGCGTCGATCCGGCGTGGGCGAGGTACTGGGCCACGTGCCCGGCACTCGTTCGGCGCAGGTCCTGGGCACTGCTCTCCAGGGCGTTCGCGTTCCCTTCCGATCCGGTCAGCTGTCGCGAGAGCCGCGCCGCGTCGGCATGCCGCAGATAGGTGCGCACGAGGGGGCGTAGCCTCATCGCGGGCCCCACCGCGACCTGTAGGAAGAAGGGGGCGATCAGCGGGAGCGAGCGGATTCGATCCGGGAATTGCTCTGCGGCTGTCACCGCCGCGCCCGCGCCGATGGAGTGGCCGATGAGGTCTACGGGCTCTTCGCCCAGCACCGCGGGCAGCCACGTCTCCCAGTCGGCGATGCCGCGACCGCCGCTGAGACCGAGCCCCGGAAGATCGACCGCGCGCGCCGATCTGCGACGCCACCTGCGCCCACGTGTCGGCGTTGACCGGCAGCCCGGGCAGGATCAGACAGCCGGATCCGGCGGTGCCGAGTTCGAAGGTGCGCACCCCGCCCGCGTCGACGAACCGCCGGTCGCCGCCCGGGGCGGCGCCGAAGCGGTGCGCGGCGAGGTGGTCGGCCCAGCGCTCGAGCGACACCTGAACGTCGGGCATCGCGATCCCGTGTCGCTCGGCGAGCTCGATGGCCGAGCGCGTCGGATAGCGGTCGGTCGACATGAAGGTGAGGGTCTCCGGGTCTGCGTGGGTGAGCCACCGCGGCAGTCGCCGGATGAGGCTGACCGGCAGCCGCAACTGCGGCACCTCGGCGCCGAGGTGGCGGCCGACGAGCGTGAGCATGTCGGCCAGCGGCGGGCTGGCGTCGTCGAGCGTCCAGTACGCCTGCCCCGCCGCGACCGGATCGACGGCGCCGGCCGCCATAAACGCCGCCAGATAGTCGACCGTGAGCACGGGGACGAAGAGCCCCTCGTCGGCCGGAAGGGCCGATGCGCTTCCGGCCCAGAGCTGCTCGACCGTGGAGGCCAGCCCGACGAGCTGGTCGGTCTCACCGGTGGCGCTGTCGCCGATGACGGTAGCCGGGTTGACGATGGTCCACGGGACGCCTCGCTCCGCAGCCAGCGCCTGGAAGATCGCGTCGGATTCGACCTTCGACGCCTCGTACGCGCCGAGCTCGCGGTAGGTTTTGGCGCGCTGGGCGTCGGACCACGGGACGGCCGCCGGATCCTGTCCGCCGACGCGGTAGCCGGAGATGTGGACGACGCGCTGCAGCTGCGGCAGGCCCGAGGCGAAGTCGATCAGCTGCTCCACGATGCCGACGTTCGCATCGCGTGCCTCGGCGGCGGTCATCCCGAATCGGAATGACCCGGCGCAGTTGTGGATCTCGGTTATTGCCGCGAACGCCGCGGCGCCACCGGGGACGATCTCGGGGGCGTCGAAGTCGACGATCGTCGTGCGGATGCTGCGGGTGAGGCCGTGCTCGCGCAGCCAGCGCTCGACGCGCGCGCCGGATGCCGCGGTGCGGACGGCGGCCGTGACCTCGGCGCCCGCCGCGGCGAGGGCCAGGATGAGGTGGCGCCCGATCAGCCCCGAGGCTCCGAAGATCAAGGCGTTACGCGGGGTCACCGCGTCGCTCCCGCCGCGGCGGAGCGCTGGGCGATGAGGTCGGCGACGACGTCGGCGGTCGAGCTCAACGGGGCGGTGCTGCGCATCGCACGGGAGACGATGATGGACCCCTCGATCATCGAGATCACGACGGTGGCGAGCGACTGCGCGTCGTCGGCGTTGAGGCCCTCGGCCTCGAGCAGCCCCGCGGTCGGGGCGATCCACGACTCGAAGGCCGAGGCACAGGCCTCACGCAGGCGGTCGCTCTCGGTGCCCATCTCCAGCGTGACCACCGACACCGGGCAGCCCAGCCGGTACCCGCTCTCGTGCACGATCCCGGCAAGGGTCTCGATCGTGATTCGTGCCGCGCCCGCCGCGCCACCGGCCGTCTCGGCAGCCTCCCGGATCAGCCCCTCGAACTGCTTCGCGGCCAGTTCGACTGCCGCAACGCCTATACCCTCCTTGCCGTCGGGGTAGTGGAAGTAGACCGATCCCCTCGGCGCGGCGGCGTGCTCCATCACCGCGTTCAGGCCCGTGCCGCTGTAGCCGCTGGTCTGGATGAGCTCGAGCATGGACTCTGCCAGCCGTGCCTTCGTCAGGTCTCCCTTGGATGCCATGGAATGACGAATAGACCGGTCTACATATTTTGCCAAAAACGGGCGACCACCAGGTTTTCCTCCCGTACAGTGAGACCGTGACTGCGGAGGTACCCCGATCCCTGCAGCGCCGCTCCATGACGTCACGTCCCCGTCGCCGCGAAGGCGACGGAACCGGACGTGTCCCGAAGTTCCCGATCTCCTCTTGGCGACGGTGGCTGCTTCGCGGAGTCCTGGCGCTGCCCTTCATCGTGCTTGTTCTGCTTCTTGATGCCGCCAGAGGTGGCTACCTGCAGAACTCCACGGCGAACGCCTCCCTGGTGGCGACCGCCCACGAGATCCTCGCCCGGCCGGTCTCGGTGGAGACGGTCGGGATGCTCTATCCGCCCATCACGACCCTTCTGGCGGTTGTCGTGCCGGGCGGTGCCGTCGGGCTCGGCGCCGTCGGCGCGTTGGTGGCGGGGTTCCTCCTGCAGCGGCTTGTCGAATGGTCGCGGCGACAGCGACAGACCGGGATCGACGCGATCGCCTTGGTCCTCGTCGTGGGCGGCACGCCGCTGTTCGCCTTTCTCGCGACGACCAACCTTGAGGTCTTCCTCGGCCTCGCGCTGTTCGCGCTGGGGATGATCGACCTCGTCCGGTTCGTCGTTTTCGCGAACACTCAGGCCGGCTTCCGCGCGGGCCTGCTGTTTGCGGCGGCGGCGCTAACGGCACCGGCGTTCGCGTTCTCGATCCTGATCGCCGCCTGCGTCGCGCCGTTCCTACCCCACTCACGGCGGGGCTCGCGCGCCGGCACGGCGCTGACGCTGGCCTTCCCGACCGTCGCCGCATTCGGATCCGTCACGATCCTCGGCGTGGTCTTCCTCTCCGACCCGCTCTTTGCCGTCGACGTGCTCCACGTCGGCTTCGCGCCGGAGCAGGTCGAGCGCACACGGACGTTCTTCGCGCAGCCCTGGGCCTGGCTTTATTTCGTCCCGTCGGCGGGCGGTGTGGTGCTCGCCTTCTTGCGGCGCCGCCCCGTGGCCGCTGTCGCGCCGGCTCTGCTGATGGGATCGATCGTACTCATGTCGCTCGCAGGTGTCCTGCCGACCGGGTCCTCCGGTACCGCGTTCCTGCTTGTGCTGCTCGCGATGGTCGCCATCGCACCGGTAGGGGTCCACGGTCTCCGCACCCGCTGGACCCTGCGGCTCGGTGCCGTGGTGCTGCTCGTGACCGGATGGACGTCGGCGTTCCTGATCTACCGGCCGGTGGATCAGTGGATGCAGGCACTACTGAGAGGATGGCCGTTCTGATGTCCGTGCGCACGATCGAGATCCCCGAGCACATCGCGTACGAGGCCTCACTGGGCCTGTGGGAGCGCGCCCCGCTGCTGTCCGCCCGCACGGTGCTGACCCGCTCCCAGGGGATCGGTCTGATCGTCGCGACGGTGCTGTACGTCACCGCCCTGGTGGCGGCATGGCGCCCGATGGTGATCGTGACCCTGCTGGTGGTGAGTGTGGTGTTCCTCATCGCCACGGCGTTCAAGTTCCACGTCTCCCTCTCGGGAGCGCGATACGACCTGGCGGACCGCATCGACCCGGCAGAGATCGAGGCGCTCACCGACGACGAGCTGCCGACCTACACGGTGCTGGTGCCGGTGTTCCGCGAGGCGAACATCGTCCATCAGCTCGTGACCAACCTCGGCGCCCTGGACTACCCCGCTCACAAGCTCGAGATCCTCATCCTCGTGGAAGAAGAGGACGACGAGACGCGAGCGGCGATCGAGGCATCGCCGACCCCGGACAACTTCACCGTCGTCGTGGTCCCGAAGGGTCATCCGCAGACCAAGCCGCGAGCCTGCAACGTGGGCCTCGCGATCGCGACCGGCGAGTACCTCGTGATCTACGACGCCGAGGACGCCCCCGACCCCCTGCAGCTGAAGAAGGTGGTCGTCGCATTCCGCAACGCGTCCGAGGACACCGTGGTCATGCAGGCCTCGCTGAACTACTTCAACGTGCGCGAGAACCTGCTCACCCGGATGTTCACGCTCGAATACTCGTACTGGTTCGACTACATGCTCACGGGTCTCGATGTGTCGTCGCTGCCGATCCCGCTCGGCGGGACGTCCAACCACTTCCGCACGGAGGCGCTGCGCACGCTGGGCGGGTGGGATCCCTTCAACGTCACCGAGGATGCCGACCTCGGCATCCGGGCGAGCGCACAGGGCTACCAGGTGGGCATCGTCGACTCGGTCACGATGGAGGAGGCCAACACCTCGATCCCGAACTTCGTGCGTCAGCGCAGCCGCTGGATCAAGGGATACATGCAGACGACGCTGGTCCACGCGCGTTCTCCGCTGCGCTTGATCCGGCGGATCGGGCCGAAGCGGTTCATCGGCTTCCTGCTGCTGATCGCCGGGACCCCGCTCACCTTCCTCGGGGTGTTGCCGCTTGTGTTGCTGACGGTGTTCACCTGGGCGCTTCCCACCGAGATCGTCGAGCCGCTGTTCCCCACGCCGGTGCTGGTGCTCGTGCTGCTAAACTTCCTCGTCGGCAGCAGCCTGATCGTGTACCTGAACATGCTCGGCCCCTGGAAGCGCGGCGACTTCTCGCTGATCTGGTGGGCGCTGCTGAACCCGCTGTACTGGGTGCTGCACTCGGTGGCGTCGTACAAGGCGCTGGGGCAGCTTATCGTGCGGCCGCACTACTGGGAGAAGACCGAGCACGGTCTCACCACCCACGAGACGCCGGATCCGGCCGTGACCGCGACCATCACCATCAACCGGTGACGTCGTCATCCGGGCTGATTTCCGCCGCGGGCAAGACGGTCATCGGGGCCGTGGAGGGCGATGCGATTCCGCAGAACTTCATCCCCCAGCTAGTCGCGCTCTACCAGGCGGGTGCCTTCCCGTTCGACAAGCTGGTCAAGACGTACCCGTTTGAGCAGATCGAGCAGGCCATCGCCGACACCGGCTCTGGCAAGGCGGTCAAGGCCGTCCTGACCATGCCCTGATTTCTCTACGAGGACCCCTCCGGGGGGTGTTGCGGCGTCCGCCGCGACACCCCTTTTTCCTCGCCGCGGGCGACGAACGAACGGAAAGGAGACAGCGGGCGGTCAGCTACGAGCCGTGTCGCGGTCTTTGCCCGACAGCATGCGGTCCCTCGTCCAACTCGTGTTCGAGGGAACCGCTGAATCCAAAGCCCAGGGGGTCAGTGTGAATCAGTTCATGTCAGTCGTCGGAGACCGAGACGGTGACGTCGATGTTGCCCCGTGTTGCATTGGAGTAGGGGCAAACGTTGTGGGCGGCGTTCGCGAGTGCGACTGCGC
>NZ_QQXK01000010.1 GCF_003575975.1 Galactobacter valiniphilus | reverse complement strand
CAATCACCACCGCGGCCACACATCACTCAAGGGCTCCACCCCCGCCAGCCGCGTACCCAACCTGGCGGGGCAATACAACTAGCCGGCCGAGGTGTCGAGGTGGTGTGCCACGAAGAGCGAGGTGGGCACGGCGTCGTCGCCGGCCGGACGGTTCGCGAACTCCTCCACGAGGTCGCGCAGGCGGGCGAGCAGCTCGAGCTGGTCCTCCTCGCCGAGCTTGAGGCCCACGCGCATCACCTGGATCTCGTCGGGCGCCAGGCCGTTGACCTCCTGCAGGAAGGTCTCCAGCAGCACGGGCGCCGCGTCGGGCAGCGGGGTGTTCCAGGAGAGCTTGGTGCTGCGGTACGGCACCTCCTTAGCACCGCGCTTGCCGCGCCGCTCGGGCTCGGCCTCGAGGAAGCCGGTGTTCACGAGCGTGCGCACATGGTGCAGGGTGGTCGCCGGGTTCATGCCCAGGGCGTCGGCGATGTCCTTATTGGTGCGGGCCTGGTGCAGGCACAGCCGCAGGATCCGCAGACGGACGGGGGAGGAGAGGGCGCGGGCGCGCGCCTGGGCCGTCTCATCGGTGTTCATGCCAGCATCTTAGGCGGAAAGCGCCCAGTGATTGAAACTCTCTAATCGCTAGCGTGACGCGAGCCGCGCGGGAGGCGGCGGCACGGGCTTGGCGTGCGTGATGCTCGAGGTCTCGATGGACACCTCGCCGCGCTTGGTCAGCACCCCGATGCGGCGCCCTGCGCCCTCGCCGCGGACCCACAGCAGCTCGCCGAGCGCGTCGCTCAGCCCGGTCTCGGGCGGGGTCAGGCGGTAGCGCACCACCACGCGGGTGCCGGGGCGCAGGGCGTCGAAGAGGTCGCTCACCCCTCCAGCGTATCGGGGCAGGGGCGGGTGCCCTTGGTGGGCAAGGACACCCTTATCCCTGCCGCTGCGCGCTCGGGACTAGACTGGCGGGAGACATGTGAGCGCCCGGCGTCCGCGCCGTGAGCGTTCGTTTTACCCGAAGACCAGGAGAGGTCGGCGTCACCGTGACGTACATCATCGCGCAGCCCTGCGTGGACCTGAAGGACAAGGCCTGCATCGACGAGTGCCCCGTCGACTGCATCTACGAGGGCGAGCGCAGCCTCTACATCCACCCGGACGAGTGCGTCGACTGCGGCGCCTGCGAGCCCGTGTGCCCCGTCGAAGCCATCTACTACGAGGACGATGTCCCGGAGGAGTGGGCGGACTACTACAAGGCAAACGTCGAGTTCTTCGACGATCTGGGCTCCCCGGGCGGCGCCGCCAAGATGGGCAAGATCGACGCCGATCACGCGTTCATCGCCGCCCTGCCGCCGCAGAACCAGGATCACTGAGCGCGTGCTGAAGCTTCCCGATTACCCGTGGGAGGCCCTCGCGCCCTACCGCGAGCTGGCCGCCGAGCACGAGGGCGGCGTCGTCGACCTCTCCATCGGCACACCCGTGGATCCCACGCCCGTGCACATCCGCGAGGCCCTGGCCGCCGCCGCCGACGCCCACGGCTACCCGACCACCCATGGCACGCTGGCCCTGCGCCAGAGCATCGTCGAGTGGTTCGAGCGCCGCCGCGGCGTCACCGGCCTGAGCACCGAGGATGTCATGCCGACCGTGGGCTCCAAGGAGCTCGTGGCCTGGCTGCCGCTGCTGTTGGGCCTGGGCGAGGGGGACGTGGTGGTCCGCCCGCGCGTGGCCTACCCCACCTACGACATCGGGGCGCAGCTGGCCGGCGCCACGGCCGTAGCGGCCGAGGAGCTCTCCGAGCTGGACCCCGAGACCCGCTCGCGCGTCAAGCTCGTCTGGCTCAATTCCCCCGGCAACCCCACGGGCGCCGTGCTCTCCACCGAACAGCTCAGGGCCCGCGTTGATGCGGCCCGCGAGCTCGGAGCCGTTGTGGCCTCGGACGAGTGCTACGCCGAGCTGGGCTGGGGCGAGTGGGAGGCTGGCGTCCCCTCGGTGCTCGCGCCCGAGGTGAGCGGCGGCGAGCTGAGCAATCTGCTCAGCGTCTACTCGCTCTCCAAGCAGTCGAACCTCGCCGGTTACCGCGCCGCGTTCATCGCCGGCGCGCCCAACCTCATGGGCGAGCTCGTGAACTCCCGCAAGCACGCGGGCATGATCGTGCCCGCCCCCGTCCAGGCGGCCATGATCGCCGCCCTGGGCGATCACGCGCACGTCGCGGCGCAGAAGGACCTGTACCGCGCGCGCCGCGAGGCCCTGCTCCCGGCCCTGCGCGCCGCCGGCTTCACGATCACCCACTCCGAGGCCGGCCTGTACCTGTGGTGCAGCCGGGGCGAGGGCACGTGGGACTCCATCGCCTGGCTCGCCGAGCGCGGCATCGTGGCCGGTCCCGGCGTCTTCTACGGCACCGAGGGCGAGGGGCACGTGCGCGTGGCCCTCACCGCGAGCGACGAGCGCATCGCCGAGGCGGTCCGCCGCCTGGCCGCCTGAGGCGCCCACCCACTCAGCAACACAGCGACGCCGCGTGACCCGAGCACCGTTCGGGAAACGCGGCGTCGTGCTGTGGACGGACCACGCGCCTGCCGCGTCAGCACGCCGAATCCCGGCCCTCCCGATACTGTCGCCGCGCCCGCGGCGGGGCGCGCCGGGCGCGCCCGGGGGAGGGCCCGTTTTCGCCAGGGACCCTGACAAGCGTTAGATTGGCCGGTGAGAACCGGTGTCACCACACCATTCAAACTCCGTGAGGAGAACCATCCATGACTGAAGCGAAGGCCCGCCTCGATTTCGCGGGTTCCAGCCTCGACCTCCCGATCGTGAACTCCGTCGAAGGCAATGACGGCTTTGCGATCGCGCCCCTGCTCAAGACGACCGGGAACGTCACCTACGATCCCGGCTTCATGAACACCGCGGCCACCAAGTCCGCCATCACCTACATCGACGGCGACGCGGGCATCCTGCGCTACCGCGGTTACCCGATCGAGCAGCTGGCGGCGAACTCCACCTTCCTCGAAACCTCCTACCTGCTCATCTACGGCGAGCTCCCGAGCGCCACCGAGCTGGAGGACTTCGATCAGAAAATCCGCCGCCACACCCTGCTGCACGAGGAGCTCAAGGGCTTCTTCGACGGCTTCCCGCGCGACGCGCACCCGATGCCGGTGCTGTCCTCGGCCGTCTCGGCGCTCTCGACCTGGTACCAGGATTCCCTGGACCCGTTTGACCCGGAGCAGGTGGAGCTTTCCACCATTCGCCTCCTGGCCAAGATGCCGGTCATCGCCGCCTACGCGCACAAGAAGTCCCTGGGTCAGGCCCTCCTGTACCCGGACAACTCCATGAACCTCGTGGAGAACTTCCTGCGCCTGGCCTTCGGCATGCCGACCGAGCCCTACGAGCTCGATCCCGACATGGTCAAGGCCCTCGATCTGCTGCTGATCCTGCACGCCGATCACGAGCAGAACGCCTCCACCTCCACGGTGCGCCTGGTCGGCTCCACGGACGCGAACCTCTTCGCCTCCGTCTCGGCCGGCATCAACGCCCTCTTCGGGCCCGCCCACGGCGGCGCCAACGAGGCCGTGCTGAAGATGCTGCGCTCCATCCAGGCCGACGGCGTGTCGCCGGACGCCTTCATGGAGAAGGTGAAGAACAAGGAGGACGGCGTCCGCCTGATGGGCTTCGGCCACCGCGTGTACAAGAACTACGACCCGCGCGCCAAGATCATCAAGCAGACGGCCCACGACATCCTCGCGAAGCAGGGCGCCAACGAGCTGCTCGACATCGCGATGAGCCTGGAGGAGAAGGCGCTCAGCGATGAGTACTTCATCCAGCGCAAGCTCTACCCGAACGTGGACTTCTACACCGGCCTGATCTACAAGGCCATGGGCTTCCCCGAGAAGATGTTCACGGTCCTCTTCGCGATCGGCCGCCTCCCCGGCTGGATCGCCCAGTGGCGCGAAATGATGCTGGATCCCGAGCGCAAGATCGGTCGCCCGCGTCAGCTCTACACGGGCCACGCCTCCCGCGATTACCCGCAGGCCTGATTGGCTGGTGGGCGGGCCTTGCCGGCCCGCCCACCGGCGCCCCAGGCACAGCACGACGCCGCCGTTCCCACCTCAGGGTGGGAACGGCGGCGTTTGCTGTTGCTGGGGTGGGGACGGCGCGCCCGGCGCCGTGCCGCCTAGCCCTGACCCGCCGCTGAGGCGAGCTGGATGGCCACCGTGCCCGCGCCGTCGTGCCCCTCGCCGCGCTCCCAGGCGCCCTTCTCGCGCGTCCACGTGAGGCCGCCGTAGGAGACGGAGACCGTTGAATCCTCCTGGGCGTGGGCCACGGCCCATTGCGCCAAGGCCCAGCCTTGCTCGGTGGAGGACACCCGCGTGCTGACGATGTCGCCCTGCACCTTGGGGGAGAAGGTCGAGGAGCCGTACTCGGACTCCATGCGCTTGGCTACGGCCGCGGCGGAACCGGCCCCCGTGGTGCGGCGCAGCGAGCAGGTGAGCGCCGACGCTGACTGCCCCGTGAGGGCGGAGGCGAAGGCGCGGCCCAGGTCCTCATGGTCGGCGTAGGCCTCGGGGAACGCGCTGCGCTGGACCTTCTGGGCCGCCTGCGTCACGCTCATGCTGCGGTAGTCGAAGGTGACGAGCTCGTCGAAGAAGGCGCCGGCCGCGTAGACGGGGTCCATGACCTGGGCCTGCGTGCCCCAGCCTTGGGAGGGGCGCTGCTGGAACAGGCCGCGGGAATCCGGCCCGGCCGTGTCGCCGTAGTCGAGGTTGCGCAGCTTGGACTCTTGGAAGGCGGTCGCCAGCGCGATGCTCGTGGCCCGCGAGGGAAGCCCGCGTCCCACAGCGACGGCGGAGATGGTGGCGGCGTTGCCCGCCTGCTCGGGATCGAGCGTGTGCTTCACCGAGCCCACGGTGGTGGCGCACTGCACCACCACCAGGGCCTGGCTGTCATGGATGTACCGCTGCACACCCCAGATACCGCCACCGATCACGAGGGCGGACACCGCGAGGGCAAGGGCCGATCGGGCTCCGCGTCGCATACCTGCCAGCGTAGCCTGGCGGGCCTCAGTTGGCGTGGAGGGCGTCGTTCAGCTCCACCGTGCCGGTCGCACGGGGGAGGGCCTCCACGGCGCCCGTGAGCGAGTTACGGCGGAAGAGCAGGTTGGCGACGCCGGAGAGTTCAAGCGCCTTCACGACCTTGTCCCCGAGCTGCACACGCGTACCGGCCGTGACGTACAGGCCGGCCTCCACGACGCAATCGTCGCCGAGCGAGATACCCACGCCGGCGTTGGCGCCCAACAGGACGCGCTCGCCCAGCGTGATGCGCTGCATGCCGCCGCCGGAGAGCGTGCCCATGATGGAGGCGCCGCCGCCCACGTCGGAGCCGTCGCCGACCACCACGGAGGCGGAGATGCGGCCCTCGACCATGGAGGTGCCGAGGGTGCCAGCGTTGAAGTTCACGAAGCCCTCGTGCATCACGGTGGTGCCGGGGGCCAGGTGCGCGCCGAGGCGCACGCGGTCGGCGTCGCCGATGCGCACGCCGGAGGGCACCACGTAATCCACCATGCGCGGGAACTTGTCCACGCCGTAGACGGTCACGGGGCCGCGGGCCTGCAGGAGGGCGCGCGTGAGCTCGAAGTCCTCGACGGCACACGGGCCGGCGGAGGTCCAGACCACGTTGGTCAGCAGGCCGAAGACGCCATCGAGGTTGATGGTGTTCGGCGCGACGAGGCGGTGGGAGAGCAGGTGCAGGCGCAGCCAGGCGTCCTCGGCGGAGGCCGGGGCCTCGTCGAGGTTCGCCTCGACGGAGACGACGCGGCGCGTGGTGCCGCGGGCCTCGTCGGTGGACTCGAGGGCGGTCAGGGAGGCGCGGATCGCCTCGGCTGCCTCGTCCTGGCCCAGGGGCGCGAGCTCGGGGCGCGGGAACCAGGCGTCGAGCAGTGCGCCCGAGGCATGGAAGGTCGCGACGCCGTGCGCGGAGGCCAGGCGGGACGGGGCGGGGGAGTTCGTGGCTGTGGAAGCAGTCATGTCATGCATCCTAGGGCGCGGCGCGCTCCCGGTAGGCTCGCATGACATGAGCACCACGAGCAGCGAAACACTCTCCCTCGACCTGCGGGGCGACGTCGCCCACCTCACGGCGGCACTCATGGACATCGAGTCGGTCTCCGGCATCGAGACCGCGATCGCCGACGCCGTGGAGGCGGCCCTGCGCGCCCTCCCGCACCTGAGCGTGCTGCGCGACGGCGACGCGATCGTGGCCCGCACCTCCCTGGGGCGCGCCCAGCGTGTGGTGCTCGCCGGTCACCTCGACACGGTCCCGCTGCCCACGACCCCCGGCTCGCGCGGCACGGTCCCCTCCAGCTGGGACGGCGAGACGCTCTACGGCCGCGGCGCCACGGACATGAAGGGCGGCGTGGCGGTGCAGCTGGCCCTCGCGGCTGCGCTGACCGAGCCGAACGCCGACGTCACCTATGTCTTTTATGACCACGAGGAGGTGGAGGCCTCGCTCTCGGGCCTGGGCCGCCTCGTGGACCACCACCCCGAGCTGCTGACGGACGCGTCGTTCGCGATCCTCCTCGAGCCCACCAACGGCGCGGTCGAGGGCGGCTGCAACGGCACCATGCGCTTCAAGGTGACGACCACGGGCAGGGCGGCGCACTCGGCGCGCGCCTGGATGGGCGAGAACGCCATCCACAAGGCCGCCCCCATCCTGACCCGGCTCGCCGCCCACGAGCCAGCCACGATCCACGTGGACGGCCTGGACTACCGCGAGTCGCTCAACGCCGTGCGCATTCACGGCGGGGTGGCCGGCAACGTCATCCCCGACCACTGCGAGGTCGAGGTCAACTACCGCTTTGCCCCCTCGCGCAGTATCGAGGAGGCCGACGCCTACGTGCGCGAGCTCCTCGAGGGCTTCGACGTGGAGCGCACCGACGCCGCCGCCGGCGCCCGTCCCGGCCTGGACGTGCCCGCCGCCGCGAGCTTCGTTGCAGCCGTGGGCGCGCGGGCGCTGCCGAAGTACGGCTGGACGGACGTGGCGCGCTTCTCCGCCCTGGGCATCCCCGCCGTCAACTTCGGCCCGGGCGACGCGCTCCTGGCTCACTCCGACAACGAGCACGTCGAGGCCGCCGCGATCCGTGAGTGCCTCGCGGCGCTCACCCGCTGGCTCGCCTGAGCCGGCAGGCGGCCTGACAGCATCCTGTCAGCGGCTCGCTGAGCGAACGACGACGCGGCCCGGCCTTCCGTACGGAAGGCCGGGCCGCGTCGTCGTGCAGGTGAAGATTCCTCACCCTCCGCCACGAGGCTAGAGGGTTTGCGGCGCGCCCATGACCTGCGCGGGAGGCGCCTCGGCGCCGCCGTCGTTGTGGCCGGCGGCCCCCGCCTCGCCACGGCTGGCGAGGTAGCGCGAGAGCCACTTGGCCAGCGCGGAGAGCGCGTAGTTGATGACGATGAAGATGGCTGCGGCGACCACGAGGGCCTGGAACACGTTGCCGTTGCCCGTGCCCACGAGGTTCGCGCTGTAGAGCAGCTCGTTGTAGGTCACGATGGAGCCGAGCGCCGAGTCCTTCAGGATGATGACGAACTGGCCGATGAGCGCCGGAAGCATGGCGGTGAGCGCTTGCGGGACCTCGATCGAACGCAGCGACTGCCCGCGGGTGAGGCCGATCGCGATGCCCGCCTCGCGCTGGCCCTTGGGCAGGCCCTCCACGCCCGAACGCACGAGCTCGGCGATGACCGAGCCGTTGTAGAACGTCAGGCCGAGCACCACGGCAACAAACGGGCTCTGGTCCGGCGGCACGAGCTGGGCGCCGCCGAGGAAGAGCCAGAAGAAGATCATCATGATCAGCACGGGCACCGCGCGGAAGAACTCCACCACGATGGAACTGATGACGCGCACCCACGTCATGTGGGAGAGCCGGCCCAGGCCAAAGACGAAGCCGAAGACGAGCGCCAGGACGATCGAGATGGCCGCCGCCTTGAGCGTGTTCATGAGGCCCGGGAGCAGGTAATCGGACCAGATGCTGCCCTGGGCGAAGACGTTCCATTTCTCCGGCTTGAGCTCCCCGGCATCTCCCAGGCCCTTGAAGAGCAGGTAGAGCACGAAGAGCAGCACGGCCGCGCCGATGACGTTGATGATGAGGATGGTGCGCTTGGTCTTGGGACCGGGCGCATCGAAGAGGACTGATTGCTGAGCGCTCATCGGGCCACCGCCAGCTTCTTGGAGAGGTAGGTGGTCAACAGGCCCACCGGGACCACCACGATCACGAAGAACATGGCGATCGTGAGGAAGATGAGGATGCCCTGGTCGGGGCGGAACTCGATCATGGTCTTCATGAGGCCCGAGACCTCGGCCACCGAACCGGCGGCCACGACCGTCGTGTTCTTGATGAGCGAGATGAGGGTGTTGCCGATCGGGGTGATGGCGCCGCGCAGGGCCTGCGGAAGGATGATGTTCTGCGCCGCGGGGAAGAAGCCGAGGCCGATGGCCCGGGCCGCCTCCGCCTGCCCCTGCGGGACGGTGTTGACGCCGGCGCGGATCGCCTCGCAGAAGAAGGCCGCGTGGTAGATCGCGAGGCCGAAGATGGCGATTTGGAAGAAGTTCAGGTTGAAGTCGCTGCTGAGCTGCCACGTGAACACGCCGTAGAGCACCGCGACGCCGAACGTGATGATGATCGTCAGCGGGGTGTTGCGGATGATGTTGACGTAGGCGGTGCCCACCCAGCGGAAGCTTGGCACGGGCGAGATGCGCATGAGGGCCAGGATGAGGCCCAGGATGAGGGACGCCACGGCGGCGTAGAAGGCCAGCTGGATGTTGCCCCAGAAGGCTGCAAGCATCTGCCCGCCGTACTGCTCCCACAGGGATAGGTAGCCACTCACGGCTCAGTCTCCTTCAGGTCGGGTGTGAGGATGCCGTGGTGGGCGCCCCTGAGGGGCGCCCACCATGTGCCTGACGTCAGGAGCAGGCGTCGGGCTTGGGCGGGTTCGTCTCGGCGTTCGGCGTGTAGCCGGTGCCCTGGGTGTTGGCCTCGAGGGCCTTCTTCCACTCGCCCGAATCGATCATCTTGGTGATGGCCTTGTTGATCGACTCGCACTTGTCGGAGCCCTTGGGCAGGCCAACGCCGTACTTCTCCGTGGAGAACGGCGCGCCGACCACCTTGAACTTGCCGTGGTTCGCCTTCGCCGCGGCGAGGCCGGCCAGGATGATGTCGTCGGTCGTGACGGCGTCGATGCCGCCCTTCTCCAGCAGGCCGAGGCAATTGGCGTAGCCGGACTGTTCCACGAGCTGCACGCCCGGGACGTCCTTCTTGACCTTCTCGGCGGAGGTGGAGCCGGTGACCGAACACAGCTTCTTGCCGGAGAGGGAGTCCTTGCCGGTGATGCTCGAGTCGTCCTTGCGGACCAGGAGGTCCTGGCCGGCCACGAAGTACGGGCCGGCGAAGGAGACGCGCTCCTTGCGGGCGTCGGTGATCGAGTAGGTCGCGAAGATCATGTCGACCTGCTTGTTCGCGAGCATGTTCTCGCGGTTGGCCGAGGGTGAGGAGACGAACTCCACCTTGTCGGCCGGGTATCCGAGCTCGTTGGCGACGTACTTGGCGACGTCGACGTCGAAGCCCGTGTAGTTGGAGCCGTCCTGGAAGCCGAGGCCAGGCTGATCGAACTTGATGCCGATGCGGATCTTGCCCTCACCGGAGCCCGAACCGCCGCCACCGCCGCCGCAGGCGGTGAGGCTGAGGGCCACGGCCGCCGCGGCACCCGCGAGGGCCATCGTCTTGCGCTTGCTGAACAGAGCCATGAGGCTCTCCTTTCGAAGGTGGCTGGTGTCCCGAGGGACGGTCGCCGGAGTGATGTGTCTCGTGGGGGCTTTAGTGGGTGATGAGTTTGGACAGGAAGTCCTTGGCACGATCCGTCTGGGGGTTCGTGAAGAACTCCTCGGGCGTGGACTCCTCCACGATCTGACCGTCGGCCATGAAGATGATGCGATCTGCCGCCTTGCGGGCGAAGCCCATCTCGTGGGTCACGACGATCATCGTCATGCCCTCCCTAGCCAGCGAGATCATGGTGTCGAGCACCTCGTTGATCATCTCGGGGTCGAGGGCGGAGGTCGGCTCGTCGAAGAGCATAACCTTGGGGCGCATGGCCAGGGCCCTGGCGATGGCGACGCGCTGCTGCTGGCCGCCCGAAAGCTGGGCCGGCATCTTGTCCTTCTGGTTGGCCACGCCAACCTTGGCCAGGAGCTCGAGGGCGAGCTTTTCTGCCTCCGGCTTCTTCATGCCGCGGACCTTGAGTGGGCCCAGCGTCACGTTTTCGAGAATCGACTTGTTGGCGAAGAGGTTGAAGGACTGGAACACCATGCCCACCTCGGCGCGCAGCTTGGCGAGCGCCTTGCCCTCCTGGGGCAGGAGCTCGCCATCCACCCTGATCTCGCCCTCGTCGATGGTCTCGAGGCGATTGATGGTGCGGCACATCGTGGACTTGCCCGAGCCGGAGGGCCCGAGCACCACGACCACCTCGCCCTTGCCGACGGCGAGATTGATGTCCTTCAGGACGTGCAAGGGGCCGTAGTGCTTATTGACGCCCTTCACCGATACAACAGTTGCTGAGCCGTCTGCGCGGCCCCCGGGTGCGGTGCTCATGTCTAGGGAGGGTAGTCGGTGTGATTCGCTCCACAAAGAACCTCCGGCTTGTCCCACATAAAGGATGTGTAACGGTAGTGTATTTTTCCGCCAGGCGAAAAACGACTTTCGGCGGCCCCGGCGCGCGTGCCCGTAGGCTGGTCCCATGAGCGAGACGCCGCAGCCCGTGCTGCCCTTCACCACGCCGCAGGCGGTGCGCTTCGACCGCGCGCTGCTTGATTCGCACCGCTCCGACCCGGGCGAGGAGGCGTGGCGGGCCATGCGCATCCAGGGCGAGTTCGTGAACGCCTTCGACGTGCTGGGCAACCTGGGTCCGGCCATCGCCGTCTTCGGCTCCGCCCGCTTGGGGGAGGGGCGTGCCGAGTACGACGCCGGGCGGCAGGTGGGCGAGCAGCTCGCCCGGCGCGGCTTTGCCGTGGTCACGGGCGGCGGCCCCGGCATCATGGAGGCCGCGAACCGCGGCGCGCAGGACGCCGGGGGCGTTTCGGTGGGCCTGGGCATCCAGCTGCCCTTCGAGGACGGCTTCAATCACCACATCGACCTGACGGTTCCCTTCCACTACTTCTTTGCCCGCAAGGTGAACTTCGTGAAGTACACCCAGGGCGCCGTGGTGCTGGCCGGCGGCATCGGCACGCTGGACGAGCTCTTCGAGGTCCTCACGCTGATCCAGACCGGGAAGGTCTCCGATTACCCCGTGGCTCTCGTCGGAGTGGCCTTCTGGACGCCGCTCATCGACTGGCTGCGCGGGACCCTGCTCGCCGCGGGAACTCTCTCCGAGGCGGACGTGATCCGCCCGCTCGTGACGGACGACCCGGCCGAGGCCGTGGCCCACGCGACCGGCGCGGACGGGAGCGAGTAGATGCAGTACCTGATCCTCTTCTTGGCCATCGCCCTGCTGGGTGTGGCGCTCGTGGTGGGCTTCCGGCCCCGTCCAGCGCCCGCGCGCCGCGCCGAGAACGGCGCGTCGATGCTGGGGCTCTACGAGCCCGACCCGGTGCTCCCGCCCGTGTTGCTGCCCGAGCGCCCGCGCGGGGCAGACATCGACGGCCTGCGCCTGAGCCCGGCCCTGCGCGGCTACCGCTGCGAGCAAGTGGACGGTGTGCTCGATGCGCTCGCCGGGGAGATCGAGCGCCTGCACGGTGAGCTCGACGCGCTCACGGCGCCGCGCGAGCCCAGCGCGGCCGTGTCGGCCGAGCTCCTGCACGCCTGGGGCCCGCAGGATGCGGAGGGCGCGGTGGGCGCCGCCGAGCCCGAGGCCGTGGCCGAGGAGCTCGCCGCCGAGGAGCCCTCCGGGTCCGTGGAGCGGGCCGACAGCCTGGAGGTGGAAGCGCCGGTGGAGCCCGTGACGGAGTCGGTCGAGGGGCCGGCATCGGCGGCCGCGGGGGCATCGGAGCCGCCCCCGGGCGACCCCGCAAACGCGCCGAAACGTGACGAAGAAGGCCCTTTCGAGGAACAGTCACAAACTTTTCGCTCCCTGTGATTGGCCCCACGCGCCGGAATCCGGGATAATAACTGATGTAGTTACCCGGTGAGGCCGCACCCGAGCCGGGAGTGACGTGGGCGGAACCGCCGCCCGCATGAGTTGAGGAGCACCGAGATGGCTGCCATGAAACCGCGCACCGGCGACGGCCCCCTGGAGGTCACCAAAGAGGGTCGTAGCCTCATCATGCGCGTGCCGATCGATGGGGGAGGCCGCCTGGTGCTTGAGCTGAACAACGATGAGGCCGCCGCCCTGCGCGATGTGCTTCTCGAGGCCACCGAGGCCTGAGCCTAAGCATCGCGGCACAACGAAGGGCCCGGAACCGCTTGAACGAGCGGTTCCGGGCCCTTGTTGTTGCGTCAGGGGCGCGGGCTCAGGCCCGGCGAACGGCCACGAGCACGCCGGTGCCCGTCGGAAGCATGGCGGTGGCGAAGCGTTCGTCGTCGCGCAGGAGGCGCTGCGCCTGGCGTGCGGAGAGGGTGCTGGGGCGGCGTACGGCCGGCTGCGGCACGGCGTCGTCATCCAGCGCGTCGTTGATGACGATGATCCCTCCCGGGCGCAGGAGGCGCGCTGACTCGGCGACGTCGGCGGCCACGCGCTGGCGCGAGCCGTCCACGAGGACGAGATCGTAGGACTCGTCGGCCAGGCGCGGCAGGACGTCCTGGCTGCGGCCGTTGATGGTGCGCGTGCGGTGCGAGACGAAGCCGGCCTCGGCGAAGGCGATGCGCGCCGCGTCGAGGTGTTCGATGTCGGGTTCCACCGTGGTGAGGATGCCACGGGCATCCATGCCGCGCAGGAGGCAGACGCCGGAGACGCCCACGCCGGAACCGATCTCCACGGCGGTGCGCACGCCGGCGCTCGCCGCGAGCACGGTCAGGAGCGCACCCGTGCCGGCCGAGACGGGCTCGACGCCCAGCTCGTGGCCGCGCTCCCTGGCCCGGGCCAGCACCGCATCCTCGATGGGCAGGGCCTCCGCGTAGGACCAGCTGCTGTGCTTGTGCGCGCTCATGGGGCGTGAAATCGCTTCCGTTGCATCTTAAAGGTGGGGACGCCTCAGTCTAGTGCCCGCCCGTGGTGCGCCTCGCCGAGCCGAGGTTCAGCAACTTCACAGCCTGCCCCAGCACAATGACACGTGTGAAAACAACGTCGCCAGTCCCCGCGTCCGGGGTGCCGTCCCCGGAGGCGCTGGCAGCGGAGCACGGAGCCTCGCTGGCCCGGCTCGCGTATCGCTTGACCGGCAACCGCGCGGACGCGGAGGACCTCGTCCAAGAGACCTACGTGCGGGCCCTGCGCGCGCTCGAACGCTTCACCCCCGGCTCGGTGGACGCGTGGCTGCGGCGCATCGCCACGAACCTCTTCCTCGACTCAGCCAGGCGCCGCGCCAAGCTGCGCTTCGACCCGCTGGCCGAGGACGCCGAGGAGCGTCTCGCCGCGACGGGCGACGGCCCCGAGCGCAGCTTCGAGTTCGCCCACCTCAACGCCGACGTCGCTGCAGCGCTGCTCGAGCTGGCCCCGGACTTCCGGGTCGCCGTGGTGCTGTGCGACCTCGAGGGTTTCTCCTACGAGGAGATCGCCGAGACGCTGGGGCTCAAGCTCGGCACGGTGCGCTCGCGCATCCACCGCGGCCGCACGCAGCTGCGCGCGAGCCTGGCCCACCGCGACCCGCGGCCCCCGGCCCGGGCCCGAACCCTCTTGGCGGGGCGCTGACGCGTGGTCTTTACCTCTCACTTCACCGATCAGCTCGAGGTCGCCGAGTTTGTGGCGGGCGAGCTGCCCGAACGCCGCTCCAAGGCCCTCGAGGCCCATCTTGAACGCTGCCCCGCCTGCCGCGACGCCGCGGCGGATGAGCGCCGCCGCGTGCGCCGCCGCGCCACCATGGCCGCGGCCGGGGGGGAGGTGCTCACCGACACCGGGAGCGTGGCGCTCGTGGGGACGCGGCGGCGGCGCATGGTCTCCAACGCGGTGCCGACGATCGGTGCGCTGCTGACGGTCGTGGCCTTCGTGGCCGTGCTCGTTGCTGCGTGGAACGCCGGCGGCAGCCACGCCCGGGCGGACCTGACGGCCTCGGTGGCCGCCTTCTCGGCGAGCGGCACCCCGCTCTCCGACTACGACATCGCCGAGCTGCGCCGCGCGGGCTGGACGTGCCCCGATCTGCGCCCCAACAGGCTGACCATGACCTCCTCGAGCGGCGCCAAGAGCGGCGACCTCGCCTGGGTGAGCATCACCTACACGGGGGAGCAGGGCGCCGTGGTGCTCACCGAGACCCGCTCGCTCGCGGCCGGGGCGGGGACCCCCGCAGCCAAGCCGGAGCTGGACGCACAGCAGTTCGCCGGGGGCTCGGCCCGCTTCGCGCTGCACTCGGGCCTGGACGCGAAGGCCGCCGCCGCCCTGCAATCGAGCATCTCGGCGCTCGCGGCGGAGTCAGCGAAGGACGCTCAGGCCGAGCCGGCCAGTGGCTGGGACCGGCTCTCGCGCGGCTTCGTCCGGCTCGTGGATCCCACCCGATGAACCGTACCGCTGCGGCGCGTCTCGTCATGCTCGGCACTCGCGCGTCGAGGACGTCCCACAAACGGTAGGCTCTTCTCTCGTGGAACTCTTTGGCATTAACGGCAGCGAGCTGCTCATTCTCGGCCTCATCGCCGTGGTGGTCCTCGGCCCCGAAAAGCTGCCTGAGTATGCCCAAAAACTGGCCCAGCTGATCAAGAGCATCCGCGGCTACGCCGCCGGCGCCAAGGAGCGCCTCCGCGAGGAGGTCGGCGACGAGGTCGCCGACATGGATTGGCGCAAGCTCGATCCGCGCCAGTACGACCCCCGCAAGATCATCCGCGACGCGCTGCTCGACGACGAGGCGCCGGCTTCCGGCCCCGCCTCACCGTCCGCCAGCGGCGGCAGCGCCGCGCTCGCGGCCGCCGCCCCCGCCGCGGCGCTGTCGGCGCTGCCCACCGTGGCGACCCAGACGCAGCTCGCCGAGGGCGAGCTCGCGCCGTTCGACTCCGAGGCCACCTAAACCACACCCCGCCGCTCGGGGCGCGCCCACGAGGCGTCCGCCGTTTCTAGCGCGGGGTGATGCCGAGCGAACGCCCGGCCAGGCCACGCGGACGCACAGCAATGCGGTCCGCCAGCGCGCCGAGCGCCGCCGCAGCCGCCGTGCCGGGGCCCCCCACGACCACCGGCACGCCGTCGTCCCCTCCCTCGCGCAAGGCGGGGTCAAGCGGAAGCTGCGCGAGCAGCGGGACGTCGTGACCGGCCACGGCGCTCAGCCGCGCGGCCACCTCGGCCCCGCCCCCCTCACCGAACGGCGTGAGGCGCGTGCCGTCCGGCAGCTCCATCCAGCTCATGTTTTCCACCACGCCGAGGACGCTCTGACCCGTGGAGAGGGCCATGGAACCGGCGCGTTCTGCCACCTCGGCCGCCGCGTGCTGCGGCGTGGTGACGACGATCTGTTCCGTGCCCGGCAGCAGCTGCGACACGGAGATCGCGACGTCGCCGGTGCCGGGCGGGAGATCGAGCAGGAGCACGTCGAGGTCTCCGAAGTGCACCTCCGTGACGAACTGCTCGAGGGCCCGGTGCAGCATGGGCCCGCGCCACATGACGGGCGCGTTGTCGGCGAGGAACATGCCGATGCTCATGACCTTCACGCCGTGGGCCACGGGCGGGACGATGAGCTCGTCCACGCGCGTGGGGGAGGCGTCCGAGAGGCTCATGAGGCCGGGCACGGAGAAGCCGAGCACATCGGCGTCGATGATGCCCACGCTCAGCCCGCGCGCAGCCAGGGCGGCCGCCAGATTGACGGTCACGGAGCTCTTGCCCACGCCGCCCTTGCCGGAGGCGATCGCGATGACGCGGGTGAGCGAATCGGGCTGCGTGAAGGGCACCACGTGGCGCTTGAGCGAGTCGACGAGGGCGCGGCGCGCCTCCGGACTCATGACCCCCAGCTTCACGTCCACGTCAGTGAGGCCGGGCAGGGCGGCCAGCTCGCGGCGGACGTCGGCCTCGATCGTGTCCTTGAGCGGGCAACCGGCCACCGTGAGGAGCACCCCGATCTCGGCGCGGGAGCCCGTCACCTCGACGCTCTCCAGCATCCCGAGCTCGGTGATGGGGCGGCGCAGCTCCGGGTCCATGACGCGGGCCAGCGCCGCCCGCACCTGATCGGCCTGGGGCGCGGCGGAATCCTGGCTCACCTGCGGTCCTTCTCTTCCCTGTCTCGCTCGTCGCGGCCGGCGCGCTCGAAGCGTTCGCGCTCGCGTTCGCGGCGGCGCTTGGCCTCGGGGTCCTCCACGCCCTCGCGCTCCTCGAGGAGTTCCTCAAGCACGTTGCGCAGCTCGGAGCGCACAAAGTCGCGGGTCGCGACGTCGCGCATGGCCAGGCGCAGGCTCGCGATCTCGCGCGTGAGGTACTCGGTGTCCGTGAGGTTGCGCTCGGCGCGCGAGCGGTCCTCCGTGAGCGAGACGCGGTCGCGGTCGTCCTGCCGGTTCTGCGCGAGCAGCAGCAGGGGCGCGGCGTAGGAGGCCTGCAGCGAGAGCATGAGGGTCAGGGCCGTGAAGCCCATGGCGGCCGAATCGAAGCGCCAGGCCTGCGGGGCTAGGGTGTTCCAGAGCAGCCAGAGCACACAGAAGATGGTCATCCACAGCAGGAACTGCGGGGTGCCCATGAAGCGCGCGAACTTTTCGGTCGCGGAGCCGAAGGCGTCGGGGTTGGGGCTCAGGCGCGGCCAGAAGCGGCCACGGGCGGACAGCGGGGTGTCGAGGCCAGAGGCCTTGGTCTTCACACGGCGGGGATTCTTCTCAGCCACGCTTGACCCCCTTGGAGCGCAGATTGGTGCGGCCCGTCGGGCGCACGACGGCGTCGTCCTCGTGGGAGCGCCAATCGTCCGGGAGCAGGTGGTCGAGGACGTCGTCCACGGTCACGGCGCCCACGAGGCGCCCCTCGTCGTTGACGACGGGCGCCGAGGTGAGGTCGTAGGTCGCGAGCATGCGCGAGACCTCCTGGACGTCGGCGAGATCGGAGAGCGGTTCGAGGTCCTTGTCCACGAGCTTGCCCACGGGCTCGGGCGGGGCCGAGCGCAGCAGCTCCTGTATGTGGACGAGCCCGAGGTAGCGGCCGGTGGGCGTCTCCAAGGGGGGACGGCACACGTAGACGGTCGCGGCGAGGGCCGGGCTGATCTCCTCGCGGCGCACGGAGGCGAGGGCCTCGGCCACGGTGGCCTCGGGCGGGAGGATGACCGGGACCGGCGTCATCATGGAGCCGGCGGTGTTCTCCTCGTACTCCAGCAGGCGGCGCACGTCCTCGGCGTCCTCCGGCTCCATGAGCTGCAGGAGGGATTCCTTCTGCGTCTCCGGGAGCTCGGAGAGCAGGTCGGCCGCGTCGTCCGGGTCCATCTCCTCGAGGACGTCGGCGGCGCGCTCGGTGTCGAGCGACGAGAGGATCGCGACCTGCTCGTCGTCGGGGAGCTCCTGGAGCACCTCGGCGAGGCGGTCGTCCTGCAGCTCGGTGGCGACCTCGAGGCGGCGCTTCTCGTCCATCTCGTGCAGGGCGTCGGCGAAGTCGGCCGGCTTGAGCTCGTCGTGGGACTCGATGAACTGCGCGGCGCCCTGGGGCTCGCTCACGTCGCCGAAGACGATCTCGTTCCACGACACCACCACGGTGTTGCCTCCGCGGCGGCGGAAGGGCCCGCGCCCGGGCGTGCCGCGGCGCACGAAGTACTCGTCAACGGCCCAGTCGCCGTTGGCCTGGCGGATGAGGCCAATGTCCTCGACCACGCCCTGGCCGCTGCCGTCGAGGAAGGTGACCCGGCGGTCGAAGACCTGCGCGGCCACGAGCGTCTCGGCGCCGCGCTGCTGGAAGCGGCGCAGATTCACGAGGCCGGAGGCGATGACCTGCTCGGAACTCATGGACTGCACGCGCGTCATGGGCACGAAGACGCGTTTCTTGCCGAGGACCTCGACCACGATGCCGACGCACATGGCTCGGCGGCCGGGGCCCCTTTCGAGGACCACGGCGTCCCGCAAGCGGCCCAGGCGATCACCGAGGGGATCGAAGACATCCAGGCCGAGCAGTCTGGCGACGAAGATCTTGGAGCTGCTCACGCCCTCCAGCCTACCGGCCCGGGCCTCCGGATTCCGCCGAGGGCGCACGGGCCGCGCCGTGGGCAGACACGGCGTGTCGCGCGCGGCACAATGGGGGCCATGACGTCACCTGCCAGCCAGGCTTCGGCCGCATTTCCCACCATCCCCCGCGGGGAGGTCATCGGGCGCTACGAGAACTACCTCGACGCGCAGAAGGTCGTCGACTACCTCGCCGACCACGACTTCCCGGTGGCAAACGTGTCCATCATCGGCAACGACCTGAAGCTTGTGGAGCGCGTGCGCGGCAAGCTCAGCTACCCCCGCGTTGCCGGCCAGGGAGCCGCCCAGGGCGCCATGCTCGGCGTGTTCTTCGGGCTCCTGCTCATGCTCTTCTCGGAGCCGGGTCAGGGTTCCGTGGTGCCGCTCTTCGCGGCGGTGCTGCTCGGCGCGTTCCTCTTCATGATCATGGGCGTGGTCAGCTACGCCCTGCAGCGCGGCAAGCGCGACTTCTCCTCGACCCGCCAGGTGCTGCCCAGCACGTGGGACGTGGTCGTGGAGCACGCCGTGGCGGCGCAGGCGCGCCAGCTCGCCTCCCAGCTGCCCATGAACCCGTCGCAGGCCGGCGCGCGCTCGGCGTGGGGCCAGGCCCCGATCGCCCCGCAGGCTCCCGCCCAGGCGGAGCCCCCGGCCGCGCCGGGCCAGCCCGGGCAGCCGACCTCCGCGGTCACCGGCTACGGCGATCTGGACGACGGGCGCCCGCGCTACGGCGTGCGCATCGAGCAGCCGGGCCAGGCCCAGCCGGCGGCGGCGCCCGAGGCGCAGGACCCGCAGTCGGCCCCGGAGCACGGCGAGGGGGAGGCCAAGTGAGCGCCGACCGCCTCGAGGACGTCGCGCGCCTCGCCGCCGCTGCCTCGCGCCAGCTCGCCGCGGGCGGCGAGGTGCCGGACGCCGTTGCTGCGCTGCACCACGCCCGTTCCTTCGTCGAACTCGCGGACGAGGACGGCCTCGTCGATTCCGTCGAGTCCCTCGCCGAGCAGGAGGACGGCGACGCGGCCGTCGCGGACGTCGTCGACGCCTTCCGCGCGCTCGGCCTGGGGGCCGCGGCGGACCAGCTCTCGGCCGCCTACAACTGGTCGGAGGACGGCTACCCCGTCGATGCGGACGCCGGGATCAAGGCCACTGACGTGCGTGCCGCCCTCGACACGCGCTTCGAGGAGACGGTGGACGCCGAGCGGCTCGAGGAGCTGCTCGCCGAGCGCCTCGACGAGGCCCCGGAGGCCTACGGCCTCTGAGGCCCACCCACAGCACGACGGCGGCCGGTCACCATGGAGACAAGGTGACCGGCCGCCGTCGTGCTGTGTGGGCGTTCAGCCGTTGATGCGGGCCATCCAGGCCTCGACCTCGGCGACCGTGCGCGGGACGTCCGCGCTGAGGCGCTCGGCGCCGGTCTCGGTGACGAGGATGTCGTCCTCGATGCGCACGCCGATGCCGCGGTACTCGGCCGGGACGGCCAGGTCCTCGGCCTTGAAGTAGAGGCCGGGCTCGATCGTGAAGACCATGCCGGGCTCCAGGACGCCGTCCTGGTAGAGGGCCTGGCGGGCCTGGGCGCAATCGTGGACGTCGAGGCCAAGGTGGTGGCTCGTGCCGTGCGGCATCCAGCGGCGGTGCTGCTGGCCGGCGGGGGAGATGGCCTCCTCGACCGAGACGGGCAGCAGGCCCCACGCGTGCAGGCGCTCGGCCAGCACCTTGAGAGCCGTCTCGTGGACGGTGCGGAAGGTGATGCCGGGCTTGACGATGTCGAAGGCGGCGTCGGCGGCGTCGAGGACGGCCTGGTAGACGCGGGCCTGGACCTCGGAGAAGGCGCCGTTGACCGGCACGGTACGCGTGATGTCGGCCGTGTAGAGCGAGTCCGCCTCCACGCCGGCGTCGACGAGCAGCAGCTCGCCGTCGTTGACCTGGCCGTCGTTGCGGATCCAGTGCAGCACCGTGGCGTGGTTGCCCGAGGCGGCGATGGTCTCGTAGCCGAGGTCGTTGCCCTCCTCGCGGGCGCGGGCGAAGAAGGCGCCCTCGATGACGCGCTCGCCGCGCTTGTGCTGCACGGCGCGCGGGAGGGCGCGGACGACGTCGTCGAAGCCGTTGGCGGTGGCCGCCACGGCGGCGCGCATCTGCTCGATCTCCCAGGCGTCCTTGACGAGGCGCAGCTCGGAGAGGGCCTCGGTCAGCTCGCCGTCGGCGGCGTCCGTGGCCTCGAGGTCGGTGATGCCCGTGTTGATGCGGGAGGTGTCGACGACGGCGTCGACGGTCTGATCGACCTCGCGCACGAGGCGGATGGAGATGCCGTTGAACGCGGCGTGGCCGGCGTTCTCCGTGATGGCGTCCTCGAGGGCGAGGTCCATGTGCGCCGTGGGCAGGCCCGTCAGCGCCGCGAGGGACTCGAGGGTGTGGCGCTCGCCGATCCAGAACTCGCCGGTGCGGGCGTTGGAGTAGAACTCCTCCGAGTCGCGCCCGGCCATGGGACGGAAGTAGAGCGTGGGCAGGTGCCCGGAGCCGAGCTCGCCCTGGCCGGCCTCGACGGGCTCCATGACCAGCACGGCCTCGGGCTCGAGGTCCAGGCCGAGGCCCGTCATGTGGGCGAAGCCGGAGTGCGGGCGGAAGCGGTAGTCGGTGTCGTTGGAGCGCACCTTGAGCGGGCCGGCGGGGATGACGAGGCGCTCGCCCGGGAAACGGGCGGAGAGCTTGGCACGGCGGGCGGCGGCGAAGTCGGCCGAGGCCATGCGGGTGGTGCCCTCGTCCTGGCTCGGGGCCCAGTTGGCGGCCATGAAGGCCTTGAAGGCGGCCGAATCGGGGCGCATCGAGCGGTTGTTGACGCGGTCCTCGAGGGGCTGGTCGCCCTCGGGGGTGGACATGTCGGGGTTCTGGGTCATCACGTCCTCCATGCTCCCACCGCTCCTCGCCCGCGTCCAAGCGCGGGCTGTGCACTCTGCCCGGCCGCGGCGGCGCGCGTGGCGCAAATGGTCGGTTCGGATGGCGGAAAGTGGACGGCGCGCCGTTGCCCCGGTGGGGCAGGGTGGGAGTGTGAGGCGCGACACCCGCGCGCCACCAACGCGTGAAGGAGTACCCGTGAAGGACAACGACGTCGACGTCATCGTGATCGGCGCAGGCTCGGCCGGCAACGTCATCGCCCGCCGCCTGCTGGACGCCGGGAAGATCGTGGCCGTGCTCGAGGCCGGCGGCCTGCCCGAGAACCCGATCATCGCCGACGTCGCCGCGGCCGGTGGCCTGTGGCGCGGCCCCGAGGACTGGGACTACGTCACGGAGCCGCAGGAGGGCCTGCGCGGCCGTGCCCTGCGCCTGCCTCGCGGCAAGGTCGTGGGCGGCTCGCACGCGCTCAACGCCACCATCTGGGTGCGCGGCCACCGCGCCGACTACGACGCGTGGGCCTACCGCGGCTGCCCTGGCTGGGGCTGGGACGAGGTGCTTCCCCGTCTTCAAGGCGATCGAGGACTTCGATGGCGGCGCCTCCGAGCTGCGCGGGGCGGGCGGCCTGCTCGACGTCCGCGAGAACTTCGGCCGCGACGAGGTCCAGGACTCCATCCTCGAGGCGTGCCGCCAGTGGGGCCTGCCGGAGGACGCCGACTACAACTCGGGTGAGCCGGACGGCGTCTCCAAGATGCAGCTCAACGTCCGCGATGCCAAGCGCTTCAACACCTGGAACGCCTACCTCGAGCCCGTCGCCGGCTCCGCCGCGCTGCGCCTCATCACGGGCGCCCGGGTCTCCCGCCTGATCCTCGAGGGCACCACGGTGCGCGGCGTCGAGTACCTCGACGCCGAGGGCGCCACGCAGCGCCTGCTCGCCGAGGAGACCGTGCTGTGCGCGGGCGCCCTCGGCTCGCCCGAGGTGCTGCTGCGCTCCGGCGTGGGACCGGCCGAGGAACTGCGCGCCGTGGGCGTGGAGCCCGTCCTCGATGCACCGGGCGTGGGCAAGAACCTGCACGATCACTTCCTCGTGCCGGTCATCTACTCCACCGAGCGCGCCGTTCCCGCGCCGGGCGTCGGCGCCGCCGAGACGCACCACTTCTGGCGCTCGCGCCCCGATCTGGCGGTCCCGGACACCCAGCCGCTGCACTTCTCCCTGCCCATGTACTTCCTGGATGACATGGAGGGCCCGGACAACGGCTTCAGCCTCGTGGCCGGCATCGTGCGCCCCGCGGGCCGCGGCTCGCTCACGCTGGCCGGCCCCGAGCTGGCCGACGGCGTGAAGGTGGACGTGGCAGCGCTCGCCGACGAGGCCGACGTCGACTCCATGATCGCCTCGGTGCGCCAGTGCCGCGAGATCGGCCGCCAGGCCGCCCTCGCCGAGGGCTGGGGCGCCCGCGAGGTCTACCCGGGCGAGCAGCTCGGCGACAGCGACGAGGAGCTCGAGGGCTACGTCCGCGACCGCACCGTCACGTACCACCACCAGGTGGGCACCTGCCGCATGGGCCTGGACGACACCGCGGTGGTGGATCCGCGCACCCTGCGCGTGCGCGGCCTCGAGGGCGTGCGCGTCGCCGACGCGTCGATCATGCCCGACATCACCACGGGCAACACCAACGCGCCCACGGTCATGATCGCCGAGCGCGCAGCCGCCATGATGCTGGCCTGATCCTGCCGCCCGGAGCGGCGACTCGCTGACGGGGCGGCCCGGCGTGGAATCACGCCGGGCCGCCCCGAGCCATTAGCCTTAGCGTTCATGCGCATCGACCTGCACACGCACTCCTGGGTCTCCGACGGGACGCAGGCCCCGGCCGAGCTCGTGGCCGACGCCGCCGCGGCCGGCCTCGACGTCGTGGCGCTGACGGACCACGATCAGAGCGCCGGCTGGGACGAGGCCCGCGAGGCGGCCGCCCTGCACGGCGTGGGATGGCTCGGCGGCATCGAGGTCACGTGCCGCGTGCCGACCTCGGGGATCAGCGTCCACATGCTCGCCTACGGCGTGAGCCGCGCGGACGTGGAGCTCGCCGCGGCGCTCGCCGGGCTGCGCGATTCACGCGATCACCGCGCCCAGGCCATGGTCGACCGGCTCGCGGAGGACTTTCCCATCGACTGGGAGTCGGTCCAGGCGCAGACCCAGGACGGCTCCACGATCGGCCGCCCGCACATCGCCGATGCGCTCGTGGCGGCCGGCGTGGTGAAGGACCGCACCGAGGCCTTTGCCCACATCCTGTCGCCGCGCGGCCCCTACTACGTGGGCCAGCCCGCGTTGGATCCCGTGGACGCCGTGCGGCTGATCCACGGCGCAGGGGGAGCCGCCGTCATGGCCCACCCCGTCGCCGGCGCGCGCGGGCGCGTCATCGGCAAGGCGGACATGCTCGCCGTCGTCGAGGCCGGCCTGGACGGCGTGGAGGTCTATCACCGCGACAACTCGGAGGAGGGGCGCGGCCAGCTGCTCTCCCTCGCCGCCGAACGCGGCCTCATCGTCACCGGGTCCTCCGACTACCACGGTGCAGGCAAGCCGAACCGCCTCGGGGAGAATACGACCGAGCCGCTCGCCCTGCTGCGCCTCCTCGAGCGGACCGACGCCCCCGAGTACGTGGGCTTCGAGGCCTCAGACCTCTCCTGAACCGGCCTTCGCCGCCGGGCCGTTCAGGCGCAGGGTGAAGGAGAGCGCGCAGCCGATGAGGCACAGCGCCACGGGCAGCAGCAGCGCGTCGTTGAGGCCGACGAGCCCGGCCAACCCGCCCACGATGGCGGGCCCCGCGAGCATGCCGACGTAGCCGGCGCCCACGATCCGGGCCAGGACCACGGCCCCGCGCGGCCCGGGAACCAGCGAGCCGGCCGCCGTGAAGAGCTGCGGAACGATGCCGGAGAGGCCGATGCCGTACAGGCCCCAGCCCACCACGGCCCAGCCGAAGCTCGGGAGGAACACCACGCCGAGCAGGCCCACCGCGGCGATGAGGGAGCCGTAGCGCACCACGGCGCCGGCGCCGAAGCGCCCGGCCACGCGGTCGGCGCAGAGTCGGCCGATCGTCATGGCCGTGGAGAAGGTGCCGTAGGCGGCTGCGGCGAGGGACTCGCTCGTGCCGAAGTGCTCCACGGCGTGGCGCGAGCTCCAGTCGTTCACGGTGCCCTCGGCGAGGAAGAACGCGAAGGCGAGCAGACCAAGGATGAGGCCGAGGCGCAGCACGTGCGAGCGGGCCGGAGCCGGGGCCACGGCCGCCGGCGCGGCGTCCGCGCCCTGGGCGGCGGCGACGGCGGCATGCGAGGGCATGAGGACCGGGAGCGCGCCGAGGGCCACGACGGCGCACACGGCGCCCATGATGCTCATGGAAGCGACGGAGGGCATCTGCAGCGCCAGGAGCGCGCCGCCGAGCAGCGCCCCGAGGGCGCCGCCCACCGAGAAGAAGGCGTGGAAGGCGCTCATGATGGGGCGGCCGTAGGCCTGCTCCACGCGGACTGCCTGCTCGTTCATGGCCAGGTCAAGCGCGCCGTTGCCGACGCCGAAGAGCATGAGGCCGGCGGCCAGCCACAGCGGGTCGGGGGCCAGGGAGACCGCCACGATCCCGAGGAACATGACCACGGTGCCCCAGGCCTGCACGGGCTTGGAGCCCCAACGCGCGGCGAGCGAGCCACCGGCCTGCATCGCCAGCAGGGCGCCCACGCCGAGCACCAGGAGCAGCACCCCGAGTCCGGCCTCGTTCAGGCCGGTGTTGTTCATGAGCCGGGGGATGTGCACCACCCACGTCGCGACGGCAAAGCCGCACGCGAGGAAGCTCGCGAAGACGCCGAGGCGGGCGCGCCGCAGGGCGGCGCTGGGGCGGGGCAGGGTGTCGGTGGTGGCACTCACCGCCTCAGCCTAGCGAGGCTCGCCGTCCCCGGCCCGTTCATCCCAGCGCAGGTCGATGAAGCGCGCCGCCGGCAGGCGCCTGCGCATGACGTCCACGGCGTCGGCGTGCGCGTCGACGCACACGAAGCGCCGCCCCAGCTCGGCCGCGGCGGCGCCCGTGGTCCCGGACCCGGCGAAGAGGTCGAGCACCCAATCGCCCTCGCGCGAGGACGCGGCGATGATCCGCTTGAGGATCCCGAGCGGCTTCTGCGTGGGGTAGCCCGTCTTCTCCTTGCCCGTGGGCGAGACGATGGTGTGCCACCAGACGTCGGTGGGCAGCTTTCCGCGCACCGCCTTCTCCTTCGTCACGAGCCCGGGGGCCATGTACGGCTCGCGCTGCACCTCGGAGGAATCGAAGTGATAGCGCATCGGATCCTTGACGTACATCAGGATGGTGTCGTGCTTGGCGGGCCAGCGGCGCTTGGGCCGGGCCCCATAGTCGTAGGCCCAGATGATCTCGTTGACGAAGCGCTCGCGGCCCACGAGCGCGTCCATGGCCACCTTGGCGTAGTGCGCCTCGCGGTAGTCGAGGTGGAGGTAGAGCGTGCCGTCCTCGGCGAGCAGGCGCCAGGCCTCCTCGAGGCGCGGGAACAGGAAGCCCCAGAAGTCCTCGAAGCGGTCGTTGTAGCGCGCCAGCTCGGTGCGCACGGAGGCGTAGCTCGCGCCGCGGAAGCCGCTGCGCACGCCCTCGCCCACGCGGGACTGATGCGCCTCAGCGCCCGACGGCGTGGGGGAGGGCTGGGTGCCCCGGCCCGCCGGGGCGGGTGCCGCCCCGGCGGCGCCGGAAGGCGAGGCGCCCTCGGGAGCCGGCTCCGCTGCGTCGTCGGGCAGGCGGGAGCCAACAAAGCGCTCACGGCGCTGCACCCGGCCGGTGTTGAACGGGGGATCGAGATAGACAATCGTGAACGCCCCGCTCGGCAGAGCGGCGGTGGCGGCCAGGTTATCCCCGGCCACCACCGCCGACTCACCGTCGAGGCTGAACCACGCGTCGCGGTTCAGCTGGCTCACTCGGAGGCCGCTGCGCCGCCCTGCTGGCCCTCGCCGCCCTGCCCGCCGCGGCGGGTGCGACGGCGACGGCGCGGGGCGCCGGTGCCCTCGGAGCGGGAGCCCTCGGCGCGCGGGGCGCGCTCGCCGTCGGCCTTGGGCTTGGAGCCCTCGTGGCCCGGGCGATCGGCGTGACCCTTGCCGCGCTCGCGGCGCTCGGAGCCCTCGCCGCGGCCGCCGCGGGACTGGCCGCCGCGCCCGCCGCGCTCGCCGCGCTCGCCGCCGCGGGAGCCCTGGCCGCCGCGGCCGCCGCGCTCACCGCGGTCGGAACCGTGGCGCTTGCCGGTCTCGCCCAGGTCCTCGAGCTTCTCGGCGGAGAGACCCTCGAGCACGCGCTTGTCGCGCGGCAGGCGGCCCTTGGTGCCCTTGGGGATGTCCAGATCGGTGAAGAGGTGCGGGGACGAGGAGTAGGTCTCCAGCGGCTCCGGCACGTCCAGGCCCAGGGCCTTGTTGATGAGGCCCCAGCGCGGGACGTCCTCCCAGTCAACAAAGGTGATGGCGGTGCCCTTGTTGCCGGCGCGGCCCGTGCGGCCCACGCGGTGCAGGTAGGTCTTCTCGTCGTCCGGGCACTGCAGGTTGATGACGTGGGTGACGTCGTCCACATCGATGCCGCGCGCGGCGACGTCGGTCGCGACGAGCACGTCCACCTTGTTGCTGCGGAAGGCGCGCAGGGCCTGCTCACGGGCGCCCTGGCCCAGATCGCCGTGCAGCGCGCCGGCCGCGAAGCCGCGGTCGGTGAGCTCCTCGGACAGGCGGGCGGCCTGGCGCTTGGTGCGCGTGAAGATGATCGAACGGCCGCGGCCCTCGGCCTGGAGGATGCCGGCGATGACCTCGTCCTTGTCCAGGTGGTGCGCGCGGTAGATCACCTGACGGATGTCCTTCTTGGTGATCGAATCGTCGTCCGGATCCGCGGCGCGGATGTGGGTCGGCTGGCTCATGTAGCGGCGGGCCATGGCGATGACCGGGCCGGGCATGGTGGCGGAGAACAGCATGGTCTGGCGGACCTCGGGCACGGCGGAGAGCAGGCGCTCCACGTCGGGCAGGAAGCCAAGATCCAGCATCTCGTCGGCCTCGTCCAGGACGACGGTCCGCACATGCTTGAGGTCCAGGTGGTGCTGGCGCATGAGGTCGATGAGGCGGCCGGGCGTGCCGACGACCACCTCGACGCCGGCCTCGAGCTGCTCGATCTGCGGCTCGTAGGCGCGGCCGCCGTAGATGGTCGCGATGCGGGCGCCGAGGCGCTTGGCCGGGGCGGCGAGATCCTCGGCGACCTGCACCGCGAGCTCGCGGGTCGGGGCGACGATGAGGGCCTGCGGGGCGCCCGGTTTGGCGAGCTTCTCGAACTCCGGCGAACCCGGCACGGCCACACGCTGCAGCGCGGGGATGCCGAAGCCGAGGGTCTTGCCCGTGCCGGTCTTGGCCTGACCGATGATGTCGTGGCCCCCGAGGGCCACGGGAAGCGTCATCGCCTGGATGGGGAAGGGGTGGGTGATGCCCTTGTCGGCCAGCGCCTCAACGATGGCCGGAACCACCTTGAAGTCGGCAAAGGTGGGCTGCGGGGCGTCGGCTGCGACGTCCTGGGTGGATTCGCTCACGGTGGGCGGTTCCTTTTCTGGTTGGCGCCGGCCGGGCGTCCCGTTGAGGGCCGTGTGGCTCCTCCGGGGCGCGAAGCGGGCGCGAGGCACGGAGCCGATCGCGGTGTGGCAGTGGGCGGGTAAGTCCCCGCCCGAGCGACGCGTCAACGCCGCAGAAGGACAAGAAAAGGGGTGCGACCGAGCATCCATTCACTGGTGTAGGGAAGTGTACCCGGGCGCCCCCGCGTGGCCGCTTAGGCGGGATCGACGACGCACAGGCGAATCGTGGCCGAGGCGATGTCGGCGCTCACGAGTTCGAGTGTGACGAGCGAGCCCGACTCGGCGACGCCCTCCGCGCGGGCCTCGACGGGCGGATCCAACAACGTGACCTTGACGCTGCCGGTGGAACGGGGGCCAGCGGCCGGCGCGCCCTGGGGGGCTTGCGCCGCCGAGGGGGCGGGCGAGGGCAGGCGCCCCTCGGTCACGACGGCCTCGAAGCGTTCGCCCTCGCGGCCCTGGAGCAGGAAGGCCTCGACGATGTCCAGGCTGCGCCGCTCGGCGGAGTTGACGGCGGAACCGGCGGCCTTCATGGCCTCGGGGAGGGTGGGCAGCGCCTCGCGCACCCACGCCGGGATGGGGGCAGCATTCACGTGGGCGTGGCACAGGACGAGGCCGAAGCGGTCGACGAGCCGGCGCAGCGGAGCGGTGACGTGCGCGTACGGGGCGGCCACGGCCGCCTGCTGCGGCTGGGCCGGGGCAGCGCCGTCGAACGCCGTGTAGCCGGCGCCGCGGAAGAGGCCGCCCGCCGCGTGCATGATCGCGAGCTGGCGCGGATCGGAGACGTCGAGGGTGCGCAGGTAGGCGCCGTAGCCCTGGCCCTGCTCCCAGGGGTGGCCCAGGAGGGCCGTGACCTGGCGGAAGCGTCGCTCGGCCTCCGGGTCCGGCGCCGGCATGGTGCGCAGGAGACCGACGCCGGCCTCCAACATCACCGCGGCGGCCGTGATGCCCGTGAGCAGGGAGACCTGGGCGTTGTCCTCCTCGATGGGCAGGGGGACGCGGGAGCGCAGGCGGTAGCCGCCGCCCTCGGCTGGGACGATCTCCTGCTCGGGCAGACTCAGATTGGCGCCGCCGCGGCGCGCCTCGTCGGCGCGGCGGGCCTCACCGAAGGCGTGCAGGCGCAGCATGAGCGCATCGCCCGCCTCGAGCCGGCGCTGGGCTTCCGGGTAGCTGAGCTGCTCTCGGCTGCGCACTCGCGCGTGGCGCAGGGAAGCCAGGGTGGAGGCACCGTCCGCCGCGACGAGCAGTTCCCACACATAGGCGCCGCGCTCCTGGCCCTCCAGGAGCGAGCCGGCGCCCTCGGAGATGACCTCGGGGTGCAGGGGGATGCGGCCCTGGGGGAGGTAGGCGGTCTCGCCGCGGCGGCGGGTCTCGGCGTCGAGCTCGGTGCCGACCGGGACAAAACCGGGCACATCGGCGATCGCGTAGTGCACGCGCCAGCCGGTTCCCTCGTCCTCGATCCACAGGGCCTGGTCCAGATCGGTGGAGCCCTCGGGGTCGATCGTGACGAAGGGGATGCCGAGCAGATCCAGCTCGGGCAGCGCGTAGGCGCTCACGGCCGCCTCCGCCTCGGCCACGGCGGCCGGGGGATAGGCGGCGGAAAGGCCGGAGGCCGCCGCCGCGGTCTCGAGGGAATCCCTGAGGGCGGTGGCGACCTCCGAGAGCCGCAGATAAGCGTGGCGCATGGTGCGGCTCCTTGAATCGATCAGCCCTGGGCGAACCCGACGGGGCGCTGCGCCGGGGCGCCGAACTCCACGTAGGCGATGCCGGCGCCGGCCACGAGAACCTTGCGGCCCTTGGCATCGGTCAGGCTCAGCAGGCTGGAGTCCGTGATCGCTGCGGCAATGGCCGCCTCGACGGCCTCCGCGCTCTCCTCGGTCTCGATGGCGACCTCGCGGGCGACGTCCTTCATGCCGATGCGCACGTCCATGACAACTCCTGTGCTCGTGGGGCGGCCGTCCCGCTCTCCGGGCGCCGCCGCGTGAAAAGTCTTCCAGCCCACCCTATGACAGGCTCAGGCGATGTCCTTGGGGAACTGGCCGATTCCGCGCCAAGCCAAACGCGCCACGAGCTCCACGGCCGTCTCGAGCGGCACCTCCGGCGCGGCGGCCCAGCGCATGGCGCCGGTCTGCGCGGCGCCGGCCAGTGCGTGGCCGAGCAGCTCGGCGGCGGAGGCTGGCAGGCCGGCCTGGGCCTCGATGATGGTGCCGATGGCACGGCCCACTGCCTCCTCGAAGGTGTGGAGGCGGGCCGAGACGTCGGCGTCGTTGCCGAGGTCGGAGGCGAAGATGAGGCGATGCGCACCGGAGTCCTGGGCCACGTACTCGAAGAACACCCGCACCGTCGCGTTGACGCGCTCGCGGTTGTCCTCGGTCTTGGAGACGGCCGTGACGAGGCGGCCCTCGAGGGCCGAGAGCTCCGAGTCGAGCAGCGCGAGGTAGAGCTCCCGCTTGCCGGGGAAGTGCTGGTACAGCACGGGCTTGGAGACCTGGGCTGCCTCCGCGATCGCGTCCATGGCCGTGCCGTGGTACCCCCGCTCGGAGAACACGGCGTGCGCCGCCTCCAGCAGCTGGGCGCGGCGCTCCGCCTTGGGCAGGCGCAACTGGCGGGGGGAGGAAGTGGTGCTCACGGTAGCCTTCCGCTCAAGTCAGAGAAGCATCGATGCTGTTGCGCCATGCTACGCCGGGGTAGCCCCGCTCCCCGGATTCGTGACGGTGTGCCGGAGCCGGGAAACGGCGAGGGCGTGGGCGCCGCCGAGGCGCCCACGCCCTCGCGTGCAGTGAAGCGGTGGGGTCGGGACCACGATGCCCGACGCCGCGGGGTGGGCTAGGAGGCCTCGGCGGGAGGGTGCGGGGCCGGGCACTCGACGTCGGCCAGCGCCTCGGCGGAGGCGGCGGGGGAGACGGGGGAGACGGGCTCGGGCCGGGCCGCGGCGAGGGCAGCCGCCTCGGGGCTCGCGGCGGCGCGGGCCTGCGCGGCGGTGTTGCCGCGGCGCGTGGCGGCCGTGGGTACCTCGATGCCGTAGAGCGCGCTGAGGGCGTCGGTGTACTCGTCGATGCGGCCCTCCTCCGCCATCTCGCGGGCGCGGACGGTGGGGATGTGCAGCATCTGCTTGACCATGCGGCGCATGGCGAACTCGACCTCTTCGCCGGCGGCGGTGCAGCCGTGCTGGGCCCGCACCTTCTCCACCTCGGACTCGAGGACGGCCTGGGTGTGGCGGCGCAGGGCCACGATGGCGGCGTCCGCCGTGCGCTGGCGGCGCTCGCGCTCGAAGGCCTCGGTGGCCTCGGAGACGATGTGGCTCGCCTTGCGCACCGAATCCAGCTGCTCGCCCGGGGCGGCCATGCGGACCGACTCGAGGGTCAGGAGGGAGACGTGCTCGAGCGAGTCGAGCTCGGGGTCGAAGTCGCGGGTCAGCGCGAGGTCGATGGCCACGAGCGGGCGGGAACCGCGCTGCAGCTCCTCGAGGTCGGAGGCCATGATGCGGTGGGCGCCGCCCGAGCAACCGATGATGACGTCGGCGCGCACGAGCCACTCCGCGAGGGACTCCTCGCTGAGGGCCTCGCCGCTGCGGGCCGCGACAAACTCCTCGGCACGGCCCGAGGCGGAGTAGACGCCCACGGCGCGGGCGCCGCGCTCCTGGAGCAGCTTGAGGGTGGCGCCCGCGTAGGCGCCGGTGCCGAAGAGCACCACGGTCCGATCGGCCCACGAGCCGGGCTCGACGTCCTCGGCGAGGTCGAGCGCCACGGAGACAATGGACTTGCCGCGCGAGCCGAGGGTGGTCGAGGACTGCACCTGCTTGGCCGTGCGCGAGGCGCTCTGGAAGAGCTTGGTGAGGTTGCCGGTCACGGTCCCGGAGGCCTGCGCCTCGATGAGCGCGCGCTTGACCTGGCCGGCGATCTCGCGCTCGCCGACGACGGCGGAGTCGAGGCCGGCGCCCACGGAGAAGAGGTGGCGCGCCACCTCGGCGCCCGTGCGGGTCGTGAGGGCGGAGGAGACGAGGTCTCGCTGCACGCCGGAGTGGTTGGCGACCGTGTCGACCACCGCCGCGCGGGCCGCGTCGACCGCGTCGGCGTCCTCCGCCTCGGCGTAGATCTCGAAGCGGTTGCAGGTGGCGAGCACCACGGTGCCCTTGAGCGCGGGGAACTGCGCCACGGCGGTGGGGTCGAAGGCGGAGGCCGCCGCGGAAAGCCGCGCGACGGTCTCCAGATCGAGCTCCGCATGGGAGGCAATGAGGGACATCAGGACCACAATCGACACAGTGTAGTCGGCTCCGGGGCCGCCCGCCGGTGAGGTCAGCCTCACTTGGGGCCGCGCCGCGAACCCTCGCATCGTCTCCGCGTGGAGACCTGTTGCCCCGCATCCGCGTCCTGGCGCGGATGCGCCGCGGCCCCCTCTTCTACGGGTGGTAGAAAAAATGCTGTCGCCGCGCCGCGCCCATTTCGTCAAGGGGTGTCCCGCGCGGCAGAATGGCAAGCATGACGCTTCGTGGATCCCACCCCCTCGTGTCCGGAACCACCGCCAACGCGCCGCTGATCGCCGCCATGACCGGCCGTACGCCCTCGCGGCGTCCCGTGTGGTTCATGCGCCAGGCCGGTCGCTCCCTCCCGGAGTACCGCGAGCTGCGTGCCGGAACGGACATGATCGCCTCCTGCCTGGATCCGGCCATGGCCAGCGAGATCACGCTGCAACCCGTGCGCCGCCACGATGTGGACGCCGGCATCTTCTTCTCCGACATCGTGGTCCCGCTGCAGCTGGCCGGCCTCGACGTCACCATCAAGCCCGGCGTCGGCCCCGTCTTCGGCGAGCCCATCAACACGCCCGAGCAGGTCGCGGCGCTGCCGCGCCTCGACGCCGCCGCGCTCAATCCCATCCGCGAGGCGGTGCGCCTCACGGTCGCCGAGCTCGGCTCCACGCCGCTCATCGGCTTCGCCGGTGCGCCCTTCACGCTGGCCGCGTACATGGTGGAGGGCAAGCCGAGCCGGGATCACCTGGGCCCCCGCCGCCTCATGCACGCCGATCCCGAGACCTGGGCCGGGCTCGCCGACTGGGCCGCCGACATCTCCGGCGCGTTCCTCAAGGCCCAGATCGAGGCGGGCGCCTCCGCCGGTCAGCTCTTCGACTCGTGGGGCGGCTCGCTCTCCCCGGCCGACTACCGCCGCTACGTGCTGCCGTCCTCGACCCGGGCCCTGGCCCCCGTCAAGGAGCTGGGTGTTCCCCTCGTGCACTTCGGCGTGGGCACGGGCGAGCTGCTCGCCGACATGAACCGCGCCGGCAACACCGTCATGGGCGTCGACTACCGCGTGCCCCTCGACGAGGCCGAGGCCCGCCTGGGCGGCGGCGTGCCGCTGCAGGGCAACATCGACCCGGCCCTGCTCGGCGCCGGTTGGGACGCCCTGCGCGAGCACACGATCGACGTGCTGGCCCGCGGTGCTGCGGCCCCCGGCCACGTCGTCAACCTGGGCCACGGCGTGCCGCCGGACGCCGACCCCGAGGTGCTCACGCGCCTCGTCGAGTTCATTCACTCGGTGCCCGTGGGCGCCGATCCCCGTTCGTTCTCAGCGTTGAAGGAGGCCTGAGCGTGTCCCGCCTGACCGATCGCCTCCAGTCCCTGGCCGCCTCCCGCAAGGCGACCGTCCCCTCCCAGGCCCCGGCCGCCGTCGTGCTGGGGGCCGGCGTGGCCGGCCTCGTCGCGGCGCGCGAGCTCGCGCTGCTCGGCTACGAGGTGAGCGTCCTGGAGGCGGGCGAGCCGGGCGGGCGCGTCAGCGCACACGTCGTGGACGGGCTGAGCCTCGACGCCGGTGCAGAGTCCTTCGCGACCCGCAACGACGCCGTGGCCCGCCTGGCCGGCGAGCTCGGCCTGGAGATCGTCTACCCTGCGCCGTCCCCGGCGTGGCTGCACGCCGGCCCCGGCCGCGACGTGCCCCTGCCGCGCAGCGGCGTGGTGGGCATCCCCGGCGACCCGCGCGAGGCCGACGCCATCGCGGCGCTCTCCGCCGAGGGCGCAGCCCGCGCCGTACTTGACCTCGAGACCCCGGTGCAGCCCGAGCTGCTCGAGGGCCCCGTCTCGCTCGGCGAGCTCGTCCGCGTGCGCCTGGGCCAGGAGGTCCTCGAGACCCTCGTGACCCCCGTGGTCTCCGGCGTGCACTCCGCCGATCCCGAGGCGCTCGACGCCGACGCGATCGCCCCCGGCCTGCGCGCCGCCCTCGAGCGCGAGGGCTCGCTCAGCGCCGCCGCAGCCTCTCTGCGCGCCGCGGCCCCCGCCGGTTCGGCCGTGGCCGGCCTGCGCGGCGGCATGAACACCCTCGTGACCGCCCTCGTGGCCGACCTCCAGGCCCGCGGCGTGCACCTCATCACGGGCGCCGAGGTGGAGCACGTGGAGCGCGAGGAGAACGGCGCGTGGCATGTGAGCGTCGGCTCGGACGTGCTCGACGCCGAGCGCCTCGTCGTCGCGACCGACGGCCCGCGCGCCGTCGAGCTGCTCTCCGGGGCCGTGCCGGGCCTCGCCGCCCTGCGCCCCGAGGAGGGCGCTGGCGTGAGCCTCGTGACCCTCGTGGTGGACCTTCCGGACCTCGACGTCGCCCCGCGCGGCACGGGCGTGCTGGTCGCCCCCGGTGCCCCCGATGTCGTCGCCAAGGCCCTGACGCACGCGACCGCCAAGTGGCCCTGGCTCGCGGAGCTGGCCGGCCCCGGCCGTCACGTGCTGCGCCTGTCGTACGGCCGCCTGACCGACGAGGCGGCCCGCGTGGCCGACGCCGACGACGAGACGCTGCTCAAGCAGGGCCTCGCCGACGCCGCCACCCTGCTCGGGGTGCAGCTGGGCGGGGCGGACGTCCTCGGCTGGGACGTGGTGCGCCACCACGGTGCGCTGCCGATGGCCACGCTGGGCCACCGCGATCGCCTGCAGGCCATCTCCGGCCTGCTGGCACCCGTGCCCGAGCTCGACGTCGTGGGGGCCTGGCGCTACGGCACCGGCCTCGCCGCCGTCGTCTCCTCCACCCGCCAGGCCCTGGGCCTCAGCGCCCGCTAGACCACCTGCCCCGGTGCACCCGGGAGCAGCCAAGCCCGCGCGGCCCGCCCCGGCCGCGCGGCAGGAAGAAAGGTAAGGACTCGATGTCCGAGACCGGATACCGCCCGGAGAACTCCTCACCCGTGCTGGCCGAACGCTCCCGCGAGGGCGAGCACACGCTGCACTTCACCGTATGGGCAGTGCTGGCGCGCACCGAGGTGCGCGAGCACAGCGAGGCCGACGCGAGCGCCTTCGAGGCCGCCGCCGGCGAGCTGGCCGACGGCGTCACCCTGCGCGGCGTCTACGACGTCTCCGGCATGCGCGAGGACGCCGACCTCATGCTGTGGCTGCACGGCTCCTCCTTCGAGTCCCTGCAGGCGGCCCTGCGCACCCTGCGCCGCACCGAGCTGCTGGCCGGCACGGACCTGGCCTTCTCCTTCTTCGGCGTGCACCGCGAGGCCGAGTTCTCCAAGGACCACTCGCCGGCGTTCGCGCGCGGCACCGAGGCAGGGGAGTGGCTCACGGTCTACCCCTTCGTGCGTTCCTACGACTGGTACATGCTTGACGCCAAGGAGCGCGGCAAGATGCTGCGCGATCACGGGATCCTCGGCCGCGACTTCCCGACCGTCCAGGCCAACACCGTCGCCTCCTTCGCCCTGGGCGATTGGGAGTGGATCATCGCCCTCGAGGCGCCCGAGGTCATCGACCTCGTGGACATGATGCGCCACCTGCGCTACACCGAGGCGCGCAATCACGTGCGCGAAGAGGTTCCGTTCTACACCGGGCGCCGCATCAGCGCCCTCGAGGCCGTGGAGGTCCTGGCATGAGCGAGTTCACTTTCGATCCCCGTGAGGGCTACGACGAGAACGGGCGCATGGAGCCCAAGGCGTACGACGCCCTGATCCTTTCCTCCTTCGGTGGCCCCGAGGGCCAGGAGGACGTGATCCCGTTCCTGCGCAACGTCACGGCCGGCCGCGGCATCCCGGACGAGCGCCTCGAGGAGGTCGCGACCCACTACCGCGCCAACGGCGGCATCAGCCCCATCAACGCGCAGAACCGCGAGCTCAAGGCAGCCATCGAGGCGGAGCTCGCCACGCGCGGCATCGAGCTTCCCGTCCTGTGGGCCAACCGCAACTGGGATCCCTACGTGGCCGAGGTGCTCGAGGAGGCCTACGAGGCCGGCCATCGCCGCCTCCTGGTGCTCGCGACCTCCGCCTACTCCGGCTACTCCTCGTGCCGCCAGTACCGCGAGGACTACGGTGTGGCCCTGCGCGAGACGGGCCTCGAGGGCAAGCTCGAGGTGGACAAGATCCGCCAGTACTTCGACACCCCCGGCTTCGTGGAGCCCTTCGTCGGCGACCTGGCGACGGGCCTGGCCGACGTCCGCGCCCAGCTTGCCGCCCGCGGCGAGGAGGGTGCCCCGATCCACATCGTGTTCACGACGCACTCCATCCCGCAGACCGACGCCGACGCCGCGGGCCCGCGCGATCTGGCGGCGTCCATCGACACGGACGTGTACTCGTACCAGCACCTGGCCGTGGCCCGCGAGATCCTCTCCCGCGTGCCCTCCGCCGAGGGCGTCGACTGGTCGCTCGTCTTCCAGTCCCGCTCCGGCGCCGCGCACGTGCCGTGGCTCGAGCCCGACATCAACGATGCGATCGAGGAGTACGCGGCCGCCGGCACACGCGGCGTCGTGATCGTCCCGATCGGCTTCGTCTCCGATCACATGGAGGTCGTCTGGGACCTGGACACCGAGGCCAAGGAGACCTCCGAGGGCCTGGGTCTCGCGTTCCACCGCGTTCCGACCCACGGCACGCACCAGGCCTTCGTCTCCGGCGTGGTGGACCTCGTCGAGGAGCGCCTCGCGGGCCCCGACGGCAAGGCCCTGCGCGAGGGGCGCGAGTCCTGCGTCCCGGGCGGCCCCTGGTACGACGTCTGCCGCCCGAACTGCTGCGTCAAGCAGATGCGCGACGGCACGTTCAAGCCGACCATCGCGGCGGTCGACTCCGAGGTGGGGGTCCCGCAGGCGTGAGCGGTTTCCGCATCGGCACCCGCGGCAGCGCCTTGGCCACGACCCAAACGGGTCACGTGGCCGAGGCGCTGCGGCGCGCCGGGGCCGGTGAGGCCCAGACGATCATCGTGAAGACCGAGGGGGACGTCGTCACCGGGTCCCTCGCCTCGCTCGGCGGCACCGGCGTCTTCGCCGCCGCGTTGCGCCAGCGCGTCCTGGACGGCGAGGTGGACGTCGCCGTCCACTCGCTCAAGGACCTTCCGGTGCTGCAGCCGGAGGGGCTGTCCATCGCCGCCATCCCGGCGCGCGTCGACGTTCGCGACGTCCTCGTGGCCCGGGACGGGCTCACGCTCGACACCCTGCCCACGGGCTCCGTGGTGGGCACCGGCTCGCCGCGGCGCGCGGCGCAGCTCCTGGCCGCCCGCCCCGACCTGAAGGTCAAGGACATCCGCGGCAACGTCCCCACGCGCCTGCGTCGGGTCAAGGGCCTGGAACTGGAGCACGACGACAGCGCCTCGGTGGGCCGCGAGCACGCCGGCGATCTCGACGCCGTCGTCCTGGCCGGCGCCGGCCTGGACCGGCTGGGGCTCGAGCGCTTCATCACGGAGCGCATCGACCCCATGGTCATGCTTCCCGCCCCCGGGCAGGGGGCGCTGGCCGTGGAGGTCGCCACGGGCACGTTCGCGCGCGACGACGAGTTCACGCGGGCCCTGGCCTCGCTGGACGACGACGCGACGCGCCTGGCCGTGACGGCCGAGCGCGCGCTGCTCAACCGGCTCGAGGGCGGCTGCGCCGCCCCGCTCGGCGCGCTCGGCCTGCCCGGCCGGGCCGGTTTCCTGCGCCTCGACGCCGTGGCCGTGAGCCCGGACGGCTCCCGCATGCTGCGCCGTTCCCTGGGCGGCGAGGTGCTCTTCGAGGCCGACGCCGTGGCCCTCGGTCACGCGCTGGCCGACGAGCTGCTCGGCCTGGGCGCGGCCGGCCTCATGGGCACCGGCCCCGCCGAGGGCGGCGCCAAGTGAGCACGGCGATGGGCGGGCCGCGCGTGGCCGTGCTGCGCAGCGAGGACAGGGCGGCGCCGTTGGCGCACGCCCTGGTCGAAGCCGGCGCGGTGCCGGTCCTGTGCCCGCTCATCGCCAACGAGCTTCCGGCTGACCCGGAACAGCGCGTGTTCCTCGCGGAGCAGCTCGCGGCCCTCGCGGAGGGCCACTTCGCGTGGGTCGCCTTCACCTCCGTGAGCACTGTGCGGGCCCTCGTCGCCATCGCTGGCGAGGCGGGGGAGGGGCAGGACACCGCGCTCAAGGTGTCCGCCGTGACCAAGGTGGCGGCCGTCGGCAAGGCCACGGCGCGGGCCCTCGAAGCCGCCGGCGTCACCGTTGATCTGCTCCCGCACGCTGAGCATTCTGCCCGCGGCCTGCTGGCCGAGTGGCCCGTGCCCGAGGACACGGCCTTCGCCGCCGTCCTGTTGCCCGCCGCCGATCTCGCGGCCCCCACGCTGCGCGACGGCCTGCTGGAACGGGGCTGGCGCCCCGTTGACCTCATGGCGTACCGCACCGTCGACGCCCCGGGGGACCCGGAGCTCTTGCTCAGCGTGCCGGTGCCCGGCCAGCCGGCCGTGGCCGCGCCGTCGGGCCTTGAACGCCTCAGCCCCGCCGAGCTGGCGGCCGCCCTCGCGGCCGGCACGCTCGACGCCGCGATCCTGACCTCCCCCTCCACCGCCCGGCGCGTGGCCGTCCTCCTGGACGGGCGCGAGAGCGCCACGGGCTTCATCGCCATCGGCCCGCGCACGGCCAAGGAGGCGCTGGCCCACGGCCTGCGCGTCGACGCCGTCGCCAAGACCACCGATCCCGCCGGCCTGGCCGGCGCCCTTGCGGCCCGAGAGGCCGCCGAAAGGAAGCAGCCGTGAGTTTCCCGACCCACCGCCCGCGCCGCCTGCGGCGCACCCCCGCCATCCGCTCCCTCGTCGCCGAGACGAGCATGGCCCCGCGCCAGCTCATCCTCCCGGCGTTTGTCCGCGAGGGCGCCACGGCCAACATCCCGATCTCCTCGATGCCGGGCGTCGTCCAGCACACGCTGGATTCGCTCAAGGCCGAGGCCGCCCGCGCCGCGGAGTTGGGACTCGGCGGCATCATGCTCTTCGGCGTGCCTGCGCAGCGCGACGCCGTGGGCTCCGGTGCCGTTGACCCCCACGGCATCCTCAACCGCGCCATCGCCGAGGTGAAGGCCGAAGTGGGCGACGCCCTGCTCGTCATGGGCGACGTCTGCCTCGACGAGTTCACGGATCACGGCCACTGCGGCGTGCTCGCCGCCGACGGCTCGGTGGACAACGACGCGACCCTGGAGATCTACGGCCGGATGGCCGTGGCGCAGGCCGAGGCCGGTGCCGATGTGCTCGGCCCCTCCGGCATGATGGACGGCCAGGTCGCCGTGATCCGTCAGGCCCTGGACGAGGCTGGCCACCAGGACACGCTCATCATGGCCTACGCCGCCAAGTACGCCTCGGCGTTCTACGGCCCGTTCCGCGAGGCCGTCGACTCCCAGCTCAAGGGCGATCGCCGCACCTACCAGATGGACCCGGCCAACCGCCGCGAGGCCCTGCTCGAGGTGGAGCTCGACCTGGAGGAGGGCGCCGACATCGTCATGGTCAAGCCCGCCATGGCCTACATGGACATCCTGGCCGATGTCGCCGCCATGAGCCCCGTGCCCGTGGCCGCCTACCAGATCTCCGGCGAGTACTCGATGATCGAGGCCGCCGCCGCGAACGGCTGGATCGACCGCCGTGCCGCCATCGAAGAATCCGTCCTGGGTCTGCGCCGCGCCGGCGCCGACCAGGTGCTCACCTACTGGGCCGCCGAGCTCGCCCAGTGGCTCAAGGAAGGCTGATCATGACCACCAACGCCCAGGAATTCGCCTCGGCCCAGGCCATCATGCCCGGCGGCGTGAACTCTCCCGTGCGCGCCTTCGGCTCCGTGGGCGGCGTGCCGCCGTTCCTCGTGGACGCCCACGGCGCCCACGTCACCGACGTCGAGGGCAAGCAGTACGTCGACCTCGTCATGTCCTGGGGCCCCGCGCTCCTGGGCCACTCGCACCCCGCCGTCATCGAGGCCGTGCACCGCGCCGTGGACCACGGTCTCTCCTTCGGCGCCTCGACGGCGGACGAGTCCAAGCTCGCCCGCCTCATCGCGAACCGCATGGGCGGCGTGGAGCGCGTGCGCATGGTGTCCACCGGCACCGAGGCCACCATGACGGCCATCCGCCTGGCCCGCGGCTACACGGGCCGCGACCTCGTCATCAAGTTTGCAGGCAACTACCACGGCCACGTCGACGCGCTGCTGGCCGCCGCCGGTTCCGGCCTGGCCACGCTGGCCCTGCCCGGCTCGGCCGGTGTGCCCGCCGCCGTGACGGCCGAGACGCTCGTGCTGCCGTACAACAACCGCGAGGCGCTCGTCGCCGCGTTTGCCGAGTTCGGCCCGCGCATCGCCGCGGTCATCGCCGAGTCGGCGCCGTGCAACATGGGCGTCGTGGCCCCGGAGGACGGCTTCAACGCCTACCTGCGCGAGATCACGGCCCAGCACGGCTCGCTCCTGATCATCGACGAGGTGCTCACGGGCTTCCGCGCCTCCGACGCCGGCTACTGGGGCCTCACGGGCCGCGTGGAGGGCTGGGTCCCCGATCTCTTCACCTTCGGCAAGGTCATCGGCGGCGGCATGCCCGCCGCTGCCATCGGCGGCCGCCAGGAGGTCATGGAGCACCTGGCCCCGCTGGGCCCGGTCTACCAGGCCGGCACGCTCTCCGGTAACCCCGTGGCCACGGCCGCCGGCATCGCCACGCTGGAGCACGCGAGCTCCGAGGTCTACGCGCACATCGACGCCCGCTCTTTGCAGCTGCAGGACGAGCTCACGGCGGCCTTCAATGCCGCCGGCGTCGACCACTCCATCCAGGTGGCGGGCAACCTCTTCTCGGTGGCCTTCGGCACCTCGGATGCCGGCGTGCACAACTACGCCGACGCCCAGGCCCAGGAGGGCTGGCGCTACGCGCCGTTCTTCCACTCGATGCTCGAGTCCGGCGTCTACCTGCCGCCCTCCGTCTTCGAGGCGTGGTTCCTCTCCGCGGCCCACGACGACGCGGCCATGGACCGCATCGTCTCGGCGCTCCCGGCCGCCGCGGCGGCGGCAGCGGCTGCCGAGGCCCCGCAGGACTGAACCGGCGGGCCGCACGGCCCACGGAACGCGGCACGACTGCGGGTGGCCACCACCCGCCGTCGTGCCGCATTTTCTGTGCCCTCCCGCCCTTCTGCGCCCCGCCGACCCCGCCGACCCCCCCGCCGACCCCGACGACCCCCCGCCGACCCCGCCGACCCCGCCCGATCGGAGTGCGAAATGTCGTGTTTTCGCCCGAAAAGGCGACATTTCGCACTCCGATCGGGGGGAGGCTCGGTGAGAGTGTCCGACGGCACGTGGGCGCGCAAAAGGGCCGGTTCCCCCAGCGGGGGAACCGGCCCTTTGCCTTGATACCGCTCGAGTCGAGCGGAGGGGATCAGAACGCCGGGATGACGTTCTTATCAGGCCAGGTCTTCTCGATGTAGGCCTTGACCTCGGCGGAGTGCAGGAGCTCGTCGAGCTTCTTGATCGCCGGGGTCTCCTCGCCCTCGCGCCACACCAGGAAGTTGGCGTAGGGGTTGTTCTCGGCGGACTCGACGGCGATTGGCTTCAGGTCGATCTTGGCGCTGAGCACGAAGTTGCCGTTGACGATGGCGGCGGCGACCTTAGGATCCTTGATCTGCTGCACGACGACCTCGGGGTTCATCTCGTTGAAGACGAACTTCTTGGGGTTCTTCTCGGCGTTGGCGTCGCCGGAGATCGCCAGGGCGGTGTCGGTGTCAGTGATGTTGTTCAGCACGCCGGCGTCCTGCAGCACCTTCAGCGAACGCACCTGGTTGGAGGCGTCGTTCGTGATGGCGATGGTGGAGCCCTCCGGGAGGTCCGCGGCGGAGGTGTACTTGTCCGAGTACGCCGAGATGGGCTCCAGGTGGATGCCGGCGCCGTGGGCGAACTTGTAGCCCTTCTCCTCGGACTGAGCCTTCAGGTACGGCTCGTGCTGGAAGTAGTTGGCGTCGACCGACTTGTCCTGCAGGGAGGTGTTCGGCGTGATGTAGTCATCCATCTCGACGATGTCGAGGGTGATGCCCGAATCCTTGGTCAGGTTGTCCTGAACGAACTGGAGGATCTGCGCGTGCGGGATGGGCGAGGCGGCGACCTTGACTGTGACCGGCTTGGTCGGATCCAGGGCAGAGCCGGAGGAGGACGCGGCGGGGGTACCGCCACCACCGCAGGCGGACAGGGCGAGGGCGGCCACGGCCGCGATGGCCGCGAACGAGAACTTCTTGCGCACGGTGAGTGCTCCTTGAGTGACGGGCCGGGATCGGGGGAACCGATGCTCCGGCGGTGGTGCAGCTGGCGGCTACCTGCTGCGGCCCCGGCTTGCGGCCGGGAAAACGAGGGGCCGGGCCGTGGGGCCTAGCGGTGGTCGACGAGCCGCGTGAGGCGGTCGCCGATGAACTGGATGAGCTGAACCAGCACGATCATGATCACGAGGACGACGAGCATGATGCCGACCTCGAAGCGCTGGTAGCCGTAGTTGTAGGCGAGGCGACCCAGGCCGCCGCCGCCGATGAGTCCGGCCATGGCCGAGTAGCCAACCAGCGTCACGACGGTGGTGGTGATGGCCGCGACGAGCGCGGGGCGGGCCTCGGGGAGGGCCACCTTGCTCACGAGCTGCCAGCGCGAGGAGCCCATGACCGCCGCGGCGTCCAGCTTGCCTCGATCCACCTCGCGCAGCGCCGCCTCAACGAGGCGGGCGAAGAACGGGACGGTGCCGATCGTGAGCGAGACGCTCGCGGCCATGGGGCCGAGCGAGGTACCGACGATGAGGCGCGTGAAGGGGATCAACGCCAGCATGAGGATCGCGTACGGAATCGAGCGCGTGATGTTCACGATGATCCAGGACAGGACCACGTTGACCACGCCGTCCAGCCACTTGGGCAGGATGCCGCCGCGGGCGCCGGCCCACAGCAGCACGCCGAGGGCCAGGCCGATGATGACGGTGGCCACGCCCGCCACGAAGACCATGGTCAGGGTCTCGCCGAGCGCGGTCCAGATGACCCCCCAGATGGCCGGCTGGGTCAGGGGTTCCCACATATCGCCGGCGGTGGGGACGAGGGCCGAGATAACGGCGCTCATGCGGCCACCTCCGAGACGACGGGATCGCTCACCTGAGCGCCCTGGGAAACCAACGTTGACTTGACGGCGGCGACGTCGGCGCCGGCCGGGAGGGCCACGCGCAGGCGGGACACGCGGCCGCCGGCCAGCGTCTCGATGCTGCCGGCCAGGACGGCGACGTCAGAGCCGACGATGCGCGAGGCCTCGGCAACAAACGGGCGATCGACGGCCTCGCCGACGGCGAGGATGTCGAGGGCGGTCTCGCCGGCGCGCAGGGGCGTGAGGGCGAGCGCCGGAAGCGGCACGAGCTGCCGCGTGAGCTGGCCGTTGGCCGCCACGACGTTCTCGACGGAGCCGGTCTCCACGATGGTGCCGGACTGCAGGAGGGATACCGAGTCGCAGAGCGTCTTGACGACGCTCATCTCGTGCGTGATGACGAGGACGGTCAGGCCCAGGCGATCGCGGACGTCGCGGATCAGCTGGAGGACCTCGGCCGTCGAGTTCGGGTCGAGCGCGGAGGTCGGCTCGTCGCAGAGCAGGACCTTGGGGTCGGCGGCGAGGGCGCGGGCGATGCCGACGCGCTGCTTCTGGCCGCCGGAGAGCTGGGCCGGGTAGGCGGACTCGGTGCCCTTGAGCCCCACGAGCTCGAGGAGCTCGGCGGCGCGGGCGCGCCGCTCCGCGCGCTTCACGCCGGCGATCTCCAGCGGGTAGGCCACGTTGTCGAGGGCAGTGCGGGCGTCGAAGAGATTGGCGTGCTGGAACACGAGGCCGATGCTGCGGCGGGCGTTCTGCAGTTCGGCTCCGCTCAGGCCCGCCACATCGGCGCCGTCGATGGTCACGGTTCCCGAGCTGGGCGTCTCCAGCAACGTCAGGCAGCGAACGAGGGTCGACTTTCCTGCGCCGGACTGGCCGACGATGCCGTGAATCTCGGCGTCGGCGACGGAGAGCGAGACGTCGTCCAGGGCGCGCACATTGCGCCCGGCGGAGACGAACTCCTTGCTCAGATGGGAAACGGTGATCACGGGTGGGCAATCCTTCGGGTGGGGTCGGTGAACCGGCCCCCATTGAACCATTGCCGAAGAATATCGACCGAATCGTCACCTTGATCGACGATCATGCACCTACCGCCGGGTAATTACCTGAATCGGTGGGGTGATCGGCGGAAAAGCACGGCCCTTGCCGAAGGATTGCGAAGTACTTGTTGCGCGGCAACGTCCCCCGAGCCGCCCGGGCGGCCATGAGGAACGTCACACGGCGTCACAGCGCCGGCGCCTCGGCCAGCGCCGATCGGCGCCCGGGCGTGGCTCAGTCCTCGCGGGGGCCGAACGCAGCACGCGGCCAGGCGGCGTCCACCGTGGCCGCCGGATCCTTGCGGCGCAGGTAGTCCTGGAAGTTCTCGGCCCACGCGCGCTGCCAATTCACCTGCGCGCCGTGCAGGGCCAGCGGGTCCACCTGGACCTCGCGGGGATAGCGGCGGGCGATCGCGTCGGCGACGCCGATGGTCGCGAGGGCGTCGGCGGCGGAGGTGTGGGCGTCCACGAGCGAGACGCCGTAGTGCTCGCACATCACGCCGAGGGTGCGCTTGCCGCGGCGGTACTTGTCCACCGCGCGGTCGATCACGAGGGGATCGATGACGGGGGAGGGCTCCAGGCTCGGCACCCCGTAGCGGCGCGACTCCTCCTCCAGGACCGTGAAGTCGTAGGGGGCGTTGAAGACCATGACGGGCATGGTCTGGAGCAGGGCGCGCAGCAGCTCCGCGATTTCCGCGGTGGCCTGCGCCGGGTCCTGGCCCTCGGCCTGGGCCTTGGCCGTGGAGATGCCGTGCACCGCCGTGGCCTCCTCGGGGATGGGCACGCCGGGGTTCACGAGCCACTCGTGATGCTGGAGCATCTCGTCACGGCCGTTGACGATCACCACGGACGCGGTCACGATGCGGGCGGTGCGCGGGTCCTTGCCCGTGGTTTCCAGGTCGAAGGCGGCGCGCGGCAGTTCGTGCCACGGGGTGCCCTCCGTCCCGGCGAAGAGGAAGGCGTCCTGGGAGGGGGATTCGTGCTCGGCCATTCCCCCACGTTATCGCAGGGCGCCGACACCCGGGCCTGGCCGGGCGGCGCTAGCGTGGGGGGCATGCCTGCCTTTCCCGACCCCGAGAGCATCGACGAGGCCGTGTACCGCGTCCTCGAGGCCGTGCCGGCCGGAAGGGTGACCTCCTACGGTGCCGTCGCCGAGCTGCTGGGCCTGAGCACGCCGCGGCGCCCCGCGGCGGCGATGCGCCGCGCGCCGGACGGATTGCCCTGGTGGCGCCTGATCCGCGCCGACGGGACGCTGCCTCCCACCCTGCTGGCCCGCGCCAGGGAGCACCGGGAGCGGGAGGGGACACCGCACGGGACGCTCGGCGCGCAGCCAAGCGCGCGCTGGGAGCCCACCCCGGAGGAGGTCGACGCGATCCTCGCCCGCCTCGACGAGCTGCGCGAGCCCTCCGCCTGAGCGCACCGAGCGCGCACCGAGGGTGTCGCGGGTCGAAGCGTCGGCTCGGGGTGATGAGATAGGGCGGTGAAGACTTCCGACGCCCCCGCGCCCCACCGCCTTCCCGAGGCGCTGAGCGCCCCCGGTCACGGCCCGCACGTCGTCATCGGTGGGCCAGGCACGGGCAAGACCACCCTCGCGGGTGAGCTCGTCATGTCGCGTCTGCGCGGCGGGGCCCCGGCCGAGTCCATCCTCGTCCTGGTCCCGAGCCGCACGGCGGCCGAACGGCTGCGCGACGAGCTCGCGCTGCGCTCCGGCGTCACCTTCTCCGAGCCGGTGGTGCGCACCTACTCCGCCTACGCCTTCGACCTCATCCGCCGCGCGCGCGAGGCCGGCCTGCTGCCCCTCGTGACCCGCCCGCCGCGCCTGCTCTCCGGGCCCGAACAGGACGCCCTCATCGGCGAGCTGCTGCGCGGCCACGCCCAGGACGGCGGCGGACCGGCCTGGCCCGCCGAGCTCGGCGAGGCCGTGGGGACGCGCGGCTTCCGCCGCGAGGTGCGCGAGTTCCTCGACCGCGCCGCGGAGCACGGCGTCGACGCCCACGAGGTCCAGCGCCTCGCCGCCGCGTGCAACGTGCCCGAGTGGGACGCGGCCGCCGCCTTCGTGCACGAATACGCGCAGGTCTCGGCCCTCGCGAGCGCCGAGGCCTTCGAACCGGCCGAGCTCGTCGCCCTCGCCCTGCGCCTGCTCACGGAGCATCCGAGCCTCGCCGCCGCCGAGGATGAGCGGCTTGGCCTCCTGATCGTCGACGATCTGCAGGAGGCCACGCCCTCGCAGCACCGCCTGGTCCACCGCCTGGCGCGCGGCCGCGACGCGGTGCTCCTGGCCTCCCCGGACACCGTGGTCCAGGGCTTCCGCGGCGCCCGCCCCGACCTCGTGCGCCAGGCACCGGAGGCGATCGGCACCGACGGCCCGGCGCCGGTGCTGGAGCTCACGGCCCAGCACCGCCTGCCGGCGCCGATCGCCGCGACCGCGCGCCGTCTCGCCCTGCGCCTTCCCTCGCCCTGGGGCGAGGTGGGCCGGCGCTGGGACGCACAGCCCGACGTCGTGCCCTCCTGCCAGCCGGAGGGCGACACCCGGCCCGACGCCGGGGAGACCCCGGCCGGGGTCGACGTGCGGCTCGTCGCCGCGCCCGTCCACGCCCGCCGCCTCGTCTCGCGTCACGTGCTCGAGGCCCACCTGAGCCACGGCGTGCCGTACGACGACATCGCCGTCATCGTGCGCTCCGGCTCGCAGGTCCAGGAGACGGCGCGCGCGCTGGGCCTCGACGGCATCTCCACCGAGGTGCCGCCCGTCGAGACGGCGCTGCGCGACGAATCGGCCGTGGCGCCGCTGCTGTCCATGCTCGAGCGGGCGGCCGGCGCGCCGGGTCCCCGCGAGCGCGGGCGTCTGGCCGCGCTGGCCGACGCCGCGGCCGTCGAGTCGATGCTCATGGGCCCCTACGGGCGCGCCACGAGCCTGGACGTGCGCTCCCTGCGCCAGCTGCTGCTCGCCCACGAGCGGGCGGCCGGCGGGGAACGTAGCTCCACCGACCTCATCGCGGCGCTCCTGGACGGGGACCCGGCCGGGCGCGAGGGTGAACGCGCCGACGAACTCGCGAGCCTCGGCCCCGTGGCCCTGCCCGCCTACCGCCTCGTGCTCATGCTCGACGCCGCGCGCGCCCACCTCGCCTCCGATCACACGGCGGCCACGGCCGTGTGGGCCGTGTGGGAGGCCGCCGGCGCCTCGGATCGCTGGCGCAAGCAGGCGCTCGAGGAGCGCGGCCTGCGCTCGGACCGCGCGCACCGCGACCTCGACGCGGTCCTCGCGCTCTTCCAGGCCGCCGAGCGCTTCGGGGACCAGTTCCCCGGCGCCGGCGTGGCCCGCTTCATCGAGCACGTGCGCAGCCAGGACCTGCCCATGGACTCCCTGGCCAGGACCGGCGCCGCGGGAGGCCGCGTGCGCGTGCTCACGCCGGCGGCCGCTGCGGGCCTCGAGTTCGACACCGTCATCATCGCCGGGCTGCAGGAGGGGCAGTGGCCCACCACGGGCCTGCGCGGCCAGCTGTTGCGCTCCGACGACCTCGTCACGGTCCTCGAACACGGGCCGGACGCCCTGCGCGGCGCGAGCGTGGGGGAGAAGCTGCGCGCGGTCCGCGACGACGAGCTGCGCCAGTTCCTCACGGCGATCACGCGCGCCACGCGCGCCGTGCATCTCGTGGCGGTCCAAGACGAGGAGTCGACGCCCTCGAGCTTCCTCGAGCTCGTGCGCGCGCCGCACGCGCCGGAGCCGGTGGTCTCCGCCGTGCCGCGCCCGCGCACGCTCAGCACGCTGACCGCCCTGCTGCGCCGGACGGTGGAGGAGGTGCCAAGCGAGGAACTGGCGGCCGACGCCGCGGGGGTGCTTGCCCTGCTCTCGCTCGCCGACCCCGCGGTGCGCGGCGCCGACCCGGCCTCCTGGTGGGGCCTGGCCCCGCTCTCCTCGACCGACCCGGTGGTGCCGGACGGCGGGCAGGTGCGCGTCTCTCCCTCCAAGGTGGACGCCGTGCTCTCCTCGCCCCTGAACTGGTTCGTCTCCGCCGCCAACGGCCTCCCTCCCGCCGACCTGGCGCGCAGCCTCGGCACCCTGGTGCACGGCATCGCCGAGCGGCTGCCCGCCGCGGGGGAGGAGGAGCTCATGGCCTCCCTCGAACGCCACTGGCACGAGCTGGAGCTGCCGGAGAACTGGGAGGGAAACCGGGAGCACGAGCGGGCCGCGCGCATGATGACGCGGCTTGCGCAGTACTACGCGCTCGTCGCCGAGAAGGATCGCGTGGCCGTGGGGCTCGAGCAGGGCTTCTCGGTGCCGCTCGCACCGCGCGAGGAGGGCGGCCACCCCGTCAAGCTCACGGGCTCCATCGACCGCGTGGAGGTCGGTGAGGACGGCCGCCCCGTCATCATCGACCTCAAGACCGGCAGGTCGCTGCCCACCAAGGCGGAGGCCGAGCGCCACCCGCAGCTGGGCACCTACCAGGCCGCCATCCGCGCCGGGGCGCTCGCCGAGTTTGCGCAGGGTGAGCCGCGGCTGACCCAGCCCACGGAGCCGGCCGGTGCGGCGCTCGTGGCGATCGGCAAGGAGACCGTGAAGGTCTCGATCCTGGAACAGGCAAGCGTGACGGCCGAGGACGATTGGGCCACCGGCCTGGTTCACGACGCCGCGGCCCTCATGGCCCGGCCCGACTTCGCCGCGCTGCACGAGGGCACCAACTTCAGGTGCTCGCTGCCCGGGGTGTGCCCGATCTGCGCCGAGGGACGGCAGGTGACCGAGCCGTGAGCCCGCGCGACTCCTCCCGCCCCTCCCCGACCCCGTCAGAAGCAGGTGCCCCCATGAGCCAGTCCCCCTCCGCCGCGGACATCGACGTCCGCGACCCGGCCCAGCTCTCGGCGGCCCTTCGCAATCACCCGCCCACGCAGCAGCAGCGCGCCGTCATCGTCTCGCCGCTCGAGCCGCTGCTCGTCGTGGCCGGCGCGGGTTCCGGCAAGACGGCGACCATGGCCGACCGCGTGGTGTGGCTCGTGGCCAACGGCCTCGCCCGCCCCGAGGAGATCCTCGGCGTGACCTTCACGCGCAAGGCCGCCGGCGAGCTCGCGGCGCGCCTGCGCAACCACCTGGCCGCGCTGCGCGGCACGGGCCTGGGGGCGCTCGCGGGGGAGGATGCGGGGGACCTGGGCATGGATCCCTCCGTCTCCACCTACCACTCCTTTGCCCACACCCTCGTGGCCGAGCACGGCATGCGCCTGGGGCTCGAGCCGGACGCGCCGCTGTGGGGGCCGGCCCAGTGCTGGCAGCTCGCCACGCGCGTGGTGGACGCCTACGACGGCCCGCACGAGGATCTCGGCGCGCGTTCCACGCTCATCGACGCGGTGCTCAACTACGCGGGCCAGGCCGCCGAGCACCTCGTGGACCCGGCCGACACGATCGAGTGGCTGCAGGAGCGCGCCGACCGCATCGAGGAGCTGCCCTTCGGGGCCACGGCCCGCAGCAAGAATCCCATCGACCTCATCGGGACGCTGCGAGCCCGCGCGATCGTGGCCCGGCTGGCCGGGGACTACGCACAGGCGAAGGCCAAGCGCGGCGTCATGGACTACGGCGATCTTGTGGCCTTCGCGGCCCGGCTCGCCGAGCGTCCCGAGGTGGCCGCCGCCTACCGCTCGCGCTACAAGGTGGTGCTGCTCGACGAGTTCCAGGACACCTCGCACGCGCAGATCGAGCTCTTTGCTCGGCTCTTCGCCGACGGCCGCCACGCCGTCACCGCCGTGGGCGACCCCAACCAGTCGATCTACGGCTTCCGCGGCGCGAGCGCCGGGCAGCTGGCGGCCTTCCGCGATCGCTTCACGCTGAGCCTTCCCGGAGGCGAGACCCGGCCGGCCGGCCACCTGGAGCTGACCACTGCCTGGCGCAACGACGTCGCGCTCCTGGCCGCCGCCAACGCCGTCTCGGCGCCCATCAGCGGGCGCCTGCCCGGGCTGGAGGGCCGCGGGGCCGCGGCCCCGGAACCCGCGGCGGAGGTGCCCGACGACGCGGCGCAGCCGCAGGCGCGCGAGCTCGCCCCGCGCGTCGTCACCCTGCCGCGGCCGGCCCGCCTGGGCGTGCCCGAGCTGACGCCCCGCCCGGACGCGACGCCGGGGCGGCTCGTGCTGGCCCGGCTCGAGAGCACGGAGGAGGAGGCCGAGGCGCTCGCCGAGTTCTTGCTGGTGGAACGCGAGGCCTTCCGCGCCGCCGACCGCCACGGGGCGTGGCCGAGCGTCGCCGTGCTGACGCGCAAGCGCGCGAGCATGGAGCCCATCGCCCAGGCCCTGCGCGAGCGCGGCATCCCCGTGGAGATCGTGGGCCTGGGTGGCCTGCTCGCCACGCCCGAGGTCCAGGACGTCGTGGCCACGCTGCGGGCCCTCTCCGATCCCGGGCGCTCGGACGCGCTCCTGCGGCTGCTCGCCGGCGCGCGCTGGCGCATCGGCCCCGCCGATCTCATGGTGCTCTCCGACTTCGCCGAGTTCAGGGCCAGGCGCCGCGCCTGGGCGGCGGCGCACCTCGTCGCCGCCGACTTCGACACACCCGACGGCGCGCGCCCCGAGGACCGCGGCCACGCCGACGGCCCCGAGGTGATCGAGAAGCCGAGCCTCATCGAGGCGCTCGAGAACCTGCCCTCGCGCTCGTGGACGTCCTCGGCCGGGCGCACGCTCGGGGAGGCCGCCCACGCGCGCCTGTCCGCCCTGCGCGACGAGCTGCGCCGCCTGCGCCTGCTCACGGGCGAGGAGCTGCCGCTGCTCGTGAGCGAGATCGTGCGCACGCTTGGCCTCGACGTGGAGCTCGCGGCCAAGCCCGGCCTCGAGCCGCAGGCCGCGCGCCGCCACCTCGACGCCTTCGCGGACGTCGTGGCGCACTTCGACGGCGGCGACGACGCCCCGGACATCACCACCTTCTTGGAGTGGTTGGAGGCCGCGAGCGAGAAGGAGGGAGGCCTGCCCACCGTGCCGGAGCCGGCCACGGACGGCACGGTCCAGATCCTCACGGTGCACGCCTCCAAGGGCCTCGAATGGGACATCGTGGCCGTGCCGGCCATGAACACTGGCACCTTCCCCAGCTCGCGCGTGACCCGCTGGACCTCCGGCTCCACCGAGCTGCCCTGGCCCTTCCGCGGCGACCGGCACGAGCTGCCGCAGTTCACCGCGCTCGAGGATCCCTCCGCCGTGGCCGAGCATCAGGCCGAGCTGCGGGACCTCGAGGAGGGAAAGAAGGACGCCAAGACCAAGGAGGTCATCGAGGGCTACCGCCACGAGGTGGCCCGCCACGCCGAGCGCGAGGAACGCCGGCTCGCCTACGTTGCGCTGACCCGCGGGCGCGGCCTGCTGTGGTGCTCGTCGACGCGCTTCAACGGCACGAACAAGGAGCCAGTGGCGCCGTCGGTCTTCTTCGAGGACCTCCTGCCCCTACTCGAGTCGCAGGACGGCGAGCCGCTCGCCGTCCGCGGGCCCTGGACCGAGACGGAGGAGTCGCCGGACACGAACCCAGCGGCGGGCGAGGCGCTGCGCGGCGAGTGGCCCTACGACCCGCTCGCCGGGCCCATCATCACGCGTGGGGAACGCGAGCCGGAGGCCCCGGCCTTCAGCCGTCGTGCGGCCATGGAGGCCGCCGCCGCCGACGTCGCCGAGCTGCGCGCGCAGCTGCTGGCCGGCGCCGGCATCCCGCAGCCTCGGTCCGCGGACGGTGAGGAGTGGGACCGCGAGGCGCGGGCCCTCCTGGCCGAGCGTGCAGACGCCGCGAAGCCCGTGGCGCTGCTCCCGCCCGCCCACGTGCGCGCCTCGCTCTTCGTCGAGGCGGCGGATAACCACGAAGCGGTGGAACAGGACCTGCGCCGCCCCGTGCCGCACCGCCCGGGGGTCGCCGCGCGTCAGGGCACCGTCTTCCACGCCTGGGTCGAGGAGCACTACGGCCGCGTGGGCATGTTCGACCTGGACGACGAGGAGTTCTTCGCCGACGTCGCCGCCGTGGACGGTCCGGTGCTCGATGGGCTGCGCGAGAAGTTCCTCGCCTCCGAGTGGGCCCAGCGCCAGCCGGTCTTCGTGGAGGCTCCAGTGGAGACGCGCATCGGCCCCGTCAGCGTGCGCGGCCGCATCGACGCCGTCTTCCGCACGGCGGACGGTCGCTGGGACCTCGTGGACTGGAAGACCGGCCGCGTCCCGAACCCCACCGAGCTGCCCAAGAAGGCCCTGCAGCTGGCCGTGTACCGGCTCGCCTGGTCGCGGCTGAAGAACATCCCGCTCGAGTCCATCGACGCGGCGTTCTACTACGTAGCGGACGGGCGCACCGTGCGCCCCGAGCGGCTCGACGATGCCGAGGCGCTCGAGGCGATCATCTCCGGCCTGTTCGATGCCGCGCAGGCGCCCGGCGGCGGGTCCTAGGGCACATGGCTCGCTTCGAGGGCGACCACGAGCGCATTGACGTGCCGCCGGGCCTGCGGCGGCGCGTGGTGCTCGTGAGCGTCCTCGTCGCCGCCCTGAGCTGCGCCTCCGTGCTCATGGCCGCCGGGGTGCTGCCGGAGAACGCCCTCGATTGGCCCCCGTGTCGCGCGGCCTGCGAGACCACGTCCGAGGACGAGGGAAGCGCGGCGGAGGAGTTCGACGCCACGGGGTTCGCGATCGTCTCGGCGGTGTTCGTCGCCGTGGGGCTCGCCTCGCTTGCCCTCGGATTCCGCTTCCAGCGCTGCGGCGTCGACGTGTCCGAGAGCCGGGTCCGGGTCCGCGCCGTCCTGCGTGACCGTACCATCCCCAGGGAGGCGGTCGAGGGCATCCACACCGCCAGCGCGTGGTGGCCCACGCTGTGGTGGACGGATGCGGCCGGGGGCCAGCACTCGATGCTGCTGGCCGCCTTCGCCCAATCGCGGGACACCCCACCCGGCCTGGCCGATGCCATCGACGCTCGGCTGGACCGGCTCGCCGTGCTGCTCGGCGACCTGGGCTAGCGGCGAGCCGGGGCGCGAACGGCCGGCCCGGCGGGCTCCCGCGCGGGCCGGGGAGTCCCCGCCTACACTGGGCCAACCGAAGTGATCGGCGGGCCGGGCCCGCACCGTGCACCAGGGGGGAACGCATGGACGGCTACAGCGTGGGGGACCGCGGCGCGACCGTGAGGATCGGCGTACCGAAGGGCGCCAGGGTGCTGCTCTGGATCGTCATCGGGCTGCTCGGCGGCGTGGGGGCGCTGCTGTTCCTCTTCGGCGCCGTCTCGCAGGCCAGGGGGACGGGGGATCAGATCTCCTCCGGAGGGGCGCCGGCCATGATGGGCGTCGGCGGCGTGTTCCTGCTGCTCGTCCTCTTCATCTACTTCGCGCTCCTGCGCCAGAGCATCAAGGTCACGCAGCACGAGGTGATCGTGCGTGGACAGCTCGGCTCGTTGCGCGTGGCGCGCGCCGACGTGGTGGGCGTGGCCGCGTCGCCGGGCGAACCGGCCTACCTCGTGTGGCGCGATCGCCGCGATCCCACGGGCCGCACGGTCCTCACCAAGCAGCTGGGGCTCGCGAGCGCCGATCCGAGCTCGGCCGGCGCCTTCGTGGCCAGAGCCGAGCGGGCGCAACAGAAGCTCATCTCGGTGCTCGGCTACTGCGAACTCCCGCGCTCCGAGTGGCGTCATCGGGAACCGCGGGCCTGATGGAGTCCGCCGCGGCGCAGCGCGTGAGGCTGCGCCCCCATCTCATGTTCCGCGTGCTCCAGGCCGTGCTGCCCTGCGCGCTCGGCGTGCTTCTCGTCCGCTCTGGCGCGCTGGTGTGGGTCGTCCGCGTCCCGGCGTGGCTCGGCGGCGGGGACCCCTTGCCTGGATGGGCGCCCGGCACGCTGAGCGCCGAGCTGCCGTGGGGCGAGAAGCTCACGGCCACCGTCGCCTGCGTGGCCGGCGGCGCGGCGTTGCTGTGGCTTGCGTGGCGGATGCTCACGCGGCGCGTCGACATCACCCCGCGGGCGGTCGAGGTGCGCGGCCTCGCGCGCACGGTGCGCGTGGATCGGCGGGTCATCGCCGGTCTGCAGGAGAGCGGCTGGCAACCCCCGGTCCTGCTCGTCGAAACGGCGCCGGGCAGCGGGGAGTTCGGGGGCCTCGAGCTGGCGGCCTTCCGCCGCCGCTGGCGCCCGCTCGGGTGGTTCAACGCCGACCACGAGCGGAAGCTCTCGCAGCTGGATGCGGCGCTTCGGCGCTGAGGCGAGCGGGGCTAGGAGCGCTTGGTGTGGTCCTCTGGCCGCACCACGGCGATCGCCTCCGTCGGCGGTTCCGCCACGTCGGCGTCGGTGATGACGGCACCGGCGGCATCGTCGTCGGCTTGGCCCTCGCCGGGCTCCTCCGAGTCGCTCGCCGCGGCGGCACCGTCGGCGCTGCGCTCCTCGGCGGCCGGGGCGTTCTTCGGGGCCGCGTCCGCCTCGTCCACGTCGGCAGGCTGTGCGTCGTCCTCGGAGCGCTGCTCCTCGGGGGCCTGCGCATCGCCGGCTCCGGACGGTTCGTCTTCTGAATCGATGACCTCGGGCGCCGTCGCCTCGTTTGCGGAATCTTCGGCCAAAGGCTCCTCGGGCTCCGGCGCCGAGGCCGCAGCCTCGGCGGCCTCCGGCTCCGCCCCGCGCTCACCGGACCCGGCGGCGGAAGGCGCCCCCGCGTCGTCGAGCACCTGGACCTTGGCGACGGGCGCCGCAGCGGCCGGGCGCTCCGGAGCGGCCTCGACGAGGCCGATGGGCTTGTCGCCGAGCTCGCGGAGGTTCGCGTCCAGCTCGTTGAGCAGCGCGACCGCCTCGTCGATGCGCGCCTGGTCCCCGCGCGTGACGGCGCGGGCGAGCCAGCGGGCCAGCGCGAACTCGGCGGCCAGCGTCGCGCGCGTCATGAGGTGCGGATCGGCCTTGTCTCCGCGCCAGGAGCTGTAGGCCTCCACGATGCGGTCGATGACGCGCTGGTCCTCGAGCGCGAGGAGCCAGGCCAGGTCTTCGGCGGGGTCGCCGACGTGCAGATCCGACCAACCGGTCACGGCCACGAGCCGGCCCTCGTGCACGAAGAGCTGCTCCTCGTGCAGATCGCCGTGGACGGCGCAGGCGTTGAAACGCCAGAGCGAGACGTCCTCCATGGCCGCCTCCCAGCGGCGCAGGAGACGGGCCGGGACGAGGCCGCTCGCCGCGACCTGGTCCAACTCGGAGAGCCGGGCGCGCCGGTGCTCCTCGGCGTTCTCGCCGGACAGTCCGGCGCGCTCGAGCGTCTCGCGATCCATGGCGTGGATCGCGGCGATCGCGCGGCCCACCTGGGCGCCCAGGTCGTCGGGGTGCGCGGCGAGCTCGTCGAGACCCAGCACGTGTCCATCGAGGTGGTGATAGACGAAGGTCTTCAGCTCCCCGCGGCGCACCGTACCGGCCACGGAGGGCACGGAGAAGGGGAGGGTGGCGCGGATGGCCGGCGAGAGTCCGCCGAGGGCGCGCAGCTCGGTCTCGAGCCGGACGCTGGCCTCGAGGTGGCGGGGGCTGCGCACGCGCCAGCGCCCGCCCTGCGTGTCGATGACGAGCGCGGATGAGAAGTCCTCGCGGTCGTCCGGCAGCCAGCCCACGCTGGTGGCGCTGAGCCCGGGGACGGCGGCGGTGGCGACGGCGGCGAGGTCGAGAGGGGAGCGCTTCACGTGCCCACCGTACGTGCTTGTGCGGGCCCGCGGACCGGGAAACCCCGGCGCGTCGCGCTTTGAGTGTGCGGCGGGCGTCGTGTGAGCCTCCCCTCACAGGCCCCGAAGAGGGCGCAGTTGCGCCCCCGCGGCGCGTCCCGATGGAGGCCGCGTCGCCCCGGCGGACTACCGTGGAGACCATGACGTTTGCCTCCTCTCCCGCGCCCGGATCCCTCGGCCCGCTCTTCCTGACCGGAGGGGCCGTGGACAGGGGAGACGAGGACCGCCGCTCCCAGGGTTGGCTTGACGCTGCCCTCGAGGCGCCCGCCACGCGCGCGCTCCTGCTGGCGGGCGGGCGCACCCCCGTCCTCGGCGCGACCCTCGCCGCGCCGCTGGCCTCGGAGGTCCGGGAGGAGCTGGCCGCCGCCGGCACGCTCGTCTGGCTCGGACGGCTCGACGGCGTGGATTGGGTGACCGCGGCCGTCACCGAGGAGGCCCTCGCCCCCGTGGCGGCGGCGCGCGGCGCCGCGCTCGCCGGCCTGCGTGAGGTCGGCGCCGAGCTGCCGCTCGGCGAGGCGGCGCTCCTGACCCAGGCGAGCGCCGTCGTGCACTGGCACCGCGTCACGCGCTTCTGCGCGCGCTGCGGCGCCCCCACCGAGGCCATCGACGCCGGTTGGGTGCTGCGCTGCACCGCCGAGGGGACCGAGCACTTCCCGCGCACCGACCCGGCCGTCATCGTCCTCGTGACGGACGACGAGGACCGCGTCCTGCTCGGCGCGAACGCCGCCTGGGGCGGCGATCGCTACTCGCTCTTCGCCGGCTTCGTGGAGCCGGGCGAATCCCTCGAGGAGGCGGCCGCGCGCGAGGTGCAGGAGGAGGCGGGGGTGCGCCTCGACGCCCCCGTGTACGCCGGCTCCCAGCCCTGGCCCTTCCCCGCCTCCCTCATGCTTGGCTTCACCGCCCGGGCGCTCGGCACCGACTCCACGCCGGACGGCGAGGAGATCGTCTCCACACGCTGGTTTACGCGCGCCGAGCTGGCGGCGGAGGTGGAGTCCGGCCGCATCGGCATCCCCGGCGGGATCTCCATCGCCGGCGCGCTGCTGGGCCGCTGGTTCGGCGGCGAGCTGCCCCAGCCGCCCGCCGCCCCGGCCGTGGACCCCAACGGCGGCAACGGCGCGGGGGAGGGCAAGTGAGCGCGGAGACCGAGCGCATCCTCGCCGGGCTCGACGCCGAGCAGCTCGAGGTCGCGAGCACCCTCCACGGGCCGCTGTGCGTCATCGCCGGCGCCGGAACGGGCAAGACCCGCGCCATCACGCACCGCATAGCCCACGGCGTGGCCGCCGGTGAATACGTGCCCCAGCAGGTGCTCGCCGTGACGTTCACGGCCCGCGCCGCCGCGGAGATGCGCACGCGCCTGCGCGGCCTGGGCGCCGCCGGCGTGCAGGCCCACACCTTCCACGCCGCCGCCTTGCGGCAGCTGCAGTACTTCTGGCCGCAATCCGTGGGCGGACTGCTGCCCTCGCTCGTGGACCACAAGGCGCCGCTCGTGGCCGAGGCGGCCCGCCGCCTGCGCCTGCCCGCCGACCGCGCCACCGTCCGCGACCTCGCCGGCGAGATCGAGTGGGCCAAGGTCTCCATGCTCACGCCGGAGAGCTATGCGGCCCCGTCCATTCGCCGCGACGCCGTGGGCGAGCTCGATCACCAGGCGCTCGCCCGCGTCTATCAGGCCTACGAGGACGTCAAGAACGACCGCGGCCTCATCGACTTCGAGGACGTGCTCCTGCTGACGGTGGGCATCCTCGAGGACGACGAACGCGTGGCGGCGCAGGTGCGCTCGCAGTACCGGCACTTCACGGTGGACGAGTACCAGGACGTCTCGCCCCTGCAGCAGCGGCTGCTGGATCTCTGGGTGGGTGGCCGCGGGGAGGTCTGCGTGGTCGGCGATCCCAGCCAGACCATCTACTCCTTCACGGGCGCCACCCCGCGCCATCTGCTCGAATTCACGCGCACCCACCCGGGCGCCCGCGAGGTCCACCTCGTGCGCGACTACCGCTCCACCCCTCAGGTGGTGCACCTGGCCAACCGGCTGCTTTCCTCGCGCCATCCCGAGCGCGGCCTCGAGCAGCGCGGCGCGCTCTGGGCCAAGCCCCTCGAACTCATCGCCCAGCGCGAGGCCGGCCCGGAGCCCGAGTACCACGAGTTGCCGGACGACGAGGCGGAGGCGGCGTTCATCGCGCAGCGCATCGCCCAGCTCGCCAAGGAGGGCACGCGCCTGCGCGACATCGCGGTGCTCTACCGCACCAACGGGCAGTCCGAGGCGATCGAGCGCGCCCTGTCCACCGCCGGGATCGGCTACCAGCTGCGCGGCGCCGAGCGCTTCTTCCAGCGCCGGGAGGTGCGCGAGGGCCTGGCCCAGATCCGCTCCTCGGCGCGCAACGCCCCGCTCGAACACGCGACCACGCTCACGCGCGATCTGCTCGGTTCGCTTGGCTGGCAGCCCAACGCCCCCACAGCGGCCGGTGCCGTGCGCGAGCGCTGGGAATCCCTCGCGGCGCTGGTGGCGCTCGCCGACGAACTGGATGCCGCCCGGGGCGAGGGGGAGTACCTCACCATGGAGGCCTTCGCCGGCGAACTCGAGGCGCGCGCGGCGACCGCTCATGCCCCCGTGGTCGAGGGCGTCACGATGGCCTCGCTGCACTCCTCGAAGGGCCTGGAATGGGAGGTCGTCTTCCTGGCAGGGCTCAGCGAGGGCCTCATGCCCATCTCCTTCGCGCAGACCCAGGCCGACGTGGACGAGGAACGCCGGCTCTTCTATGTAGGCGTGACCCGTGCCCAGCGCCGCATCATCCTGAGCTGGTCGCTCTCGCGGACCACGGGCGGGCGGGGGCGCCGCCGCCGCACGCGCTTCCTGCAGGGCCTCGCCCCCGCCGGCCGGGGCGAGGAACGCCTCGAGGCGGGCGCGCGGCGCGGCAAGCGCGCGGCGGGCCCGGTGCGCTGCCGCGTCTGCGGCGCCACCCTGGAGACGCCGAGCGAGCGCAAGCTCCGCCGCTGCTCCACGTGCCCGTCCAGCTACGACGAGGGCGTGTTTGAGGCGCTGCGCGAGTGGCGTTCCGGCGCCGCGAAGGAGGCGGGCCTGCCGGCGTTTGTCATCTTCACCGACGCGACGCTCATGGCGCTCGCCGAGGAGATGCCGCGCACGCCGCAGGAGTTCCTGGCGATTCCGGGCATCGGCCGTTCCAAGCTCGAGCGCTTCGGGGAGGACCTGCTCTCCGTTCTCGCCGGGTTGCGCTAGGAAGCGGTCTGAGGGGCGCACCGCCCGCGGTGTCGGTGGCGAGCCCAGCGCGGGGTCGGCCTTCCGCGGTACCAGCTCCGACTAGGCGGCAAGGCGGTGCCCGCACGTGGCCGGCAGGGGCTCGAAGTGCACGGCCGCCGAGCCCAGGGTGCAGACGTAGCGCCCCTCGACGAGGCTCGGCAGGTTGACGTCGTCCAGGACCATGACGACGCTCTGGGCTGCCAGCGCGGCGGCGAGCAGCGCCGAGGTGGTCTCGGGTGCCTCCTCCGGCTGCGGGCTGGTCTTGGGAGAGCCGTCGGCCGCGGCGGACGGCTCCTCGGCGAGGGGCCAGGCCTCCCACCTGCACGCGGCGCAGCCCGGCGCCTCGGGCAGGTGCAGCGGCCCCACCGAGAAGCCGGACTCGTGGAACACGATCGGCAGGGCGGCCACGCCGGCGGCGCTGAGCCGGGCGACGTCGCGCGCCGCGAGCCCGTCCCGGCATACGAGCACGGCCAGGTCGATGCCGCGCACGGCGTCGTGGAGCGCCACGGGCGCCAGCACATGGGTGTGGGGGTAGAGCCTCCCCACGTGGCGGGCGAGCGCCGCCGAGCGGGGAAGCCCGAGTTCTGTCAGGCGCAGGGGAGTGCCGCCCAGGTCCCCGGGTTCCAGCTTGCCGCGGTCCCTCACGCTGAGCCGCCCGACGCCGGCCGCCGCCAGTTCCAGCGCGAGGGACAGCCCGCAGCGGTCGAGGCCGGAGATCCAGACGTGGGCCCGGTGCCGGCGCTCGAGCACCCTGCCCACGCCCGGGCCGTAGGCGGAGGCCCAGGCGTGGGCGTCGCTGCGCAGGCGGTCGCCGGCCAGCCCCGGCACGGCGCGGGCCGCGGCGCCCTCCTCCGCGTCCTCCATGAGGGCCGGGGCGAGGCGCCCGACGAGCGCCCGGAGCTCCTCCGGCGCACCGGCGAGGGCGGCGTCGGAGAGACCCTCCCGCGCGAGCCGTTCGAGCCAGCGCCTTAGTGGCGGCGCCACGTCGGCGAGCACGAGGGCCTCGGGGCCGGAACCGACGCGGACGGTGTGCTCGTCGGGCCAGCTCACGCGCCAGCTGGGATTGATCCGCATGCTTCCTCCTGGGGCTGGGCCGCGAGCGGCCTGGCTGGCGGCACCCCTGCGGCGCCGGGAGGCACACCCTGCCACGGCCGGGCCCCGGCCCGCCCGGGTTATCCACAGCGGCGGCGGAGCGGCCCGGCCGCCCGGCGCCCGCCGTTTCCCTCACCGCGGCGAACGCTCCACCGCGGGGGCTGCGCGGTGCGCGGCAGGGAGCCTCGGGGCGGTAGCGTCGTGGGGGAAGAACGGGCGGGATCGCCGGCCGCTCACGCCGGGCACCGGCGGTCGAAGGAGGGAGCGTCACCATGGCGCAGCGCGAACGCGAGTTCACCAGGCAGGACGGCCTGCGGGTCAAGGTGGTGCGCTCCACGCGCCGCACGCGCACCGTCTCCGCGGCGTGGCGGGACGGCACGGCCGTGGTCTCCATCCCGGCGCGCCTGAGCGCTGCCGAGGAGGAGGAATGGGTCGCCACCATGCTGGAGCGCATGCTCAAGCGCAAGACCCGCGTTCCGCGCAGCGACGGCGAGCTCCTTGAACGGGCCAGGGCGCTGAGCGAGCGCTACCTCGAGGGCCGCGCCGCGCCCAGCTCCGTGCGCTGGGTCGGCAACCAGCAGCGCCGCTGGGCCTCGGCCACGGCCGTGGACGGCAGCATCCGGGTCTCGGAGCGCCTGCGGGACATGCCGGCCTGGGTCCAGGACGCCGTGCTCGTGCACGAGCTCGCGCACCTCATCGCCGACGACGGGCACGGCCCGTACTTCAAGTCGCTCGAGGCCTGCTACCCGCGCCACGCCGAGGCGCACGCCTTCCTGCACGGGGTCGAGTGGGCCACCGCCAGGGCCGGAGGCCCGAGCGGAGCGCCGCCTCCGGCCGCGGAGCCGGACGAGGACTGGATGCGGGACTGGCAGCCGGACGAGGACGACGGGGACTGGGGCCGCTACTGAGCCGGCGGCGTCCGGCGGCATCCGGGAGGCAGCCGAACGCGAGCCCCACGCGCCTCGCGGCGGGTCCGCCATCGACGCGGCGCGGGCCGCGAACCGTGCTTCAAGCATGGTTCGCGGCCCGCGGTGGTGCTGCGGTGCGGGGCTCTACGCCCGCGGGGTGTCGCCGTCGCCAGGCGTCGGCTCGTCCGGGCCCTCGCCCTCCGGCTTCTCGCCCTCCGGCGTGCCGTCCAGCCAGGCCGAGAGCGCGGCATCGAACTCGTCGTCGCTCGCGCCGATCAGGGCGCGGCGATCGAAGAAGCCGTCGGGATCGTCGAGATCCTCGGCCGTGGGCACGAGCCCCAGCTCGGCCCACAGGGCATCGCGTTCGCTCGCTCCGCGCTCGGCGGCGATCTTCTCCCACAGCGCCGCGGCCTCGCGGGCGCGGCGCGGGCGCAGCTCGAGGCCCACGAGCCCGGCAAAGGCCTGCTCGGCCGGGCCACCCGTGGCGCGGCGGCGGCGCAGCATCTCGCGCAGGGCCGGAGCCGAGGGCAGATTGGTCGAGGCGGCGGTGACGACGGCATCGACCCAGCCCTCGATGAGCGCCAGGGTGGTCTCGAGGCGATCCAGGGCAGCGCGCTGGCGGGGCGTGGTGCTCGGGGCCACGAGGCCGCCGCTCATGAGCTCCTGCAGCGCCGCGGGATCGGTGGGATCCACGCCCTGCAGGCGCTCCTGGATGGCGCTCGTGTCGATGTTGATGCCGGAGGCAAAGTCCTTGACGAGGCCGAGCACGTGCTCCTGGAGCCACGGGGCACCGTGGAAGAGGCGCAGGTGGGCCGACTCGCGCAGCGCGAGGTAGAGGACCACCTCCTGGCGCGGGAGATCGAGCTGGTCGATGAAGGCGTCGACGTTCTGGGAGACGAGCGCAAACGTCTTGCCGGCCAGCGGCAGGCCCGCATCGGTGCCGCTGAGCACCTCGGAGGCGAGCGAGCCCACGGCGCCGCCCAGCTGGGCGCCAAACAGCGTCCCGCCGAGCGAGGAGAGCATGCCGCCGGCCTGCCCCATGAAGCCGGCCAGTTCCGGCGGGATCTGGCTCGCGAGGGAGCCGGAGACGGCCTCGGCCGCCGAGGCGGCGACGGGCTCGGCCAGGCTCTGCCACTGGGGGAGGCTGGCCTCGACCCACTGCGAGCGGCGCAGGGCGCGCGGCTGGCCGTTGGCGTCGGGGAAGTCGGTGGCGGCGTCGAGCCAGAGCTGGGCCAGCTGGGCCGACTCGAACACGTCGCTGGCCTGGGCCTGCGTCACGGTGCTCTCCTCGGCGACGGCGCGCTGCGCGGTCTCCTTGGCGAGGGTCCAGTTCACTGGACCCGTCCCGCCGGCGGCCATGGCGCCGAAGAAGGATTGCAGCTGCGAGAACATCGCCTGCATCGAGGAGGCGTCCGGCATGCCGCCGCCGCCCTGGTTCATGAACTGCCCGAACATGCGGGAGAGCGGATCCTGGGGCTGGTCGTCGTCGGGGTCTGGACGGTGATCGTTCTCGGCCATGGCACCACGGTACTCGCGCGGCCCCGCGCGGTGCCCGCGGTTCGCTCACGGCACAGCAGAGCCTCAGTCACCGCCGGTAGAGTGCTCGGGGACGCCGGAGCACTCTCAGCACGCCGCCCGGGCCGCGCCCAGCGGCACGCCAGCGTCGCTCCCCACCCGGCCGCCCGCCGTCGTGCCTTCAGAAGCAGGAGAACTCCGTGTCCGTCACCCCCGCCCGCCCGGGCAGTCCGGCCCATCGCTGGATGCGCCGCAGCACAACGGTGGCATCCGTGCTGTCGCTGGCGGCGCTGGTCGGCTTCTCGTCCTTCGTGCTCGAGGCGCCCGGGCCGGTCGTGGACACCCTGGGGGAGTGGCAGGGCAAGCAGATCGTGCAGATCTCGGGGACCAAGACGTACCCGTCCGAGAGCCGCCTCGACCTGACGACCGTGTCGGCGCAGGGCCGGCCAGGCGGCAGCGTGAGCGCCCTGGAGACGATCGCTGCCTGGCTAGACCCGGTGCGGGACATCGTGCCGCGCGAGTACCAGTACCCCGCCGGGACCACGGCCGAGGAGCAGTCGGCGGAGTCGGCAGTGCAGATGACCGGCTCGCAGCAGCTGGCCACCCTCGCGGCGCTCAACGAGCTGGAGATCGAGTACTCCACGAGCACCGTCATCGCGGGCCTCGCGAACGACACCAACGCCAAGAACCTCAAGGACAACGACACTGTCCTGACCTTCAACGGCGCCACGATCACCGATCCGGCGTCCCTGCAGAAGGCCGTGCGCGCGAGCAGCGGGGCCACGGCCACGGCCACGATCCTCCGCGACGGCAAGGAGCAGGAGGTGCAGCTGGCCGTCGGCACGGGGCAGGACGGCAAGCCCTCGCTCGGCGTCGTGATCTCCGCCGACTTCAAGCTGCCCTTCACGATCGACTTCGCGATCGAGAACATCGGCGGCCCCAGCGCCGGCACCATGCTGGCGCTCGGCATCATCGACGAACTCACGCCAGGCAGCCTCGCCGGCGACCGGCACGTGGCCGGCACGGGCACGATCGACACCCAGGGCAACGTCGGCGCGATCGGCGGCATCGCCCAGAAGGTCGTGGGCGCCCGCGACGCCGGCGCCACGGTCTTCCTGGCGCCCTCCGACAACTGCGCCGAGCTCGCGGGCCGCGTGCCGCACGGGCTCGACGTGTACTCCGTCTCGACGCTCAAGGAGGCCCGCGGGGTGCTGCAGCAGCTCGCCGACGGTGCCGACACCTCCGGCCTCAAGCGCTGCGGCTAGCCGCGTCCCGGCCCTGCGGGCCCCGCGCGCGGGCCCGTAGAGGTCCCGGAAGCCGGGCGCTGTCGGCGACGTGCCCGACGGCGCGTGGGCACCTTCCAGCCCGTCCCCCAGCCCGCCGCGCGCGGGCGGTGAGGTGCGCCCTGAGCTGAGTATCCCGCCGTCGTGCGTGGCAAGGGCCACTTTCCTGGCAGAATGGAAACTCGCACCTTGGTGCTTCCTAGCGCCGGGGTGTAGCTGTTGCACGTCAACGACTGACAGGATCCTGCGTGAGTACCGGACCGAGTTTCCCCTTCCCTACCTCAGGCCACGGCGGAGGTGGATCCGCTGACTCCGAGGCGCCTCGCCGGATGGGTCCGCTGGTCCCCGCGATCATCGGCCTCGTGGTTCTCGTGGGTGCCTTTGTGCTCTTTGCCCACTTCTACACCGACGTCCTCTGGTTCGATCAGCTCGGTTTCTCGGGCGTGTTCTGGACCGAGACCCTCACCAAGGTGATCCTGTTCGTCATCGGCCTGCTGCTCATGGGCGCGGCCGTGTGGGTGCAGCTCTTCCTCGTCTGGCGCAATCGCCCCGTCTACGCCCCGTCCGAGCGCGCCGATGACCCCATGGCGCGCTTCGAGCACCAGGTGCAGTCGGCCCGCCGCCTCGCCATGATCGCCGTGCCGCTCGTGATCGGCGCGTTTGCCGCCATCACCCTCAGCACCGGCTGGCAGACCGTGCAGCTCTTCCTGCACCGCGAGCCCTTCGGCGAGACCGATCCGCAGTTCGGCCTCGACGTGGGCTTCTTCGTGACGACGCTGCCGTTCCTGAAGCTCGCTATCGGCTTCGTCTCCTCCGTGGTGCTCTTCAGCGGCCTCGCGGGCATCGTGGCGCACTACCTCTTCGGCGGGATCCGCCTGCAGGACCGCGGCGGCCTGCACATCACGCGCGCCGCGACCTGGCAGGTCGCCGTCTCCGTTGCCCTGTTCCTCGTGGTCCAGGGCGTGAGCTTCTGGATGGCCCAGTACGACACCGTGCTGAACCAGTCCGGCCGCGTGCCGGGCGCCCTCTACACGGACGTCCACGCCGTGATCCCCACGCGCACCATCCTGGCGATTGCCGCGATCGCCGTGGCCGTGCTCTTCATCGTCGGTGCAGCCATGGGCCGCTGGCGCCTGCCGCTCATCGGTGCGGCCATGATCGTGGTGGTCGGCATCGTGGCCGGCATGATCTACCCCGCCGCCATTCAGCAGCTGCAGGTGCAGCCCTCGCAAAAGTCCATGGAGCGCCAGTACATCCAGCGCAACATCGACATGACGCGCTCCGCCTACGGCCTGGACCAGGTCAAGGTGGAGGACTACGACGCCAAGACCTCCCCGGAGAAGGACGCGCTGGCCAAGGACGCCGCGACGACCACCAACATCCGCCTGCTCGATCCCTCGATCGTCTCCCCGGCGTTCTCGCAGATCCAGCAGCAGCGCGGTTACTACACCTTCCCCGACACCCTCGCGGTGGACCGCTACACCGTGGACGGGAAGACCCAGGACACCGTCATCGCGGCGCGCGAGCTGAACAAGGACGCCAAGGAGCCGAACTCCTCGTGGGTGAACAAGCACATCACCTACACGCACGGCTACGGCGTGGTGGCCGCCTACGGCAACCGCGTCACGAGCTCCGGCGACCCGGACTTCATGCTCGGCAATATCCCCTCCAAGGGCGTCCTCGCCGATGACTCCAAGTACGAGCCGCGCATCTACTTCGGCCAGAACTCGCCCGAGTTCTCCGTGGTGGGCGGCCCCGAGGGCTGGGAGCCGCGCGAGCTGGATCGCCCCGCCTCATCCAACGGCGGCGAGGACGTGCGCAACACCTTCTCCGGCGACGGAGGCCCCTCGGTCGGCACCTTCTTCAACCGCCTCGCCTACGCAGTGAAGTTCAGCTCGATGGACCTCATGCTCTCCGACGCCGTCAACGAGAAATCGCAGGTCCTCTACGACCGCGACCCGCAGGCGCGCGTGCGCGCCGTGGCGCCGTACCTGACGGTGGACTCCGCCGCCTACCCGGCGATCGTGGACGGCCGCGTGAAGTGGATCGTCGACGCCTACACGACCTCGAACCAGTACCCGTACTCGAAGTCCCAGAGCTTCGGCGATGCCGTGCGTGACTCGCAGACGAACGGTTCGGCCGCCGTGCAGGACCAGTTCTCCAACCAGGTGAACTACATCCGCAACTCCGTCAAGGCCACGGTTGACGCCTACGACGGCAAGGTGGAGCTGTACTCCTGGGAGCCCGAGGAGCCGCTGCTGAAGGCCTGGCAGAAGGTCTTCCCGAACACCGTGAAGCCGATCTCCGAGATGAGCGCCGAGCTCATGGAGCACGTGCGTTACCCCGAGGACCTCTTCAAGGTCCAGCGCGAGCTGCTCGGCCAGTACCACGTGACGAACGCCGACTCCTTCTACGACGGCAACGACGCCTGGCAGGTTCCGAACGACCCGACGGCGACCGCCTCGGCGGCCGTGAGCCCCAAGCAGCCGCCGTACTACATGTCGCTCAAGCTGCCCAACGCCAGCAACGACTCCTTCTCGCTGACCTCCTCGTACATCCCGCAGCAGTCGGGCTCGAGCAATCAGCGCAACCTGATGTACGGATTCCTTGCGGCCGACGGCGATGCCGGCACCACGGCGGGTGAAAAGGGCAAGAGCTACGGCCAGCTGACCCTGCTCAAGCTGCCCACGCAGAACCCCGTGCCGGGCCCGGGCCAGGCGCAGCAGAACTTCAACTCGAACCAGAACGTCTCGACCACGCTGAACCTGCTGGGCACCTCCGGCGGATCGGCGCAGGTCATCAAGGGCAATCTGCTCAACCTGCCCGTGGGCGGCGGCATCCTCTACGTGCAGCCCGTCTACGTGAAGTCGACCGGTGAGACGAGCTACCCGTCCCTGCGCAAGGTGCTGGTTTCCTACGGCAACCAGGTGGGCTTCGCCGACACGCTGAGCGAGGCGCTCGACCAGGTCTTCAAGGGCAGCTCCGGCGCCCAGACCGGCGAGGGTGGAACCGGCCCGAGCGAGGGCGGCACCACGACGCCGAACCAGACGGAGCAGGAGAAGCTCACCGCCGCGCTGAAGCAGGCAAAGGACGCCATCGCGGAGGGCCAGGAGGCCCTCAAGAACGGCGACTTCGCCAAGTACGGCACGGCCCAGTCCAAGCTGCAGAAGGCGCTGGAGGCGGCCACCGAGGCCGACGACGCCATCAAGGCGGCCTCGGGTGAGGCCAAGCCGTCCGCCGAGGCCTCGGCCCCGGCCAGCGACGGCGCGGCCACGCCGAGCCCGTCCGCGAGCAACTAAGGCCGTTCGGCGCCCCGTGCGGGTGCCGTGATCGGGGTGAGGTGGCGACGCCACCTCACCCCGATTTGGTCTGCGGCTCACCTCGCGGTAAGCTTGAGTCATCGCCGCGGGGTGGAGCAGTTCGGTAGCTCGCCGGGCTCATAACCCGGAGGTCACAGGTTCAAATCCTGTCCCCGCAACGAAAGCAAGGCCCCTCTTCTCGAAGAGGGGCCTTCGCCATGTCCCGGCGATCAGCGCCTCGTCTCGAGGTCGGCCCGCGAATCCTCCGTGTGAGGAAGGGCACTTCCTCGCGATTGGATCTTTCTAAGGCGTGTGGGTTAAAGTTGATTTATCGCCGCGGGGTGGAGCAGTTCGGTAGCTCGCCGGGCTCATAACCCGGAGGTCACAGGTTCAAATCCTGTCCCCGCAACGAAAGCAAGGCCCTCGTCTTCTCGAAGACGAGGGCCTTTGCCATGCCCGGTGAACGTTGAGCGGCCCGCCGTGCCGGCCACGCGTCGTCGGGCAGTGTGGGAAGCGGGTTGAGAACCGGTCCGATTTCTTGCCCTCCCGTGTGCCGCGTCCGGACCTACTGGTCAGTAAGCGGACATGAGGGGGCAGCGGGAGGCCACACAGGTGGCCGAGCCGCGCCACACGCCCCACACGTGGCCCGGGAACGGCGAGGGGCGCCGGCCCGCGCTGTGCGCGAACCGACGCCCCGTGAGCGTTCCCCCGACCGCGGGGGAGTGGGCTCAGTTGCTGAGCTGACCCTGCGCGCCACCGGCCTTGAGGGCGGCGAGGCGGGCCTCGATCTCGGTCTGCTCGCCCAGGTCCTGCAGCTGGTCGAACTGGGAGTCGAGGCTCGAGGCCGCGAGCTCCTGCTGGCCGCGCACGCGGGCCTCCTCGCGGCGGACCTTCTCCTCGAAGCGGGAGACCTCGGAGGTCGGGTCCATGATGTCGATGCTCTTGACGGCGTCGTTGACGGCGGCCTGGGCCTGGGCCGTCTTCTGGCGCGCCACGAGCTCGTTGCGCTTGTTCTGCAGCTCGGTGAGCTTGCCCTTCATCTGCGTGAGGCCCGACTTGAGCTTCTCCACGACCTCCTCCTGGGAGGCGATGGTCGGCTCGGCCTGCTTGGCCTCGTTCTCCGAGGAGAGCTGGCGCTGCAGGGCCACCTTGGCCAGGTTGTCGAACTTGTCGGCGTCCAGGGCCTTGCCGGCGGTGCGGAACTCGTCGGCCTTCTGGGAGGCGGCAAGGGCCTTCTGGCCCCACTCCTGGGCGGCGCGGACGTCCTCGGCGTGGTCATCCTGCAGCATGCGCAGGTTGCCGATCGTCTGGGCGATCGCGGTCTCCGCCTCGGCGATGTTGTTGGTGTAGTCGCGGACCATCTGGTCCAGCATCTTCTTGGGGTCCTCGGCCGAGTCCAGCAGGGCGTTGATGTTGGCCTTGGCCAGCTGGGCGATGCGACCGAAAATGGACTGCTTGCTCACGTTGTGTGCCTTTCCGTTGTTCCTGCGTCTGAAAACTGAAGCGAAAGAGATCAGAACTCTCCACCGCCGCCGTCGAAGCCGCCGAAGCCGCCTCCACCGCCAAAGTCCCCGCCGCCGCCGAAACCGCCGAAGCCGCCGTCGCCGAAGAAACCGCCGTCGCCACCACCGGAGTGATGGTGACCGCCGGAGGTCAAGATGCTGCCGAGGATGCCGCCGAGCACGGCACCACCCACGCCGTTCATGCCGCCGAAGCCGCCGCCCATGCCGCCACGCTGACCGTAGCCACCCATGCCGCCGTACTGGAAGCCCTGGACGTCCTGCTCGGCGTCCTGCGCCGCCGAGTCGGCGAGCTGCTCGGCGCGCTGGGCCGAGGCGAGCGCGCGCTGGGGATCCTGCCCGGCCGACGCGATCGCGTCGTCGAGCAGGCGTCGTGCCTCGGCGAGGCGCGTGCGGGCCTGGGCCCCCACGACGCCGCGGCGGGACTTCACGAAGTCCTCCGTGCCCTCGATCTTGGCCGAGGCGCTGCGGATGGCGCTCTGCAGGGCCTGGGCGGCGCGCTGGGCCTGCTCGGCCTGGTCGCGGACCTGGGCCAGGGGCTCGTCGAGCCCGGCGCGGGCCTGCTCCACGGAGGCGAGGAGGGCCACGGGATCCGGGCGGCCCGTGGAGAGCTGCTCGCGGACCTGGTTGAGGGCCGCCTCGAGGGCGGCGGTGCGCCCGGCGAGGCCGAGCTGATTGCCGTTCGCGAGGGCGGCCTTGGCCTGGGCGAGGTCCTGGGCGCCGGCGCGCACCGACTCGGTGAGCTGGGCCTTCGCCTCGGAGAGCCGCTGGCGCGTGGACTCCACGGCGCCGACGAGGTCCTCGGCCTGGGCCTTGGCCTGCTGGGCGGCGCGCACCTGCACGGCCGCCTCGGAGTTGCGCCCGGCCTGGGCCGCCGTCAGGGCGCCGGAGGCGGAGGACTCGACAAAGTTGAGGCGCTCCGTGGCCTGCTGCACGTTGTCCTGCACCTGGCGCACGGCGGAGTCCGCGTACTCGGCGGCGAGGCCGGCGAGACCGCCGCGGGCCGACTCGAGGCGACCGCTCAGGGCCGGAAGCGAGGAGCGAAGCTCCTCGGCGAGGGCAGGGGCCTGGGCCTCGAGGCGGCGCAGATCGTCGAACTCCTGGCTGTGGGCGTTGAGCTCGTCGTTGACGGCGTTGCAGTGCGCGATGATCTGGCTGAGCCACTCGTACTGCTGCTGCGGGGTGTCAGGGATGTCGTCGTCCAGCTGCTGCTGGAGCTTGAAGGACTCGGCGAGCTGGCCCTTGGCCTTGTCGAGGTCCTCGCGGAACGTCGCCACGGCCGAATCACCGTAGGAGGCAAGCGCGAAGTTCATCTCCTGCTCCGAGGTGCGGATTGCGTCGTCGGCCTTGATGAGCAGAGGACCCGCTTGCTGGCGCAGGGAGGCGATCTCCTCGGCGCTCGGGACGCGACCCTGGGGGCCGCCGACCTGGCCCTGGCCGCCGCCACCGGCGAGGGCCTTCTTGCGCCGGGCCCTCACGAAGAGGAAGACGCCGAGACCAACGATGACAAGAATGATGAGGGGGGTCATGAGTGAGAAACCCGATCCGGAGGAGTTGGAGGTGGAGCCGCCGTAGGACGTGATGGTCGCCTGCACGGCGCCCGCCCAGTCCTGGTCCTTCAACTTGGCCACCACGGCGGTGTCGGCCTTCGAATCGAACTTGGTCAGCGTTGACCCGCTGCCGGCCCCGACGAAGTACTTGCGGGGGCTCGACTTGGTGGCGACGGCGAGGACGACGACCTTGTTCGAGGTCCACCCGTTCTTCTTCACGAGGGCCGTGGCCCAGTCCCGACCCGTGGTGGGGTTCGTGAACTCGTCGACGAAGGCCACGTAAAGCCGCGCGCCCGTCTTTTCTTGGAAGGCATCAACGTCTTTTTGGAGGTCGGCCTTCTCGGAACCGAGAGCCCCGACCTGATCCACGATCTGCGATCCACTGAAGGTCACGGGATCGGTGGCGAACGCGGGCGACGCGGCGCCCAGGCTCAGCCCCACGGCGGCCGCAAAGGCCAGCACGGTGCGTCGAAGTCGGTGTGTGGGCACGTGTCCTCCGTTCGGGACCCGCAACACGGGGGGCGTGTTGACGGTGTCCGCCTTGCCATGATCCTAGGAAAGCAGGTGGACAAACGTCCACCACGACATGTTTGCCGAACGCGAAATGTGAATGAAGGGTGGCGGAGGCGCGGTGGGCGGCGGGGACGTTGGATAGGCTCAGGACACGACGGCACGCCCGCGCGCTGTGGGGGACGGCCCGTTCGGGGTCGGCCACGCCGGGCTGCATCGGAGAGGACATCATGAGCCAGTACCCAGGGCACGACGGCGCACCGGGCCAGGATCCGCGCCAAGATCAGTTCCCGTCGGCCCCGCCGGCGGCGGAGGAGGCGCCCACCCAGGCGATCGATCCGATCCCCTCGCCCACGCTGCCGCTGCCCGGCTTGCCCCTGTCGCGCGAGGCTGCTCACGCCGAGCGGCGGGCCCCTGAGGCCCCGGCCGGCGCGGACGCCGCGCCCGCCTACGGCCTGCCATCGGCGGCGGCCCATGCCGCCCAGGGCTACCCCGCGCCGTCGAGCTCCGCTCCGGCTTCCCCCGGACCGCATGCGAACGGGCCGTCCGCCGCCGAGCCCGCGGCCCCCACCGCGCCGGAGTGGGGCCAGGCGGCGCCGGCCGACGCCGCGGCCTACGAGCAGGCGGCCGGTCACCACAATCCCTATGCCGCGTACGCGCAGCAGCCCGCCGCGGCGCCGCAGCAGGGCAACGGTGCCTACCCCGGAGCATGGGCGCGCCCCCAGGCCGCTCCGCAGCGGCAGCCGGCCACCCGGCGCGGTTGGGGGACCGCGCTCATCGCCGGTGCAGCGGCCGGCGCCCTCGTGGGCGGCCTCGTGGGCTGGGGGGCCGCGGCCCTGGCGAAGCCGCAGAGCGTGAGCTCGGGCGGAGGGGTCGTGATCCAAAACCCCGAGTCGGCCACGAGCGTCACGGCAGCGGCCGCCAAGGCGCTGCCCTCGGTCGTGACGATCTCCGTCACGCGCGGTTCCACGGGCGGTTCCGGTTCGGGCATCGTGGTGGACCAAGAGGGCCACATCCTGACGAACCAGCACGTCGCCACCCTCGCCGGCGCCACGGCCCAGGGCACCATCGACGTCATGACCTCGGACGGGCGGGTGCTCCCCGCCAAGCTCGTGGGGCAGGATCCGCTCTACGACCTCGCCGTGCTGAAGGTGGACGGCGCCGGCCTGACCCCGGCCGGCTGGGCCGACCTCGGCAAGCTCAACGTGGGCGACGTCGCCGTGGCCATCGGTGCGCCGATGGGTCTGCCCAACTCCGTCTCGGACGGCGTGGTCTCGAACCTGGACCGCTCCATCCCCGTCTCCTCGTCCGCCGTGGACGAGTCGGAGAGCACCGACGAGGGCGACGATCGCTTCTCCCTCCCGGATCAGAACGGTTCCTCCTCGTCCAAGGGGCAGGTCTCGCTCAACGTCATCCAGACGGACGCGGCCATCAATCACGGCAATTCGGGCGGCGCGCTCGTCAACGCGGCCGGCGAGCTGATCGGCGTCAACGTGGCCATCTACTCGCCCACCGAGCAGGGCGGCAGCATCGGCCTCGGCTTTGCCATCCGCGGCGATATCGCCCAGCGCGTCGCGAACGAGCTCATCAAGAACGGCAAGGCCTCCCACGGCAAGCTCGGTGTCTCGATCCGCTCCTCGCAGGTGGACGACAACGGCTCCAACACGGGCTTCACGAACGGTGCGACCGTCGCCGACGCCCCCTCGGACTCTGCGGCCGGTCGCGCCGGAATGCGCGCGGGTGACGTCATCATCAAGGTGGGGGATCGCCCCACCACCGACGCCACCGACGTCACCGCCACGGTGCGTTCCTACGCCGCCGGAACCGAGGTGCCCATCACGGTGCGCCGCGGCAGCGGCGAGGAGGTCGTCAAGGTCACCCTGGACGAGGCGAGCACCCAGTAACCGCCCTGCCCAACGCGGATATCATGGGGAAACCGTGTGTGAGGGCGCCCGTGCCTGTGCCGGCGCCGAAATCGACGGAAGTGGAAAGGAAACGATGAGTAAGTCATCGGGAGCACCCCTGAAGGTGCTCGTCCTGGTGAAGTACGTGCCGGACGCCCAGTTCCCGCGGCACTTTGGCCCGGACAACCGCCTCGTGCGGGAGGAATCCATCCTCTCCGAGCTGGATGAGTACGCGGTGGAGACCGCCCTCGAGATCAGCGAGGCGCACGGGGGCGAGAAGGTTTCCCCCGTCACCGTGCTGACGATCGGGCGGCCGGAGGCCTCCGCCGCCGTGAAGAAGGCGTTGCAGATGGGCGCCGCGAGCGGCGTCCACGTGAGCGACGACGCGATCGCCGGCTCGGACGCGCTGGCCACCTCGCGCGTTCTCGAGGCTGCGGTGCGTCGCCTCGCCCCCGACGTCGTGGTCACGGGCATGAGCTCGACCGACGCCGAGACGGGCGTGCTCCCCTCGATGCTGGCCGCCCGCCTGGGCTGGCCGCAGCTGACCCTCGCCTCGGGCGATGTCTCGGTCTCGGAGGACGCCACGACGCTCAGCGCACGCCGCGACGAGGATGCCGAGGTGCTGCAGCTGCGCGCCACGCTTCCCGCGGTGCTCTCGGTGACCGATCAGGCCAACGAGCCGCGCTACCCCAACTTTAAGTCCATCCTCGGCGCCCGCAAGAGGCCGGTGCAGACCCTGAGCCTGGCCGAGCTCGGCCTCGATGCCGCGCTCGTGGGAGCGGCGGGCTCCGGCGTGAGCGTCCTCGAGGCGGGCGACGCCCCGGCGCGCGCCGCTGGCCGCGTCATCGTGGACGACGGGCAGGCCGGCGTGGCTCTCGTCGATTTCCTGGCCGAGCGAAACCTCATCTAAGGCGGGCACAGCATGAGCACCATTGTTTACTTCGACGCCCTCGGCGAGGCCCCCGGCGCGGCCCAGCGCGAGCTGATCGCCGCCGGCCTCGGCCTCGGCGACGCCACCGTCGTCCTCGGCACCGCTCCGTCCGCCGCCGCCGTGTCGGCGCTCGGGGCGCTCGGCGTCGCGCGGGTCCTCGCCCCCGCGAGCGATGCCTCGACGTCGCTCGCGCTCGCCCAGGCCGACGCGCTCCTGGCCGCCGTGCGCGAGCTCGGCCCGCGCGCCGTCCTCTCCACGGCCACGCCGCGTGAGACCGAGGTCCTGGCCCGCGCCGCCGCGCTCTCGGAGTCCGGGATCATCACGGGCGCCACGGCGCTCGGCGAGGACCTGCGCGTTACGAAGTCGGTCCTGGCCGGCTCCGGTCGTTCGCAGGCCCAGGCCACGACGCCCACGGTCTTCATCACCCTGAAGTCCGGCGCCCAGGCCCCCGCCGCGGCGCCGGCCCCCGCCGAGGCGCAGCTCTCGAGCATCGAGGTGCCCGCGCGCTCCGGCGCCGTCATCACCTCGCGCACGCAACGCGCCCGCGGCGGCCGCCCCGAGGTGGCCGACGCGAGCGTCGTCGTCTCCGGCGGTCGCGGCACGGACGGCGACTTCGCCGCCGTCGAGACCCTGGCCGACGCCCTCGGTGCCGCCGTGGGTGCCTCCCGCGTGGCGGCCGACGCCGGGTGGGTGGGGCACGAGCTGCAGGTGGGCCAGACGGGCAAGACCGTCTCGCCGCAGCTCTATGTCGCTGCCGGCATCTCGGGCGCCGTCCAGCACCTGGCCGGCATGCGCACCTCGGGCACCATCGTGGCCGTCAACACGGACGAGGACGCCCCGATCTTCGAGATCGCCGATCTCGGCATCGTCGGACGCCTCGAGGACGTGCTGCCGCAGGCCGCCGCGGAGATCGAGCGTCGCCGGGCATGAACGAGCAGAACACCGCGGCCGCCCGTCCCCTGGACCGGCGGCCGCCCCTGCTTAAGGCCCTGCTGGCCGCGGACGTCCCGGACGCCGTGGACACGGTCGTGGCCTTCGGCGCGCACCCGGACGACATCGACTTCGGGGCCTCCGGCACGCTCGCCCGCTGGGCGGCCGCCGGGGTCGCCGTGCACTTCGTGGTCATGACCAAGGGCGACGCTGGCGGTTTCGACCCCGCAGAGCGCTTGGGTCTGGAGGACACCCGCCGGGCTGAGCAGGAGGCCGCGGCGCGCGCCGTCGGCGCGCTCTCGGTGCGCGTCTGGGAGGAGGCCGACGGCCACCTGGCGCCGAGCGATCGGCTCCAGCGCGACGTCGTGCGGGTCCTGCGCGAGCTGGGTCCCCAGCTCGTCCTGGCCCCGCACCCGGAGCGGGACTACGAGCGCTATCAGCGCTCCCATCCCGATCACCTGGCCTGCGGCGAGATCGTCGCGCGCGCCGTCTACCCGGCGCTCGAGAACCCCTTCGCCTACCCCGAGCTGGAGGAGGAGGGGCTGCACGCGTACCGCCTGCGGCACCTCTGGTTCTACGGGGCCCCGGCGGCCCGCGAGAACCGGTTCGTCGACGTGAGTGAGCAGCTGCCCACCAAGCTCACCGCCCTGCGCTCGCACCTGAGCCAGCACCCCGACGTCGCGGCCATGGAGTCCTTCGTGACGCGCCAGCTGCGCGCGCAGGGGGAGCGCGGCGGCCTGGGCCCCGACGTGGCGGCCGAGGCCTTCCACGCCACCGAGGTCAACACGGCGCAGACGATCGCCGGCTTCTAGCCGGTCCGCGGCCCACGCCACAGCAACAAGAGGGGGAGGGAACCGTCATCGGTTCCCTCCCCCTCTCGCGTGTCTGGGCCGGCGGCTATTCCACGGACGTGGTGTCGCCCTCGGTGATCTGCGTCGGCGCCGTCCCGTTTTCCTCCTCGGCACCCTCCTGCGCGGGCTCGCCCTGCAGGACGAACTCGGCCAGATCGTCGGCACCGGGGGACTGCTCCCCGCCGGCGGCCACCTGGGTCACGTGCACGGCGACGACGTCCTTGAGCCCGGAGAAGCCGAACCAGGTGTCCTGGGGATCGCGTCCCATGAGCCCGGCGATGTCCATGGTCTGGCCGAGCGAGTTGGTGGTCACCGCCACCTGGTACTCCATGTTGCTGGGGGCGGCAGGCAGGCCCTCCAGCTGCACGGCGTAGGCGTCCTTGGAGACGGAGTAGACGAGGTGGACGCGGCCGGAGGGAGCGTCCACGCTCAACGCCGTGGCGTCCTTGGCCTCGCGGACCTCCTTGGCCAGGGCCGTGTTGGCGCGGCTCGCTGCCGGATCGGCGGTCAACGAGGTGATGCCCACGATCGCGAGGACCAGCACCACGATGCCGGCGAGCACAAAGAGCCAGCGGGCCGGCCCGCGGCGCAGGCGGCTCGTCTCCTCGTCGGCGACGTCGTCGAGCAGGTCAAGGCCGTGCAGCCCGTCGTTGCCCTCTGCGGGGGAAGGGATGCTCATCTTGCTTCCTTTTCTCTACGCGCTGTGCGGCGCGGAAGCACCGGCGAAGTCCAGCTGGCGCCAGGCCTCGTACAGGGCGATCGAGGCCGAGTTGGCCAGGTTGAGGGAGCGGCGCGAGGGCCGCATGGGCAGGTAGACGAGTTCGTCGATGCGCGGGTGGGCGCGCTCGGCCTCGTTCAGCCCCGTGGACTCCTTGCCGAAGAGCAGGATGTCGTCCTCGCGGTAGCTGATCTCGGTGTGGCCCACGGTGCCGTCCGGTTCGAAGGCCAGGACGCGCCCGGGGCCCAGGGCCTCGAAGCACGCGTCGAGCGAGGGGTGCACGGTGACGACGGCCAGGTCGTGGTAGTCGAGGCCGGCGCGGCGCAGCTTGGTGTCGGAGAGATCGAAGCCGAGGGGCTCCACCAGATGCAGCTCCGCGCCCGTGACGGCGGCAAGGCGGATCGCATTGCCGGTATTGCCGGGAATTTCGGGGGTATGAAAGACGATGCGGAACACACGTTCAGTCTAGCGATGGTCACGGCTTGGTCACGACACCTCAGCGGTGAGTCGCCAAGGCCAGGACGCGGGCGAGCACGCCGAGGTCGACGGCGTCGTGCTGATTCCCCCCGGCCAGGAACGTCGTGACGCGCTCGGCGGCGCGGACCAGGTTGGCCGGGCCGTCGGGCGCGTGGACCGGTCCCACGCGGTCGACCACGGGGCGGAAGCCGTCGGGCGGGGCGGTCACGAGCAGCACGAGGCCCTCGGCTCGGGTTCCGCCCGCTGCGCGTTCGAGCGCGCCGGCGGCACCCGTGACGTTGGGCAGCGTGGCGACCTTGCCGCCCACGCGCAGGGTGCGCCCGTCCCAGGCGTGCGCCGTGTCGGGCGTGGGCATCACGTCGACGACGACGGCGCGGCCGCCGGCCAGGAGCACGGCGTCGTGGCGCCCGGCGCCTGGCAGGTCCACGCCAAGCACGGCCCGCGTGGCAGGCAGCTCGCGGGAGACGAGGCGCAGCAGTTCGCGCAGGGCGGCGGTGCGGGCATCGCGCGTGCGATCGAGTAGCCCGCGCTTGGGCACGGCGCCGTGCAACGGCACCGAGGCCTGGGCGGCGGAGCCCGGGCCCTCGCCGATGACTCGCACCGGCTTGGGCGCGCGCTTGGCGCCCGCGCCGTTGCGGGGAGCGGACGACGGCGCGGCGGCGCCTCGGGTGCCCGCCTCGCCGGCCGGGGCCGGGGCCCCGGCGACGTGGCGCCCCGTGGAGCGCAGTGAGTCGTAGGCTCGGCGCCGCGCGTCGTCGGCGAGCACGGCGTAGGCCACGGTGATGCGCTCGTAGCTCAGGCGGTCTCCGCCCAGGTCGGGATGATGCTCGCGCGAGAGCTTGCGGAAGGCGCGCCTGATCCGGGCCGCCTCGGCGCCGGGGTCCACCCCGAGCACCACGTAGTAGTCCTCCTCCATGCCCCGGCTCACGCGCGACTCGCCCCCGGGCGGTAGTCGGCGAGGAGGGTCGAGTCCTGCTCGTAGAGGCGGTGCAGGCTCATCCAGGCGGGGGCCGCGGCGTCGCCGCTCGAGTCGATCCCGGCCGCGGGGCGGCCGGGGGCGAGCAGCGGCGAGAGCGTGAGGCAGAGCGAGTCGACGGCGCCGGCGGCGAGGTAGTCGCGCAGCACGCGCGGGCCTCCCTCGTGGTGCAGGTGGCGCAGCCCGCGGGCGAGCAACGCGGCGCTCACGGCGTCCGGTTCGAGCGAGGCGAGTGCCTGGACCTCGGCCACGGCGCGCAGGGCCGCCACGCGCTCGGCCGGGGCGTCGGCGCCGACGAGGAGCAGGAGGGGGCCGGGGGAGGAGGAGAAGACGGGGGCCTCGGGGGAGAGGGAGGCCCTGGCGCTCAGGATCACGGTGACCGGGCGCTCGGCGAGCCCGTGCTGTGTGCGCCACGCCCGCAGCTCCGGCGGGAGCAGCTCGCCCTCGTAGCCCTCGGCGCGCACGGTCCCGGAGCCCACCACGATCGCGTCGCTCACGGCGCGCAGGCGGGGGAAGAGGCGGCGGTCGGCCGACGTGCCCAAGCCGGCGGATGCGCCGTCGAGCACCCCCACCCCGTCGAGGGAGGTGACCATGTTGAAGCGCACGAAGACGCCGTCGCCGGCCGGCGCGGCGGCGTCGGCCAGCAGCTCCTCGTCGCTCAGCTCGGCGGCCGGGGACGGGTGCGTCGGGAGAAGTCTGCGCATGGCAACCAAGGGTAGATCAGCGCCGGGCCCGGCCCGAAGCCGCATCGCCGAGAGCGGATCCGCGGCTCAGGGCAGGTTGATCTCGCCCTGGTTGTGCAGCAGGTAGGCCGGCTCGCGCCAGCCCTGGATCGCCTCGATCATCCGCGCGGCGCTCACGGACTCCGCCACGTGGTGCATGCGCAGGATGCGCGCTCCGCCCTCGGCACACACGGTCGCGGCGGCGAGCGAACCGGCGAGGCGCTGGGCCTTGGGCAGTTCGAGCACCTCGCCGATGAAGTCCTTGTTGGAGACGGCGGCCAGGAGGGGCAGGCCGAGGGCTGCGAGCTCGGGGAGCCGCCGGGTGAGCTCGAGCGAGTGCAGCGTGTTCTTGTTGAGGTCGTGCCCGGGGTCGATGATGAGCCGCTCCTCGGGGACGCCGGCCGCGAGCGCGCGCTCGATGCGCTCCTCCAGGAAGGCCCTCACCTCGTGAACCACGTCGTCGTAGTGCGGTCGAGGGTAGACCGTGCGCGGGGCGGCGAGGGAGTGGGTGAGGACGAGGTGGGCTCCGCGCTCGGCCACGAGCGGGGCCAGCTCGGGGTCGGAGAGGCCCGTGGTGTCGTTGACGACGGTGGCGCCCGCCGCGAGCGCGGCCTCGGCGACCCGGTGATCGAAGGTGTCGACGGAGACGATGGCCCTGCCCCCGGCCGATCGCAGCCCCGCCACGACCGGGGCGACGCGTTCGGCCTCCTCCTGCCACGGAAGCGGTGGGCCAGGCGCAAAGGGCACCCCGCCGATGTCGACCCACTCGGCGCCGGCCGCCTCGGCAGCCAGTGCCGCCCCGACCGCCTTATCGAGGGCGAAGGTCGCCCCGGCGTCGAAGAAGGAATCGGGGGTCCGGTTGATGATCGCCATGACCACGATGCGCCGCGAGAAGTCGATGGTGTGTTCGCCGAGCGTGCGCACAGCTTGACGCAACGGGGGGAGGTACACGGTGATCCACGCTCCTCGGGGAGGACTTGCTGACAGGCAACCGCCGGGCCGGACGGCGCCGAGGCCACCATCTTCACCCACAGGTGCCGCGGCCGCGCCGATAGACTGGGGGCGTGTCCCAGAGCCCCGTCTACCTCGACCACGCAGCCACCACCCCCCTGTCACCGGCGGCGCGGGAGGCGATGATCGAACACCTCGGCCTCGTGGGCAACCCCAGCTCCCTGCACGGGCCCGGACGCACCGCGCACCGCCTCGTCGAGGAGGCCCGCGAGGGCCTCGCCGCGGCGATCGGGGTCCACCCCTCGGAGATCCTCTTCACCTCCGGCGGGACCGAATCGGACAACCTCGCGCTCAAGGGCACCTTCTGGGCCCGCACCGCGCGCGATCCGCAGGCCCGCGGCATCCTGCTCACGGGGGCCGAGCACCACGCCGTCCTCGACACGGCCCAGTGGCTCGTTGACCACGAGGGTGCCACGTTGCACCTTGCCGACCTCACGCCGGACGGGCTGCTCGAGCGCGCCTCGTGGGAGCGCGCGCTCGCCGAGCACGGGCCGACCCTGGCGCTCTCCACGCTCATGTGGGCCAACAACGAGGTGGGCGTGGTGCAGCCCGTGCCGTGGGCCGCCGCGGCCTCCGCCGAGGCGGGCGTCCCGCTGCACTCCGACGCCGTCCAGGCCCTGGGCCACGTACGGATCGACCTGACCACGCCCGGCCTGAGCTCGGCTGCCATCAGCGCCCACAAGCTCGGCGGACCCGTGGGCATCGGCGCGCTGATCCTGCGCCGCGACCAGCAGCCCGTTCCCCTGCAGCACGGCGGCGGCCACGAGCGCTCCCTGCGCTCGGGGACGCTCAACGTGGTGGGAGCGCTCGCCTTCGCGGCGGCGGCCCGCGCCGCCGTCGAGGCCCTGGCGGCCGAACGCGAGCGCCTCGCGGCCCTGCGGGAGCGCCTCGTGGGCGGCGTGCTCGCGGGGGTGGAGGGGGCCCGCCTGAGCGGCCCAGGCGATCCGGCCGCCCTCCTGCCCGGCACCGTCCACTTCACCTTCCCCGGAGCGGAGGGCGACACCATCCTCTTCATGCTGGACATGGCCGGCATCGCCTCCAGCACGGGTAGCGCGTGCACGGCCGGCGTCGCTGGGCCCTCCCACGTGCTCATGGCCATGGGGGCCAGCGAGGCGGACGCGCGCTGCGTGCAGCGCTTCAGCCTCGGGGCAACGACCACGGCGGACGACGTCGAGCGGCTCCTCGCGGCCCTCCCTGCGGCCGTCGCCGCCGCGCGGGCGGCGGGACCCGCCGCGGGGCGGCGCTAGGCGACGCCGCGCCGGCGTGCCGGACGCCGCTCGGCGACGCCACGCCGTCGTGCCGGGTGTGATCCGCGCCCGGTCCGGGCGCCCGGGTTTCCCCTGACGGACAAAAGCGCGCACCATTAAGGGTGCGCCGTGCGCGGCGCGGGCGATTCCAGCCCAAGCGAAGCAGCAGATCAAAGGACGGCACCCAAGCCATGAAGATCCTGGCGGCCATGAGCGGCGGCGTTGACTCGGCGGTGGCGGCAGCCCGCGCCGTAGAGGCCGGTCACGAGGTGGTCGGCGTGCACCTCGCGCTCTCGCGCATGCCCGGCACGCTGCGCACCGGAAGCCGCGGCTGCTGCACCATCGAGGACTCCAACGACGCCTTCCGCGCGTGCGACACCCTCGGCATCCCCTTCTACGTGTGGGACTTCTCCGATCGCTTCAAGGCCGATGTGGTCGATAACTTCGTCGAGGAGTACGAGGCGGGCCGCACGCCCAACCCGTGCCTGCGCTGCAACGAGAAGATCAAGTTCGAGGCGCTGCTGGACCGCGCCATCGCGCTCGGCTTCGACGCCGTCGTGACGGGGCACTACGCCTCCGTCCTGCGCGACGCCGACGGGCGCGTGGAGCTGCACCGCGCCGCCGACGACGCCAAGGACCAGTCCTACGTCCTCGGCGTGCTGCGCGAGGATCAGCTGGAGCACTGCTGGTTCCCGCTCGCCGACACCCCGAGCAAGGCGCTCGTGCGCGCCGAGGCCGAGGAGCGCGGGCTCGGCGTGGCCGCCAAGCCCGACTCGCACGACATCTGCTTCATCCCCGACGGCGACACGCGCGGTTGGCTCGCCGAGCGCATCGAGCTCACGCCGGGGCGCATCGTGGACCAGGACGGCACCGACCTCGGCGAGCACCAGGGAGCCCACGCCTTCACGGTGGGCCAGCGCAAGGGCCTCTCGATCGGGCACCCGGCGCCAGACGGCAAGCCGCGCTACGTCCTCCAGGTGCGCCCCAAGGAGAACCGCGTGGTCGTGGGGCCGGGCGAGCTACTCGAGGTCGACCGCCTCGTGGGCATCCGCCCCTCGCACGCCGGCGCTCCGCACCCGGCCGTGGCTACGGGGGAGTGGATCGAGGCGCTGGTGCAGGTGCGCGCCCACGCGGAGCCCGTTCCGGCGCGCGTGCGCTGGTCCGAGCGGGACGGGGCGCCGGCCGTGGAGGCCGAGCTGGCCGGCTCCCTGCGCGGCGTGGCGCCCGGCCAATCCATGGTGCTCTACGTCGGCACCCGCGTGCTGGGCCAGGCCACCATCGCGAGCGCCCATTCCTCCGCCTGGAACCCCGAGGCGCTCGACGCCGCCGTGTGAGGCGGGGCCAGAGGGCGCTGGCGCGTCACGTGGAGCCGCCGGGCGGCCTCCCCGCCCTAAACTGAGGCGCATGAGCGAGACGACGCAGCACCACGACTCCGAGTACGACCCCGCCGCCAGCTCCCTGCAGGGACAGGTGGACCCAGAGCTCATGCAGGAACTGCTGCACATCCGCTCCAGCATCGACAACATCGACGCGGCGCTGCTGAACATGCTCGCCGAGCGCTTCAAGTGCACCCAGCGCGTGGGCTGGCTCAAGGCCCGCCACCAGCTTCCCGCCTCGGATCCGGGGCGCGAGACCGCCCAGATCGCGCGCCTGCACCGCCTCGCCGAGGAGGCGCACCTGGATCCGGTCTTCGCCGAGAAGTTCCTGAACTTCATCATCGACGAGGTCATCCGCCACCACGAGGCGATCTCCGAGACCCACGCAGCAGAGTCCAACCGATGAACGAGGCCGGGGCCCAGCGCCCCGTCCGCGCCACGCTGGCGGCGCGCACCGACGGCCGCGACGCCGAGGAGGCCACGCGGATCCTGCGCGGCGAGCTCGGGGCGCCGCATCCCGTCCCCCTGCCGCAGCTTCCCGAGCTCAGCCCGGGCACGGAGGCGCTCGGCCGCACCATCACGCACCTGGCGGGCCTCAACGTGGGCCTCACGCCGCAGGGCTTCCGGCTCACGGCCGCGCGCGTGGGGGACTCAGCCGAGGTGCGGCGCCTGAGCGCCGCCCACTCCTCGCTCGTCTCCCTGACCGCCGATGTGCTGGCGGGCGAACCGGCCGGTCCCACCGTCATCGCCGTGGCCGGGCCGGCCACGCTGGCCGCCGCCTTGGCCCTGCCGAGCGGCGAGCCGGTGCTCTCCGACCTCGGCGCCCTGCGCGATGTCATGCAGGCCTGGGCCCAGGGCCTCGCCGAACTGGCCGCCGCGACGGCCTCCTCCCTGCCCGGCGCGCAACCAGTGCTCGACGTGCGCGAGCCACGGCTCGACGACGTCCTGGCCGGACGCGTGCGCTCCTCCTCCGGGTTCCGGCTGCTCAGGGCCCCCGAGCGGGCCGACGTCGCCGCGGCCTGGGAAGCGCTCGCCGAGGCCACCCCCACGTGGCTTCCCGTCCACCCCCTGCTCACGCCGAGTGCGGCCGCCACCGCGTTGCGCCTGCCGGCGCCCGGCGAGCACCCGGGGGAGTGGGAGAGGATCGCCGCGTTCGTGGAGGCGGGGCGCGACGTCGTGCTGCAGGTTCCGCCCGCCGCCGTAGGGACGCGCGTCTCCGCCCGGGCCGCGACGCTCGCCACACCGTGGCGCCGGATCGGCCTGCCCGCCGCCTCCCTGAGCGCCCTCACCGTGAGCGACACACCCGGCGCACTCCTGGCCCCCGAGCCGCTGCGCGCGGCGGCCATCGCCTCGCGCGACCTGGCCGACGCCCTCGACGTGGTGCGGCACGACGACCTGGAGGCGTTGTTGTGATGTCGTGACCGTCCGGCCCGCTTCCCGCCCGGGGAAGCGCGCGCGCTCTCGCCTAGGATGGCGAAGGACGGGCCCCGTCGCTCAAGCGGGGCGAGCCTCACACGCCCGGCAGGGCAGGACGGATACGCTCATGAAGGGCAGGATTCTCGTCGTCGATGACGACGAAGCGCTGGCGGAGATGATCGGCATCGTGCTGCGCAACGACGAATACGAGCCGAGCTTCTGCCATGACGGCGCGCAGGCGCTCGAGGCCTTCCGGCGCACCCGCCCCGAGCTGGTGCTGCTCGACCTCATGCTCCCCGGCCTGGACGGCATCGAGATCTGCCGCCTCATCCGCGCCGAGTCCGATGTTCCGGTCATCATGCTGACGGCCAAGTCGGACACCGCCGATGTGGTGCGTGGCCTTGAGGCCGGCGCGGACGACTACGTGCCCAAGCCCTTCAAGCCGGCCGAGCTTGTGGCCCGCGTCCGCGCCCGCCTGCGCGGGGGCGAGCGTCAGGTCCCCGAGGTCCTCACCATGGCCGACCTCACGATCGACATCGCCGGCCACTCGGTGCGCCGCGGGGATGAGCGCATCTCGCTCACGCCCCTCGAGTTCGACCTGCTGGTCGCGCTCGCCCGCAAGCCCTGGCAGGTCTTCACCCGAGAGATGCTCCTGGAGCAGGTCTGGGGCTACCGTCACGCCGCGGACACGCGCCTCGTCAACGTGCACGTGCAGCGCCTGCGCTCCAAGGTGGAGAAGGACCCGGAGAATCCCGAGGTCGTCCTGACGGTGCGCGGCGTCGGCTACAAGGCGGGCCAGGCCTAAGCCACGTGAGTGCCGCCTCCTCCGGCGCCCTCGAGCGCTACGTCCCGCCCGTCGCCGCGCCCCCGCGCGCCTACAAGCGCCCCTGGTGGGATCCGCGGCGGTGGTTCGGGTGGGCCGTGCAGAGGTGGCGGCGCTCCATGCAGCTGCGCACCGTGGCCATCACGGTGGTGCTGTGTGCGCTCGCGGAGATCATCACTGGAGCGTTGCTCTCGGCCCGCATCGCGGACGGGCTCTTCAAGGAGCGCGTCTCGCAGGTCAAGGAGGAGGCAGCCGCGTCCCTGCGCGGCGCGCAGACGACCTTCGACGCCGGCATGGGCGGCAACATCTCGGCGACCCGAACGCTCGTGGGCGATCAGCTCAAGGCCATGCGCGGCGACGGCTCCGGCATGCAGCCCGACACGGTGCTGCGCGTCATGGACGGGGAGGGACGCCAGTGGGTGCCCAACTCCGCGAGCAGCGAAGCGGCGGACGCGGCGCTGACCCCCGCGCTGCGCGAGGCGGTGGCGACGGGCAACGACGTCCACTGGCAGTCCGTGACGCTGCGCATCGACGGGCGCAACGAGCCGGGCCTCGCCTTCGGTTACCGCGTCGAGCTGCCGCCCCAACGCAACTACGGGCTGTACCTCGTCTACAACCTGAGCCAGGTGCAGAACTCCCTCAACCTCATCCACGGCGTGCTGCTGCTGGGCGGTTCCCTCTTGCTCGTGGTCATCGGCGCCATCGCTTGGTACGTCTCCCGCCGGGCCCTGCAACCCGTCGCCGAGGCGGCTGCCACGGCGGAGCAGCTGGCCCGCGGTGCCCTGGACGAGCGCATGCATGTGGAGGGCCAAGACGAGGTGGCCCGCCTGGGCCGCTCCTTCAACCGCATGGCCGATTCCCTGGCGGCGCAGATTGTGCAGCTGGAGACGCTTTCGCAGATGCAGCAGCGCTTCGTCTCCGACGTCTCCCACGAGCTGCGCACCCCGCTCACCACGGTACGCATGGCGGCCGAGGTGCTCCACGACGCCCGCGACGACTTCGACCCCATCAACCGGCGTTCGGCCGAGTTGCTTTACGACCAGGTGGAGCGCTTCCAGACCCTGCTCAACGACCTCCTGGAGATCTCCCGCTTCGACGCGGGCGCCGCCGTGCTCGACGCTGGCGAGTGGGACCTCATCCCCGTGGTGAAGCGCGCCATCGAGACGGCGATCCCGCACGCGCAGGCCGCCGGCAGCATCCTCGAGCTCATCGCGCCAGACACCCCCGTGGTGGTGGAGATGGACCCGCGCCGCGTGGAACGCGTGGTGCGCAACCTCGTGATGAACGCCGTGGAGCACGGCGAGGGCCGACCCATCGAGGTGCGCGTGGCCGGTGACGACGCCGCGGCAGCGGTGGCCGTGCGCGATCACGGCATCGGCCTGTCCCCGTTGGACGTCGCGCGAGTCTTCGACCGGTTCTGGCGCAAGGACGCCGCGCGCGCCCGCACGACGGGCGGCTCCGGCCTGGGCCTGTCCATTTCGATGCAGGACGCCCGCCTGCATGGAGGCTGGCTGCAGGCCTGGGGCGAGCCCGGCGAGGGCTCGATCTTCCGGCTCACGCTGCCCCGTGAGGTGGGTCAGCGGCTCACCGCCTCTCCGCTGCCGCTGGCCGACCCGGTGCCCGGCACCGCGGCCGAGGCCGAGGCGGTGGACGCCGACGACACCGAGTGGTTCCCGCGCGTGGCCGAGGTCTTCCAAGAGGCCGAGGTCGTGGGCGAGAGCCAGGCCGAGGAGGCGGACGAGACGGGGCCCGTGCCAGGCACGCTGCCCCCGGGGTTGGCTGGGGCCTCGGCCCCCACGGGCGCCATGCCGATCGTCTCGGCGGAGGCCGCAGCGCACGAGCGCGAGGCGGAGTACGACGCCGCTCACGCGGATCCAGCGCGGGCCGCCGGTGCCCCGGCCCCCGAGCCCGCCCCCAGCACCGGGCCGGGCGCGGCGCAGCCGCGCCACAGCGCCCACGATCCCGCCCCCGAACCCGGCCACCAGGAGAAGGCATGAACGCGCTCAGGCGACGCCGCCCGCTCGCCGCCCTGCTCGCCGTCGTGCTCCTGTGGGTGCTCGCCGGTTGTTCCTCGATCCCGCTGACGGGACCCGTCGGCACGATCGCGCAGCCCACGGTGGCCGATGACGAGGAGTCCTCCCTCATCAGGGCCTACGGGCCGGGCCCCGGCGACGACGCGGCCTCCATCGTGAGCGGCTTCCTCGCCGCCGGGGCAGACTCGAACGACGACTACGAGGTGGCCCGCAAGTTCCTCACCCCGGATCTGGCGCTCTCGTGGAACCCCACGGCCGGCTCGCTCATCGTGGACCAGCTGCCCACCCCCACGCCCGTGTCCGGTGACACGGCGTGGCGCACCTCGGTCAAGGTCGTGCGCACCATCGACGAGCACGGCGTGCGCCTCGACGCCGATAGCGAGCAGAGCCGCTCCTTGAACTTCACGCTCAAAAGGGTCAATGGCGAGTGGAGAATCGCCGCCGCGCCCGACGGGATCATGGTGCGCCAGGCGGACTTCGACAAGGTCTTCACCCCCATCACGCTCGTCTTCTACGCCGACGCGGCGGCGACTGTTGCGGTCCCCGATCCGCGCTGGATCGCGCGCCGCAAGGGCCTGCCCACGGCCGTGGTGGCCGCCCTCATGGCCGGCCCGGCCGACTACTTGCGCGGCGTCGTGACCTCCGCCTTCCCCGACGGCTCGGCGCTCTCCATCACCTCGGTGCCCGTGGACGATGGCACCGCCAGCGTCGATCTCCCGGCCGAGCTGGCCGGGCGGCTCAGCGATCAGGAACGCCGCCTCATGGCCCAGCAGCTGCGCCTGAGCCTGCAGAACGTGGGGCAGGTTCAGCGGGTGCAACTCACCGTGGACCACAACGCGCTCGACCTCGGGACCGAGGAGCAACAGCCCCCGGATCCGGTCGAAGCCCAGGTGGACGCGAGCCTCGTCGGCCTGCACGACGGCAAGCTCGTGACGTCAGAGAGCGGGCAGTTCACGGGGGTCCCCGGTGCCCGCGATCTGCCGGCCAAGCTGGACGCGCCCGCGCTGGCGCTCTCCGGCAACGGCGCGGCGGTGCTGAACGCCGAGCACACCCAGCTGCTCGGCGTCGGCGAGGGCGGCAAGGTCACGCGGCTGGTCACCGGGAGCCATCTCGTGCCGCCCAGCTTCGATGCGCGCTCCTGGGTCTGGACCGCCAGGAGCGGCGCCGGAAACCTCATCGCCGCCCGTTCCTCGGGCGGCAAGGCGGCCGTGCTCGAGACCGAGTGGCTCAAGGGCATCACGGTGCGCAGCGTCCGGGTCTCGATCGACGGGACGCGCCTGGCGATCGTCGGGGAGGAAAACAACGCAGCCGTGGTGCTGGTCACGGGCATCGTGCGCGACGGCGGCGGGCAGCCTTCCGGGCTCACCTCGCCGCTGCGGCTCAAGAGCAGCGTGCACCCCACGGACGTGGAGTGGGCCTCGGATGCGACGCTCGTGGTCTATCGGCCCTCCGCCACCGACATGCTGGCCGTGGAGACCCTCGGCCTCGACGGCACCTCGAGCGGCTGGACGCAGAAGCTGCGCGGCGTCACGCACCTCGCCGTGCCCATCGGAGGCGAGCAGCCCGTCCTCGCGCAGACGGCCGACGGCCTCTACGAGCGCAAGAGCGGCACGTGGGAGCAGCTGGACCTCGGCCTGACGTCCCCGTCGTACCGGGGCTGAGCCGGGTCCGGCCGGCGCGTCCAGCGCCTTCCCTCACCACGACGGCGCGGCGGAGCGTCCTCCACAGACCTCGCCTCGCGCGGGGCGGGCCCACAGCGAGCGCGGCACGCTGGATGCATGAATTCTGGAGGCGCCCGTCGGCTGGCCGCCGCGGCCGATCGGGGGTGGTACTCCGGCGCCGGTTCGTGGCTGCGCTCGGCGCTCCGGGAGACGGCGCGCTTGCTCTTTCCCGCGCAGTGCGCCGTGTGTTCAAGGCCCGGGGAGCCGCTCTGCGCGCCGTGCCTGGGGCTGGCCCTCGCGGCGGTGCTGCGTCCCCACGAGGTGGACGATCTCGCCGAGCTGGACGTCCTGGCGCCGACGGCTCGGGCTCCCGTCGTCTCGGCCGGCTCCTACGGTGGGCAGCTTGCCGCGGCGCTGCTCGAGGCCAAGCGCCCGCATGGCCGCGCCATCCTGCGCCGGCTCGGCCCGGCCTTGGCGCGCTCCCTGCGGCACGCGGCGGACGAGGTCGGTCAGGAGGCGCGGGGGCTGCGGGCGTGGGTCGTGCCGGTCCCGGCGAGCGGGCCCTCCCTGCGCCGCCGAGGCTTCTGGCCCGTCGGCGAGCTGCTGCGGGCCGCGGGGCCGCCGCCGGGGTTCGAACGCCGGGACGCGCTGGCGTGGGTCCCGCCGCTGCGGCGCCCGGGCGCCCTCGGCCGCTGGCGCACGCTCCTCGGCGGCCCCGGCAGCCAGAAGACGCGGGGGAGGCGGGCCCGCTCGCAGGCCGTGCGGGGAAGCGTGCGCGTGGCCGGTGGCGGCACTCTCCGGGGCGTCGGCGTACTCCTCGTGGACGACGTCATGACCTCGGGGGCCACGCTCGCCGAGTGCGCCAGGGTGCTGCGCGCGGCGGGCGGAACAGTACTCGGCGCGGCGGTCGTGGCCCACGTTCACGCGCCCTCGAGTGATTGCGCCAATGGCTGAACGACCAATTGAAAATTGGCTCTTCTGCCCCGGGCGGCGGCGGGCTACGGTGAGTCATGGGCATTCCCACGAGAGGGACCCATCGTCCGAAGGGCGCGGGTCGTGAGTGATTCCGCACCCGCCGGACGCGCCATCGTCAAGGACGAGGAGGACGTCATGGATCTGAACGTCAGCGGTCGCAACGTCACCATCACGGAGCGTTTTCAGGACTACACCGCGGATCGACTCGCAAAGGTCGAGGCCATCGCACCCAAGGTGCAGCGGGTGGAGGTCAAGGTGTCCAGGGATGCGCACGCTCGAACCGCTTCTTCTCAGGTCACGGTCGAGGTCACGGTGCTCGGCAGCGGTCCCGCCATTCGCGCGGAGGCCAGGGCGGCGGACAAGTTTTCCGCCTTCGATCTGACGTTTGCCAAGCTCCTCGAACGGCTCCGCAGGGCCAGGGACCGCCAGAAGGTGCATCACGGTCGGCACATCCCCCAGAAGGTGCATGACGCGACCGGCGCCCTGCCGGTGGCCGGGTCGGCAGCGACGCTCGCCGAGCAGGTGCTCGAGGAGCAGCGCGAGCGGGACGCGGCCGGTGTTCTCGAGACGCCGGTGGAGATTCGCACCAAGTCCTTTCCCGCCCTGTCGATGAGCGTCGACGACGCGGTGGACAACATGGAGCTCGTTGGCCACCCGTTCTACCTCTTCATCGACGAAGCCACGTCCCGGCCCTCCGTGGTCTACCGCCGCAAGGGCTGGTCCTACGGCATCATTCAGCTCAACGACGCCGGGCCGGGTGACACCCCGGCCGTGAGCGGTTACCGCGGGGCAGAGCCCGCGCCGGCCGAGTAGGAACCGGGCCGTCTGGCCCGGCCGAGCAAGGCACAGGAAAAGCAAAGGCGGGGCCGGAGCGGAGCGCTCCGGCCCCGCCCGCGCGTCAAGCGCGAACGAGGTTCGTTTGCGCCACGGGCGAGAGAGGTCGCGCCGTGTGCTTGCGGGGCCGCGCCTGCACGTAGACTGCTGGACGGGTCGAGCGGCCCATGTACGTTTCAGACGGGAGAGAAGCCACGTGGCCAATCTGTTCGAACGCATCCTTCGCGCCGGCGACAAGAAGACGCTGAAGCGGCTCAAGGGGCTCTATGAGGACATCAATGCCCTCAGTGCCGAGATCGAGGGCCTCAGCGATGAGGAACTGCGCTCGATGACCGACGAGTTCAAGGAGCGTCTCGCCGAGGGCGAGGATCTCGACTCGCTGTTGCCCGAGGCCTTTGCCGTGGTCCGCGAGGCGGCCCACCGCACGCTGGGCATGCGCCACTTCGATGTGCAGCTCATGGGCGGCGCCGCCCTGCATTTCGGCAACATCGCCGAGATGAAGACCGGTGAGGGTAAGACGCTCGTGGCCACGGCCCCGGCCTATCTCAACGCGCTCACGGGCAACGGCGTCCACGTCATTACGACGAACGACTTCCTTGCCTCGTACCAGGCCGACCTCATGGGCCGCGTGTACCGCTTCCTGGGTATGAGCACCGGTTGCATCGTGTCCAACCAGGACCCCGCCGTGCGTCGCGAACAGTACGCTGCAGACATCACCTACGGCACGAACAACGAGTTCGGCTTCGACTACCTGCGCGACAACATGGCCTGGAGCAAGGACGAGCTCGTCCAGCGCGGACACGCCTTCGCCATCGTCGATGAGGTCGACTCGATCCTCATCGACGAGGCCCGCACGCCGCTCATCATCTCGGGCCCCGCCTCGGGTGACGTCAACCGCTGGTACGTCGAGTTCTCCCAGCTCGTGCGCCGCATGCAGCTTGACGTCGACTACGAGGTCGACGAAAAGAAGCGCACCGTGGGCGTCCTCGAACCGGGCATCGAGAAGGTCGAGGACTACCTCGGCATCGACAATCTCTACGAGTCCGCCAACACGCCGCTGATCGGCTTCCTGAACAACGCCGTGAAGGCCAAGGAGCTCTTCAAGCGCGACAAGGACTACGTCGTCATCGACGGCGAGGTCATGATCGTTGACGAGCACACGGGCCGTTCGCTGCCCGGCCGCCGCTACAACGAGGGCATGCACCAGGCCATCGAGGCCAAGGAGGGCGTGGAGATCAAGGCGGAGAACCAGACGCTCGCCACGGTCACCCTGCAGAACTACTTCCGCATGTACGACAAGCTGGCCGGCATGACGGGTACCGCCATGACCGAAGCCGCCGAGTTCATGGGCACCTACAAGCTCGGTGTCGTGGAGATCCCCACGAACCGCCCCATGCAGCGCGTGGACAAGTCGGACTTCATCTACAAGAACGAGGTCGCCAAGTTCGACGCCGTCGTTGACGACATCGTGGAGCGCCACGAGTCGGGTCAGCCGGTGCTCGTGGGCACCACGAGCGTGGAGAAGTCCGAGTACCTCTCGCAGAAGCTCGCCAAGCGCGGGGTGCGACACGAGGTCCTCAACGCCAAGCAGCACGAGCGCGAGGCCTCCGTGGTCGCGCAGGCCGGCCGCAAAGGCGCCGTCACCGTGGCCACCAACATGGCCGGTCGTGGCACCGACATCATGCTCGGCGGCAACGCCGAGTTCACGGCCGTCGCCGAGATGAAGAAGCGCGGCCTGGCCGCCGATTCGGACGAGTATCAGGACGCCTGGGACGAGGTCTTCGCCGCGGCTAAGGAGGCCACCGAGGCCGAGGCCGAGGAGGTCCGCGAGCTGGGTGGTCTGTACGTGCTCGGCACGGAGCGCCACGAGTCCCGCCGCATTGACAACCAGCTGCGCGGCCGCTCCGGCCGTCAGGGTGACCCGGGCGAGTCCCGCTTCTACCTGTCGATGACGGACGAGCTCATGCGCCGCTTCAACGCCGGCATGGCCCAGCGCATCATGAACGCCCCAAACATGCCCGATGATGTCCCGCTGGAGTCCAAGATCGTCTCGAAGGCGATCGAGTCCTCGCAGGCCCGCGTCGAGTCGGTCAACGCCGAGCAGCGCAAGAACGTCCTCAAGTACGACGACGTCATGAACCGCCAGCGTGAGGCGATCTACTCCGATCGCCGCCACATTCTCGAGGGTGAGGATCTGCAGCAGAAGATCCGTCACTTCATCGAGGACGCGGTGGGTGCCATGGTCGACGAGACCACGGCCGAGGGCGGCGGCGACTCGTGGGACCTGAAGACCCTGTGGACCAATCTGCGTGGCCTGTACCCGATTTCGATCACGGCGGCGGAGATCACCGGCGAGGTCGGCGGCGCAGGCCACCTGACCGCCGATGTGCTCAAGAACGAGATCGTCTCCGACGCCCTCGTGGCCTACGAGCGTCGCGAGGAGCAGCTTGGCTCCTCCACGCTGCGCGACCTCGAGCGCCGCGTGGTGCTCTCGGTGGTGGGTCGCAAGTGGCAGGAACACCTCTACGAGATGGACTATCTCAAGGAGGGCATCGGTCTGCGCGCCATGGCTCAGCGCGACCCGCTGGTCGAGTACCAGCGCGAGGGCTACGCCATGTTCGAGACGATGATGGAGAGCATCCGCGAGGAGTCCGTCACGCTCATCTTCCATGCGGATGTGGAGCCCGGGGCGGACGCCGCGAACGCCCAGGCCCCCGGCCTGGAGACGCCCGAGGCGCCGTCCACGCTGGCCTACTCCGCCCCCGACGAGGACGGGGAGGTCGTCACGAGCGTCAAGCGCGGTGCCAAGGGCGCCGAGCCAGCGTCCAACGGTGCCAAGAAGAAGGCCAAGGCGAAGGCGCGCAAGAAGCGCTGAGTCTGGCTCGACCCGCCGCGCGGGGAACAACGCGAGTGGCGCGGGTCACGGGCGTCATGCCCCGTGACCCGCGCCGCCGGCGTTAACCGATCTCGATCTCCACGCAGCGCCACCTTCCGCGCAGGAGCTCGAGGCGGAAGCACAGGGCCCGCACCCGTTCCGCCGAGGCGAGCGAGGCGGTGCACTCGCGGACCCGCTCGCCGATCGCCTGGACGTGGCAGGAGAGCACCCGTAGGACGCCCGGATCCGGGGCGGAGCGCGCCATGGCGCGCGCCTCCCGCTCCCAGCGCACGCGCCGCTCGACCTTGCGGTAACACTCGAGGTCGAGATGGTGACCGAGCTGCTGCACCGTGCGCTGGCCCCGCAGGGCCTCGGCGACGGCCAGGGCGACGACGCGCGCCGCCTCCGCCGCGCCGATCTCCGCGGGCGCCCCGGCCTGGTCGGCGCCCGCTGACGGATCGACACCGGGCGCGGCCGCCCGCTCCCTGGGCACGAAGGCCAAGGGGGCCGGCACGCCGTCCGTCGCCGCCTGGCGCTCGGGATCGCGATGCACGGGGGCGGACGGGCAGCGCAGGGCCCGCCGCGGTACGGCCCACGCCGGCAGGCTGGCCGGGCGTGGAGACCCGGCACCGTGATGGGGTGCTGTGGAAGCGGCGAGCTGGCTCGCCGCCGGGAGCTGCTGCATGGCGCGTCTCCTTCGCTGGTGCTTCGGTGGTGGCAGGGCGGGCGGGGCGGGCAGGGACCTCAGGGTGACGGCGGGCGCCGTGCAAGGACGGCGGGACTACTGCGGGACAAAGAGTCGGGTGCCCACGAGGAGCAGATCCGGGTCAGCGCCGATCACCTCGGCGTTGAGTCGGTACCAGCGCGGCCACTCGGCGGCGATGTCCCCGGCGTCGGCCGCGGGGCCCAGGTGACGGGCCGCGAGGGACCACAGGGAGTCGCCCTCCCGCACGATCACCACGTCCGTGTCCGCGGTGCGGGCGCCGCCCCAGGCCCGGCCGAGATCCGGGGCCTCGGGCGCGGGGAGGAAGCCGCCGGAGGACCGGCCAGGCGCGGACGGCGAGGGATCGGCGAGGGGGTGCACGCCCGTACCCGGCCCCGCGGCGTCGGACGGTGCCGGTGCGTCCCGCTCGGGGGCGTCAGGCCCGGCCTGCTGCGTCGACGCGCCGGTGCTGGTGTGAGACGGGGCGGCTGGCCACCCGGCCCCTGGCGCGCTGCTCGTGGGGCCAGCGGGGTCCGCCGGCACGGCGCTGTCTCTGCCGGACGCGGGTGCGTCGCTCGCGCCGGGACGGGACGCGCCGGTGGGGCCGGGGGAGCCGTGATCGCCGGTGTCGCGGGGCGTCGCCGGGCCGTCGCCCGGCACGGGGGCCGTGACGTCGGCGGGCGCGCTGGCCGGCCCGGTGACGGGCGCGGGGTTCGACGCGGGCGCCACGGATGCCGTCGGTGCGGCGACGTCGCTGGGGTCGTCGTCGGACGACTCGCCGGCCCCGGCGGACGTGGTTGGCCAGGCCGGCGACGGCGTCCGCTGCGCAGGGGAAGCGGGGGTCACAGACGCAGGCGCCCCGGCGGAGGGGGGAACGTGTACGTGGGCCGAGGCGAGCGGCGCGGCGAGCACCCCGAGCACGGCGGACAGGCCGAGCACCCGCAGGCCCCTGCTGGCCAGGGTGGCGGCGCGGCCGGCCTGGCCGGCGCCGCGACTCAGGAGGAGACACGCGGCGGTGACGAGGCTCAGTAGCCAGCACAGGAGGCCGTAGCCGCTTGCGCACCACGCCAGCAGGGCGCAGACCTGGCCGGGCAGCCCGTCGGGCCGGGAAGCGAGCGTGAACCACCACGGGGCCGCGGCGGCCAGCGCCAGCCGGCAGAGCCACAGGAGCCAGGGTCTGGGGTCCATGGTTCTCATCTCCCCTTTGATGGTGTTTGATGTCATTAACTATGGATCATGAAGTGTGGACGCGTGTTGTCGTGCTGTCAAGGCCTACGATGCCGGCATGCGATTCGACGACCTCTTCGCCGACCTCGAGGCACAGGCCTCCGCCCAGGCGCAGCGCGAGCTGTGGGACGAGGCGCAGGAGCTGAGCCGCGCCGAGCGCGGCCGGCTGGACCTCGGAGACCGCCTGCGGGCCGGCCGCCAGTGGCGGTTGCGACTGGCGGGCGGCCACGGATGCGCCGGGAGGCTGCTGCGCGTCGAGGCGGATTGCCTGGTGCTGGACCAGGGCGGTGAACAGTGGTGTCTGCAGCTGGCCGTCGTTCGCTCCGCGCTGGAGGAGGGCCCGGCTTCCCAGGAGGGCGCAGGCGTCGGCATCGCGCCGGCGACGGGCGCCGCGGCGCAGCTCGAACGGGGCGGTCAGTCGTTGCGCGCCATGCTGCGCCGGGCCTCGCGGCACCGTCCGCCCGTGAAGGCCCTCGTGGATGACGGGAGCGTGTATTCGGCGCGGCTGATGCAGGTGGGGCAAGACCATGCCGAGTTGCGCGGGGACGAGGGAACCCTCGTCCTCGGGCTGGCCGGGGTGAGCGCCTGGGTGCTCGAGCCCCTCTCGGGCGCGCTCGGCGGCTGAGGCTATCCACAGCCGCCGGATGACCCCTTGCGCCTCGGCGCGGCGTGAGGGAGGCTCGGCGGACGTCGCGCGGCGAGGGGCTCGCGCGCTAGGGGGGACTCATGGAGGCAGGGCAGCAGCCGACGCGTCGGCGCTTTTCGCGCGCAGGGGTGAAGGACCCGCGCTTCGTCATCGGCGTGGTTCTCGTCCTGGCCTCGGTCCTTGGCGTCGTCGCGCTCGTCCAGAGCTTCGACAAGACACAGGCCGTGTACGCGGCAGCCCGGGACCTCGGGGCCGGGTCCGAGCTCACGCGCGAGGACCTCGTGGTGCTCAACGTGCGGCTCGGCGACAGCGCCGGCGCCTACCTGAGCGCCGCAAGCGAACCGCCCGCCGGCACGCGGGTGCTCGCCGCCGTGCGGCAGGGCGAACTGCTTCCCCTGCGGGCGTTGGGCCCCGCGGGGGACGAACGGCGACCCATGCGCCTCGACCTGGATGGCGGGGCCCCGGCCGGCGTGTGGGTGGGCTCTCACGTCGACGTCTTCGTCACGGAGGTCAAGGACGGGGCGACGGCGGCCCCGCGGGTTGCGCTGCGCTCGCTCGAGGTCACGGCGATCTCCACGAGCGAGGCGGGCCTCGCCGGAAACAGCCGGACCGTCCTGGAGGTGCTCGTCCCGCCGGCGGAGGTGGCAACACTCGTGGCGGCCCGCGGCGCGGAGCGCGTGGACGTCGTGGCCGGGTCGCCTCCCCAGCTGGGCCAGGCGAGCGGGGTGGCGCCGTGAGCACGGTGGTGGTCATGGGTGACGACCGCGGACTCGTCGGGCGGCTCGAGGCCAGCGCGGCGCTCACGGTGGTCCGTCACGTGCCCGATGCGGCCGAGCTGTTGGCCGTGATCGGCTCGGGCCTGGCCACCGTTGCCGTCTTCGCCGGCGATGCCGCCTCGATCGATGCTGCCCTCGTCGAGTCTCTCCACCGGGCAGGCGGCCGCGGCGTCGCGCTCGTCGCCGGCGAGGCTGACCGGTTGCGCCTGGAACGCTGGGGACTGAGCGTTCTCACGTGGGACGCGGAGCCCGCCGCGATCGAGGCCGCCGTCGCTGCACTCTGGGCGGGGGAGTGGGGGCGCCTCGGCGTGCAACCGCCCGCGCCCCACTCGCCCCCGGGTGCGCCAGGCCTCCCGATCGCGCCGCAGCGGGGACGGATCACCACCGTCTGGGGCACGGGCGGTGCGCCCGGGCGCTCGACGGTGGCCCTCAACCTCGCCGTCGAGGAGGCCCTGCGCGGCCAGCGCACCGTGCTGGTCGACGCCGACACCCACGGCGCGAGCCTCGCGACGGCCCTCGGCCTGCTGGACGAAAGCGCCGGGATCGTGCGCCTGTGCCGCCAGGTGGATCAAGGCGGCTTCGACCCGGGCGCGGACGGTGAATCCTTCGCCCGCGTGCGGGCCGGCGGTGCCGGCCTGCGCTTCACGTCGGGCCTTCCGCGTCCCGAGCGGTGGGCGGAGGTCTCCGGCCCCTCGCTGGGGCGGGCGCTCGCCGCGCTCGCCTCCGTGTGCGACCAGGTCATCGTCGACGTCGCGGCCCCCGTCACGCGCGACGACGAACTGCTCCTCGATTCCTTCGCGCCGCAGCGCAACGACGCCACGCTCACCGCGATCGGCGCCGCCGACCGGCTCCTGGCCGTGGGCCAGGCTGACCCCGTCTCGCTCCCGCGGCTCGTCCGCCTGTGCGAGGAAGCGGCGACCCTGCCCGCGGGCCCGCCGCCCGTCGTCGTGCTCAATCGGGTGCGTTCCTCCGTGTCGGGAACGCACCCTGAACGGGGCATCCGCCGGGCCTGGGAGCGCTTCGGCCCCAAGGCCTTTTCGCCCAGCCATTTCCTGCCCTCGGAGCCGGCGGCGGCCGACGCCGCCCTCCTGCGCGGAAGGGCGCTCGCCGAGGCGGCGCCACGTTCGCCCCTGCGCCGCGCGATCGCCGCCCTGGCGGGCTGAGGCTCGCGCGTCGCTCGGCGGGAAACGCCCGGCTGCGCTCCCCGTGTCCGTGGGCCGCAACACGGGCTATGGTGGGACACGTCTCGCCGCAATGACGCGGCTACACCCCATTTCTCGGAGGGCGTTGTGAACGACTCGGGCCTCGGCCAGTCGCATCCCGTTCAAGCGATTGAGGTCACTGACGACCTCGTCGGCACCTACTATCGGCACCTCGCCCCGGAGGACCGGGCCGAGCGCGACGAGGCGGAGCTACGCCGCCGGGTGCACTCGCATGTGGCACTGGGGGCCACCCGCCCGGCGGGCACAGCCCGCGTTGGCGCGCACGCGGACGGCGACTACACCGTGGTGCAGATCGTCACCGACGACATGCCCTTCCTCGTTGACTCCGTCACGAACGCCGTGCTGCGCCATTCCAAGGAGCTCACGCTCGTGGTGCACCCCACGTTCATCGCGCACCGCGCGCTCGCCGACGGTGAGCTGCTCGCGCTGAACCCCGTGCCGTCCACGCGCGCCGTTGCGAGCGGCGACACCGCCGCCCTGCCCAAGCTCGACGTCGCCGCCGCGCCCGCGGGCGGCACGGCCGTCATCGAGTCCTGGATCAGCGTGGAGATCTCTGGCTCCCTCGACGCCGACGCCGCCGCGGCCCTGCTGGCCGACGTCGCCGCCGTGCTCGAGGACGTCCGCGTGGCCGTCAACGACTGGCCCGAGATGCGCGAGCGCGCCCGCGGCCTGGCCGAGGAGATCCGCTCCGGCTCCATGCCGGCCGAGGCGAGCGACGCCTCCGAGGCCGCCGAGCTGCTCAGCTGGCTCGACGACGGCAACTTCACCTTCCTCGGCTACCGCGAGTACGCCCTGGAGTCCCCGGACGGCGTGGACGCCCTCCGCCCGGTCGCCGGCACGGGCCTCGGCCTGCTGCGCCGCGCCGGCGAGGAGTCCCGTCCGCTGACCGGCCTGGGCCTCGCCCGCGCCCGCGAGAAGCGTGCCCTGGTGCTCACCACGGCCAACCGCCGCTCCACGGTGCACCGCAACACCTACCTCGACTACGTCGGCGTGAAGTCCTTCGCCGCCGACGGTTCCGTGACGGGCGAACGCCGCTTCATCGGCCTCTTCGCCTCCTCCGCCCTCATGGCGCCCGTGCGTTCAGTGCCCGTGGTGCGCACCAAGGTGGAGCGCGTCCTCGGCGATTCGGGCTTCGCGCCGAACTCGCACGCCGGCAAGGACCTCCTGACGATCCTGGAGACCTACCCGCGCACCGAGCTCTTCCAGGCGGACGAGGAGACCATCGCCGCCACGGCGGACGGGATCATGCACCTGCAGGAGCGCCGTCGCACGCGCGTGTTCCTGCGACAGGACTACTACGGCCGCTTTGTCACGGCCCTCGTGTTCATCCCGCGCGACCGTTACACGACCCCTGTGCGCCTGCGCGTGGAGGAGGAGCTCGGCTCCGCGTTCAACGCCGTGTCGATGGACTACGAGCTGCGGATGAGCGAGTCGGCGCTCGTGCGCCTCGCCTACCGCATTCGCCTCTCCGGCGAGGGGACGGTCGCCAACGTCGACCAGGCCGAGCTCGAGGCACGCCTCGGCCGCGCCGTGCGCTCGTGGTCCGAGGGCGTCTCGGAGACGTTTGCCGCCCGCCTCGATCCGGCCGTTGCCCGCACCGAGTCGGCCCGCTGGGCCGAGGCCTTCCCCGCTGACTACCGCGTGGGTTATGAGGTCGAAGACGCCCTGACCGATGCCGAGCGTTTCGACGCCCTCGGCGCCAGCGAGGGCATCGGCCTGTACCTCGAGCCGGAGCGCGGCACGGGGGAGACCCGCCTGAAGCTCTACCTCGAGCAGGCCCAGCCGCTCTCCTCGATCCTGCCGGTGCTGCACGCGCTCGGCATCGACGTCCGCGACGAGCGCCCGTACGCCGTGCGCCCGTCCGATGGCGGCGAGTTCTTCCTCTACGACCTCGGCGTGCGCCTGCCCGAGGGCGAGACCGAGGCGAGCGCCGAGCTGCAGCAGCTGCTCGCCGACGCCTACCGCGCCGTGGCCCACGGCCGCGCCGAGTCCGACGCCCTGCAGAGCCTCGTGACCGGCCTCGGCTTCTCCTGGCGCCAGGTCGCCATGCTGCGCGCCTACTCGCGCTACCTGCGCCAGCTCGGGGTGCCCACCTCGCCGGCGTTCTGGGCCCAGACCCTCCTGCGGTACCCCGCGGTGGCGTGCGCCCTCGTTGGCCTCTTCGAGGACAGCTTCGATCCCTCCCTGCCCGACGAGGGCCGGGCCGCCGCCGTGGCGGAGCGCCACGCGGCGCTCGAGGCCGGGCTCGAGGAGGTCGGCACGCTCGACGCCGACCGACTCATCCGCCGCGTCACGGGGCTCATCGACGCCACGCTGCGCACCAACTACTACCAGGGCCACGATCGCCTCGCGTTCAAGCTCGCGACGCGCACCATCGAGGACGCGCCGCTGCCCCGCCCGGCCTTCGAGATCTGGGTCTACTCGCCCGAGGTCGAGGGCGTGCACCTGCGCTTCGGCGAGGTGGCCCGCGGCGGCCTGCGCTGGTCCGATCGCGGCGAGGACTTCCGCACCGAGATCCTGGGCCTCGTGAAGGCCCAGACGGTCAAGAACGCCGTCATCGTCCCCACGGGCGCCAAGGGCGGCTTCTTCGCCAAGCAGCTGCCCGATCCGGCCGTGGACCGCGGCGCCTGGATGGAGGCGGGCAAGGCCGCGTACTCGGAGTTCATTCGCTCCCTCCTGGACGTGACCGACAACCTCGCCACGGAGGCCGACGGCAGCGAGTCCGTGGTGCCCCCGCTCGACGTCGTGCGTCGAGACGCGGACGACACCTACCTCGTGGTGGCGGCCGACAAGGGCACCGCGTCCTTCTCCGACCTCGCCAACTCGCTCGCCGCCGAGCGGAACTTCTGGCTCGGCGACGCCTTCGCCTCCGGCGGCTCGGTCGGCTACGACCACAAGGCCATGGGCATCACCGCGCGCGGCGCCTGGGAGTCGGTCAAGCGCCACTTCTTCGAGCTGGGCGTCGACGTCCAGACCGAGGACTTCACGATGGTCGGCATCGGCGACATGTCGGGCGACGTGTTCGGCAACGGCCTGCTGCGCTCGCGCCACACGCGGCTCGTGGCGGCGTTCGATCACCGCCACGTCTTCGTCGACCCGACCCCGAACGCCGAGGCCTCCTTCGACGAGCGCCAGCGCCTCTTCGAGCTGCCGCGCTCCAGCTGGGCCGACTACAACCCGGAGCTGATCAGCGAGGGCGGCGGCGTGTTCGGCCGCGACGCCAAGTCGGTGCCGATCAGCGCGCAGATGCGCGAGGCCCTCGGCCTGCCCGAGTCGGTGCAACAGCTCTCCCCGCCGGAGCTCATCCAGGCCGTCCTGAAGGCCCCGGTCGATCTGCTCTACAACGGCGGCGTGGGCACTTACATCAAGGCCACCGACGAGACGGCCGCGGAGGTGGGCGATCGTGCCAACGACGCGATCCGCATCGACGGCGCGCAGCTGCGCGTCAAGGTGATCGGCGAGGGCGGCAACCTGGGCATGACCCAGCGCGGCCGCATCGAGGCCGCCCTGGGCGGCGTCATCGTCAACACCGACGCCATCGACAACTCGGCCGGCGTCGACTGCTCCGACCACGAGGTGAACATCAAGATCCTGGTGGATCGCCTCGTGCGCGACGGCGCCTTGGCCGCGGCCGACCGCGCCGACATGCTGCACTCCATGACCGACGACGTCGCCGAGCTCGTGCTCAAGGACAACTTCGATCAGAACGTGCTGCTGCTCAATGAGAAGCAGGATCCGGGGCAGTGGGGAGCCTCCCAGGAGCGCCTCATGGGCTTCCTCGAGACCCACGCCGACCTGGATCGAGAGCTCGAGTTCCTCCCGAGCACCGAGGCCTTCGCGAAGCGCCTCGCGGATGGCGGCAGGCTCACCACGCCGGAGCTCGCGGTGATCGTGGCCTACGCCAAGATCCAGCTCGCCACGGCGCTCACGGCCTCCGATCTGCCGGACGATCCCTCGCTCGCGCCGGTCCTGGCCGACTACTTCCCTCGCCAGCTGCGCGAGCGTTTCGGCGAGGCCCTGCAGGCCCACCCGCTGCGCCGCGAGATCATCGCGACCGTGCTGGCCAACGACGCCGTGAACCTCGGCGGCGCCTCGTACGTCTTCCGCGCCATGGAGGAGACGGGCGCGTCCGAGGCCGACGTGGTGCGGGCCTTCCTGGCCCTGCGCACCATCTACCGCATGGACGCCTACGTCGACGAGGTCAACGCGCTGCCCGCGTCCTTCGGGACCGAGCACTGGACGCGCCTGCACGGCGATCTGCGCCGCCTGCTCGATCGCACCACGCGCTGGTTCATCGAGCATGATCAGGTCTCCGGCGGCGTGGCCGCTTCGGTGGAGCGCTTCCAGGAGCCGGTGGGCCAGCTCGAGGCGCGCCTGCCCGAGCTGCTCTCCGGCGTGGACGCAGCCCGCGTTCAGCAGTGGAAGGAGACGGCCCTCGAGTGGGGGACCGGCGAGGATCTCGCCGCCCGCTGGTCGCGCCAGTTCGAGTCCTTCGCCCTGCTGGACATCGTCTCGATCGCCCACCGCACGCAGCGCCCGGCCGAGGAGGTGGCGGGGGTGTACTTCGCGGCCTACGCGGGCTTCGGCGTCGACTCGCTGCTGGATCGGATCACCGAACTGCCGCGCACCGACCGCTGGAAGACGCTGGCCCGTGCCGCCCTGCGCGACGATCTCTACGCCACCGTGGCCGACCTGACCGCCGTGGTGCTGGAGGACGAGCCGGAGGTCGGCGATCCGACCGAGCGGCTCGCCGCCTGGCAGGAGCACAATGCCGATCGCCTGGAGCGCACCCAGCGTTCCTTCGCCGAGGTGTTGGGGGCCGGGGGCAACGACATGGCATCGTTGTCCGTGGCGCTGCGTCTGTTGCGCTCGATCGTGCGCCGCTAATACCGGCTGCGCCGTCGCCCACCAGTACCGCGAGGAGCGCTTCGTCCCATGGGCCTGTTTGATGCCGTTAGAGAATCGGCGCAACTGAGCAACGAGGATGAGGAGTGGCTCCACCTGCTGGTGGGCGACTGGCAGCTGGTCTCCGACCTGGCCTTCGCCGACATCGTCTTGTGGGCCACCGGCTCCTCCGGCGCGCTGACGGCACTTTCCCATGTGCGTCCCTCCACGACGCACACGGTGTTCCACACCGATTTCGTGGGGCAGCGCATGCGCCGCGGGTTGCGCGCGCTGGCCCAGGAGGCCATCGACTCGGGCGCCCCGGTGCGGGCGCCCGAGCATCACTTCACGCCGGAGCACGCCCTGCGCGTGGAGGCGGTCCCGGTCGTGCGCGACGGGAGGACGCTCGGCGTGCTGACCATCCACGCCGACGTGGCGCGCGCCCGCACCTCCTCGCGGCTCGAACAGACCTACCGTTCAAGCGCGCACGATCTGCTCGTCATGGTCTCGCGCGGGTTGTGGCCCGACTTTGCGACGCCCACGGGTGGCCGCCGCGGCGCCCCGCGCGTGGGCGACGGGCTCGTGCGCCTGGATCGCGGCGGCGTCGTCGAATACGCGAGCCCCAATGGCGTCTCGGCCTTCCGCCGCCTCGGCGGCGTCGATTCGCTGGACGGGCGCCGGCTCACCGATGTCGTGGAGGCGGCCGCGACGAGCACCAAGGTCGTGGACGAATCCCTGCCGCTCGTGCTCTCAGGGCGCATGCCGTGGCGCGCCGAGATCGAGGCGGGCGGCGTGGGGCTCAACGTCCGCGCCATTCCGCTGCGCACGGAGGAGGGCCGCTACGGCGCGCTGGTCCTGGCCCGCGACGTCACCGAGCTGCGCCGGCGCGAGAAGGAGCTCGTCTCCAAGGACGCCACGATCCGCGAGATCCACCACCGCGTGAAGAACAACCTGCAGACCGTCGCGGCGCTGCTGCGCATGCAGTCGCGCCGCATGCAATCGGAGGAGGGCAAGCGCGGGCTCGAGGAGGCCATGCGCCGCGTGGGCGTCATCGCCCAGGTGCACGACGCGCTGAGCCACGGCCTGAGCCAGAACGTGCCCTTCGACGAGCTGGTCGATCGCCAGATCCGGATGGCCGCCGAGCTGGCCTCGCCCGGCACCACCGTGCTCACGCGGCGCGTGGGAAGCTTTGGCGATCTGCCGAGCGACCTCGCGACGCCCTTCTCGCTCGTGCTCAACGAACTGGTCTCGAACGCCGTGGAGCACGGCCTGGCCGAGCGCGACGGCTCGGTCGTGGTGCGCGCCGAGCGCCTCACGCAGGAGGGCGGTGAGCGCCTCCTCGTGGACGTGGAGGACGACGGCGTGGGGCTGGGTGGCGTGACCCCGAGCGGCGGCCTGGGCACCCAGATCGTGAAAACCCTCGTCTCCGCCGAGTTGGGCGGGTCGATGTGGTGGGAGGACCGGGCCGAGGGCGGCACGCGGGTGCGCATGGACCTGCCCCTGCCCAAGGACTAAGCGCCTCGACAACGCCGAAGGGAGGGCCACCCCACAGGGGTGGCCCTCCCTTCGGCGTTGCCCGTCCGGGCCGGCGCCGCCGCCAGGCTCGGCTGCGGCTAGGCCGACATGGCCGCCTTGACCTTGTTGACGTAGTCGAGCACATCGTTCTTCAGCCCGCGCTTGACCACGCCGGAGGGGCCCGCGTAGTACGCGCCGATGCCCTCGTCGAAGGAGCGGGCGGTGGACTGCAGGTACTTGATGTACTCCACGCCGGCGATCACGTTGTCGTAGGGGTCGAGCAGGTCGAGCTTGCGGCCCACGCGCTGCGAGATCCATTCCCCGGTGCTCGGCAGCATCTGCATGACGCCGAGGGCGTTGGCGGGGGAGACCGCGCGGGCGTCGAAGCCGGACTCGACGCTCGCGTGCCCCACGGCCAGCGCCGGGTCGACGCCGCGGCGCTTGGCCTCGGCGATGACAATCTGGCGCATCTGGGCGCGGCTCGGCACCGAGCGGGCGTTGAGCGTCGCCTTGTTCGCGTTGGCCGAGCGGTTGGTCGCATCCGAGTACGTGTACTGCAGGAACGTCTTGGGGATGGACCCGGTGGAGCTCGCGCCCGAGGTGCCGCTCGTGGCCGTGGCCGGGAGCTTCAGGGTGCGCCCCACGTAGATGATCGAGGAGCGGTTCAGGCCGTTGGCGGCGAGCAGCTCGTTGAGCGAGACCGAGTACTTCGCGGCGATCCCGGAGAGCGTGTCGCCGGCCTTGATGGTGTGGCTCGCGGCGGCCTTGACGGCGCTCGTCCCGGTGGAGGCGGACACGCCCGGCTTCTTGGCGGAGCTCGTGGAGCTCGCGGAGCCCGACGTGGAGGTCGACGCGGACGCCGTGGCGCCGAGCTTGAGCTTCTGGCCCGGGTAGATGATCGCGGAGGCCTTGAGCCCGTTGAGCTTGAGCAGGTTCGGGAGCGTGAGGCCGTAACGGTGGGCGATGCCCGAGAGGGTGTCCCCGGCCTTGATGGTGTGGCTCGCGGCCTTGGCGCTGGACGCGGTGACCTTGCTGGTTCCCGCAGAGGCCTTGGTGGAGCTGGACGTGGCGCTCGTGGCGCGCAGGACGAGGCGATCCCCCGGGTGGATGACGTCGGAGGCCTTGAGCCCGTTGAGCTTCAGGAGCTGCGCGAGCGAGACCTCGTTGCGGGTCGCGATGGCCCACAGGCTGTCGCCGCGCTTAACCGTGACCGTGTTGCTCGCGCTCTTCTTGGCGGCGCTGGCCTGCAGGGAAGCGGCGATCCGGGCCTTGGAGGCGGCGATGTTCTTGGCGGTCGGGGCCATGCCGGCCGGGCCCGGTGCGGCCTGCGCCGGGGCGGCGGCCACGGAGATGCCGGCCAGCGTGATGACGGGCAGCGTCGCCGTGACGATCGCGCCGTGCAGGGGCGATCGGCGGCGGGGAGGGTTCAGAGGCATGACGGGGCTTCCTCACGGACGGACGGGCCACGTTGGGCGACGACGGATGTGTCGCTTGTGACTGATGTGACTCGTGATGCATTTGTGACTCGTGTGAATCTACACGATCACGGCGCGGGGCAAAACCGCGCGGGCACGACGCGCGGAGGCGGGGCGGCCGCGGGTGTGGGAAACTGGAGGCGTGAGCAACAACGAGGAACTTGACGCCCTGGTCGGCGAGTGGCTGACCGTCCCTGATCTGATGGAGGCCCTCGGGGTCGAGCTGCGGGAGGTGCACCGCCTGCTGGATCAGCGCCAGATCGTGGCGGTCAAGCGCGGCGACAACAAGGCGAAGTCGGTCCCGGCCGCCTTCCTGCAGGACGGGAAGATCGTCGACTCGCTGACCGGCACCATCACGGTGCTCTCCGACGCCGGCTACTCGGATGCCGAGATGATCGACTGGCTCTTCACCGCGGACGAGACCCTGCCCGGCACGCCCATGCAGGCGCTGCGCGAGGGCCGCAAGACCGAGATCCGCCGCCGCGCCCAGGCCCTGGCCTGGTAGAGGCGATCGGCGCCTGAGGCGCCGCTCGAGCAACGCAAGAGGGGCTGGTGCCCGACGTCGCGACGTCGGGCACCAGCCCCTCTTGCGTTGGGAGCCTGAACGGGCCTCAGGCCCGGCGCTTGACCGCCGCCAGGCCGGCGGCACGCAGTCCCTCGCGCGCGGCGTCGGGGATCGCGAGCGCCTCGAGCGCCTCGAAGGCGGTGCGCGTGAGCTGGTCGATGATGCCCTCGTGTTCGGCGCGGGCGCCGGAGGTGATCATGGCCTCGCGGGCTGCGTGCACCCCCGCCTCGTCCAGGCGCGGATCACCGAGGACGTCGAGGAGGGCCATCCGGCCCGCGGCGTCGGCGCGGCGCAGCGTCAGCGCCACGAGGACGGTGCGCTTGCCCTCGCGCAGGTCGTCGCCGGCGGGCTTGCCCGTGGTCTCGGGGTCGCCGAACACGCCGAGCTCGTCGTCGCGCAACTGGAAGGCCTCGCCGAGGGGGAGGGCGAAGGCGGAGAGCCCGCGCAGGAGCTCCTCGCTGGCCCCGGCCTGGGCGGCGCCGAGGAGCACGGGGTTCTCGACCGAGTACTTGGCGCTCTTGAAACGCACCACGGTGCGGGCCGCCTCGACGGCGCGCTCGGGGTCGCGGGCGCCACCGATCTGCTCCTCCAACACGTCGAGGTACTGCCCGGCCATGACCTGCAGGCGCATGGCGTCGAAGATCTGGCGCGTGCGCGGCAGCGGGGCCGACGCCGCGAAGGCCTGCTCGCTGAGCGAGAGGGCCAGGTCTCCCGCCAAGACGGCGGACGCGATCCCGAAGTCGGCGGGATCCAGGTCCCAGCCGCCCGCGCGGTGCGTGGCCTCGAAGCGGCGGTGCACGCTGGGGGCGCCGCGGCGCGTGTCCGAGTGGTCGATGATGTCGTCGTGGATGAGGGCTGCGGCCTGGAAGAGCTCCAGCCCGGCGCCGAGGCCCACGATCGAGTCCTCGCTCACCTCGCCTCCCGCGGCCTGGGCGCCCCAGAAGGCGAAGAGCGGGCGCAGGCGCTTGCCCCCGCGCGTGAGATCGGCGATGGAGACGAGCAGCTCCGCGGCATCGGGGGAGATGGCGCGCACCGTGGCCAGCTGCTCGTCGAGGAAGCCCGTGAGCCTCGCATCGAGGGCACGGGTGAAGTCGGGCTGCTGGGCGGGGGAGAACGTCACCCCACCATCGTATCGTCGGCCGCGCGCGGCGCCGGGGGTGGGCGTCGGGGGTGCTCACTACGATGGGTGGGTGCAACCCGCCCCCGGGCGTCCCCGCGTCATCGCGCACGTGGACATGGACGCTTTGCACGTCTCAACCGCTATCTGCCCCGGAATTATGGTGATTTTTAAGCCTTCGGATTCGTCGAGTCGGTAAGGACTCGGTAGGCTGCGCGGACGAGAGAGCACAAATCAGGCCTCGGGCTCGTACCGCTCATACATCGCCTCGAGTCGCTGGGCCTGCCACTCCGCGACCACCTGAGTGTCGATGATCGGTGCCAGTGCATCAAGCGACGGGTCGATGTAGTGACGCTGGGCGGTGCCAGTGCCGGCCCCGTGCCGAAGCTGCGCTCGAGCAGCCTCAACCCCGCCGGCGGCGTAGGCGGCGGTCGCCGCCGTCTTGCGCAACATCTTCAGTGAGAGCTTTGCGGGGAGCTGCACCTGTGAGAGTGGGTCATCGCTCGGCAGCTCCATGCCCAGAATTCCGGAGGACCGGGTGTTGTACGCGGACCCGCGCACGTACCGCCCCTGCAGAGGTGCAGCGAGGTTCCTGGGGTCGAGAAAATCATGCCTGCGCCGATTGAACGGGTGAAAAAGGAAGTTCGACCTTGAGTGCTTGCTCTCGTCCAGGTAACGCGCGAGCACCTCGGACGCCTCAACGGTGAGAACATACGGCTGGCCCGAGGAGTGCGTCTTGTTGAAGGGTGAGTATGTCGGGATGGCCGGCTCGCCCTCGACGGCAACCCGGCCCGCGGAGACCACGATCAGGCGCAGGGGTTCTTGGGACGCCACTCGAATATCGGCGCGCTGCATTCCGAGAATCTCGCCCGGGCGCGCGCCGGTCAGAGCAGCCACCCTGATCAGCGCAGGCCACAGCCAGCGATATTTTGCCGGGGCCATCTTCGACTCTCGCTCGGCCCAGGCATCCGTCTTCGCCGTCAGGGCCGCCAGCTGGAGAGAGTCGAGAGCGACTGGCGCCCTCTTGCGGGTGGCCCCCTTCCCGAGGACTGCGCCGGCATCCGTCGGGGGGACGCCCCACTCGCCGCTCAGGCGAACTCCGGTGTCGCGGGCCTGCCGCTCCAGTGCAAGGAGAACGGCGCGCGCGGTGTCCGCTGCCCCGGCGCCGCCGACCTTGTGCCTGGCCCGGACCTTGATAGGAGAGCCTGGAGCGGGCACTCCCTGCAGAATGCGGTCGAGAACGTCGCGCAGATCTTTTTGGCGGAGGTCGCCGACAGGCACGTGCCCGATGAACGGCGACAGCCAGTTTTTCCAGGCCCGCGTGTAATGGTCGCGAGTGCCCTGGCCCAGGAGCTGGCCCCGGCGTTCGAGGTACGCCGTCCACACATCGGCCACGGTCGCCGCCTGCCCCGACTCCCATGTCCCAACGACCGTGCGTCGCAGGCCGGCGGCTTCGCGGGCTGCGTCCTCGGCTGCGCGCAGGGCTGCCCTCTCGGTGTCCGCGGACCGAGTGACGACACGAGGCCGCGTCGACTCGGCCCCATCCGAAAGCGCACGGTAGGAACAGCTTGCGGTAAACCGCAGGGCCGTGCGGCCGGACGGGGTGGTGCGCTCGGCCTTTTTGATGATCTTGGGCTCGCCGACTCCGCCTGGGCGGATGCGGTCGGCACGGTGAACTCGTGCGCGGGGATCTGGGGTCGACATGGGGGGCCTCCTGGTGCGGGAGCCTCCACTCTACATCGAGCACGTGGAAATAATTTCGGTAGGATCTGTGCCGCACGTCGATTGTCCTGTGCTCTATCTCAGCATGACCAGCTGCACCAGGACCATCAAGACCGTCGCTGACGACCGCGATCTCCAGCTCCTTACCCTCACGGACGTCGCCCGGCTCGTTGGCCGTAGCCGCAGCTGGCTCTACCGTGCGATCGAGTGGGAGCCCATCGCCACGACCTACGCCGGCCCTGGCCGCACGCTCTACCGCCGCCGCGACGTTGAGGCTTGGCTCGACACCCTCACCGAGAAGAGCGCCCGCTGGTGAACACCCCTGCAACACTTTCAGCGCGGGTGCTCTATCTAGGTGATGGTGCGGGAACACCACCACCGCGGCCGGACTGGACCGGCTGCGCAAAACGAAGGCCCCGTCTGCGAGGACGGGGCCTTCGTTTCTTGTCCGCCAATCGGCTAGTCGCTCTCAGCCCATCGGGCCGAGGCACGGATGGTGTCCACCTCGGCAGCGCTAAGCTCGCCTGTCAGCTCCGCGGCAGCCACGACATCCCACGTGCCCGGGATGCTGCCGTCGTGCGGCCAGGGGCGGGAGAGGGTGCGGGTAAACATCGAGGCGGAGAGTTGCCGGATCATCTCCGCGCGAGAGATCGTGCCGTCTCGGCCGCGGCTGAGGATCTCGGTCGGGTCCATGACGGCCAGCCTAGTCCTCGGCAAGATCGAGCTGCACCGCCCACACCTGCGCTGCCAGCGCCCAGGGCTCGTGCACGGGGATTCGCGCTCGGACCCGGCCGCTGTCCTCCATGGCCACGACGACAACACCGCTGCCGGCCGGCCCCGAAAGAATCTCGATGAGCTCGTCGGGGATGCCGATGACGGCCGCCACCAGCGGCAGCTCCGTGTCCTCGACCCGGTCGACGCCCAGCCAGTCCACCGCCACACGGAGGAACCACTTCACGCCACGGCCCTGGGGAGGGAGAGCGCGACGATGGATCCGAACCGGGCCTCGCCGGCATCGCCAACGACCTCGAGCCATAGGCAGAGAACCGCTCGCAGGTGCTGCGCGCGCCATGGGAGCAGCGCTCCGGGTGGCCGCGAGCCACGGGCCTGGCGTGGCCGGGCGAGAACCGGGCGCGGCGCGGGGGCAGCGGCGGGGACGTTCATCGTGGTGCTCCGATCTGGAGGGGGCTGACACCCAGGATCATGCGCAGAACGCGTGGCGAGTGCCTCACCCAGATAGATCCCCCCGCCGCTGCCGGGGCGGGGCCGAAGCCCCGCCCCGGTTGCGGGCTAGAATTCCCAGCCGGAGGCGCTCGCGTCCAACACCGGTGCGGGGTGTGCCGCGGGCACTGCTGCCGGTGCGGGTGCCGGAGTCGGGGCAACCACAGGACCTGGCGCTGTGATCTCTGGCTTCCTGTTCGCCGTCCCACGCGCGGCGGACTTGACGCCTGGCGCCGCAGCGAACCGGGGGAAGGCACCCGGGCTCAGTAGCCAGTCCAGGGAGCGGGTCGAGTAGGCACCGGCCAAGAGCTTGCCGGAGATCAACATGTCTCCACTGGTGGTCTGGTGGTACGACCGCCCGAATGTCACCTCATCGCCGAAGCGCGTCTTCATTGCCTTGGAGAACTCGGCGAGCCCGACTGTGCGCGTACTGGGGGCGACGGAGTGCCTCCACATGGAGTAGAGCTGGTGCCAGGCACCCATCGTCAGTCGCAGGCCGTGCCCGTCCTCGTCCGTGCCGGCGACCATGGCCTCGAAGAACGGCGCACACTCCGACTGGTCGACCACGCCGCCGGCCTCGGCGACAGCGTTCTTCATCCACTCCTGGTAGGCGTAGCGGCCGCGGGGGGTGCGGTCGGAGCCCTTGATCTGGTCGTGGCGCCAGGCCATCTGGAATCCGTCGATCAGCCAGCTCAAGAGAGCATCCTTGTCGTCCTGCGAGAAGCTCGCGATCGCGTCGTCGTCCACCTCGTCGGCAGGCACCGGCACCGGCCATGACGAGGGCAGGAGGCGGTCCTCGATGCCCTTGTCGATGCCGGCGATCGCTAACGTGTCGTTGACGCTCACGAAAAAGGACGCCTTGATCTTGAGGGCGACTGGCTTTTTGCCAAAGACGCCGCGCGCCCTCACGACCGGCGCCGACTGAACCAAGAGCTTCAGCGTCGAAGCGGAGACCTTTTTCTTGATTCCCGAGCTGTTGTAATGATTATCCGCCTCGTCGACGAGGACCAACCGCTTTGAGCCGAGGTCGAGGACTCCGGGCAAGGGCTTGTTGGAGTCCGACAGGTCCGTGTGGAGGACGCCCGGGCTGACGAGCCCGGCGTACGAGGTGTCGGAACCGCTGCCGCCGAGGGCCTCGCAGGCAAGCTGCACCAGCGTTGTCTTGCCGGCGCCGGCGGCGCCTGTCAGGATGCCAAGGGAACGAGAGGGCTTGCCCGAGATGGAGTATCCGAGGGCGCGCTGGTAGAAGTCTTCGATCTCGTCGGCATGGCGCTTCTCTGCCGCCTCAATCTCGGCCTGGGTGGCGGTGGAGGGGAGTGAGGCGCGTCCGATCGCAGCACCCTGGCGGCGCAGGTGGCGAATCGCGCGCTCGAAGCCTGGCGCCGGCTTGCGCTCCTCGGGTCTGAGGTAAACCCCGGAGGTAATGCACGTGATCAGGCCGTCGGCCTCGGTGATCTCGCGGATCTTCAGCGTCCTCAGGTCCAGCAGCCCGTTCGGCGTGTTGAGGGCATAGGGGTCGGTGTCGCGCTCGCTGAACGCGGCCTCACCAAAAACCTCCGAACGCGCGCCGTTCACGACGCGCGTCCAGGCGTAGGCCTGGTTCGAGATCATGTCGTCGAGCGATTCGCGCGGCGCGGCGATCCTTGCCCGCACCTTGTCGATCGCGGCCTGAGCCTCGTAGCGCAGGTCCTCATCCGCGCTGGGGTCCTCCAGGACGCGGCGGTGGGCGGCCAGCGAGCGAACGACGGCGGGGTCGTGGGTCATGAGGTAGTCGACCTCGTCAAGGGCTGCGCGAGCCGTGGCGCCGACCATCTGCTGAACGCGACCGGACTGATCCGGCACCCACACTCCATCGCGCAGGATATAGAGGACGACCTCGCCAGCGGTGAGGACGCGGGCGATGGTGCCGCCCCAGTGAGCGCGGAAGCGTGGAGCGAGGTGGCTTAGGTTGCGGATCGGCTGCTGAGCGCAGACTGAGATCGTGCCCGGGTTTGCGATTTGCAGGAGGCGGTCCAGGCCCAGCGGATCCTCCTCCCTGGCGAACGCCGCGGCGGCGTACCTCAGGTCTTCGTCGGACGGGGTCATCTCGTCGAGCGAGGGGATGACCATCGGCGCCGGTGCGGCCTGGGTGGTCTCGTTGGCCAGCAGGACGTCGTCGAAGTTGACGGGCTGGGCGGGCTGAGTGTTCTTGGGGGTGTTGGCAGAGCAGGTCATTGGTGTTCCTTTGTGCGTAGCGATGATGCGCTTCGAGTCGGGCCGGGGCTGCGCTACCCCGCTCGTGAAGGTCAAGCTCCCCTTCGCCAGAGACCATGCGGAGACGGAGGGCTCTGAACCTGGGAAATACCTGGGAATCAGCTGTGAACCATTTTTCGGCCCCTTTCGTGTTGTTGGGATCCCCGCGCGGCAGGGAGTTTCAGTGCTCGCTCAGTGGATGACGCCGGTGACGTCCGTGTGCTGCTGCTGGATGACCTCGAGTCGCCGCTCGGGCTCCATCGCGGCCAACACCCGGGCCTTGGCTGCGATGGACGGGAGGTCCTCCAGCTGCCAGAGGCCGGCGATGATGTCGTGCGTCCTGATGGACTTCGCATCACCCGTGCAGAGCAGGGTGGCGGCCTGGTCCGAGAGGACGCGTGCGACGTGCTCGGGTACCCAAGGGGAGAACCTCGGCTTCCTCTTGCCGGCGGCCTTCGCCTCGGCGATGCGCTGCTCCTGGTCACGCTGGCGAGCCATGCTGGCCTCGGACACGGTGCACAGCAGGTGCCCGTCCTGGCTGGGGACGAGCCGGTCGTGGGCGACCGACCACCGCGATTCGATGCCCTCGCTCCAGACGCTCTCCATGCCGAGGGCCTCCAGAAGCTCCGGCAGTGGGACGAGGCGGTCGAGTGCGTAGACCGCGGCCCACTCGGACGAGCTCGCACTGGCGGCCATGGACGACAGGCGCGCGCCGAGCGCTCCGTCGACGATCCGTGCCTTCGGTGCGGCGGCCTTCGGCTGCTCCAGGTGGGGTCGTGCCAGGCGGATGAGGGCCGCCATGCTCAGCTCGGATTCGCGCGAGGCGTGGACCGTGCGCACGAGCGTGTCCGCGTAACCCCTGGCCACCGCGCCGTTGTGCTGGCTGCCGGGCAGGCGCGGTTCGCGGGCAGGTCCGGAGATGACGCCGCTATCCAGGAGGAATGGGGTGCCGCTCGTTGCGATGCCGGCCTTCGCCCAGTGCTGCATCATGTAGGCCTCGAGGCCGCGGATGTACCGCATCGCCGAACCTCGGCGATTGAGGCGGCGCTCGCCCGTGGCCTCGTCGACGGTGTGGATGGAGATGGGCTGCTCGAGGCGGACGTACGCGACGTAGCCGTGGGCGGTGGACGCGATCAGAGTCATGGGGATCTCGCACGTGCGCAGGAGTTCGAGGGCTTCGTCGCGGGTGGGGTAGTGACGCTGTCCGTCCAGGGTCTTCTCGCCGACAGCGCAGTCGACGTCGATCGTGAGGACGGCGAGGGAGGCAACCTCGGCGCTGGTCCCGACGGCCCGGGGACGGGTGATCAAGGGGTTCACCTTGCACTGGTATTTGCGCGCGTCGTCGCGAAGCGTGGACTCCAGGGCCTTGCGGACGGCCGTGCGATCGCTGATCCGCGGGGCGGCCGCGCACTTCGGGGCGTAAGTGTCGCCGACCTTCTCGCTACCGCGCTTGGGGTCCGAGACGGTGAGGACCCAGCGCTCGTCGCCTGCGTAGTGCCCGGCGTCGATGAGCGGGCCGTAGACGGTCTCGAAGAAGGCCATCGCCATGTCGACGTCGGTGGGGGTGTTCGTGTTCATGTCAGTTCCTTGGGTGTGCTCTTCGGGCCGCTGGTTTCGGGGTAGCGACCCTGTGCTCTGGACCATGCGCAGAGCTCCTGATGTGTTAGAGGGCCCCAGAGTCGTCATTCCTCTGGTGCGGGGTGGGGTGGCGCTCAGCGCTGCCACATACGAGTGGCCTTGCGGCTCTCGGCCTCGGCCCACTCCAGGGCCGGCAGCAGGACGCTCACGACCCACGGGGCGGACACTCGGGTGATGGTGTCCTCGCGGACGGAGGCCGGCCAGGTTGACGTGTCGAGGACCATCTCGAGGGCCCGGACAACGCTTGCCGCGGTGGCAGAGCTGCGGTGGCGGAAGGAGACGAGCATTGCCAGCTGGATTTGCGCCTGCTCTTGCACGGCTTCGACCTCAGGCGTGGAGAGCAGCTCGTGCAGGGAGGCGGGCGCGGACTTCGGATCTTCAATCCAGGCCACGAGGTGCTGGGTAGGGACAAGTCCGGCGCGGGCGCCTTCCTCAATGGCGTCGCGGAGGCGATCATCGTCAACGCCAACAATGGTCACGAGGACGCGTGCGATCTCTGCGACGGTCATGTGGCCGCCGGCGGACTGGGCCACGACCGGCCACAGGTGGAGGGCGACGTCGTGGAAGCGCAGGTTCTGCTCGGTGGCTGCCTGTGCAATAAGAGTGGAGAGAGTCATTGGTGTTCCTTTGTGCGATGCGATTTCGGGGTGTGAGAAGGCCCTCAAGCCCGCTCGACCGAGACCATGCGCAGCATCGGGACGGCGTGATGCCCAAAGGGCTTGTTTTGGGGGAACTTCGGCCACGGAATCAGTTGCGTACACATGCCGATAGTGCGGATTCCTTGGTTGGTGTGAGTCGCAAGTGCGGACTTAGTTGACTTTTGACCAATTTGCTCCGGAATCGGCGATCCGCCTCGAGTGGCCGAGCTGGCGCCACTACGCATGGTCCTCATCGAAGGGGCGACGGCCGCCCCAGACGGAGGTCAAGGGATGTACAAGAAGTGCGCGGACGCGACGTGGGACGATCAGTGGAGCGGCGAGGAGCCACTGGACGAGGAGCTCTGGGCGATCGTCTACAGCGGGGCCGACTCCCCCGGCGAGGAGGCCCTCATGGACGACGACTGGCTGGCCACGGCCGCGGCGCCGTTCGAGTATGAGGACGACGAGTAGATGCAGAAGGGCCCCGCCAGCGAATGTTGGCGGGGCCCTTCTATGCAAGGGAGTCAGGCTGCGCGGGCGATGAGTCGCGCCCGGTCTTTCTCCCAGCGCTCACGCGCAGAGCTCGAGGCGTGCCTCGACCACCACTCGCCGGTGCGGAGCCGGCGGTGCATTCGCCCGAGGCGTTCGTGCAAGATCCAGTCGGCTGCGATGTCAGAGTGCTCCGCGCGAGCACGCCGTGCGGCAGCAGCGATGCCGGTTCGCTCGCGCTCCCAGCGGGCAGAGTCGCCGGTGAGCATCTCCAGGCACCTCTCCGACCATCCGGCTAGCTCAGCTGCCGACCACCACGCGCCACACTGGGTGCAGGTGCCCAGGCCGGCGCGGCGTGGGCGTGAGCTGCACGAGGCCCTGCATGCCTGGCCGTCCCCAGCGTCGCAGCTGCAGGCCTCGGCGGGCGCCACCCCGGCGTCAGCCCACACCACGACTGCGCACCCCACAGAGAGGCACTCAGCCCCATCTGCACAGGAATCTCGGTGTAGTCGACGGCACTCGGGGCACGGCCAGTCCAGAGTCTCCATGTCCATCAGGCACGCGAGCATGAGCATCTCGCCGACCCGCTCCTGGAACGCGGCTGCCGCGCGCGAGATGACGTCAGTGCGCCCGGACGAGAGGGCGGCCAGGCCGAGGTAGGCCGTTGCCTCAAGCAACCCCACGTACGAAGGGGCACCCTCGGTGTTCAGCCAGGCGCGGTAGCCGCTCAGAAGCGACAGCTCCTCCATGGGCACGGGATTGCCTGCGGCGGCGGAGCTGCCTCCTGTGCGCGACGCTCCGGGGTCCACCTCCAGACTGTCCGACTGTGCCTGCCTATGGATTGCGCGCAGGAGGCTCGTGCGCTCGTCGGCGTAGAGCGATCGACGACGCGTTCGAGGGCGGTCGACCACGAGTGCTGTCAGCATCGCCCGCAGCACGGGCTCAGGCTCGCCTCCGAGGGCGATGGCGCGTGGGCGTCGGGCGCAGTCGAGGGTGGGCGTCTCAAGGTCAGATTCCGTGAGGCTGGTGGCGTAGAGCAAGGTGCGACTCCGGGGCAGTGACGTGCGTGGGGACGTCACCCACCATGCGCAGAGGGGCCGAATCAGCCGCATTCAGCTGCTACCTCGCGAGTGCCCCTGAGGTAGCAGCTGCTACCTGTGAGGTAGCACTTGGACGCACTACTGCTACCTCATTGCTACCTTGCTACCTCGTGCTACCTCTCGAAAGACTCCGTGGTAGCAGCCAAAATCCGCGCCAGCACTGGGATCCAGGGCCAACTGCTACCTTGCTACCTCTACTTCTAACTTTTTCTCAGAGAGAGAGAAAGGTACTGGCATCGGTCCAAAATGGTCCCTTGAGGCCAAAATGCCAGTCAAAAAACACTCCCTCCTAGTGTGACGGGATTTGGGGGTAGCAGAGGTAGCAACGTAGCAGTTGGCCCTCCTCGCCCCCTTGGAACCCCCACTCCACCCCGTGATGTCTAGGGCCAGGCGCGGCCAGCCCAACTCCACGCCTCCGGCGGCCGACCTCTGGGGGTGGCGCAGGTGTAGCTCGCCCGCTCCGCGGTTCGAGCCCAATCTCGGGGGCCGAGCTCGGAGGGGTAGGGGATGGGCGATTTTCGATTTGGGGGGTTGGAGTCTGTCGGCGCTGGCTGCCGACGTTTTGGCCTTCGGCCTTCAGCTTCGACTGCGTCTCGCTGCGCGGCCTGCGGCCGACACTGGCAGCTGGCGCCGGACTCCGCCCAAGGGACTGGGGTTGGTGCTTTTATGGCTGTGGTGCGTGTGTCGCGGCTGGTGGCGGGCCCATCCTGCGCTGGGTGCGGCAGTGACCGGGTTTCGGTTCGCCGAGGTGATCTTCGCTCCTGGCAGTCTGCCGCGTCGCCGGGGGAATGGCTGCGCCAGATCCCCCTTCGCTGCGCTCAAGGCCGGGGGATGGCGCGGGCGCCATTCCCTGCGGGACGCGTGGCCTGCTGCGGGCTCGACACACTCGGCTCTGGCTGGGCTGGGATCCCCTCCTCGCTCGGTTGGCGGAGCGGTTGACGTCTAGGCCGGCGAAGAAGGTGTGTGGCTGGCGGTTTGACTGCGTGTTGGAAGCGTTCGCGGCGTGGGTGTGCTGACGGTGGCGGCTCGTGGTGTTCGTGGCTGGGTGGTGGTGCCGGCTGGTGGCTGTGAGGGCGGGCGGTGGCGGCGTGGAGTTTCTGGCGTGAGTGGTGTTCGTGCCTGGTGGTTGTGACGTCTCGTGGCCGCGGGCGGGTATGTGGGGGGTGGTGGCTCTAGCGTTGGGCGGTGGAGTTGCCGTGGGCTGGGTGTGGTGGTGGCCCAGCGTCGCACGGTGCCGGAGCGGTCTTCGGTGAGAGGCCGTGGGCCGGTCTGCGCTGCCGTGTCGCGGGGGAATCCTGCGCCTCGGGGCTCGTGCCTCGCCCTGCCGAGGCGCTGACGGATTCCCGGGGCGACACGTGGCTGCGCCGGCTGGGATCTTCTATGCGGGGGCGGCGACGCCAGGCGGAGGTCACATCGTTCTGACTGGGCTGCCGGCAGAGGCTTGGGGCGCGCTTGTGGCCGGGCTGCCGCGGTGGGGCGCAGTTGAGTCCCGCATAGTGGTGTAGCGCGCGGTGGTCCGGCTCGTCGTTGCTGACGTAGACGCGGTCACCGTGTGAT